>NZ_CP133782.1:4680000-5280000 GCF_034351645.1 Pseudomonas sp. DC1.2 | reverse complement strand
AAAAACCAGCGAGCGCATCGTGCAGAACAGCCTGGAGTTGTTCAATCAACTCGGCGAGCGCAGCATTAGTACCAACCATATCGCTGCCCACATGGAGATTTCTCCGGGCAATCTCTATTACCACTTCCCCAATAAGCAGGCGATTATCGCCGTGCTGTTCAGTGAATACGAAAGCTTGGTAGACAGCTTTCTGCGCCCGCCCCTGGGCCGAGCGGCCACTGTGGAAGACAAGCGTTTTTACCTGAAGGCGTTGTTGTCAGCCATGTGGCGCTACCGGTTTTTGCACCGCGACCTCGAACATTTGCTGGAAAGCGATCCTGATCTTGCCGCCCGTTATCGGCGTTTTTCCCAGCGCTGCCTGATTCAGGGCTCGGCTATCTATAAAGGCTTCGTTGAGGCCGGCATTCTGAATATGGACCGGGTGCAGATTGAATCCCTGACCCTCAACGCCTGGATCATCCTGACTTCCTGGGTACGTTTCCTGTGTACCACGCGGGAAAACTCTAATCATCTGAGTGAGCAGGCCGTCAAGCGAGGCGTCTATCAGGTGTTAGTGCTGGAAGCCGGGTTTGTCACGGACCAGTCCCGCGAAGCGGTCAATGCACTCTTTGAAGAGTTTTACGTGCCGTTGGCTCAAGCGCTTGAAGAAGTGCAGTAGCATCGGCCACGACTTAATCACAGGAGCCTGTTATGCCCATTGCGCAACTGATCACTCCCCAAGCGCTGGACCTGAAAAAGGAGGCGCCGGGGCGAGTGCTTCTGGATTGTCGTTTCGCCCTCGAAGACCCTGATTACGGGCAGCGTAGCTACGCTGAGGGGCACATTGCCGGGGCGCTTTTTGCAGACCTCGAACGTGATCTCAGTGGCGCGGTGGTCAAGGGTGTTACCGGGCGTCATCCGTTGCCCGAAGCCCAGGACCTCATCGAACGGCTGCAAGCCTGGGGCATCAACGCTGACAGCGAGGTGGTGCTGTATGACGACGGTCCCGGTGCTTACGCGGCTCGGGCCTGGTGGTTGTTGGCCTGGTTGGGCAAGCGCGAGGGCGTGTTTATCCTCGATGGCGGGCTCAAGGCCTGGCACGCGGCGGGGTTGCCGCTGAACCTCGATGCGCCGTCGGTGACTCGCGGCACCTTTAGCGGCGCGCCGGATACGTCGTTGTTGCTCAGCGCTGAACAACTCCAGCAGCGCCTCGGCCAGCCCGCACTGACCTTACTCGACGCTCGCGCCTTGCCGCGCTTCAAGGGCGAAGTGGAGCCGATCGATCCGATTGCCGGGCACATCCCAGGTGCTCAATGCGCGGCTTTCAGCGATAACTTGAGCAGCGACGGACGATTTTTGCCGGCCGATCAGCTCCGCCAGCGGTTTGCCGCGAAACTCGGCAAGCGCTCGCCGGCGCAATTGGTGGCGTATTGCGGTTCCGGTGTGACCGCTTGCCATAATTTGTTTGCGTTGTGTCTGGCGGGTTATCCGTTGGGGGCTTTGTATGCCGGGTCGTGGAGCGAGTGGATCAATGATCCCGCGCGGGGCGTCGCTACCGGCGAGTAAACGTCGATCCGGCGATGGGAGCCAGAGCCTTAGTCACTGTCGATAGCGGACAACCACTGCGGGATCCGCCGTTCGAGGTAATACCCCGGCTGGCTGAAGGAGCCCTCGACGAAACCGACATGCCCGCCCCTGGCCTGCAATTCAAGCTGAGTACACGCGGACAGTTCTTCGGCGTGCGGTAGGCTGTGCGGGAACACGAAGGGATCGTCGGCCGCCTGAATGATCAGCGTCGGTGTCGCAATGGCGCCGAGGAAATAACGGCTGGAGGCGCGGCGATAGTAATCCTCGGCATCGGCAAAACCGTGCAGCGGCGCAGTGACCCTGCCATCGAAGTCCCAAAACGTGCGCATGTTTTCCAGTGAGCCCAGCGCTGCCAATGCCGCCAGCCCTTCCTCACGTCCATCGTGTTGGAACTGCCGTTGTTTGTTCTTGATGTAGGCCAGCATCTCGCGCATGAAATGCGCTTGATAGACCTTGGAAAACCCTTGGCCGATACGGTCGGCGCACTGATCGAGGCGAAAGGGCACCGATACCGCGACCGCGCCAAGCAGGCCACTGTCGCTGCCGGTCTCACCCAGATATTTGAGCAGCACGTTGCCACCCAATGAATAGCCGACGGCATACAGAGGGGCGAGCGGGCGTTTGGCGCGCAAATGCCGGAGGGTTTCGGCCAGGTCTTCACTGGCGCCAGAGTGGTAACTGCGGGGCAGCAGATTCGGCTCGCCCGAGCAGCCGCGCCAGTTCAGCGCAACACTGGCCCAGCCTTGTTCGGCCAGTTTTTTTTGCAGGCCGGCCACGTAAGGTGAATTCGACGAACCAGTCAGCCCGTGCAACACCACCACCAACGGCGCGTCGGCGCTGTGCGGGCCGTGCCAGTCGAGGTCAAGGAAGTCACCGTCGTCGAGCCACAGGCGTTCGCGCTGGCGGTCGATGTGTGTCGTTTTGCGCCACAGCGGTCCCCACAAGGTTTGCAGGTGTGGGTTGCCGAGGCCGAAGGCGGGGGTGAAACGTTCTGGCGGTTGGGGCACGATTGCTCTCGATGCAGCGGTGCGCAACCGGTGCGCACCTTTTTCAGGCGGGTCTCTTAACCCGCGATCTCTGCCATACGTTGCCACAACGCGTAGTAAACCCGCCCGGATTTCTGCTCCCGGTGCAGGCGCCAGTTGCCTGGCAAGCCAAGGATCGACGGCTTGTCTTCGCTTTCGGTGTAGATCCAGGCCTCTGCGGCTAACCATTGGCGCTCTTCGAGCAGCGTGCAGACGGTCGGCAGCAGGTTCTGGTTGAACGGTGGGTCGAGAAACACCACATCGAATGCAATGGCTGTCTGGGTTTCAAGGTAGCGCAGCGCGTCGGCGGTCTGTACCTGACCGGTGGTGCAGCGCAGCGTGCCCAGGTGCTCCTTGATACTGGCGACAGCGATGTTGCTGGCGTCCAGCGCCTGGCCCATTGCCGCGCCGCGCGACAAGGCTTCGAGGAACAGCGCGCCGCTGCCGGCAAAAGGGTCAAGCACTTTGGCGCCGGCAACATACGGTGCCAACCAGTTGAACAGGGTTTCACGCACCCGGTCCGGTGTTGGGCGCAGACCGGGTGCATCGGGGAAACTCAGCTTTCGGCTGCCCCATTCACCGCCGATGATGCGCAGTTGGTTCACGCCGTTATGGACGTTGTGAACAGGTTTTTTAGGGCGAGTGGCCATTAATGCTCCGGAACCCCGAGCGGCTGCTCGGAAGGTTTATCAGTAGGGGCCGGTAACGGCTTTTGCGGCACGGTCGGGCCAGCGGTAACGATGACCATTTTTTCCGTGCTCAGGTGTTTGTTCAGTGCGGTTTTGACTTGCTCGACGGTCAGGTTCTGGGACTGTTGCATGAAGTCTTCCAGATAACTCAGCGGCAGGTTGTAGAAACCCATGGCACCGAGTTGGCCGACGATGTCCGCGTTGCTGGCGTTTGAGAGTGGAAAGCTGCCCGCCAGTTCGCGTTTGGCGTCGTCGAGCTCTTTTTGGGTCGGGCCGGTTTTAAGGTAGTCGGCGAGTACGTCCTGCACCAGTTTGAGGGTGCCCTCGCTCATTTCGGCGCGGGTTTGCAGGTTGATCATGAACGGGCCGCGGGCCTGCATCGGCGTGAAGCCCGAATAGACGCCGTAGGTCAGGCCGCGTTTTTCGCGGACTTCGCTCATCAAGCGCGTGCCGAAACCACCGCCGCCGAGGATCTGGTTGCCCATGGACAGTGCGGCGTAGTCTGGATCGTCACGGTCGATGCCCACTTGCGCCAGCATCAGGTTGGTCTGCTTGGACGGGAACTCGATGTGGCCAATGCTGGCTTTCGGTTCTACCGGTTGCGGGATTTTCGCCAGGGCCGGGCCTTTTGGCAGTGCGCTGGAGACCTGCGCCGCAATCGCCTCGGCTTCGCTACGCGACAGGTCGCCCACCAAAGCAATCACCACGTTGCCGGCGGCGTAAGCTTTTTCGTGGAAGGCGCGAAGCTGTGCCAGGGTGATTGCCGGAACGGTTTTCGCTGTGCCGTCGCTGGAGTGGGCGTAAGGATGATCCCCATACAAACGGTTCATCAGCTCAAGGCCGGCCAGTTTGCCTGGGTTCTGTTTCTGGTATTCGAAGCCGGCGAGTAGCTGGTTCTTGATCCGTGCGAACGAATCGGCAGGGAAGGTCGGGTGGCCGACGACTTCAGAAAACAGCTTCAGCGCCGGTTCGCGTTTGTCCGCCGCGCTCAGACTGCGCAGGGACGCGACGGCCATGTCTTTGTAGGCACCGTTGCCGAAATCGGCACCGAGGCCTTCGAAGCCTTGAGCGATGGCACCGACATCTTTACCGGCCACGCCTTCGTTGAGCATCGCATTGGTCAGCAGCGCCAGGCCGGGAGCAGGGCCGTCCTGGCTGCTGCCCGCAGCGAAGATCAGGCGCATGTCGAACATCGGCAGTTCACGGGCTTCAACAAACATCACCTTGGCGCCTTCGGCGGTGCTCCAGGTTTGCACGTTCAGGGTCCGGTGGCTCGGCGGCTTGCCGTCGAGTTCTGCCAGCGATTGCAGTTTCTGGCTGGACGTTGCCTTGTCCAGGGCTTCGCTGGCCTTGGAGTCAGCCGGGCGCAGCAGGTAAACGGCGGCGGACCCGATCAGTGCGATAACGATCAAGCCGATCAGTACCAGACGTGTGTTTTTACGCTCACTCATGAGTCGTCTCCAGTGGCAGTACATGGGCGACGCTGAGACGTTCGCGGGTGAAATACAGCTTGGCGGCTTTCTGGATGTCTTGCGGGGTCACGCTTTCAAGATCGGCAAGTTCGGTGTCCATCAGCTTCCAGGACAGACCGACGCTTTCCAGTTGACCAATGGCGCTGGCCTGACTGGTGATCGAGTCTCGCTCGTAGACCAGACCGGCGATCACCTGCGCTCGCACGCGTTCCAGCTCGGCGGTAGAGGGTGCGCTGGTTTTCAACTGATCGAGCAGCTTCCACAAACCAGCCTCGGCCTGAGCGATGGTTTTGTGTTTCTGGGTATTCGGGGTGGCCGACAAGGTGAAAAGACTGTCGCCGCGACTGTAGGCGTCGTAACTCGACGAACCGCCTGACACCAGCTCTTCGCCACGTTCCAGTTGCGTCGGGATGCGACCGCTGTAGCCGCCGTCGAGCAGGGCCGAGATCAAGCGCAAGGCGTTCACCGAGCGTTTGTCTTCAGCGGTAGCGATGCTCGGCACGTTGAAGCCCAGCATCAGGCTCGGCAGCTGTGTCTGCACATGCAGGGTGATCTGCCGCTCGCCGGGTTCGGCCAGTTCCAGCGGGATTTTAGCGGGCGGTACGTCGCGCTTGGCAATGGGGCCGAAGTAGCGCTGAGCCAGGGCTTTGACTTCGTCCGGGGTGACGTCGCCGACCACCACCAGCGTGGCGTTGTTTGGCACATACCAGGACGTGTACCAGTGGCGCAGTTCTTCGATTTTCATGCGCTCAAGGTCAGCCATCCAGCCGATGGTGGGCGTGTGGTAGCCGCTGGCCGGGTAGGCCATGGCCTTGAAGCGTTCGTAGGCCTTGGACATCGGCTTGTCATCGGTGCGCAGACGACGCTCCTCTTTGATGACTTCGATCTCACGAGTGAATTCGTCGGCCGGCAGGCGCAGATTGGCCATGCGGTCGGCTTCGAGTTCAAAGGCCACGCCCAGTCGATCGCGCGCCAGGACTTGGTAGTACGCGGTGTAGTCGTCGCTGGTGAACGCGTTTTCTTCGGCGCCTAGATCGCGCAGGATCAACGAAGCTTCGCCGGGACCGGCTTTCTCGCTGCCTTTGAACATCATGTGTTCCAGGGCGTGGGACAAGCCGGTTTGCCCCGGAGTTTCGTAGCTGGAGCCGACCTTGTACCAGACCTGGGACACCACCACCGGCGCCCGATGGTCTTCGCGCACGACGACCTTCAAGCCGTTGTCGAGGGTGAATTCATGGGTGGGTTGTGGATCGGCAGCCAAGGCTGAAAGAGGCAGACATACTGTGCTGAGCAGCAGGCCTGCAGCGCGGCGGGCTAGAGCATTCATACGTTTTTAAACCTGTTGAGCTGCCCGCTTGGTCTTAGCGTCAGCGGGCGAGAGGGTGCTAGGATACTGATCCGTTTTACTGGCGGCCACGCCTATCAGGCCTTTGAATGGCCATAAGGCTGTATGGGTTGCCGGCAGAAGCTTTGCGTTTATCAGCGAAACTCTGCGTTTTCGCCGAAGATGCCGGTCCAGTGCTTAGTATTAGTCGACCTTTGAGCTGCCGTTGGCGCCTCAAGAAAATGTTGCGCGTGAACAAGCTGGGTCAATTGCAGTCTGTTCTGCATCGAATATTTATTTGCCGGGGCGCCCTTTGGCGCGTCGCTACTGTGAGATAGCCGTCCTCCATGTTTGGTTCCAACGACGACAAGAAGACCCCAGCTGCGGCTGGTGAGAAGAAAAGCCTGTTCGGATGGCTGCGCAAAAAGCCGCAGGAACCCGTCGTCGAACAGCCACAGCCAACGCCTGAACCAATCCCCGCGCCGTTAACAGAAGAAGCGCCTGCGCCGATTGTCTTGCCCATGGCTGAACCGGTGCTGCAACCGGTGCTGCAACCGGTGGTGGAGCCTGAAGCCGAACCGTCGGTAATGCCGGCCGCCGAACCATGGCTGACGTTGCCGGTGGCAGAAGAGCCTGTGGCATTGGTCGAAGATGAGCAGGCGCCTCACGTCACTCCGCCGATTCCTGCGCCGATCGGGTTTAATCCTGAGCCGGTTCACGTGCCAGTGGTTGAGCCGGTTGTGGCGCCAGTGATCGTGGCCGAACCTGAGCCGGTTGTTCCTGAGCCTGTCGCGCCCATATTCGTTGCCCCGATTGTTCAAGCGCCAGTGCCTGCGCCTGTACCGGTTATTGCGTCGGTCGCTGCTGCGCCGGTCGCCATCGTCGAGCCCCCAGCCGAGCCGCCGCGCACTGAAGAAACCAAAGCCGGTTTCTTCGCTCGCCTCAAGCAAGGCCTGTCCAAGACCAGTGCCAGCATCGGCGAAGGCATGGCCAGCCTGTTTCTGGGCAAGAAAAACATTGATGACGAATTGCTCGAAGACATCGAAACCCGCCTGTTGACTGCCGACGTCGGCGTCGAGGCGACGTCGGTGATCATTCAGCGCCTGACGCAGAAGGTTGCTCGCAAGGAACTGGCCGACGCCGATGCGTTGTACAAATCCCTGCAAGCAGAACTGGCGGCGATGCTCAAACCCGTCGAACAGCCGCTGAACATTACTTCGCAGAACAAGCCGTTCGTGATTCTGGTGGTGGGCGTTAATGGCGCTGGCAAAACCACCACTATCGGCAAACTGGCGAAGAAGCTGCAACTGGAAGGCAAGAAGGTCATGTTGGCTGCCGGCGACACCTTCCGTGCCGCTGCGGTGGAGCAATTGCAGGTCTGGGGTGAGCGCAACAAGATCCCGGTGATCGCCCAGCACACCGGTGCCGATTCGGCTTCGGTGATCTTCGACGCGGTGCAAGCCGCCAAGGCTCGTGGCATTGACGTGCTGATCGCCGACACTGCGGGGCGCCTGCACACCAAAGACAACCTGATGGAAGAGTTGAAAAAGGTTCGCCGGGTAATCGGCAAGCTCGACGCCGATGCGCCACATGAAGTGTTGTTGGTGCTCGACGCCGGCACTGGCCAGAACGCTATCAGCCAGGCCAAGCAATTCAATCAGACCGTGCAATTGACGGGTCTGGCGCTGACCAAGCTCGACGGCACCGCCAAGGGCGGCGTGATTTTCGCCTTGGCCAAGCAATTTGGTTTGCCGATTCGCTACATCGGTGTCGGCGAAGGCATTGATGATTTGCGCACTTTTGAAGCAGAACCCTTTGTCCAGGCACTCTTTGCCGAGCGGGAGCGTTCATGATTCGTTTCGAACAGGTCGGTAAACGCTACCCGAACGGTCACGTCGGCTTGCATGAGCTGAGCTTTCGAGTCCGTCGTGGCGAGTTTTTGTTTGTTACCGGCCATTCCGGCGCTGGTAAAAGTACCTTGTTGCGATTGTTGCTGGCCATGGAGCGCCCCACCACCGGCAAATTGCTGCTGGCCGGGCAAGACCTGGGCACCATCAGCAACGCACAGATTCCCTACCTGCGGCGGCAGATAGGCGTGGTGTTCCAGAACCACCAACTGCTATTTGATCGCACGGTGTTCAATAACGTCGCGTTGCCGTTACAGATCCTCGGCTTGTCCAAAGCCGAGATCGCCAAGCGTGTGGACTCGGCCCTGGAGCGCGTGGCGCTGTCGGACAAAACCGACCTGTACCCTGGCGACCTGTCCACCGGTCAGCAGCAGCGTGTCGGCATTGCCCGCGCCATCGTTCACCGCCCCGCCTTGTTGTTGGCGGATGAGCCGACCGGTAACCTCGATCCACGTCTGGCGGCTGAGATCATGGGCGTGTTCGAGGACATCAACCGCTTGGGCACCAGCGTGTTGATCGCCAGTCACGACCTGGCACTGATCGCCCGCATGCGCCACCGCATGCTGACCCTGCAACGCGGCCGATTGATTGGCGACGGGGAGGCTGGCGTATGAGTGCGACACGCAGCCCCAAGGTTTCCGAGCGAGTGGCGCCGAAGGCCGCTGACCCGCAGCCGCAGAAGAAAAAACGCGACGATGACGACGGTCCGGACTTCGCCACGTTGTTCCGCGCTTGGGTAGAGAGCCACCGTGCCAGTCTTATGGACAGCGTGCGTCGCCTCGGCAAGCAGCCAATCGGCAGCTTTTTTACCTGCATGGTGATGGCGGTTGCCCTGAGTTTGCCGATGGGCCTGTCACTTTTGCTCAATAACGTCGAACGTCTCGGCGGCTCCTGGCAGCGTGCGGCGCAGATCTCCCTCTACCTGAAGCTTGACGCCAGCCCCGAGCAGGGCGAATCGTTACGCGAGCAGATTAAAGGCATGCCCGGCGTGGCAGATGCCGAATACGTCGGCCGTGATCAGGCGCTGGAAGAGTTCCAGCAGCAGTCGGGTCTGGGCGACGCGCTGAAGGAATTGCCGGAAAATCCGCTTCCGGGGGTGGTGCTGGTTACACCGAATGAAGTCGATAAACCGACGCTTGAAGCATTGAGACAAAAACTTTCCGAGCTGCCAAAGGTACAACAGGCGCAACTTGATCTAGTCTGGGTCGAGCGTCTGGCTGCCATCCTCAAGCTGGGCGACCGATTTGTCTTTGGTCTGACCGTGCTCCTGGTGTCTGCATTACTTTTGGTGATAGGCAATACCATTCGTCTTCATATTGAAAACCGTCGCACAGAGATAGAAGTGATTAAACTCGTCGGCGGCACGGACAGCTATGTGCGCAGGCCCTTTCTTTACATGGGGGCGTTGTACGGCTTGGGTGCTGGGGTTTTATCCTGGGGCTTGCTGGCGTTTGGCCTGGACTGGCTGAACGACGCCGTGGTTGGGCTGGCCGGCTTGTACGGCAGTAATTTTGCGCTGGCCGGAGTGCCAGTTGCCGATGGTCTGTCGCTCTTGCTTGGCGCGGTGCTGTTGGGTTATATCGGTGCATGGATTGCAGTCGCTCGTCATCTCAGGGAGTTGGCGCCGAAGTAGTATATTTTTGTGCGTATTTACCTTTCAGCGTTCAGGGGAACTTGTCCTACGGTTCCCGGTCAATTTTCGCAGTGCTGAACTGCACGAGTTATGTAAGTCGGAGGTTTTTTCGTATGACCACTTCTTTGCAACCTGCTTATGCTCTGGTCCCAGGCGCAAACCTGGAAGCCTATGTGCACACGGTGAACAGCATCCCATTGCTGACGCCGGAGCAGGAGCGTGAACTGGCCGAGAGTCTCTATTATGAGCAGGATTTGGGGGCGGCTCGGCAGATGGTGCTCGCCCACCTGCGTTTTGTTGTACACATTGCCCGTAGCTATTCCGGCTACGGCCTGGCCCAGGCTGACCTGATCCAGGAAGGCAACGTTGGCCTGATGAAGGCGGTCAAGCGCTTCAACCCCGAAATGGGTGTGCGCTTGGTGTCGTTTGCGGTGCATTGGATCAAGGCGGAAATTCACGAATTCATCCTGCGCAACTGGCGCATTGTGAAAGTCGCGACCACCAAGGCTCAGCGCAAGTTGTTCTTCAACCTCCGTAGCCAGAAGAAACGTCTGGCGTGGCTGAACAACGAGGAAGTTCACCGTGTGGCGGAGAGCCTTGGCGTAGAGCCACGGGAAGTGCGAGAGATGGAAAGCCGCCTGACTGGCCATGACATGGCCTTCGACCCGGCCGCCGAAGCGGACGACGACAGCGCCTTCCAATCGCCGTCTAACTATCTGGAAGACCACCGGTATGACCCGGCGCGTCAACTGGAAGACGCGGACTGGAGTGACAACTCCAACCACAATCTGCACGAAGCGCTGGAAGTGCTGGACGACCGCAGTCGTGACATCCTCTACCAGCGTTGGCTGGCAGAAGAAAAAGCGACGCTGCACGACCTGGCGCAGAAGTACAACGTGTCGGCTGAGCGTATTCGTCAGCTCGAGAAGAGCGCGATGAACAAGCTCAAGTTGTCGATCGCCGCCTAAGCCGCGCAACCGACAATAAAAAACGCCCCGATCAGTTCAAAATGGTCGGGGCGTTTTTGTGGGTGTCGATTTTTCTGCTTTGCCGTTTTCCATTGTGGGAGCAAGCGGGCTCTCACAGGCGTTCTCAGGCGTACATGACACTGTATTGGGCTACGGAGCCCAAGGCGCTCGCCGTGAATCATTGAGCCCCAGCAGATAGCTGTCGCCGCCCAACTGATTCATCTGCTGCCGAATCCACCCTGCGCGCCTTGATACATAGGATGTCGGATGGCTCGCACTCCACACGCGCGGATTGGGCAGCACCGCCGCCAGATAACTGGCCTGCTGGCGCGACAACGACCGAGCACTCACGCCAAAGTGATGACGGGCCGCTGCTTCGGCGCCAAATACGCCGTCGTCCCACTCCACGCTGTTCAGGTACACCTCAAGAATCCGCTGCTTGGGCCAAAACACTTCGATCAGTCCGGTAAACCAGGCCTCCAGCCCTTTGCGTAACCAGCTACGGCCAGACCACAGGAACAGGTTTTTCGAGACTTGCTGGCTCAGCGTGCTTGCGCCGCGGACCGTGCCGCCAAGTTCGTTGTGGGCGAGGGCGGCCTGGATGGCGCCGAAGTCAAAGCCCCAGTGCTCCGGGAATTTCTGATCCTCGCCTGCAATCACTGCGACTTTCAGGTCGTCGGAAATTTCATTCCAGGGCGTCCAGGTGCGTTGCAGGTCGATGGGCTCGCCATCGACCCACGACTCAACCTTGCGCTCGACCATCAGCGCCGTCCCCGGTGGCGGCACGACGCGAAAGATCAGCACCAGCACAACGCTGCCGACCGCGAACCAGAACAGGGCTTTTGTGAAGCGACGGAAAATTAAACGCAGCATAGAGATGGCTTGGCCGAACCCGTTGAGCGGGCCATTATACAGACCCTGTTGATCGAGTCTGACTGGAGTTCTCCATGCTGCGTGGCTTTCTGATGCTGGCCGCTTTCTTCGGCTTCACTGGCGTTGCCCTTGGCGCATTTGCCGCCCACGGCCTGAAAAACCGCCTGACGCCCGAGTACCTGGCGATCTTTCATACCGGCGTCACTTATCAACTGGTACACACCTTGGCGTTGCTGGGCGTCGCGCTGTTGGCCACACAGGTTCCGGGCCGCCTGATCACCTGGGCCGGCGCCTCGTTTGTCGTCGGTATCATGCTGTTCTCCGGCAGTCTGTACCTGTTGACCCTGACCGGCGTCAGCAAGCTTGGCATCATCACGCCTTTTGGCGGTCTGGCGTTTCTGGTGGGCTGGTTCTGCCTGGGCCTTGCCGCCTGGCGGTTGAGCTGACCGTGCAGTCCATTTCATGATGAATGGCTTGGGTCGCCAAGACTGATCGAGCTAGAATGCCTGCCCCTAAAAACGATGGCGGCATTCGGTATGCGCATTCAGTTGAACGGCGAATCCCTTGAACTGCCCGACGGCGAAACCGTTGCGGCCCTGCTGACCCGTCTGGAACTCACCGGACGCCGGGTGGCGGTCGAACTCAATCTGGATATCGTCCCTCGCAGCCAGCATGCCGACACAACGTTGAGTGACGGGGACTCGGTCGAAGTGGTACACGCCATCGGCGGCGGCTAGTCGCCAAACACTGTGAAAACTGCTGCATGCTGGGCGCCTTTGGCGCACGCAAGAAATACTGCGTTAAAAACAGGCTCGGAATGCTCATTTACAACCCGTAGACTGCTTTTGCCTTGTCTTTCCTTCGCTCGCGACGTTTTCACCGCGTTTGGTTAATAAGCAATTCTGCAAGAACCTCACCCCTACAGAGGATTTCCCATGAGCATCGTTCGTAGCGACAAGCCCTTCGTCCTGGCCGGTCGTACTTACCAGTCGCGTTTGCTGGTAGGCACCGGCAAGTACCGCGACATGGAAGAAACTCGTCTGGCCATCGAGGCCTCGGGTGCAGAGATAGTCACCTTCGCCGTGCGCCGCACCAACCTTGGGCAGAACCCGGGCGAACCGAACCTGCTTGAAATCCTGTCGCCGGATCGCTACACCTTTCTGCCGAACACCGCCGGTTGCTTTGACGCTACTGAGGCTGTGCGCACTTGCCGCCTGGCCCGTGAGCTTCTCGGGGGCCACAACCTGGTGAAGCTGGAAGTGCTAGCTGACCAGAAAACCCTTTTTCCCAACGTTATCGAAACCCTCAAGGCCGCCGAAGTGCTGGTCAAGGAAGGTTTCGACGTCATGGTTTACACCAGCGATGACCCGATTATTGCCCGTCAACTCGCGGAAATCGGCTGCATCGCGGTCATGCCGCTGGCCGGTTTGATCGGCACGGGTCTGGGGATCTGCAATCCGTACAACCTGCAGATCATCCTCGAAGAAGCCAAGATTCCAGTATTGGTGGATGCCGGTGTCGGTACGGCATCTGACGCCACCATCGCCATGGAGTTGGGTTGCGAAGCGGTGCTGATGAACTCGGCCATCGCCCATGCTCAGCAGCCGATCATGATGGCTGAAGCCATGAAACACGCCATCGTCGCAGGTCGTCTGGCCTACCTCGCCGGCCGTATGCCGAAAAAACTCTATGCCAGCGCCTCCTCGCCGCTGGATGGTCTGATCAAGTAAGAGCCATTGATGACTGAATCAAACGACACGCCTATCCAGCCGGAAGAAGGCGAAGACCGCCAACACCGCCGCATCAAGAGTTTTGTGATGCGCGCGGGCCGTATGACCGAAGGTCAGCAAAAAGGTCTGGAGCAGGGCACGCCGCTGTTCGTCCTGCCGCTGGCCGATGCGCCGGTGGACTTCGATCAGGTGTTCGGCCGCTCGGCGCCGCGCTCCCTGGAAATCGGCTTTGGCATGGGCCATTCGCTGCTGGAAATGGCCGCTGCTTCGCCGGAACACGATTTCATTGGTATCGAGGTTCACCGTCCGGGTGTCGGCGCGCTGCTCAATGGCGTGCTGACTCAGGGCCTGACCAACTTGCGGGTCTACGATTGCGACGCGATCGAAGTGCTCAACCGCTGCGTGGCCGATAACAGCCTTGATCGCTTGATGCTGTTTTTCCCTGATCCGTGGCACAAGAGCCGTCACCACAAGCGTCGTATTGTGCAAGCCTCGTTCGCGGAGCTGGTGCGTAGCAAGTTGAAGGTCGGCGGTGTGCTGCACATGGCCACCGACTGGGAACCTTACGCCGAGTACATGCTGGAGGTGATGAGCGTCGCACCGGGTTACCGCAACCTGGCCGAGGACGGCAAATGTGTGCCGCGCCCGACCGAGCGCCCGATCACCAAGTTCGAACGCCGCGGCGAACGTCTTGGGCACGGCGTGTGGGATCTTAAGTTCGAGAAACAGTCCTAAGCCGTCACGCAATAAAAACTGTGGGGGCGGGCGCGCTCCCACATTAGTTTTGTGATGCGTTTGGGGTTAGCGGCGGTCTGCCACTACGCCGATCAACACCAGCACCACTACCAACACCGGCGCCAGGCTGTAGTTGTTGAACTGGCTCAGCCCGCGAACGATCCAGGGCGTGGCGTAGATCAGCGCAGCGCCGCTGCCGATCATGCAGAGCAGGGCCATCAGTGGGACGCGCAAGGCACCGGCGATGCTGCCCAGGCGTTGATCGACCCAACCTTTGATGTCCGCGCCGAACAGCACCAGCAAGCAGCCCACCAGCGCCAGGGAGATTTCCGACAGATTGCTGCGGCTCCAGCGGGACACGGTGGCGAGCAGGTCGAGTATCAAATCCATTGGTGTTCCCTTAAGGCTGAAATCAGCTCAGAAATGTCTGCAGCAAGTCATTGAGAAACAGTTGTCCGCGCTCGGTGGCCGCCAGACGTGTCGGTTCGACCTGCAACAGCCCACTTTGTTCGGCTTCGAGGCGGCTTTCGGCAAGGCTTTCCAGCGGCAGGCCGGTGCGCTCTGGGTACAGCCGCGATTCCACACCTGCTGTCAGGCGTAACGCGTTCATCAGGAACTCGAAGGGCAGTTCATCGTTGGTCAGGGCTTTCTCGCCGGCCTTGAAGCTTTTGACCGGGTTGAGGTAGTCCTTCGGCAGCCGCGTCTTCCAGGTGCGCACGATACGCCCGTCCGGATGGCTGAGTTTGCCGTGGGCGCCAGCGCCGATGCCGATGAAGTCGCCGAAACTCCAGTAATTCAGGTTATGCCGCGCCGCACGACCGGGTTGGGCATAGGCCGAGACTTCGTACTGGGCGTAACCGTGCTCGGCCAGCAGCGCCTGGCCGGCTTCCTGAATGTCCCACAGCGTGTCGTCTTCCGGCAGCGTCGGGGGCTGGTTCCAGAACACGGTGTTGGGTTCGAGTGTCAGTTGATACCAGGACAGATGAGTGGGCTTTAGCGCGATGGCCTGGCGCAGGTCGCTCAACGCGTCGTCCAGCGACTGATCGGGCAAACCGTGCATCAGGTCCAGGTTGAAGTTGTCGAACCCGGCCTGACGGGCCATGCCGGCGGCACGTACCGCTTCGTCACCGTTGTGAATGCGCCCCAGCGCCTTGAGCTTTTCTTCCTGAAAGCTCTGGATGCCGATCGACAGGCGATTGATGCCCAGCGCCCGGTAGGCTACGAACTTCTCCTGCTCGAACGTTCCCGGATTGGCTTCCAGGGTGATTTCGATGTCGCTGGCAAACCTCACCCGTTGCTCCACGCCTTCGAGCAAACGCCCCAGCGCCTCTGCGCTAAACAGGCTTGGCGTGCCGCCGCCAAAGAAGATCGAACTCAGCTCGCGGCCGTAAACCGCGTGCAGATCCTGATCGAGATCGGCCAACAACGCGTCGACGTATTCCTGCTCCGGCAGCACGGGGCTGGCGGTGTGGGAGTTGAAATCGCAATAAGGACATTTGCGCACACACCACGGGATGTGGATGTACAGCGCCAGGGGCGGCAGCGTGGGCAGCGCGGCCCGGGGCGAGTGTGCATCGCCGCCGAAAATCAGTGGCGAGGCGGACGAGTCGTGGGTCATTTCAGTCCCAGACGCTGGCGCAGCAAAACCATCGCGCGGGCGCGGTGGCTGATGAGGTTTTTGTCGCTCGGACTCAGCTCGGCGCTGGAGCAATCACGTTCTGGCACCCAGAACAGCGGGTCGTAGCCAAAACCGTGCGCTCCGCTGGCGGCGGGCAGAATGCGCCCGTGCCACAAGCCTTCGCAAAGGATCGGTAGCGGATCGTCGGCATGCCGCACCAGTGCCAGAACGCAGACGAACTGCGCGCCGCGCTTGTCTTGCGGCACGTCTTTCAACACTTCGAGCAGCTTGGCGTTGTTCGCCGCATCGCACTGGCCGTCAGCGTAGCGAGCAGAATAAATGCCCGGTGCGCCGCCGAGGAAATCCACCGCCAACCCCGAATCATCGGCCAGTGCCGGCAGGCCAGAGAGGCGAGCGGCATTGCGGGCCTTGAGGATGGCGTTCTCAACGAATGACAGGCCGGTTTCTTCAGGCTCGACGCTGCTGAACTCGCCGACCGAGCGCAGTTGCACCGATTCGCCGAGCATGGCCTGGAGTTCCTTGAGTTTGCCGGCGTTATGGCTGGCCAGTACGAGTTGCGTGAAGTTCATCATTCGCCGGGAAAAAGCTCTTGGTTGAAATGGAGGGTGTTAACCGTGTCGCCGGTCTGGACCTTGATTTCAAAGGTCCGGGTTTCCTGCTGCGCCACCGGGAACTGGGCGACGTAGTAGACCGCACCAGGCTCGGTAATCTGGCGGAAGGTGAGGGCGACGCTCTTGCTGGTCAGGTCTTTGACAGAGCCGCTGACATTGGCGATCAGCGGCTTGCCGCCCTTGACCACCGAGACGTTGATCACTCCCTGGTTTTTGCTGCGGATCAACTCGGCAGCCTTGGCGATGTCCGGCTGCAAGTAGGTGGAGTTGAAGGTGTTGTAATGTACGGTGACGTCGCCAAAGGTTTCCTGGCGCTCGCCTTTGATGGCATCGGCGGCCATGGCGCTGACGCTCAGGCAGACGGTAAGTAGAAACAACGCTAAACGATGCATCATCGTTCTCCTCGCAATGTCGTGGTTCAGACTGCGACCTTGTGGTCGGTGAGCCCTGGACTGCTGACGCGGTAGATACCAATCTCACCCAACAGATTAGGCCATAGCTTACTGGCCCACCCGTGCCGGTGCTGTTGATCTACGGCAAGCCGATCAATGACCTTGGCTTCGCGTTCGCGGCACAGCGCTTCGAAGTCTTCGAACGTACAGAAGTGGATGTTCGGCGTGTTGTACCAGGTGTACGGCAGAAAGTCGGACACCGGCATGCGACCCTTGCTCGCCAAGTACCAGCGGCAGCGCCAGTGGCCGAAGTTGGGGAAGGTGATGATGCACTGACGACCGACTCGCAGCATTTCGTCGAGGATCTTGTCCGGGTAATGCACGGCTTGCAGCGCCTGGGTCATCACCACGATGTCGAAACTGTTGCTGGCAAAGTTGCCCAGGCCCTTGTCCAGGTCCTGCTCAATGACGTTAATGCCCTTGGCCACGCACTGCGCGATGTTGTCCGCGTCGTTTTCCAGGCCGTAGCCGGTCACTTGCTTGTGGTCGCGCAGCCAGGTCAGTAACTCACCGTCGCCGCAGCCGAGGTCGAGCACGCGGCTGCCGGCAGGGATCCATTCCTGGATGATGTCCAGATCAGCTCTCATGGCTTTCTCCCTACGTGATAACGGCTCATATAAGCGGAATTCGGTTCATGTAGTTGCTGAACGCCTGCAAGTAGCGCGGGATTGGAATCAGAAAGGCGTCGTGGCCTTGCGGAGCATCGATCTCGAGGTAGCAGACGTCTTTCCTGGCCGCCATCAACGCGTCCACCAGTTCCCGCGAACGGGCAGGGGAGAAGCGCCAGTCGGTGGTGAAGGACATGACGCAAAACCTGGCCTGGGCATGCGCGAAGGTTTTTGCCAGGTCGTCACCGAAGTTCGCCGCCGGGTCGAAGTAGTCCAGGGCCTTGGTCATCAGCAGATAGGTGTTGGCGTCGAAGCGCCCGGAGAACTCTTCCCCTTGATAGCGCAGGTAGCTTTCGACCTGAAATTCGACGCTGTGGAAGTCGTAGTTGAGCTTCTCGCTCTTCAGGCCCCGGCCGAATTTTTCGCCCATCGAGTCATCGGACAGGTACGTAATGTGCCCGACCATCCGCGCCAGCATCAACCCGCGCTTGGGGATCACCCCCGCTTCCTGGAACGATCCGCCGTGGAAGTCGGGGTCGGTGAGGATCGCCTGACGCGCCACTTCGTTAAATGCGATGTTTTGCGCCGAGAGCTTGGGGGCCGAGGCAATGGCAACGCAGTGCCTGATGCGATCAGGGTAAGTGATGCTCCATTGCATCGCCTGCATGCCGCCCAGGCTGCCACCGATCACGGCGGCCCATTGTGCGATGCCCAAGCGGTCGGCGAGGTGGGCTTGGCTGTGGACCCAGTCTTCGACGGTCAGCACCGGGAAATCGGCGCCAAACGGCTTGCCGGTTTCCGGGTTGAGGCTGCTCGGCCCGGTAGAACCGTTGCAACCACCGAGGTTGTTCAGGCTGACCACGAAGAACTTGCGGGTATCGATCGGTTTGCCGGGACCAATGCAGCTGTCCCACCAACCGGGTTTGCGGTCCTCGGGGCTATGGAAACCCGCCGCGTGGTGGTGACCGGACAAGGCGTGGCAGATCAGCACGGCGTTGCTCGCCGTGGCGTTTAGCGTGCCGTAGGTTTCATAGATCAGGTCATAGGCTGGCAGCGAACGACCGCAAGCCAGAGCCAGGGGTTCGCTGAAGTGCGCCACTTGCGGCGTCACCAGACCAACAGAATCGGCGGGAAAGGCAGTTGGCATCGACCCTGCTCTCGTTGAAATGAGGCGTAAGTCTAAAGACCGGTGTGGCCAGCGGCAAGCGAAGGCCGGGCCTGATTTCATTCAGTTAAACCGTGGTACGGCCTTTGCGGGTTAGCCGCGCTCCCACATTGGAATGCAGACACCTGTGGTGGCGTGGCGTGTTCGCGAAGAACGACAACGCGATCAAACTGCCGGGCGCCCAAAATCCGGTAGTTCCGGCAGCTTTTTCGGCGAGCAAATGCGCACTCGTTTCTGCCGGTTCAACTCGCCACTGATCAAACTCACCTGGCTTTTGGACACCCCGAACGCCTTGGCCAGAAAGGCCATCAGGTAGGCATTGGCTTTGCCTTCAACCGGTGGCGCGGTCAGGCGGATTTTCAGCCGGTCACCGTGCAGCCCGCAGAAATCGTCACTGCGGGCTGCCGGTTGCAGGTGACACTCCAGAATCAGGTCATCACCGTCCCAGCGAAAATAGCTCATCAGATCAGGCCGAAAAGCATGTCCGGCATGTAGGTCCAGAACGCCAGGCGCGGGATCAGGAAGCTTTGCAGTAACTGGAGGGCAATAAACGCAAAGATCGGCGAAATATCGAGGCCGCCCAGGTTTGGCAAGAGTCGGCGGAAGGGCGCGAGGACTGGCTCAGTGATTTGCGACACCAGCTCCGCTGCCGGACTGCGGCTGTCCGGGGCGACCCAGGACAGAATCACGCTGATGATCATTGCGTAGAACAGCACTTTCAAAAACAGCGAGAAGATGCCGATCAACGCCCACGGAACCAGGAACAGCACGTCCACCCTGAAACCTTTGAGCAGCAGGATGACCGCGAACAGCGCCATTTGCACGATCAACGCCAGCACCAGCGACGACATGTCGAGCCCAAACAGGCTTGGGATGATCCGGCGCAGTGGTTTGAGCAGCGGTTGAGTGGCTTTCACGGTGAACTGGCAGAGCGGGTTGTAGAAGTTCGCCCGCACCACTTGCAGGATGAAACGCAACAACACGATCAGCAGGTACAAACTGCCTAGGGTTTGAATCACGAATATGGCAGCGTCATTGAGTCCGAGCATCATTGATTCCTTCGTAAGAACTGATTAGCGACCAAGTTGTTCGGCCATTTCGGCGGAGCGGTGTGCGGCGGCGGTGAGTGCTTTTTCTACCAGCGCTTCGAAGCCGCCAGCCTGGAACGACTTGATGGCCGCTTCCGTGGTGCCCGCCGGCGAGGTGACGCGGTGGCGCAATTCGGCCGCGTCGACATCGCTGGCGACCGCCATGTGCGCAGCGCCGAGTGCGGTTTGCAGGGTCAGTTGGGCGGCGATGTCGGCCGGCAGGCCGAGCTTGACGCCGGCTGCGGTCATGGCTTCGATCAGCAGGAAGAAATACGCCGGACCGCTGCCAGAGACGGCGGTGACCGCATCCAACTGCTGTTCTTCATTCAGCCACAAGGCGACGCCGACAGCCGACAGCAGGTCTTGCGCCTGTTGGCGTTGCTCGGCGCTCACGTGGGCCGTGGCGAACAAACCGCTCACGCCCTGACGCAGCAGCGCCGGGGTGTTGGGCATGCAGCGCACGATCGGCTGGGCGCCGAGCCAGTTGTTCAGGCTGGCGCAAGTAATGCCGGCAGCAATGGACACCACCAGTTGATTCGGTTTCAGGCTTGGGCGAATGGCTTCGCACACCGCTTTCATCGCCTGTGGCTTGACCGCCAGTACAACGACGTCGGCGTCAAGAATGGCGTCGGCGTTGTCGGCGAATACGTCGATGCCGTGTTCAGCGTTAACGCGAGCACGGGTTTCAGCGCCCGGATCGCTGGCGCGGATCTGCGCTGCGTCCAGACCTTTGGCGCGCAGGCCGCCGATCAGGCTGGCGGCCATGTTGCCGGCACCGATAAAGGCAATGCGAGTCTTGCTCATGTCAGGTCCTTATGGATAAGTGAGTCAGCCATTGGCGGCTGGCCGTAGTCGCGGGCGCCAAACAGGGCCGTACCGATGCGGACCCAAGTGGCGCCCATGGCGATGGCCGACTCAAGGTCGTGGCTCATGCCCATGGAGAGAGTGTCGAGCGGCAGGTTCAGGCTGGCTTGCAGGCGCTGCACGGCGGCGAACGCGGCGTCCTGAGCGACCCGATCTTCAGTCGGCTCGGGAATCGCCATCAACCCGCGCAGTTTGATTCGCGGCAGGGCGCTGATGGCGTTGGCCAGGGCCGGCAGATCAGCCGGGGTGCAGCCGGACTTGCTGGCCTCACCGCTGACGTTGACCTGGATGCAGATGTTCAGCGGCGGCAAATCAGCGGGACGTTGCTCGGAAAGGCGTTGTGCGATTTTCAAACGATCCACAGAGTGCACCCAGGCGAAATGTTCGGCGATAGCCCGCGTCTTGTTCGATTGAATGGGGCCGATGAAGTGCCAGATCAAGGGCAGGTCAGCCAATTCAAGCTGTTTGGTCAAGGCTTCTTGCAGATAGTTCTCGCCAAAGTCGCAAATGCCGGCGGCGTGAGCTTCACGCAGAGCTTGGGCGGGCTTGGTCTTGCTCACGGCCAAAAGCTGAACGTTGTGCTCGTCGCGCTGTGCGGCGATGGCGGCAGCGTGAATACGCGAACTAACCCGTGCGATGTTGTCTGCTATCGTGGACATCAAGAGGCGCCAGCGGTCTGAAGGTTCGCGGCATTCTACTGGAATTGAGGAGCGCTATGGATATCACTGAGTTGCTGGCTTTCAGCGCCAAACAGGGCGCGTCCGACCTGCACCTGTCTGCCGGCCTGCCACCGATGATTCGTGTGGACGGGGATGTGCGGCGTATCAACCTGCCGGCCCTGGACCACAAACAGGTGCATGAGCTGATCTACGACATCATGAACGACACCCAGCGGGTGGACTACGAGAAACACCTGGAAACCGACTTTTCCTTCGAAGTGCCCGGTGTCGCGCGCTTTCGGGTCAACGCGTTCAACCAGAATCGCGGTGCTGGCGCGGTGTTTCGTACCATTCCGTCAAAGGTCTTGAACATGGACGACCTGGGCATGGGCGACGTGTTCCGCAAGATTACCGATTCGCCTCGGGGCCTGGTGTTGGTAACGGGGCCTACCGGCTCCGGCAAGTCCACGACCCTGGCGGCGATGATTGATTACCTCAACAACAATCGCCATCACCACATTCTTACGATTGAAGACCCGATTGAATTCGTCCACGAATCGCGTAAATGCCTGATCAATCAGCGCGAAGTTCACCGCGATACCCGCAGTTTTGCCACCGCCCTGCGTTCGGCCCTGCGCGAAGACCCGGATGTGATTCTGGTGGGAGAGATGAGGGATCTCGAAACCATTCGCCTGGCATTGACCGCCGCCGAGACGGGGCATCTGGTATTCGGCACGCTGCACACCACGTCGGCGGCGAAAACCATCGATCGTGTGGTCGACGTGTTTCCGGGTGACGAGAAGTCCATGGTGCGCTCGATGCTGTCCGAATCGTTGCTGGCGGTGGTGTCGCAGACGCTGGTCAAGAAGATCGGTGGCGGTCGGATTGCGGCGCACGAAATCATGCTCGGCACCTCGGCGATCCGTAACCTGATCCGCGAAGACAAGGTGGCGCAGATGTACTCGTCGATTCAGACCGGGGGGAACTTGGGGATGCAGACGTTGGACATGTGTTTGAAGGAGTTGGTGACCAAGGGGTTGGTCAGCCGCGAGCACGCACGGGAGAAGGCGCGCTCGCCGGATAACTTCTGACAAGCAGTCAATCACTTCCACGCAGCGCGTGGGAGTGATCAAACGCTAGAGATCAGCGCTGAACAACGCGCATCTGGTGCGGTTCTTTTGGCAGAACCCGCTTGGCAACCACGTAATGGCTTTCCCAATACGGTTTCTTCAGTGTGTCGATGGTCACCGACTTGCCACGACGCGGTGCGTGGATAAAGCGGTCGTTGCCCAGGTAAATGGCAACGTGATTCACCTGCCGGCTCTTGATGTTGAAGAAAATCAGGTCGCCCGGCTTCAGATCCTTGCGCTCGACTTTCTGCCCATGACCGCTGGCCATGGCGCTGGAGGTGCGTGGCAGGTTGAACGTGGCGTCGTTAAACGCATATTTCACCAAACCACTGCAGTCGAACCCTTTACTTGGGCTGCTGCCGCCCCAACGGTATGGAGTACCGAGGGCGTTGACCGCACGGCTCAGCACATTGCTGCTTTGCTTGGTCGCCATCGGCGGCACCAGCTTGTTATTGGCGTGAGCCAAATGGGTGGTGTGTTTGGCGCTTTGCTTGTTTTTGCTCGTAGGAGCCGAAACATGGGATTTTGGGGTGAAACCGTTAACGTTTGGAAGACGTTGCTCACGATTGGTGGCGTGGGCGGCCAGTGGCATTAATAGGCAAATGGTTAGCCATGTCTTGAAAAATGGACGCATTAGGCAAGGCTCATATAGGTTAGCGCGCAACTTTATAACAGCTTTTTTGTCCCTTCCGAGGCCGTTGGTCGATTCAACCTGGCGGTCAACTGCGGCAAAGAAGCGGCAGTTAGAAGCAATTGTCGGACAGAAGTCAGGTGTTACAAGGCTTTGACAGGAGGCAAGGTAACATTTGCCACACGTCGGACGCCTGTAAAAAAGTCACAAAGAATTCAACAATATTTATCTATCGTGTGAAACGAGGTCATCAATGAACACCTATCAACATCCTGCCGTACAACAAAGCACACACAGCAAAGTGATTGGCTACTTGCTGTGGATTTTTGGTTTTACCGGTGCTCATCGTTTTTATTACGGTAAGCCGGTGACCGGGACGCTCTGGTTTTTTACGTTCGGCTTGTTCGGTATTGGCTGGCTGATCGACGTGTTCCTGATTCCGGCAATGGACCGTGAGGCTGACCTGCGGTTCACTTGCGGGCCGATCGAATACACCGTTGCGTGGATTCTGCTGACATTCCTTGGGGTGCTCGGCGTACACCGGATGTATCAGGGGAAGTGGATCAGTGGGTTGCTGTACCTGGTGACGGGCGGGTTGTTCTTTGTCGGGGTGCTGTATGACTTCTGGACGCTCAATGATCAGATTTCTGAGCGTAACGCCCAGAATCGCGGCGCTTTCCAATAAACCATCGCGAGCCGACTCGCTCCCGCAGGACTGATGCGTCCTTGTGGGAGCCTGCTCGCGATGGGGTGACGCGGTTTTAAGCCTGGTGACTAATCCGCCCATCGACCAAGGTGTAACGCACTACGCTCGGCAAACTGTGGCCGAGAAACGGGCAGTTCTCGCCTTTGGAACGCCAGGTTTCACCGGCCACGGTCGAGGCCGTCGGATCGAACAGCACGATGTCTGCCGGCCCGCCTACCGCCAATTTTCCAGCCGGCAGGCGCAACGCCTCGGCAGGCCCGGCGCTCAAGCGCGCCAGCAAGGTCGGCAGGTCCAGTAAACCGTCTTCGACCAGCGTCATGGCCAGTGGTAGCAGCAGTTCAACACTGCTGATGCCTGGCTCGGTGGCGCCGAACGGGGCGAGTTTTGCGTCCCGCTCATGAGGCTGGTGATGGCTGGAAATCACGGAGACCACTCCGGACTTCACTGCTGCGCGCAGGCCTTCGCGGTCGGCGCGGGTGCGCAGCGGCGGCTGGACGTGATAAAGGCTGTTGAAGCCGATCAGGGCTTCGTCAGTCAGGATCAGTTGGTACAGGGCGACATCAGCGGTTACCGGCAGCCCGCGCGCCTGTGCCTGAGCAATCAGGGCGACACCGCGAGCACTGGTGAGTTGGCTGAAGTGCGCACGCACGCCGCTTTGCTCGACCAGCAGCAGATCACGGGCCAGGGCCACGGTTTCGGCGGTTTCAGGAATCCCCGGTAAACCGAGGAAGCTGGCGGTCGGGCCTTCGTGGGCCAGGCCACCTTCGGCCAGATCATGATCTTGCGAGTTGAAAATCACCGTCAGGTCAAACGTCGCCGCGTATTCCAGCGCCCGGCACAGGGTGCGGGTATTGCGAAAGCTCTCCAGACCGTTGCCGAAGGCCACGCAGCCGGCGTCGCGCAGGGCGACCAGCTCGGCAAGCTGTTCGCCTTCCAGGCCTTTGCTCAGGGCGCCAATCGGGAACACTTTGGTGTTGCCGGCCTCGCGGGCGCGGTCGAGGATCAATTCGGCCACGGCCGAGGTGTCCAGCACCGGTTTGGTTTTTGGCGGGCAGCACAAGCTGGTCACGCCGCCGGCCGCCGCCGCGCGAGTTTCACTGGCAATTGAGCCTTTACGGCTGTAACCCGGCTCGCGCAGGGCGACGTTCAGGTCAACCAGTCCTGGGGCGGCCACCAAGCCTGTGGCGTCCAGGGTGTCGATGGCGACAAAACCGGCGGGTGCGGCGCCGAGGCCGACGATCTTGCAGGCTTCGATATGAATGTCGGTGACTGTGTCCAGGCCGCTGGCCGGATCGATGACGCGTGCGCCGAGAATGCTGAGCTTCACTGGGCGTTCTCCTGTTCGAATTGGCCTTGCTCGAATTGGCGCTGGGCAGTCTGCCCGCTCATGGCCATCGACAGCACGGCCATACGAATGGCGATGCCGTAGGTGACCTGATTGAGGATCACCGAGTGCGGGCCGTCGGCCACGGCCGACTCAATTTCCACCCCTCGGTTGATCGGCCCTGGGTGCATGACGATGCAATCCGGTTTGGCCCCGGCCAGGCGCGCAGTGGTCAGGCCGAACAGGCGATAGAACTCGCCTTCGCTCGGTAGCAGGCCGCCGGTCATGCGTTCGCGTTGCAGGCGCAGCATGATCACCACGTCGACGTCCTTCAGGCCTTCGGTCATGTCGGTGTAGACCTTCACGCCGTATTGCTCGATACCAATGGGCAGCAGGGTTTTAGGCGCGATCACGCGAATGTCCGGGCAACCGAGGGTCTTCAGCGCCAGCATGTTCGAGCGCGCCACCCGCGAGTGCAGGATGTCGCCGACGATGGCCACCGAAAGGTTTTCGAACCCGCCCTTGTGCCGGCGGATGGTGAGCATGTCGAGCATGCCCTGGGTCGGGTGGGCGTGACGGCCGTCGCCGCCGTTGATAATTGCCACTTGCGGGCACACGTGTTCGGCGATGAAGTGGGCGGCGCCGGAGTCGCCGTGACGCACGACGAACATGTCGGCAGCCATCGCTTCGAGGTTGCGCAGGGTGTCGAGCAGGGTTTCGCCCTTGCTCGCCGACGATGTGGACACGTTCAGGGTGATCACGTCCGCCGACAGCCGCTGAGCTGCAAGCTCAAAGGTGGTGCGGGTGCGGGTGGAGTTCTCGAAGAACACGTTGCACACGGTCTTGCCGCGCAGCAACGGGACTTTCTTCACCGCCCGGGCGCCGACCTCGAGAAACGAGTCGGCAGTGTCGAGGATTTCCGTCAGCAACTCGCGGCGCAAACCGTCGAGCGAGAGGAAGTGGCGCAGCTGGCCCTGATCATTGAGCTGCAGCGGGCGCTTGGTTTCTAGAGGCGTCATCGCGAGGGGGACTCTCAATAGGGCGAATTAAAGGGCGAGGTCTTGCAGTTCTAGTTCAAGCGGCGACGGCCCGGACAGTTTCACCCGTTCGTGAGCGGCCAGCGACAGGGTTGCGCCGACCACGTTCGGGCGGATCGGCAGCTCGCCGGCGTCCAGATCGAGCAGGCAGACCAGCGTTACGCTGGCGGGACGGCCGTAGTCGAACAGTTCATTCATCGCGGCGCGGATGGTCCGACCGCTCATCAATACGTCGTCGATCAGTACCAGGTGCTGGCCTTCGATTTCAAAAGGCAGCGCGGATGGGCGCACTTGCGGGTGCAGGCCGTTCTGGCTGAAATCGTCGCGGTAAAAGGACACGTCGAGGATACCGAGGGGCGAGTCGCTGCCCAATTCATCGAGCAACGCCTGGGCGACCCAGACTCCGCCGCTGTGAATACCGATGTAACGCGGTTCGCTGATGCCTCGGTGTTCCAGGTGTGCCGTGAGACGGATCGCCATCTGGCTGATCAGTTCGGCGGGATTGGGCAGGCTCATGGTTGCTCCTTCTTGGGCCCGTGCCCGCTTTGCGGGTGCGGCGCTGGGTGTGGCTCGGGGTGTCGCTTAGAGAGACGCCTTGGCGGCGCTTCAGGATTGGAACAGTGCTGTGTTTTCGTCGAGCCAGCCTTGCAGCAGCAGGGCGGCAGCGATGGCATCGACCGGGTTGTCGCGGTAACTGCCTTTTTGCCCGCCACGATCACGTCGCTCGCCTTTGGCTTCGAACGTGGTCAGGCGCTCGTCGTGGGTATAAAAGGGCAGGTTGTAGCGGCCGTTGAGGCGGCGGGCGAACTTCTCGGCGCGCAGGCACATGTCGCTCGGCGTGCCGTCCATGTTCAACGGCAGGCCAACCACCACGGCGTCGGGTTTCCACTCCTTGATCAGGGCTTCCACCTGATTCCAGTCGGGAATACCGTTTTGTGCTTTCAGCGTACACAGCTCGCGGGCCTGGCCGGTAATCACCTGGCCCACCGCCACGCCGATCTGCTTGGTGCCGTAGTCAAAACCCAAAATCAAACGAAGAGCCATCAGGCGTGCCCTGCCTGGCTGGTCAGCAAACTGAGATTGACGCCCAAGTGCCGAGCGGCTGCTTCCAGGCGCAATTCGCTGCTGGTGTTGAACAGAATGTCGGCGTCGTAAGGGCAGGTTAGCCAGGCGTTGTCGGTCAGCTCGGCCTCCAGTTGCCCGGCTTCCCAACCGGCGTAACCGAGTGCAATCAGGCTTTTGCCCGGCCCGACGCCGTCGGCGATGGCAAACAGCACGTCCTGGGAGGTGGACAGCGACAGTTCGCCCTCCAGATCAACGGTCGCCTGATAGCGTTGCCCCGAGGGGTGCAGGACAAAACCACGGTCAGTCTGCACCGGGCCCCCGGTAAAGATCGGCACGTGCTGGCAGAGCAGTGGCGGTTCAATGTCTGGGCGCAGTTGTTCGAGGATGTCGGCCAGGCTCAATTCTTGCGCCCGGTTGACCACCAGCCCCATGGCACCATTGGCCGTGTGCTCGACGATGTAGGTCAAGGTGTGCGCAAAGTTTGGGTCGGCCATGTGCGGCATGGCAATCAGGAATTGATGCTTGAGGTAGCTGGGGCTGACGTTTTTCATGAGCGCTAGTGTGGCGTTGGAGGGGCGAACTGACAAGTCGGGGATGCACCGCAAGTGCCCCCAACCTGTAATCAACCGAGATCAAATACAGGCGCGAGCAGGCCCGCTCCCATCAGGGGAAATTTGCGCTGGTCAGTTGCTGGAGAGCGTGTCCCCACGCGCAAACTTCCATGTGCGGATGATTTCCAGCCGATCGACATCCGACAAATCCCCGGTAAACGGTGCAAACGGTGCTGCCAGCCTGACGATTCGCTGTGCCGCCTGATCCAGCAACGGCTGGCCGGAGGACTCCAGCACCAGCACTTCAAACAGCGAGCCGTCGCTGTTGATCGAGACCATAAGCCGCAAATTGCCGTAGATCTGCTTGCGCCGTGCTTCGTCGGGGTAATTGAGGTTACCGATGCGCTCGACTTTCTTGCGCCAGTCGTCTTTGTACCAGGCGCCTTTGTCACGCATGGTCGACGCCGCGCTCAAGCGGTGGATACGTGGGCGCTTGGCGTACAGCTGTTGTTCGTTGGCGAGTTCCGCTTCCAGGCTGGCGATGTCGCTGGACAACTGCGAGCTGTCAAACGTCGGCGCAGCGACCTTGGGTTTGGCTTCTGTTTTGGGCGCTTCAGTCTTGGCTTCGGCCTTTTTCGGCTTCGGCGCAATAGTGGTCACGGCAGCCTTGGGGGCCGCTGCTTGCACTTCAGGCTTGGCGGCGGGCGGTGGCGTGACTTTCTGCACCTTGTTGTCCTGAAACGGTGCGATCTCGGTGGTCTTGGGAATCGCCTTTTTGTCCAGGGTTCCGCTGCCTTGCTGATTTTCTTGGGCGAGGAAATCAGCTTTTTTCGGCTTGGTTTCGCTTTTGAAGGTGGCGAGGGTGATTTCCAGGGTTTTGCTGATCTGTTTGGGTTCGACCATCGTGAAACCGACGCCCAACAGCAAGGCCAGGTGAATCAGCGCCGCGAGCAACAGGGTAAAACCGAGGCGATCGGCCGGGCGCACACCACGGTGGGCGAGTTCGGGGGGCAGATCGGACGGAACTGTCATGACAAGAAAACCAACATCACGTTTTTCACAGGCCGCGGATGATAGCGCAATGTCGGGCGCCCCTGAGGCTCTGTTGACGTCTGGTAGTAGCCGTGGCGGCTTACTCCCAAACGTCAACCGCCACGGTGTTCTCTATCAGCGGGCGTTGAGCTTCTTGTCGATTGCATCCATCAGCAGGCCACCGATGTCGGTACCAAATGCATTATCAATCTCGCGAATGCAGGTCGGGCTGGTGACATTGATTTCTGTCAGGTGCTCACCGATGACGTCAAGACCGACGAACAGCAGGCCTTTCTCGCGCAGCGTTGGGCCCACCTGGGCCGCGATCCAGCGATCCTTATCGGTCAGAGGGCGCGCTTCGCCACGACCACCCGCGGCCAGGTTGCCACGTGTTTCGCCCGCAGCGGGGATGCGTGCCAGGCAGTAATCCACGGGTTCGCCGTCGATCATCAGGATGCGCTTGTCGCCGTCCTTGATCGCCGGCAGGTACGCCTGCCCCATGATCTGCTGAGTGCCGAGTGCCGTCAGGGTTTCGAGGATCACCGAGAGGTTCGGGTCGCCGGCGCGGTGACGGAAGATCGAAGTGCCGCCCATACCGTCCAGCGGCTTGAGGATCACGTCACCGTGTTTGGCAGCGAATTCACGCAGCACGTCGGCGCGGCGGCTGACCACTGTGGGTGGCGTGCATTGAGGGAATAAGGTGGCGAACAGCTTTTCGTTGCAGTCACGCAGGCTCTGCGGCTTGTTGACCACCAGCACGCCGGCGCGCTCGGCTTGCTCCAGCAGGTAAGTGGAGTAGACGAATTCCATGTCGAAAGGCGGATCCTTGCGCATCAGGATCACGTCCAGATCGCTCAGCAAGGCGTCGGTTTCGGCTTCCAGCTCAAACCATTTTTCCGGGTTGGCGAACACTTTCAGTGGCCGCATCCGCGCACGGGCTTCACCTTCGCCCTGATACAAATCGCGCTGTTCCATATAGAACAGTTCCCAGCCGCGCTTCTGTGCGGCCAGCAGCATGGCCAGCGAGCTATCCTTTTTATAGGAGATGCCGGCAATAGGATCCATGACAATCCCGACGCGAACGCTCATGGGGTTTTCCTCGAAATTGGTTGGGAAAGGGCTGTTAAAAAGTGGCGTCAGAGTGGCGCTGAGTGTGTTCCCGGTCAAGGAAAAACCACTGCGCAGGTCGGCCGATAGATTGGTTTTGGAGACTGTGCTAAAAAGGCTGCCATGTCGTGCTGGCCCTTGAACATCAAGGGTTTCGAGCCGTCGGTCACTCGCAAACGGACAAATTGATTCGCAAAGGCGACGGTAAAGCATTTATGGAACAGCATTCCAGCGCCTTGAAGGTCATGGTAATCGACGATTCGAAGACGATTCGCCGCACTGCCGAAACGCTGTTGAAAAACGTAGGCTGCGAAGTCATCACGGCCATCGATGGCTTCGATGCCCTGGCCAAGATTGCCGACAACCAACCCGGCATTATCTTCGTCGACATCATGATGCCGCGCCTGGATGGCTATCAGACCTGCGCGTTAATCAAAAACAACAGTGCGTTCAAGTCCACGCCAGTGATTATGCTGTCGTCCAAGGACGGACTGTTCGACAAGGCCAAGGGACGAATCGTCGGTTCCGATCAGTTTCTGACCAAGCCTTTCAGCAAGGACGAACTGTTGAACGCGATCAAGGCCCATGTACCGGGCTTTACCGCCGTTTTGCCGCAGTAGGACACGCACCTTGACGCTCGGCCAACGGGCCCGGCGTCGACAAGAAGAATGGGGAAGAGCATGGCACGTATTCTGATCGTCGATGATTCGCCGACTGAAATGTACAAACTGACCGGCATGCTGGAAAAGCACGGTCATGAAGTATTGAAAGCCGAAAACGGTGCCGACGGCGTGGCCCTGGCCCGTCAGGAAAAACCCGATGCGGTGCTGATGGACATCGTCATGCCTGGCCTGAATGGTTTTCAGGCGACCCGTCAGTTGACCAAAGACCCGGAAACCGGACACATCCCGGTGATTATCATCACCACCAAGGATCAGGAAACCGACAAGGTCTGGGGCACGCGCCAGGGCGCCAAGGATTACCTGACCAAGCCGGTCGACGAAGAAACCCTGATTAAAACCCTGAACAACGTGTTGGCCGGTTGATCGTGCGGCCATGAGCGAGTCGCTGACGGCTTTCGAACTGCTGCTGCAGATTGACCAGCGTTGTCGTCTGTTGGCGGCAGACTTGCCGTCGCAATCGATCCGCCAAGACCGCTGGAGCGGTATCGGCTTTCGCCTTGGCGAACACTGGTACGTCGCGCCCATGGGTGAAGTCAGCGAGGTGTTGCACGAGCCACGGCTCACCCCGTTGCCCGGAGTCAAACCCTGGGTCAAGGGTGTGGCCAACCTGCGGGGGCGCTTGTTGCCGGTGATGGATGTGAGTGCGTTCCTCGGTGACGAACTCGGCCATGAGCTGCAAGCGGTGCGTAAGCAACGGCGGGTGCTGGTGGTGGAGTTCAAAGACGTGTTTGCCGGTTTGATGGTCGATGAAGTCTACGGTTTGCAGCACTTTGCTCGGGACAGTCTGGAGCCGGTAAACGCCTTCGGTCCAGCGGCGGCGTTCGTCAACGGGTGCTTTCAGCGCGAGCAGAGCTGGCAAGTGTTAAGCCCGTTCTCGTTGGCGCAGTCGCAAGGATTCATGAACGTCGCGGTGTAAATGCGAGACCCTTGTCGGCACAGGGCGTGTGTGGCACCGGGCGGGCCTGTATCGCAGGCAAGCCAGCTCACACAGGTTTCCTGGCAGGTTTCACAAGGGTGTGGGTTAACAGGCGGGGACCGATGATAAAAGCCAAGACAAGCAAGCCAATGGAAGGATCGCGCAGCCGCTCGCAGATCATCGTGTTATTTATCGCGCTGATTATTTTCATCATGCTGCTGTTCGCCAACTTTGCTTACCTCAATACCCAGGCCACCTACGACAAACAGTACATCGGTCATGCTGGCGAGCTGCGCGTGCTGTCGCAGCGTATTGCCAAGAACGCCACAGAAGCGGCTGCCGGCAAGTCTGCCGCGTTCAAATTGTTGAGCGATGCACGCAACGATTTCGCCCAGCGCTGGGGTTACCTGAAAAAAGGTGACGCGGCCACGGGGCTGCCGCCGGCACCGTCCACCATGCGCCCGGAAATGCGCGCCGTGCAGTTGGACTGGGAGCGCTTGCTGAAAAACACCGACGCGATTCTGTCCAGCGAGCAAACCGTGCTGTCCCTGCACCAAGTCGCCGCGACCCTCGCCGAAACGGTGCCGCAGTTGCAGGTCGAGTACGAAAAAGTTGTCGAAATCCTGCTTCAGCGTGGCGCCCCGGCGGCGCAGGTGGTGATGGCCCAGCGCCAATCGCTATTGGCCGAACGCATTCTCGGCGCGGTGAACACGGTGCTGGCCGGCGACGAAAACGCACAGCAGGCCGCTGACGCTTTCGGTCGTGATGCTGCACGCTTCGGCCTGGTGCTCAATGGCATGCTACAAGGCAACCCGGCGCTGAAAATCAGCCAGGTTGAAGACCGTGATGCCCGCGCTCGTTTGACCGAGATTGCCGAGCTGTTTCAATTCGTCTCCGGCTCCGTGGATGAAATCCTCGAAACCTCGCCGGAGTTATTCAAGGTTCGCGAGTCGGCGACCAACATTTTCGGCCTGTCGCAAACCTTGCTCGACGAAGCCTCGCACCTGGCCACCGGGTTTGAAAACCTGGCCGGCGGGCGCACCACCGATACCATTGGCGGCTACGTGTTGGGCCTGCTGGCGCTGATGTCGATCATCCTCATCGGCCTGGTCATGGTCCGTGAAACCAATCGCCAGCTTCAGGAAACCGCCGAGAAGAATGAACGTAACCAGAACGCGATCATGCGCCTGCTGGACGAAATCGAAGACCTGGCCGACGGCGACCTGACCGTGACGGCATCGGTGACCGAAGACTTCACCGGCACCATCGCCGACTCGATCAACTATTCCGTGGACCAATTGCGCGACCTGGTGACGACCATCAACCTCACCGCCGGCCAGGTGGCCGCCGCCGTGCAGGAAACCCAGGCCACCGCCATGCACTTGGCGCAGGCCTCGGAGCATCAGGCGCAGCAGATTTGCGAAGCGTCTGCCGCGATCAACGAGATGGCCCAGTCCATCGATCAGGTTTCGGCCAACGCGGCCGAATCCTCGGCGGTGGCAGAGCGCTCGGTGGAAATTGCCAACAAGGGCAATGAAGTGGTGCATAACACCATCCACGGCATGGACAACATTCGTGAGCAGATTCAGGACACCGCCAAACGGATCAAGCGGCTGGGCGAGTCGTCCCAGGAAATCGGTGACATCGTCAGCCTGATCGACGACATCGCCGACCAGACCAACATCCTCGCGCTCAACGCCGCGATCCAGGCGTCCATGGCCGGTGATGCCGGCCGCGGTTTTGCGGTGGTGGCCGATGAAGTCCAGCGCCTCGCCGAGCGCTCATCCGCCGCCACCCGGCAGATTGAAACCCTGGTGCGGGCGATTCAAACGGACACCAACGAAGCCGTGATTTCCATGGAGCAAACCACCACCGAAGTGGTGCGTGGCGCACGTCTGGCGCAGGATGCCGGCGTGGCCCTGGAAGAAATCGAAGGCGTCTCCAAGACCCTGGCGGCGCTGATTCAGAGCATTTCCAACGCGGCGCAGCAGCAGACGTCATCGGCCGGGCAGATTTCCCTGACGATGAACGTGATCCAGCAGATCACGACGCAGACGTCGTCGGGCTCCACCGCCACCGCTGACAGCATTGGCAACCTGGCGAAAATGGCCAGCCAGTTGCGGCGCTCGGTCTCCGGGTTCACGTTGCCGACCGCCCCGGATAAGGCTGCGGATAACGCGTGAACTGCCCTCGGGCGCAGGCATTTTGATTGAAGTGGGGATTGAAGTGGTTATGGGTGATCGGCACGACTACGTGGCCCTCGAATGGGTCAAGGGCGAGATTGCCGAAACGCTTAAACAGGCGCATCACAGCCTGGAATCGCTGCTGGATGACGCGCAGGCGATGCAAGGGCTGAGTGAGTGCCTGGCGTGCATCCATCAGGTGCATGGCAGTTTGCAGATGGTCGAATTCTACGGCGCGGCCCTGCTGGCTGAAGAAATGGAACACTTGGCCAGTGCCTTGCTGCAACAACGGGTCAGCCATCGCGACGAAGCCATTCAATTGCTGCGACAAGCCCTTGGACAGTTACCGATCTACCTCGACCGGGTACAAGGCGCCCGCCGTGATCTGCCGCTGGTGGTGCTGCCGTTGATCAATGATCTGCGCAGCGCCCATGGCGAAAGCCTGTTGTCGGAAACCAGCTTGTTCAGCCCGCAGCTGCCGGACCTGCTGTCTGTGGACGATGACACCCTGGCGTTGTTGGCACCCGCCGATTTTGCGAATGTGCTGCGCAAACTTCGGCAAATGTTGCAGATGGCCCTGGTCGGTTTGCTGCGCGAGCAAGACGATCAGACGAACCTGGGTTATCTGGCCAAGGTCTTTGCCCGGCTTGAGGGGCTTTGCGCGCAGGCCCCCTTGAGCCCGTTGTGGCACGTTGCGTCGGCGTTGGTTGAAGGCATGCGCGAAGGTGCGGTTGGCAACAGCCCGGCACTGCGCAGCTTGTTCAAAGAAGCCGAAAAAGAGCTCAAGCGTTTGCTGGAGCAGGGCATGTCGGGGATTAATCAAGCACCACCGCCCGAGCTGCTGAAGAGTTTGCTGTTCTACATTGCTAAAGCCGAACACCCCACCGGGCAGATGCTGACCATGAAAGATCGCTATTCACTGGACGACGCGCTGCCCGACAGCGCAATGGTTGATGCAGAACGGGCCCGACTGGCCGGTCCCGACCGCGATGCCATGCGCTCGGTGCTGGCGGCATTGTGCGAGGAGTTGGTGCGGGTCAAGGAGCGCCTGGACCTGTTCGTGCGCAGTGACCGCCAGCACGCCTCGGACCTCGACAGCCTGCTATCGCCCCTGAGGCAAATTGCCGACACCCTCGCGGTGCTGGGTTTTGGCCAGCCACGCAAGGTCATCATCGATCAACTGGCCGTGGTGCTGAGCCTCGCCCAAGGGCAGCGCGCACCTAACGACGCGATCCTCATGGATGTCGCCGGCGCCTTGCTCTACGTCGAAGCTACGCTGGCCGGCATGGTCGGCACCGTGGAGCCGGAAAGCCAGGAAGAGCGCCGCCTGCCCACCACTGACCTGACTCAGATCCACCAGATCGTTATCCGTGAAGCGCGCATCTGCCTGCAACAAGCCAAGGACATGATCGTCGATTACATCGATGCCGACTGGGACCGCCAGCAGTTGCAGCCCTTGCCGGCCTTGCTGACCCAAGTGCGTGGGGCGTTGGCGATGATCGCGTTAAACCGCGCAGCGAGCCTGATCGAAGCCTGCAACAGCTTTATTCGCGAGCACTTACTGGTAGATACCGACCACCCCGGCTGGCAAGAGCTTGATCGCCTGGCCGACGTGGTCACCAGCATCGAGTATTACCTGGAGCGCCTCAGCGCCGACCCGCAAGCAAGCGGCGAACCCCTGCTTGATGTGGCCGAAAAAAGCCTGGCGTCCCTTGGCTTTTTCCCCAGCGAAAAACCGGTGCCAGCGCTTGAGACGCTGCTCAGTGCGCCCCAGGCTTTGGCGGTGCTGGATGATCACCAGCGCGTGCAGTCACTGGCCGAGGTGCTCGCCAGTCCGGTGTCGGCGGTCAATCCGCCCGCCCTGACCACGCCGGGCAGCCTGATGCCGCCGCCGCCCGACGAAGAACCGGTGGACGATGAACTGCGGGACGTCTTCCTCGAAGAAACCGATGAAGTCCTCGGCGTGCTGCGCGAATACCTGCCGCGCTGGTCCGCCGCTCCCGACAGCAAAGAGATCCTGAGTGAACTGCGCCGGGCCTTCCACACCTTGAAGGGCAGTGGTCGGATGGTCCGCGCGCTGGTGCTGGGTGAACTGGCCTGGGCGGTGGAAAACCTGCTCAACCGGGTGCTGGAGCGCAGCATCGCACCGAGCCCGGCGGTACAACTGCTGCTGGCCGATACGCTGAACCTGTTACCGCAATTGGTGGCCGAGTTTGCGGCCAGTGCGCAGCGCCAACGCCAGGATGTCGATCAATTGGCTGCCCGTGCCCATACCCTGGCCAAGGGCGATGCGCCGCTGGCCGATGAGGACACGCAAGACGTCGCCGCGCTTGACCCGTTGTTGCTGGAGATTTTTGGCAACGAAGCTCAAACCCACCTTGCCAGCCTAAATCGCTTCCTCGATCAGGCCGCCGAACACCTGCCGCTGCAAGCCAGCGACGAGTTGCAGCGGGCGTTGCATACGCTCAAGGGCAGCGCGTCCATGGCCGGCGTGTTGCCGATTGCCGAACTGGCGGGGCCCCTCGATCAACTGGCCCGCGAGTACAAGGCGCACCTGATCGCCCTGGACCTGGATGAAGTCGAATTGTTGTTGGAAGCCGAAGGTTTGTTCCGCCTCGGTCTGCGCCAGCTCAAGCTTGATCCGTTGGCCGCCATTCCGGGCGCTGACGAGCTGATCGCACGAACGCAGTCGCTGCTGGCCGAACGACTGCAAACGCTGCTCAATGCGCCGAACACCGGGTTGCGGATCAAGCGTGATCCGCAACTGATCAATAACTTCCTGGCCCAGGGCATGGACATCCTGCTGGACGCCGAAAGCCTGTTGCAGCGCTGGCAACAGCACCCCGGCGAGCGTCAGGAGCTCAGCGCGCTGCTGGATGAGCTGACCACTTTGGGCGAAGGCGCCCATCTGGCGGACCTGCACCCGGTGGATGAACTCTGCGAAGCGTTGCTCGACCTTTACGGCGCGGTGGAAGAAAGCAGCCTGGCGGTCAGCGATACGTTTTTCCATGAGGCGCAAAGCGCCCATGAAGCCCTGATCAACATGCTTGACGAACTGGCCGCTGGCCAGGAAGTCAGCTCGCAACCGGCGCGTGTCAGGGCCTTGCGTGGCTTGCTGGATGAGAGTCTCGACCCGTCCGCCATGGGCCTGATCCGTAGCGACGGCAGCCGTACCCTGAGCATTCGGGAGTTGGGCAGCGCCACCTCAGAACTGGCGCAGACCGTGCCCCGGCTTGAGCTGGACGACGAGATCGTTTCGATCTTCCTCGAAGAAGCGGTGGACATCCTCGAAAGTGCCGGCCAAGCCTTGCAACGTTGGTTGAAAGACCCGGACAACAGCGCGCCGCTGTCGTCCTTGCAGCGCGATTTGCACACCCTCAAGGGCGGCGCACGGATGGCGGCGGTCGTGCCGGTCGGTGACTTGGCCCATGAACTGGAAAACCTTTACGAAGGCCTGGTTGATCGCCGTTACAGCCACAGCGAAGCATTGGCGCAGTTGCTGCAACACAGCCATGACCGGCTCGCGGTGCTGCTGGAACAATTGCAGAACCGGCAGCTCCTGGGGGACCCCGGCGCGCTGATCGACGCTATTCGCACGTTCCGTCAGAGTAATATCAGCCCCGCTGAAGTGGCCACGCCGACCCCGGTCAATGATTCGCCGGGGCAGGATCCGGAGTTGCTGGAGATCTTCCTGGAGGAAGGTTTCGACATCATCGAAAACTCGGGGGCGGCGCTGGTGCGCTGGCAGGCCGAGCCGTCTGGCCGACAGGAAATAGAAACCCTGCTGCGCGACCTGCACACCCTCAAGGGTGGGGCGCGGATGGTGGAAATCGCCGCCATCGGCGACTTGGCCCATGAACTGGAGTTTCTCTACGAAGGCTTGTCCGAAGGCGCGCTGCAACCGACGGCGGCGCTGTTCCGGTTGTTGCAAAGCAGCCATGACCGACTGGCCCAGATGCTCGACGCCACGCGCGCAGGCCAGCCGTTGCCGCCGGCGGATCGGTTGATCGACGAGATCAAGAATTTCAGCCACCCGGCGGCCGCTGACGGTCCGGCCTCGCCGGTGATGGCGCCCAAGGTGGAGCCCGTCGCGGCACCCGTCGAGCCAGGCGCCGACATGGTCAAAGTGTCGGCGGAATTGCTCGATGACCTGGTCAACCTGGCCGGGGAAACCTCGATATTTCGTGGGCGCATCGAGCAGCAAGTCAGTGACGCCCGTGTGGCCCTGAGCGAAATGGAAAACACCCTCGAACGCATGCGCGATCAATTGCGCCGGCTCGACACGGAAACTCAGGGACGGATTCTCAGCCGGCAGCAGGTGGACGCTGAGCGCTTGGGTTACGAAGAGTTTGACCCGTTGGAAATGGACCGGCACTCGCAGTTGCAGCAACTGTCTCGGGCGCTGTTCGAATCCGCTTCCGACCTGCTGGACCTGAAGGAAACCCTGGACCTGCGTAATCAAGACGCGGACAACCTGTTGCAACAGCAGGGCCGCATCAACACCGAATTGCAGGAAGGCCTGATGCGCACGCGCATGGTGCCGTTTGAGCGGATGCTGCCGCGTTTGAAGCGGATCGTGCGTCAGGTCTCCAGCGAGCTGGGCAAGGACGTGGAGTTCGTTGTCGGTAATGCCGAAGGCGAGATGGACCGTAACGTCCTCGAACGCATGGCACCGCCGTTGGAGCACATGCTGCGCAACGCCGTGGACCACGGGCTGGAATCCACGGCTGCACGGTTGGCGGCGGGCAAACCGGCTCAGGGCAGAATTACCCTGGACTTGTCCCGAGAGGGCGGCGACATGATTTTCGATATCCGCGATGACGGCGCGGGCGTGCCGCTTGCTGCGGTGCGGCGCAAGGCGATCAAACGGGGCATGCTGGCCCCCGACAGTGAGGTCAGTGACCGGGACGTCCTGCAATTTATCCTGCAACCGGGGTTTTCCACTGCCGAGAAGATCACCCAGATTTCCGGTCGCGGTGTGGGCATGGACGTGGTCCACGAAGAGGTGCGGCAACTGGGCGGCAGCATGAGCATCGATTCGGTGCCAGGGCAGGGCGTGCATTTTCGCATTCGCCTGCCGTTCACCGTCTCGGTCAACCGGGCGCTGATGGTGCAGTGTGGCGAGGAGCAATACGCGATTCCGCTGAACACCATTGAGGGCATCGTGCGTGTGTTGCCCAACGAGCTGGAGGGACATTACCGTCTCGACCCGCCCACTTACACCTACGCCGGGCAATGCTATGAACTGTGCTATCTGGGCGAGTTGCTGAAAACCGGCCTGCGCCCGAAATTACTCGGTCAGAGCTTGCCGCTGCCGGTATTGCTGGTGCAGTGCAACGAACGGCATATCGCGGTGCAGGTCGATGTCATGGCCGGCACGCGGGAGATCGTGGTTAAAAGCCTCGGTCCGCAGTTTGCAGCGGTCCAGGGCTTGTCCGGAGCGACGATTCTGGGCGATGGCCGGGTGGTGCTGATTCTCGATTTGCTTGCGCCGATCCGTGCGATGCAGGCGCATGTGCCGCAACGTCCACGGGCCCAGGACGCCGAACCCGAGCCGCACAAACCGTTGCTGGTGATGGTGGTCGACGACTCGGTCACGGTGCGCAAGGTGACCAGCCGTTTGCTGGAGCGCCACGGCATGAACGTCCTGACCGCCAAAGATGGCGTCGACGCCATGCTGTTGCTTGAGGAACACCTGCCGGACCTGATGCTGCTGGACATCGAAATGCCGCGCATGGACGGTTTTGAAGTAGCGACCCAAGTCCGCGCCAACGACCGTTTACAACACCTGCCGATCATCATGATTACCTCGCGCACCGGCCAGAAACACCGCGACCGGGCCATGGCCATCGGCGTCAACGATTACCTCGGCAAGCCGTACCAGGAATCGGTGCTGCTCGACAGTATCGCCTTGTGGACCAAACCCCATGCTTGAACACCGCTCCAGTAATCTCACCGGCCTGTTGCTGCCATTGGCTGACCGCAATCTGATCCTGCCCAACGTTGCTGTCGCCGAGTTGATCGACTACCAGCACAGCGCCTTCGACCTCGACACCCCGTCGTGGTATCTCGGGCGAGTGAGCTGGCGCGCGCGGCAGATTCCATTGCTCAGTTTCGAGTCTGCATGTGGCAACAAAGTCATGATTGGCGAGCGTGCGCGCATCGTCATCCTCAATGCCTTGGGCGGCCGCCCCGAGCTGAAATTCATCGCGCTGCTGGTGCAGGGCATTCCCCGCTCGTACAAGCTTGATAGCCAGTTGAGCTACGTCGATGTGCCGTTGTGCGCGCTGGAGCAGGCGGCTGTGCAGGTGGGTGAGCAAGTGGCGAAGGTGCCGGACTTGTTGGCGCTGGAGGAACTGCTGGTGAGTGCCGGGTTGGTCTGACGGGCCGCCTTCGCCAAAGCGTCAGTCTGCACAACCATTACCCTGACCGTAACGATCCGTCGCGCTGCTTGATTGATGGCCAGCCCTCAACGCTCCTAAGGTATCGCCACGACAGCGAACCCGTGGAGTGGTCATGACAACAACAATATCCCCCGACTCGCGATGGACGCGGCGGCGCAGCGAAAAGCAGCGGCGCCTGGAGCTGGTAAGGGGGTTCGCCGACGGTGTGGTGTTGCCCACCGACAAGATTGTGGCGGCGCTGGAAGCGTTGATCCTGCCCGGCGACCGCGTGGTGCTGGAGGGCAACAACCAGAAGCAGGCGGACTTTTTGTCGCGCTCGCTGGCCAAGGCCGATCCGGCCAAGCTGCATGACCTGCACATGATCATGCCCAGCGTCGGGCGCTCTGAGCACTTGGACCTGTTCGAACGCGGTATCGCGCGCAAACTCGACTTCTCTTTTGCCGGCACCCAGAGCCTGCGCATCAGCCAGTTGCTGGAAGACGGCTTGCTGGAAATCGGCGCGATCCATACCTACATCGAACTTTATGCACGGCTGGTGGTGGACCTGATTCCCAACGTGGTGCTCTCGGCGGGTTTCATGGCCGACCGCGCCGGCAACATCTACACCGGGCCGAGCACCGAAGATACCCCGGCATTGATCGAACCGGCAGCCTTCAGCGATGGCATCGTTATCGTCCAGGTCAACCAACTGGTGGACGACGTCAGCGAACTGCCCCGCGTTGATATCCCAGCCTCTTGGGTCGATTTCGTGGTGGTGGCTGACAAGCCGTTCTACATCGAGCCGCTGTTCACCCGCGACCCACGGCATATCAAGCCAGTACACGTGCTGATGGCGATGATGGCGATCCGTGGCATCTACGAGAAACACAACGTCCAGTCGCTGAACCACGGCATTGGTTTCAACACGGCGGCTATTGAGTTGATTCTGCCGACCTACGGCGAATCACTCGGGCTGAAGGGCAAAATCTGCCGCAACTGGACCCTCAATCCGCACCCGACCCTGATCCCGGCTATTGAAAGTGGCTGGGTCGAAAGCGTGCATTGTTTCGGCACCGAACTGGGGATGGAAAACTATATCGCGGCGCGTCCCGATGTGTTCTTCACCGGGCGCGACGGCTCGTTGCGCTCCAACCGGATGTTTTGCCAATTGGCGGGGCAGTACGCGGTGGACCTGTTCATCGGCGCGACCCTGCAAGTCGATGGCGATGGCCATTCCTCGACGGTGACACGCGGCCGGCTGGCCGGTTTCGGCGGGGCGCCAAACATGGGTCACGATCCGCGCGGTCGGCGGCACAGCACCCCAGCCTGGCTTGACATGCGCCACGATGAAGCGCCCGAAGCGTTGCTCGAACGTGGCAAGAAACTGGTGGTGCAGATGGTCGAGACCTTCCAGGAGGGCGGCAAACCGACGTTCGTTGAAACCCTCGACGCGGTCGAGGTGGCGCGCAAAAGCGGCATGCCGCTGGCGCCGATCATGATCTACGGCGACGACGTCACCCACCTGCTGACCGAAGAAGGCATCGCCTATCTTTACAAGGCGCGGTCGCTGGAAGAGCGCCAAGCCATGATCGCGGCTGTCGCAGGCGTCACTGTGATCGGCCTGCGCCACAACCCTAAAGACACCGCGCGCATGCGTCGCGAAGGGCTGATTGCCTTGCCCGAAGACCTCGGCATTCGCCGCACCGACGCCACCCGTGAACTGCTCGCGGCCAAAAGCGTGGCCGATTTGGTGGCGTGGTCCGGTGGCCTGTACAACCCGCCCGCCAAGTTCAGGAGCTGGTAATGCGCGCACTTAACCCGCAACCGAAAACACTGACCCTGGCCGAACGGCTGGCGGACCTGGCGGTGGATGCGCTAATTGATGAGGCAGATCTGTCACCCAAACCCGCTTTGGTGGACCGTCGAGGCAACGGCGCGCATACCGATTTGCACCTGGGTCTGATGCACGCTTCCGCGTTGTCCTTGTGGCCGGCGTTCAAGGAAATGGCGGACGCGGCGATTGAGTTCGGCGAAGTAGGTGTGCCGTTGCGCGAAGCGCTGGGACGGATCGGACGAGAGGGTGAGGCCGCGATGCTCGCGACCACCAACGGTGTGAATACTCATCGCGGGGCGATTTGGGCGTTGGGGTTGTTGGTCGCGGCGGCGGCGCTGGAACCGGAATCCGTTGGTGCAAGCGCGGTCAGTGTGCGCGCCGCACGTCTGGCTCTGCTGGATGATCGCCATGCGCCACGTTCTTTCAGTCATGGCGCTCAGGTTGCCCAGCGCTACGGTGCTCGCGGTGCGCGTGAAGAAGCGCAGCTCGGTTTTCCTTCAGTGACTCAGCGCGCACTGCCCCAACTCAAACGCAGCCGCGGCGCTGGCCATGGCGAGCAGAACGCTCGACTCGACGCTTTGCTGGCGATCATGGCCCGACTGGCCGACACCTGCGTGCTCTACCGTGCCGGCGAGCAAGGCTTGCACGCCATGCAGTCGGGGGCGCAGGCGGTGCTCGATGCCGGTGGTAGCGCGAGCCTGGCCGGTCGCCGTCGATTGCATGAGCTGGACCTACAATTAATTGCGTTGAACGCCTCGCCAGGCGGCGCTGCCGACTTGCTCGCCGCCTGCCTGTTTATCGATCGTATCGAGTCGGGCGCTGGCCTCATCCAGGGAGCTTTCTGATGGAAACCTTATCCTTTGAATTCCCCGCCGGACAGCCGCCTCAGGGGCGGACGCTGGTGGGCTGTGTCGGCTCGGGCGATCTGGAGGTGCTGATCGAACCGGGTCAGGCCGGCAAGTTGACCATCAATGTGCAGACCTCGGTCAACGGCAGCGAACAGCGCTGGAAACACCTGTTTGCGCGGATGTTCGACGGCCAGATGCCGCCCGCGATGGCCATCGATATTCATGACTTCGGTGCGACGCCGGGTGTGGTGCGCTTGCGCCTGGAACAAGGCTTTGAGGAGATCGGCCATGACTGATCTCCTTCATACCCATAGCTTCGTCGAACTCGGCGCTCGGCAACGCGCGAAAGCCTTGCTCGACGCCGGGACTTTTCGCGAATTGCTCGACCCGTTTCAACGCGTCATGTCGCCATGGCTGCTGCGCCAGGGCGTGGTGCCGCAAGCCGATGACGGCGTGGTGATCGCCAAGGGCAGCATCGGCGGCTTGCCGGTGGTCATCGCGGCGATTGAAGGTGTGTTCCAGGGCGGCAGCCTTGGCGAGGTCGGCGGGGCGAAGATTGCAGGCGCGTTGGAGCTGGCGGCTGAAGACAACCGCAAAGGCATTCCAACCCGCGCGGTGTTGCTGCTGGAAACCGGTGGCGTGCGCCTTCAGGAAGCTAACCTAGGGTTGGCCGCGATTGCCGATATTCATGCGGCGATTGTCGATTTGCGGCAGTACCAACCGGTGGTCGGGGTCGTGGCGGGCAGCGTCGGCTGTTTTGGCGGGATGTCGATTGCTGCCGGTTTGTGCAGCTATTTGCTGGTGACTCGCGAAGCACGGCTGGGCCTCAATGGCCCGCAAGTGATCGAACAGGAGGCCGGGCTTGAGGAGTACGACTCCCGCGACCGTCCCTTCATCTGGAGCCTGACCGGGGGTGAACAGCGTTTCGCCAGTGGTTTGGTGGACCGTTTTGTGGCCGACGATGTGGCGCAGATTCAGCAGCAGGTCAGCGAATTGCTCCAGCAGGGTTTGCCGGCGCAGCAACGTAGCCAACAGGCCGAGCTGTTCCTGGAGCGTCTGGCACGCTTGGATGCTGAACCACAAATCGAGCCGGCGACGGTTCGCGATCTGTATCAAGGAGCGCGCACATGAGCCCCTATTCGCTGAGAGGTTTGAGCTGGTTCAACGCCCTGAGTGAGGGCGCCAGACCGGTCGATGGTTTGCCGGCTTCGTTGAAAGCGGCGGATGGCATGTTGGGTGAGCAGCCTGTGCGGTTTATCGCGGTGGTCACTGATCCCGATAACCGCTTCGTCCGTGCCCGTAATGGCGAGGTCGGATTGCTGGAAGGCTGGGGTTTGGCCAAGGCAGTGGATGAAGTCATCGAAGCTGACGTGGATAAACCGCACAAACGCGCCTTGATCGCCATCGTCGATGTGCCGAGTCAGGCCTACGGTCGGCGTGAAGAAGCCCTTGGCATTCATCAGGCGTTGGCCGGCGCGGCGGACAGTTATGCCCGCGCCCGACTGGCAGGCCATGCGGTGATCGGGTTGCTGGTGGGCAAAGCCATGTCGGGCGCGTTTCTGGCCCATGGTTACCAGGCCAATCGGCTGATCGCCCTGCGCGATCCGGGGGTGATGGTGCATGCCATGGGCAAGGCGTCGGCGGCGCGGGTGACGTTGCGCAGCATCGAAGAGCTGGAGGCGTTGGCGGCCAGCGTGCCGCCGATGGCCTATGACATCGACAGCTATGCCAGCCTGGGGCTGTTGTGGGAAACCTTGACGGTGGAAAAGATTGAGCAACCCACCGTGCAAGATCTGACGCGTGTGATTGACTGCCTGAGCCAGGCGATCGGCGACGTCGCGACAAAGGGCCGTGACCTGAGCAGTCGTTTGGGCGGGGTCAATCGAGCGGCTTCGAGCAGGGTTCGTCAATTGCTGAGAGAACAGTGGTGAACGAGCTGTTGGCCCACGACCTGCTCTGGGGCATGACCGCCGAGCAGTTGCCGACGGATGCGCCGTTATGGGCGGTGGAGGTACTGGATCAGGGCCAGCCGGTGGTGGTTCGTCGTGCCGTGAGCGGGGCGGGGCAGGTGGCCGTGGGTGTGCGTGGACTGTTGCGCGAGCAGCGCTTTGCCACGCAGATGGCGGTGGCGTCGATTCAACGGCAAGTACGGCCGGAAGCGCTGTGCCACCTCGCCATCAACCGTGACATGCCGGCGCTACGCGCCTTGGCGCACCTTCGGCCCCTGCTCGCGGCTGGCGGCTGGATTTGGGGCGTGAGTGGCAGCGCCGGTTTCGAATTAGCCAGTGGTTTTGCAGCGTTGCACGAGCGCAGCGACCTCGACCTGATCCTGCGCACGCCGCAGCCGTTGGGGCGTCGTGAGGCGCAGCAACTGTTGACGCTTCTCGGCACGCAGGTCTGTGCGGTGGATATGCAACTGCAAACGCCCTTCGGAGCCGTCGCCCTGCGCGAATGGGCGGGGCCTGCGCATCGAGTGTTGCTGAAGAACGCTACGGCAGCTTGCCTGGTGTGTGACCCATGGAACCCGCAGGAGCAAGCCGCGTGAGCAGCTTGCTGGTGTTCCCCGGCCAAGGTGCGCAGCAACCGGGCATGTTGCATTGCTTGCCTCGGGAAACGATCAACGAAGCGAGTGAGGTCTTGGGCGAAGACGCATTGCTGCTGGACTCACCCGAGGCGTTGAAGACGACGAGGGCGGTTCAGCTCTGTCTGCTGATTGCCGGGGTGACTGCGTCGCGGCAGTTGTTGTCGACGGTGGATTACGTGGCCGGGTTGTCCATCGGTGCCTACCCGGCGGCGGTCGCCGCCGGAGCCTTGAGTTTCAGCGATGCGCTGCACTTGGTCAGCCTGCGCGGTGAGCTGATGCAACAGGCTTATCCACAGGGCTACGGCATGACCGCGATTATCGGCCTCGATTTGGTCACGGTGGAAGGCTTGCTGGCCCAGGTTCATGGCGACGACTCACCGGTTTACCTGGCCAACATCAATGCCGACAGCCAAGTGGTCATCGCGGGCAGTGATGCCGCCATGAAGTCAGTGGCAGAGTTGGCCAGGCGCTGCGGCGCAGGCTTGGCCAAACGTCTGGCCGTCAGCGTGCCGTCCCACTGCCCGCTGCTGGACATCCCTGCCAAGTCCCTGGCCGACGCTTTCGCCAAGGTGCAACTCAACAGGCCGACAGTGGGTTATCTGAGCGGCAGTCGCGTTCGGCTCGTGACCAGTCCCGACGCCTTGCGCGACGACTTGGCGTTCAACATGTGCCGCGTGGTGGATTGGCGGGGCACGGTGCAAAGCGCTTATGAGCGTGGCGTGCGTCTACAGATTGAACTGCCGCCCGGCGCAGTGCTGACCGGGCTGGCGCGCCGGGTGTTTGAACAAGGCACGGTGATCGCCTTCGACAGCGCACGGCTCGACACCTTGCAGGCGCTGTTGCGTGAGGAGGGAAGCCGCCAACCCTAGACCTCCAGCTCAGGCTTCGAACAACAAAAACAACATTCGACGATGCACTTTGAGGACTACAACAATGATTATTTACGGTGTGGCGCTGTTGGCGATCTGTACGCTGGCAGGGGTGATGCTGGGCGACATGCTCGGGGTGTTTCTGGGCGTTAAGTCCAACGTCGGCGGGGTCGGGATAGCGATGATCCTGCTGATTTGCGCACGATTGTGGATGCAAAAACGCGGCGGCATGACCAAGGACTGCGAGATGGGCGTCGGCTTCTGGGGCGCGATGTACATTCCGGTGGTGGTAGCGATGGCGGCCCAACAAAACGTTGTGACTGCTTTGCACGGCGGCCCGGTGGCGGTGTTGGCCGCCATCGGCTCGGTGGTGATCTGCGGCTGCACCATTGCCCTGATCAGCCGAACCCACAAAGGCGAACCCTTGCCCGATGAACCGGTAGCGGTGACGCCGGTTGTCGCGCCTGCGGGAGGTCGCTGATATGTGGGCCCTCCTCGAGAAAGGTCTGGGAAACAACAGCCTGGTTACGGCATTTGCGTTTGTCGGCGTGATCATGTGGGTGTCGGTGGTGTTGTCCAAACGCCTGACGTTCGGGCGTATTCATGGTTCGGCGATTGCCATCGTGATTGGCCTGGTGCTGGCTTGGGTCGGCGGCACGATGACCGGTGGGCAAAAAGGCCTGGCGGACTTGTCGCTGTTTTCCGGCATCGGCCTGATGGGCGGCGCCATGCTGCGCGATTTTGCCATCGTCGCCACGGCGTTTGAGGTGCAGGCCACCGAAGCAAAAAAGGCCGGACTGATTGGCGTGATCGCGCTGCTATTGGGCACGATTTTGCCGTTCATCGTCGGTGCGAGCATTGCCTGGGCCTTCGGCTATCGCGATGCGGTGAGCATGACCACCATCGGCGCAGGTGCGGTGACTTACATCGTCGGGCCGGTCACTGGCGCGGCGATTGGGGCCAGCTCCGATGTGATGGCGCTCTCGATTGCCACTGGTCTGATCAAGGCTATTCTGGTGATGGTTGGCACCCCCATGGCAGCACGCTGGATGGGCCTGGATAACCCGCGCTCGGCGATGGTGTTTGGCGGGTTGGCGGGCACCGTCAGTGGAGTAACGGCCGGGTTGGCGGCGACGGATCGGCGGCTGGTGCCTTACGGCGCGCTGACGGCGACGTTCCACACCGGGCTGGGCTGCCTGCTTGGGCCTTCGCTGCTGTACTTCATTGTTCGCGCGATTGTTGGCTAGCTTCCGAAGATGTCTTCGCGAGCCAGCCCGCTGCTGCACTGCACGGATACAGGGAGGTGATCCCTACCGGTCAACGGTGTGCGGGCTGATCGCGAACGATGAGCAATGATCACCGTTACTTGCCCGGCCCAAGTGCTTGCGAGCTGTCCTGCACTCGATTCACTGCCAGTTCGGCGAGCATGATGATCTGCTGAATCGCCAGCGCCATATGCCGATGGGCTCCTTCCAAGCCCCCGGCAAAATCGCTGGCCATCAGACTGGCCGAAGCCAGGCTCTCGCTGGCCACGGCCAACAAACTGCCACAGTCCACATCCGGGGCGACGATGAACACCTTGCTGGGTCGGCGCTCAGCGGTTTTTTCCGGGGCAGGAGTGTTGAGGTAGTGATCAAGGGCGCGGTCGGCGGCTGCGTGGAGTTTTTTTGAATGGGGTGAGGCGTAAGGCGACACTGTCTGGTTGTCAGGGTGCTGACTTATGGCTTTGGACATGATGATCTCCGTTGCCGCTTCCGTTGCTGGGTTTTTCGGGGTTCCGAAGCCCGACTGCTGATGTCTTCAGCGCGGCGTAAAACTAGAGCCAAGGCGTCTGAGGGGCAACCTGAAAGCGTTGTGGGAGAGTTCCTAGGATCATGTCGATTGCTCCTACATGAGCGTAGGGCGTCGTTATTCATGCAGTGCCATATCGGGCGCGCTGCAAGGTAATCCGTTGGGGTTCAGCGTTGGCGATTGGCGTACATTCGGCACTCCGCCAGCAACGCGAGCAGATTTGGATCGCGCTCCTTGGCCTTCAGAAACACCACGCCAATGTGCTGCTGTAGCCGGTAGCGTTCCTGCAAGGGGACCAGCTTGACCCGGTTTTCATACACCGCAGCAATTCTTCCCGGTAGCAACGCATAGCCGACACCGGAGCTGACCATGCTCAGCAGGGTAAAAATGTCGTTGACCTGCATGGCCACTTTGGGCTCGAACCCTGCTTGCTTGAACACCCGATTGCCGTCCCTGTGGGTCGCGAAGCCTTGGGTCAGGGTGATGAACGTTTCGTCGCGCACGTCCGCCAGATCAACCTCGGCGCGTTGCGCGAACCTCGAGTCGGCGGGGGTGGCGAGGAATATATCGTCGGAAAACAGCGGGATCTGCTCGCAGTCCGGGTCGTTGACGCTGTCGTCCAGCGACACGAGAATCGCGTCGACCTCCATGTTTTTGAGCTTGTACAACAAGTCGATGTTGGAGCCCAGAATCAGGTCGATATTGAGTTCGCTGCGGCGTATTTTCAGGCCCATGATCAGCTGCGGCACGGTTTTCACTGTCAGTGAATACAGTGACCCGAGCTTGAAGCGCTCAGCGGAGAACCCGGCGGCTTCGCGGGTCAGGCGCACGCTTTCGACGACGTCCTGAATCAGTTTCTGCGCCCGCTCTTCAAGCACATAGGCGCTTTCGAGCGGCGTCAGGTTGCGTCCTTCGTGCTTGAACAGCGGACAGCGCAGGGCGCTTTCCAGGGAGTGAATCGCCCGGTGTACGCTGACGTTGCTGGTTTGTAACTCGGCAGCGGCCCGCGCCAGGTTGCCGGTGCGCATGAAGGCCAGGAACACTTCGAGTTTTTTAAGGGTCAATTCTTCGTCGATCAGCATCGCGCGGACTCTTTTTAGAATGCGCTGATTGTGCCCAATTGCGCCGACGTTGGCTCAAAGGATTGAACCGCGTGACAATCAGAGTCATTGCGCTTTTACCCCTCAGGCCTGAGCCTTGGGCAAAGCAGCAACGTATTTCGAGGGAAGCGACCTATGTATCACGGGGAAAAATTGAACGCCTGGACTCATTTGGTCGGGGCGGTGGCAGCGTTTGTCGGGGTAGTGTGGATGCTGGTGGTCGCCAGCATGGAGGGTAGCCCCTGGAAGATCGTTAGTGTGGCGATTTACGGTTTTACCTTGCTGGTGCTCTACAGCGCCTCGACCGTGTACCACAGCGTGCGCGGGCGCAAAAAAGAGATCATGCAGAAAGTTGATCACTTTTCGATCTACCTGCTGATCGCTGGCAGTTACACGCCGTTTTGCCTGGTGACCCTGCGCGGGCCGTGGGGCTGGACGTTGTTCGGGATTGTCTGGGGCTTGGCGCTGATTGGCATTTTGCAAGAGATCAAGCCTCGCTCCGAAGCGCGGGTTTTGTCGATTGTGATCTACGCGGTCATGGGCTGGATCGTGCTGGTAGCGGTCAAACCGTTACTGGCGGCACTGGGCACTGCCGGGTTTGCGTGGCTGGCGTCGGGCGGGGTGCTGTACACCGTGGGGATTATCTTTTTTGCCCTGGATCATCGCTTGCGGCATTCCCATGGGATCTGGCATCTGTTCGTGATTGCCGGGAGTTTGCTGCACTTTGTAGCGATTTTGTTTTACGTCCTCTAAACCGTGTCGTGGCCCTTCGCGAGCAGGCTCGCGCCCACCGGAATAAATTCTCCTGTGGGCGCGCCTGCTCGCGAGGGAGCGCTAGAAGTCGCCCCAAAGCTGTTGGGCCACCGCCACCGCTACCACCGGTGCGGTTTCGGTGCGCAGCACTCGCGGCCCGAGGCGGGCGGCGTGAAAACCGGCCCCCTTGGCCTGATCCACTTCAGCGTCCGATAAACCACCTTCCGGGCCGATCAGAAATGCCAGGGTCGAAGGCTTGGCGTGGCTGAGCAGCGGCTCTGCCACCGGGTGCAGCACCAGTTTTAACTCAGCGTCGGCCTGCTTCAGCCAATCAGCCAGCAACAGCGGCGGATGAATCACCGGCACCCGAGAGCGACCGCATTGTTCACAAGCGCTGATTGCCACCTGACGCCAGTGCATCAGGCGTTTGTCGGCGCGCTCGTCTTTCAGGCGCACTTCGCAGCGGTCGGTGAAAATCGGCGTGATGTCGTTGACGCCCAACTCAGTGGCTTTTTGAATCGCCCAGTCCATGCGCTCGCCACGGGACAAGCCTTGGCCGAGGTGAATGTTCAGAGGCGATTCGATTTGGCCAGGGAAGCTTTCAGCAATCTGTACCGTGACGCGCTTCTTGCCGACGTCGGCCAGGGTGCCGAGAAACTCATGCCCCGAGCCGTCGAACAATTGCACGGCATCACCCTCTGCCATGCGCAGCACACGGCTGATGTAGTGGGCCTGGGCCTCGGGCAATTCGCGCTCGCCGATGCTCAAGGGCACGTCAATAAAGAAGCGGGACAGTCTCATGCTGGGGTCTCTGTGGTTTGATTTTTCCCACGCCGCGCGTGGGACCAGCGATTGTACTAGCCCGGATCGCGGAAGCCGGGATGGAAGTCCTTCGGTACGCAAACACTGATGCTGTCGCGAGTGGCGATGTCGATGCCTTCGCTGGCCACTTCGGCGAGGAAGTCGATCTGTTCCGGCGTGATCACGTAGGGCGGTAGGAAATACACCACGCTGCCTAACGGCCGCAGCAGCGCACCGCGCTCCAGGGCGTGCTCGAACACCTTCAAACCCCGGCGTTCCTGCCACGGATAAGCGGTCTTGCTCGCTTTGTCCTTAACCATCTCGATGGCCAATACCATGCCGGTCTGGCGTACCTCCGACACATTTGGATGATCCGCCAGGTGCGCGGTTGAGGTCGCCATGCGCTGGGCCAGTGCCTTGTTGTTCTCGATGACGTTGTCTTCTTCGAAGATGTCCAGCGTCGCCAGTGCTGCTGCACACGCCAGCGGGTTGCCGGTGTAGCTGTGGGAGTGCAGGAAGGCGCGCAAGGTCGGGTAGTCGTCGTAGAACGCGCTGTAGACATCATCAGTCGTGACGCAAGCGGCCAATGGCAGATAACCACCGGTCAGCGCTTTAGATAAACAGAGGAAATCCGGGCGGATACCGGCCTGTTCACAGGCGAACATTGTCCCTGTGCGGCCGAAACCGACGGCAATTTCGTCGTGGATCAGGTGTACGCCGTAACGATCGCACGCTTCGCGCAACAGTTTGAGGTACACCGGGTGGTACATGCGCATGCCGCCGGCGCCCTGGATCAAAGGCTCGACGATCACCGCTGCAACGGTCGTGTGGTGCTCGGCCAGGGTCTGCTCCATGGCGGCAAACATCGTGCGCGAATGCTCCTCCCAGCTCATGCCTTCGGGGCGCAGGTAGCAATCGGGACTTGGCACCTTGAGGGTGTCCAACAGCAGGGCTTTGTAGGTCTCAGTAAACAGCGGCACGTCGCCCACCGACATCGCGGCGATGGTCTCGCCGTGGTAGCTGTTGGTGAGGGTGACGAAGCGCTTTTTGTTCGGCTGACCACGATTGAGCCAGTAGTGAAAGCTCATTTTCAGCGCGACTTCGATGCAGGACGAACCGTTATCGGCGTAGAAGCAACGCGTCAGGCCTTCGGGCGTCATTTTCACCAGGCGCTCGGACAGCTCAATCACCGGTTGATGGCTGAAACCGGCGAGGATCACATGTTCCAGTTGATCGACCTGGTCTTTGATGCGCTGGTTGATCCGCGGGTTGGCGTGGCCGAACACGTTGACCCACCAGGAACTGACGGCGTCGAGGTAGCGTTTGCCTTCAAAGTCTTCCAACCACACGCCTTCGCCGCGTTTGATCGGAATCAGTGGTAGCTGTTCGTGGTCTTTCATCTGGGTGCAGGGGTGCCACAACACAGCCAGATCCCGTTGCATCCACTGATTATTCAGGCCCATTTACAGTCTCCTCGAGGCGGCCCGCTTGGTACGCGGGCAAACAATCGCGCAAGCCTATGCAATGCGTGGCGCAGGAACAACCCATTGTGATGATTGGGTTTAATGTCGCTGCTCGTCGGTCGGCGCGCAGGTGCGGTTTTTTTCACGGCGCGCAGCCGAATCCAGTCGGTAAAAGGCGACGCTTCGTTTAAGCAGGTCGGATTACATCTCGCCACACTTTTATGTTTAATCTTTCCTTAACTCGGGTCTTTCAGACTCTTGATCGTATTTCTCGATATTTCAAAGCGAAAATTTCCGCTTTAAATCGATAGATAACTCGATAGTCTTGGTCGCAGTTCTCACAGGATTTGGGCAATGCAGCTACGTAATTCTTCATCACGCTACGGTTGGATCAGCATGTTCCTGCACTGGGGCGTGGCGCTGGCGGTCTTCGGACTGTTTGCCCTGGGCTTGTGGATGGTCGGTCTCGACTACTACAGCACCTGGCGCAAAGACGCGCCGGACCTGCACAAGAGCATTGGCTTGGTAGTGTTCGCTGTGATGCTGCTGCGTGTCCTGTGGCGCTTCATCAGCCCACCGCCGCCGACCCTGAAAAGCTACAGCCGCCTGACGCGCCTCGGCGCCAAGTTCGGTCATTCGTTTCTGTACGTGGGTTTGTTCGCGTTGATGATTGCCGGTTACCTGATTTCCACCGCAGACGGTGTCGGGATCCCGGTGTTTGGTCTATTTGAGATTCCTGCACTGGTTTCCGGGCTACCGGACCAGGCAGATACCGCCGGTGTCATCCATCTGTACCTGGCGTGGGCGCTGGTAATTTTTTCCGGTCTCCATGCGTTGGCAGCATTGAAACACCACTTTATCGATCGTGATGCGACCCTGACTCGAATGCTCGGCCGCAAAGCCTGAAATTCAACCTCGACTCCAAGGAATAGAAAGCATGTTGAAAAAGACCCTCGCTGCTCTGGCCATCGGTTCGGCCCTGCTATCCGCCAACGTAATGGCGGCTGATTACACTGTCGACAAAGAAGGCCAGCACGCCTTCGTCGACTTCAAGATCAGCCACCTGGGCTACAGCTACATCACCGGTACTTTCAAGGACATCGACGGCAAGTTCAGCTTTGACGCTGCCAAGCCAGAAGACAGCAAGATCGAGTTCAACGTGCGCACCGCCAGCGTGTTCACCAACCATGCTGAGCGCGACAAGCACATCTCCAGCAAAGACTTCCTGGAAGTCAGCAAATACGCTGATGCCAAGTTTGTCTCCACCAGCGTCAAATCCACCGGCAAAAACGCTGCTGGCAAAGAGACTGCTGATGTGACCGGCGACCTGACCCTGCATGGCGTGACCAAGCCCATCGTGGTTAAAGCCACGTTCCTGGGCGAAGGTAAGGATCCATGGGGCGGCTACCGTGCTGGCTTCGAGGGCACTACCAGCATCAAGCGTTCCGATTTCGGCAAGATGATGGACCTGGGCCCACAGTCCGACGCCGTCGAACTTTACATCTCGTTTGAAGGTGTTAAAGCGAAGTAATATTCGCCGCTGACACAAAAAACGCCCCTGATCTCACGGTAAGGGGCGTTTTTTTTGCCCTGAAAAACACCACGCAAAGATCCTTTGCAGGGGGTTTGTCTCGCTGAAAAAAAATGCCCCGAATCGCGAGATCCGGGGCACTTTTTCAGGACTGCGCTAAATCAGCGGTTGCGAGTCAGCAACGCTGGTTTTTCGCCGCGTGGACGGCTTGGCAGTTGATCCAGCTGCTCAGGTGTCGGGAACCGATCGGTTTTCGACTCCTTGTGCATGATCTTCGGTGCCGGACCGCGCGGGTTCTGCACCGCTGGTTCCGAACGTGGTTGCTCGTCGGTACGGGCCGGGCGACGGTTGCGGGACTCTTCGCGACGGGCTTGGCCGTCACGTGGAGCACCGTTGCGTGGACCGCTACGCTTGGCCGGTGGAGTGCCGGTGGTCGCGCCATCGCTGCTGCGCGGAGCGCTTTGACGGCCCTGAGGCTTGCCGCCGGTGCGCGGAGCACCTGCGCCAGCGCCGGTTGTCGTACTTGGCGTCGGAGCACCTGGACGGCGACCACGGCCTTGAGCCGGTTTGGCCTGAGGTACGTAATCAACGCGGTTACCGAAGTTGTCCACGTCGTCGTCAAGGAACTCGTCCGGAGCACGATCAGCTGCGGCAGCGCGTGGCGCCGGGCGCTGTTGTTCGCGAGCCGGCGTACCTTCACGCGGCTTTTGTTCACGTGCGGGACGATCACCACGGCCGGTGGCAGCAGGTTTTTCCTTGCCGCCCTTGTCCTTGCCTTTGTCTTTACGACCGCCACCGCCACCGGTGCCATTCGGACCGTCGCCACGAGGGCCACGTGGAGCGCGCGGGTTACGCACGTCGGGACGTTCGCGAACTTCTGGTTTCTCGGCTTCCACCGCGCTGGAGTCGAAGCCCATCAGGTTGCCGTCGGCAATCTTCTGCTTGGTCATGCGCTCGATGCTTTTCAGCAGTTTTTCTTCGTCCGGGGCGACCAGCGAGATCGCCTCGCCCGAACGACCGGCGCGGCCAGTACGGCCGATACGGTGTACGTAGTCTTCGTCGACGTTCGGCAGTTCGAAGTTGACCACGTGTGGCAACTGGTCGATGTCGAGACCGCGAGCAGCGATGTCGGTGGCAACAAGGATGCGCACTTCACCGGCCTTGAAGTCGGCCAGGGCTTTGGTGCGAGCGTTCTGGCTCTTGTTGCCGTGGATAGCGACGGCGCTCAGGCCGTGTTTGTCCAGGTACTCGGCCAGGCGGTTGGCACCGTGCTTGGTGCGAGTGAACACCAGAACCTGTTCCCAGGCGCCGGCGGTGATCAGGTGCGCGAGCAGTGAACGCTTGTGGCTGGCCGCCAAGCGGAACACCCGCTGTTCGATGCGTTCGACCGTGGTGTTCGGCGGCGTGACTTCGATGCGTTCCGGGTTGTGCAGCAGCTTGCCGGCCAAGGACGTGATGTCGTTGGAAAAGGTCGCTGAGAAAAGCAGGTTCTGGCGTTTGGCTGGCAGGCGCGCGAGGACTTTCTTCACGTCATGGACAAAGCCCATGTCGAGCATGCGGTCCGCTTCGTCCAGCACGAGGATTTCCACGTGGGACAAATCGACGCTGCCTTGGCCGCACAGGTCAAGCAAACGACCTGGGCAGGCGACCAGCACGTCGACACCACGGGACATGGCCTGAACCTGTGGGTTCATACCAACGCCGCCGAAGATGCAGGCGCTGACGAACTTCAGGTCTCGGGCATAGAGCTTGAAGCTCTCATGCACCTGGGCCGCGAGTTCGCGAGTGGGGGTCAGGACCAGCACGCGAGGTTGACGCGGGCCGTGACGCTGGGATTTGTCCGGGTGACCGTTGGGGAACAGCCGTTCCAGAATCGGAAGGGCGAAGCCGCCGGTTTTACCAGTACCTGTCTGTGCCGCAACCATCAGGTCGCGACCTTGCAACACGGCGGGAATGGCCCGCTGTTGCACCGGAGTAGGCTCGGTATAGCCCGCTGCCTCGATGGCGCGGACTAAAGCCTCGGAGAGACCGAGGGAAGCAAAGGACATGAGTAATCCTGTTTTAGTTAGGGCTTGGCCCAATGGGAGTCTTGCCTGGCGCGAATGGCGTTTAAGAGGACGCAATCCCGTCCGGTCCTGCTGGGTCACGAAGGCTCGTCTGGAGCGCTCGCGCTGGCTTGAAAGCTGCGCTGTAGCGGGGTCGAGATGCCTTGAACGGTTCCGAGCGTCCGGGCGTGAGCCTGGCGGGAACGCCGGAGTATAACAGAGCAATCACTGCGCGCCGCTTTCCTGCTGCTCAACGGTTTTTTCGAAGACGGCGCCGGTGCTGGTTTTTACCTCGGGGGCCGGGGTCGCGCCGTAGCGCGCGCTTAGCTCGGCATAGGCTGGCTCGCGTTTGAAGCGCTTGAGTTCGGCGCCGAAGCGCTGCACCAGCAAGTCCATGCCCGCATTGCGACGGACCGCGAGAAACTGGCTTTGATGGCTGATGACGGTGGGGTTTTCGGTGACTTGGTCGCGGATATCCAGTTCATCAAGCAAGTGCTGGCCGACTCGGCGATCAGTGATCAGCAGGTCGATGCGTCCGCGTAGCAGTTTGCCGAAGTTGGCTTCGTGGGTCGGTGCCGGCTCCCGGGTGAACAAGGTCGAGTTGCTGAAGTCGGCGCTGTACAGGTAGCCGGGTGACGTGCCGATCGTCATGCCCTTCAGCTCGTCCAGCGTAAGGAACGCATGTGGTCGCTCGTTGGCATAAAACATCACAAACTCCACCTGCGACAACGGCTCGTTTGGGTAGAGCAGAGTCGCATCGCGTTCATCGCTGTGGAAAATGTCCAGCGCGCCGTCTGCCTGGCCTTGGTCGAGCATCGAAAGACAGCGCTTCCACGGCAGGAACTGCCATTCGACCTCGATCCCCAGCCGCTTGAAGACAATGGCGGTGGCTTCGTAGTCCAGCCCCATGGCTTTGCCGTTCTCCTCATACACATAAGGCGCCCACGGCTCGGTGACAATACGCAGCTTCTCACCTCGAGCGGTGAAGCTCAGGCAAGCGAAAAGAAGCACGGTTATCAATTGCGCGATCAAAGGCATGGCAGGAGATTACGACGAGAAACCGCAAAGAGCCAGAAACTGACTCGACAAGCTCTAACTCAAGCGGTTGCTGCGCGTTAAAAGGCTCGCGAAAAGCAAAAAATCGCAGCGAGTGGCTGCGATTTTTTTCTTGCTTGTAGCGTTCGCTTTGAAGCGCGTTTAGCGAGGCAACTTCAGGTTGTTCCACACCGCCAGGCTTGGTTCAGACTGGTTCAGCGTGTAGAAGTGCAGCCCTGGAGCGCCACCTTGCAGCAGACGTTCGCACATCTGGGTGATGACCTGTTCACCAAAGCCTTGAATGCTCTGGGCGTCATCGCCGTAGGCTTCCAGTTGCTTGCGAATCCAGCGCGGGATTTCCGCACCGCAGGCATCGGAGAATCGGGCGAGCTTGCTGTAGTTGGTGATCGGCATGATCCCCGGCACGATCGGGATGTTCACGCCCATCGCCCGTACTCGCTCAACGAAGTAGAAATAGCTGTCGGCGTTGAAGAAGTACTGGGTGATTGCACTGTCGGCGCCAGCGTTAGCCTTACGCACGAAGTTGGTCAGATCATCTTCGAAATTACGCGCTTGCGGATGCATCTCCGGATAAGCGGCGACTTCGATGTGGAAATGATCACCGGTCTCTTCACGAATGAATTCAACCAGGTCGTTAGCGTGACGCAGTTCGCCGCTGGCCATGCCCATGCCCGAAGGCAGGTCACCGCGCAAGGCGACTATCCGCTTGATGCCCGCTGTCTTGTATTGAGTCAGCAGACCGCGCAGATCGTCCTTGCTGTCGCCCACGCAAGACAGATGCGGTGCGGCAGGTACTTTGACTTCACTTTCGAGCTGCAACACGGTGTTGATGGTGCGATCACGGGTCGAGCCGCCAGCGCCATAGGTGCAGGAGAAGAAGTCGGGATTGTAGGTAGCCAACTGGCGAGCAGTGGCGAGCAGCTTTTCATGCCCAGCGTCGGTCTTCGTAGGGAAGAACTCAAAGCTGTAGCGACGGTCTTGGGACATGGTCATATCCTTGGAAACGCGTAAGCCTGTGAGGCTTGCACAACCCAGGTGGGCGCGGGATTTTATGGGGGCCGGGCAAGCCCGCTCCCACAAAAAGCCCGCTCCCCCAGGGAGAGCAGGCAGCAGGACCGATCAGTAGCGGTAAGCGTGCGGCTTGAACGGGCCTTCGACGGTCACGCCGATGTAGTCGGCCTGGGTCTTGGTCAGTTGAGTCACGACGCCGCCGAAACCGCGGACCATTTCCAGGGCCACTTCTTCGTCGAGTTTTTTCGGCAGCACTTCAACGGTCAGACGCTCGGCTTTCTGGGCTGGCGACAGGTCGGCGTACTTCTGGCCAAAAAGGAAGATTTGCGCCAGAACCTGGTTGGCGAACGAACCGTCCATGATGCGGCTTGGGTGACCTGTGGCGTTGCCCAGGTTTACCAAACGGCCTTCGGCCAACAGGATCAGGTAGTCGTCGTTCTGAGCGTCGAACGCGCCCGGACCGGTGCGGTGGATTTTGTGAACCTGTGGCTTCACTTCTTCCCATGCCCAGTTCTTGCGCATGAAAGCGGTGTCGATTTCGTTGTCGAAGTGACCGATGTTGCAGACAACAGCGCGCTTCTTCAGGGCTTTGAGCATGTTCGAGTCGCAAACATTGACGTTGCCGGTGGTGGTCACGATCAGGTCGATCTTGCCCAGCAGTGCTTTGTCGATGCTGGCTTCAGTGCCGGTGTTGATGCCGTCGATGAACGGCGAAACCAGCTCGTAGCCGTCCATGCAGGCTTGCATGGCGCAGATTGGGTCGACTTCGGTAACTTTGACGATCATGCCTTCCTGACGCAGGGACTGGGCCGAACCCTTGCCCACGTCACCGTAACCGATGACCAGCGCTTGCTTGCCGGACAACAGGTGGTCGGTGCCGCGCTTGATTGCATCGTTCAGGCTGTGACGGCAGCCGTACTTGTTGTCGTTCTTGCTCTTGGTCACCGAGTCGTTGACGTTGATGGCCGGGATTTTCAGCTCGCCTTTGGCCAGCATGTCCAGCAGACGGTGAACGCCCGTGGTGGTCTCTTCGGTCACGCCATGGACGCGGTCCAGGATAGCCGGGTATTTTTTGTGCAACAGCTCGGTCAGGTCGCCACCGTCGTCGAGGATCATGTTGGCATCCCATGGCGCGCCATCTTTCAGGATGGTTTGCTCCAGGCACCACTCGTACTCTTCTTCGGTTTCGCCTTTCCAGGCGTAAACCGCGATACCGGCAGCAGCGATAGCCGCAGCAGCCTGATCCTGAGTCGAGAAAATGTTGCACGACGACCAGCGTACTTCGGCACCCAGGGCAACCAGGGTTTCGATCAGCACGGCAGTCTGAATGGTCATGTGGATGCAGCCGAGAATTTTCGCGCCCTTGAGCGGCTGCGCACCGGCGTATTTGCGGCGCAGACCCATCAGGGCAGGCATTTCGGATTCGGCGATGATGGTTTCGCGACGGCCCCAGGCAGCCAGGGACATGTCGGCGACTTTGTAATCGGTAAAATCTGCAGGCGTGATAACAGCGCTCATGAAGAGCCTCCATTCGTAATGTATGCGAATGGGCGCCGTTGTGCGTTTAGTGTCTGGTCGATGACGACCAGGCAACGCCCCATCCGAGCCTGACAGGTCGAACCTGCTGCAGCGCCCCTCGGACAGGTGGCGGGAAAACGGTATCAATTGAAGATGACCGTTGTGAAACGGTAGCGATTATAGCGATCTGGATGATACTTCCAAAGGGTTTCTGTCGGACAAATGAAGATCGCTGATGGCGCCCATAGTCGATGCTGCCTAGAGCATGACCGCCCGGTCTGCCATGATGCCGCCCATCATTCGGCAAAATGCTCAGGAGTGAACATGAATTTCCACACCCGCAAATGGGTAAAACCCGAAGACCTCAACCCTAATGGCACGCTGTTTGGCGGCAGTCTGTTGCGCTGGATCGACGAAGAAGCGGCGATCTACGCCATCGTTCAACTGGGCAACCAGCGCGTGGTGACCAAGTACATTTCCGAAATCAACTTCGTCAGCGCCTCACGCCAGGGCGACATCATAGAGCTGGGCATTACCGCCACTGAGTTCGGTCGTACCTCGATCACCCTGACGTGCGAAGTGCGTAACAAGATCACGCGCAAGAGCATTTTGACCGTTGAACGCATGGTCTTCGTCAACCTCGGTGAAGACGGTTTGCCGGCGCCGCATGGCCGGACCGAGATCAAGTACGTCAAAGATCAGTTTCAGGAAGATGCCGCCAGCGAATAATCGTCGCAACCATTTGCCAGCGGCAGTGAACAGCGCCGAACCGCGCGTGTCGTAACTACACGACACGCCACCGGTTCAGGAATCTCATGGACACCCAAGCAGACGGCAAGACCCCGAACCTCTCGGCTGAAGAGCAACGCGACGTAGATAACAACCAGCCGCCGCGTGCCGCCGTGCTGCACGAAATCATCCGCACCCAGGGCGATCAAGAACTTGAGCGCAGCGTCGCCGCGCTCTGGTGGTCGGCATTGGCGGCCGGCCTGACCATGGGGCTGTCGCTGATGGCGATGGGTTTGCTCAACTCGCGCTTGCCGGATGGCGAAGCCTTTAAGGTCATCGCCAGCTTCGGTTACTGCGCCGGTTTTCTCGCGGTCATTCTGGCGCGTCAGCAACTGTTCACCGAAAACACCCTGACGGCTGTGCTGCCGGTCATGACTAAACCGACATTGAAAAACGTTGGTCGATTGATTCGACTTTGGACCGTCGTGCTGTTTGGCAACCTGTGCGGCACCCTGCTGGTGGCCTATGTAATGTTGCACCTGCCGATTTTCGATACCAAGACAGACCTGGCTTTCCTCGAGATCGGACGCAAGATCATGGAGAACAACGCTGGCCAGATGTTCGCCAAAGGCATCATCTCGGGCTGGATGATCGCCACCATGGTCTGGATGATCCCGTCCATGGAAAGCGCCAAGATGTGGATCATCATCCTCATCACGTACCTGATGGCTTTGGGGGATTTCACCCACATCGTGGTGGGCTCTGCGGAAGTGTCTTATCTGGTGTTTGCCGGCGAGTTGCCGTGGAAAGACTTCTGGCTGGTGTTCGCCGGCCCGACGCTCGCAGGGAACATTATTGGCGGCAGTTTTATTTTCGCGTTGCTGAGTCACGCGCAGATCCGCAGCGAAAGCGGACCGCCGAAGCAGTCTGCGGATCAGAAGCTCGATCCGCAGCGGGTCAAAAAGTAATCAGCAGCTAGCTGGAGGGGGCACGGTCATGTGTGGCGCCGTGGTTCAGTTGGAGACGCTGACTGTCGCCGCGCCGCGACGTTGCAGGTAGATGTAGAAAAGCGCTGTCAGCACCGTCACGCCGCTGACCAGCGCGCCGGTCCAGGGCAAGTCCGCCAGGTCTGCGCCGCTGGCCACCACCAGCCCGCCAATCCAGGCGCCGGCCGCGTTACCGAGATTGAACGCGCTTTGGTTCAGCGTTGAACCGAGGTTCGGTGCTTCATGGGCCTGATCAATGATCAGCAGTTGCAGGATCGGGCACAGGGCGAAAGCGAATATGCCCCACAGCACCAAGGTGATTGCCGCCGGAATCACTGAGTGACTGGTCTGGGTGAAGGCCGCCAGAACCACCACCACGGCCAACGCCATCCCCATCAGAGAAGGCAGCAAACGACTGTCGGCCAGCCGACCACCGATCATGCTGCCCGCCGTCAGTCCCACGCCGAACAACAGCAGCATGACGGTCACGCCGTGGGGGCTGACCCCCGTGATGTCTTGCAGGATGGGCGCGATGTAAGTGAACACGCTGAACAGGCTGGTGGACGCCAGCACACTCATGCCCAATGCGAGCAGCACATTGATCTTGCCCAGCACCTTGAACTCGCTGGCCAGGTTGGCTTTGTCCATGGGGATGTCCTTCGGCAGCCACGCCCACTGCGCGATGGCGGCGATCACTCCGATTACCGATACGGCCCAGAACGTCGAACGCCAACCTGCGTATTGTCCGAGTGCTGTGCCCAGCGGCACGCCGAGCACGTTGGCCAGGGTCAGGCCGGTAAACATCATCGCAATCGCCTGCGCCCGCTTATTCGGTGCCACCAACCCGGCTGCGACTACCGAGCCGATGCCGAAAAATGCACCGTGGCACAGCGCGGTAACCACTCGCGCGGCCATCAGCGTTGCGTAGTTTGGCGCCAGCGCGCAGAGGATATTGCCGAGGATGAACATCAGCGTCATACCCAGCAGTGTGGCTTTGCGTGGCATGTTGGCGGTGCCGATCGCCAGGATCGGCGCGCCGAAGACAACGCCCAGGGCGTAGCCGGTAATCAGCAGGCCTGCGTGGGGAATGCTCACGGCGAGGTCGTGGGCGACATCGGGGAGCAAGCCCATGATGACGAATTCAGTGGTGCCGATGCCGAACGCGGCAACAGCGAGGGCAAGCAAGGCGAGTGGCATGCGCAAGGTCTCTGTCGGTAGTCTTGACGCTCTGATCAGGCATACGCAGGCCGGCGCCCAATCTCGGTGAGAGCGGGGCGCTGGCAGAAATTATTGGTATTAGTCTGTGCGCAACTGAGTGCGGCGTGGTCGCTTGCAGTATAAACAGCTGCTGACATATGGCGAATCAATTATCTGAGCGCAATAGGGAGCGTGCCGTGCTTGCAACAACGTTGGTGTTGGTGGCGGCGCTATTGCACGCGACGTGGAATACCCTGATCAAGTTCAGCGCCGAGCGGCTGCTGGTGGTGGCGTGCATGGACAGCGTGGCCCTGTTGTTTGTCGCCGCGATGCTGGCGGTGGTGAATGTGCCACCGATGGATATCTGGCCGTGGATTCTCGCTTCGGCGGCATTCGAGTTGCTTTATCGCTACCTGTTGATTCAGGCCTATCGGGTCGCAGACTTGGGTCTGGTCTATCCGCTGATGCGCGGGTTGTCGCCACTGATGGTGTTGGCGCTGACGCTGATCTTCTCCGCAGAGGTACTGACCTCTCAGCAGATCTTCGCAATTGTGCTGATCCCGTTCGGCATGCTTTGTTTGCTGTGGCAGGGAGGGGGCGGCACGCGGTTGCCGTGGTCGGTGTTGCCCGTGGTGGCGCTGATTGGCCTGTGCATCGGTTGCTACACCTTCATTGATGGCCAAGCGCTGCGGCGCTGGTCGCACCCATTGGATTACCTGGTCTGGATGACACTGCTGAGCGCCTGGCCGTTTCCTCTGTTGGCGCTGGTGAGCAAGCGACCGGCGTTCATGGTGTTCTGGCGGCAACAATGGCGGCTTGGGTTGGCGATCGGGTTGTGCGTGTTGTTCAGCTACGCTTTGGTGTTGTGGGCCATGCAACTGGGCTCGATTGCCGAAGTGGCGGCGTTGCGCGAGATCAGTGTGATTCTGGTGGTGCTGTTCGGCGTGTACTATTTGAAAGAACCTTTCGGCAGGCCGAGGCTCTTAGCCTGTGGGCTGGTGCTGGTCGGCATGCTGATCATGAAGTTTTGACGGGCACTCTACGTTCTAAAATTTGAAGAAGGGACTGCGTTATGACGGTTGCTCTGTGGTGCGTGATGATTGCGATTTTCCTGCCGTATATCTGCACAGGCGTCGCCAAGGCCGTTGGCGGGTATGGTTTGAAAGACAACCATGATCCCCGAGACTTTCTTGAGTCGCTGAATGGTTTGGGCCGACGAGCACATGCGGCGCAGTTGAACAGCTTCGAAGTGACCCCAGCGTTTGCGGCAGCGGTGATTGTGGCGCATCTGGTGGGGACGGCACAGTTGGTAACGGTCAATGTGCTGGCGGTGTTGTTTATCACCAGTCGGTTGCTGTACATCATTTGCTACCTGGCGGACTGGGCGATGTTGCGGTCGGTGGTGTGGGTTGTGGGAATGGGGTTGATCGCCAGTTTCTTTTTTGTGTCGATCTGAGGCCGCCTTTTCGACATGCTGGGTGCCTGGGCGGGCCTCATCGAGCAGGCCCGCACACGTTAGAAACGCGTTCCCTTTCAGGTGTGAGGCTGCTCGCGAACGCTATCTAACTGCCAATAAATGACTCAAGGCTTCACGGCATCCTCTACCTGAGGCACTTGCGGCAACGCTGCGCCTTTTGGCCACAACATCCAGATTTGTCCCTGCTGTTTCATATCGCCGGCCAGTTGTCCCGCCACCTCGCCGGTGCCCCAGAACAGGTCCGCCCGAACCTCGCCGGCAATCGCACCGCCAGTGTCTTGCGCCGCCACCGGTCGCACCAGCGTGCTGCCGTCTGGTCGGGTCGTCGATAACCACAACAGACTGCCCAGTGGAATCACTTTGCGATCCACCGCTGCGCTATAACCCGCTGTCAGCGGCACGTTCAGCGAGCCACGTGGCCCTTCATTGCTGTCGGGGTTGCGGGTGAAAAACACGTAACTCGGGTTGCTGCCCAGCAGCTCAGGAATACGCTCCGGATTGGCCTTGGCCCACGTGCTGATGGCGCTCATGGTGACGTCTTCTTTTTTCAACTCGCCTTGCTCCACCAGCCAACGACCGATGGGGCGATAGGGATGACCATTCTGGTCGGCGTAAGCAATGCGCAGTTGGCGACCGTCATCAAGCTGGATGCGCCCGGAGCCCTGAATTTGCAGGAACTGCAGGTTCATCGGATCAGTCAGCCAGGCAACCACTGGCGCCTTAACCCCTTTGGTTTCGATGGTGGCAGCGTCGTCATAGGGTTTGAGCACGCGACCTTCAAGTCTTCCGCGCAGGCGTTTACCCTTGAGTTCCGGGTAGAGGCTGTCCAGGGCGACGATGATCATGTCGTCGGGCACGCCGTACACCGGGACTTTCGCCACTTCTGTCTGGGTCAGGCTGCCGGGGTAGACCGGTTCGTAGTAGCCGGTGATCAGGCCATTGGGATTGTTGTTGGCAGCGCGCAGGCCGTAGACGTCCAGGTTCTGTTTGAGGAAACCCCGGATGTCGCTGGCGGTTTGCGGCACGTTGGCAGACGCGGCGCAGGTCGCGCCCCAGACTGGATCGGCCTTGAGTCGGGTGCAGGCGCTGCGCCAGGAACCGAAACCGGCGACCAGGTCGGTGTCGGAGACTGCGGGCAATGCTTCCCATGTCGCGCTGCTGTAGGTGGCCAGCGCGTGGGTTTTTGGTTTGTTGTTATCGCCTCCGCTGCAACCTGCGAGCACGGCTACCAGCGCAAGGGTCCAGGTCAGATGGTGGCGCCAGGCCGTGAAACGGCTGTTCATCGAGTAATTCCTTTGACGGTCGTCCGAGTGCGTTGTGCGCTCAAACAACCCTTATTGATAATAGGGCTATTGGTGTTTGCCGAGGACGCGAGGATACTGGCCGCCGTTCTCCGTGACCTGAAGCCACCATGACTCTTAAAAGACTTTCTGTTGTATTGCTGGCCTGCCTGACCTTGTCCGCTTGTGGCGGTGTCGACCCAAACTCTCCGCTGGGTCAGCGCAAGGCGATCTTCAAACAGATGCTCAAGACCGGTGAAGACCTTGGCGGAATGTTGCGTGGGCGTATTCCGTTCGACGGCCCGAAATTCGCAGACGGCGCGGTGAAGCTTGATGCGCTGTCCCATGAGCCCTGGAAGCATTTCCCTCAAGTGCGTGAGGACGACCACACCAGCGCGAAGGACGACGTCTGGCAGAAACAGGCGCGCTTCCAGGAAATGGCCCGCACGCTTGAGGCGGCTACCGGCGAGTTGGTGATTGCCAGCAAGGTTCAGCCTTACAAGGCCAGCAACTTGGGGCCGGCGGTGCAGAAGGTCGAAGATGCTTGCAGTGCGTGCCATAAAGAATTTCGCAATCATTGATGTGCAGTGTGTTGACTGGCGCCTTCGCGGGCTTACCCGCGAAGGCTGACTAAAGATCGATACCACTCTCTGATCTTTACCGCTTCTTACTTATCCAGTTCGTCGAGTGCATCCTGCAATGCCTTGCGGGACTCGGCGAGTTTGTCTTTGCGACTGTTGATCTTGTCGGCATCGCCTTTCTTCATGGCCTTGTCGAGGTCCGCCTGACGCTTGCTGACGTCGTGTTTGGCGTCAAGCACCTTGTTTTCCCGTTCTTTCTTCAACGATGCATCGGTGCAATGGGCGGTGACTTCGCTCAGTGCAGTTTCCAGGCCCGCCTGTTGATCGGGGTTGCCGTGCGCCTTGGCCAATTCGATCTGGTTGATGATGCCTTGCTTCTTGGCGGCGCAGCCGGTTAGTCCGGGGGCGTCTTCAGTAGCCATCAGTGGAGTAGCCATCACACTGCAAAGGGTCAGCAGGACGAGCGGTGAAAGAAATTTCATAAAAGCTCCAGGTGAAAAAGCAATCGGGTCGAGGGTGCGATGGGCTGTTTGAGCGCACCGCCAGCGTTGGGTTCCCGGTTATCGTCGGTGACTAGAAGCCGTCAATGCCGGCAACGCGTAGTGTTTCGCTCAGGGCCAGGACCTGTGGGTCGCGGAAGAATGCGCTCAACTGCGCCGCGCGTTCCGGGCCGATACCCGCTTCTGCTTGCCATTGTTCGGTGCTGCGTTCTGCCAGCACTTGCCATGAATCGGCGAGGCGCGCTTGTCCGGTCGCAGGCAAACCCAGGGCTTTGAGCCAGCGAGCGAAAGGGCGTTGGCGTGCGCTTTCAAAACTGTTTAAAAGGCGAGCGCTGCTGCGCTCGCCGAAGCCGGCAATGTTAGCAAGCTCTTGGGCATCGAGGGTCAACCAATCCAGAAGTCCGTTTAATCTGCCTGTTTCGAGAAGTTTCGCCCACGTGCCGGGGCCGACATGGGGCAAAGCCAGTCCTTGCTTGCCGCTGAGCCACGTCAATCGTGCGAGGAATTGGCTCTCGCAGCCCGGCGATGGTTGCCAGCAACTCAGGGGGTGGAAGTCTGCTGCCAGCGGCGGGCTCAGTTTCGGGCGTTCGGCGCCGCGCAACACGACGCCATCAAGCCTTGGAATGGTCAGGCCTGCGAGGCTGATGGCGACTTGATCGCCGGGACGAATGTCCAGTGCTTGCCAGCGTTGCAAGGAGCTGGCGCTCACGCGCTTGATCTGTCGGTCATCGAGCATGACCGGCAAAAGCTCAAGTACGGGGGTGATTCGCCCGGTGCGGCCGATTTTGAAGTTGACCTTGCGCACCTCGGCCAAGGCCTGGGCGAAAGGGTATTTCCAGGCAACGCCCCAGTAAGGCGTCCGAGCCTGCCAGCGCTCTGCGGGCGGGCGCTGATCCTGGCGCAGGACAACGCCGTCACTGGCGAACGGTTGCGGGGTGCGATACCAGTGGTCACGCCAGTGCTCGGCATCGGCGAACACGTTGACGGGATGACTAAAAGGCTCAGTTGTCGGGAAGCCCAAGGTTGCCAGTGCCGCCGCCCGAGCTGGCAAGCTTGTCGGGCCTTGTGGCCAGTCCCAGACAAACAGTCCTATTGTGGCCGCCTGCTCGGTGTCCAGCACGTTGCGCGCCATCAGTCCGGCCACGATCGCGCGGGCATTCAGGCTGCCGGCACGCGCTTGAACATGATCGTTCAGGCGCCAATAGAGTTCGCCTTGCAGCAGCAAGTCCAGCGGTTGCGACAACTGTTGGGGAATGGCTTGGATCTGGCGCGCCGACGCGGTCCAGTCCTGGCCTTGCACTCCATCACCCCGACTGATCGCCTGCTGCAGCAAGCCTTTTTGGTAGATCAGGGTCACTGCCACGCCATCAACCTTGGGCTGAATCCAGACATCCTTGCGGTTGCGCAACCAACGCTCAACGTCGTGGCCCTGATGCAGCTTTTCCAGTCCGGTGTGAGGGATTGGGTGAGTCACCTTACCGCCCGCCGTTCTCAGCGGTTCGGCGGGCGGGCCGAGGTTGAAGCAGTGGCGCCATTGCGTCAGCCTTGCTCGGGACTGGTCGTAAAGTTCGTCGGCGATCAGCGTCTGGCCGTTGCGGTGGTAGCTATCGTCCCAGAGGTCTATTTGCTGTTGCAGGGTGGTGATTTCGGCCTGTGTGCGGTGTGGCGACCAGTCGGGGCAGTCGGTCGCATTGGCCGTCAGGGATGTGAGCAACAGGGTGAAAAACAGGCGCAGGTGGGGGAGCATCGAGAGCGTCCTTGCTCATGGGGATGCTTGAAGGCTAGGTCAGTATCGGGGAGGGCAAAGGATGGTTGTTTTGCTGAATGTGGCGGCGCTGAATGGGCTGCGGCTGCGGCACCGCCAATAAAAAGCCCCGCGCGGCGAACCGTGCGGGGCTTTGTGTGTCGCCGGGGACGTCTTACAAACCAGCAGCGGAGCGCAGGGCTTCGGCGCGGTCGGTTTTTTCCCAGGTGAACGTGGTGAACGTATCGTCACCGACTGTTTTGGTTTGCGGAGTGCGACCGAAGTGGCCGTAAGCTGCGGTTTCCTTATACATCGGGTGCAGCAGGTCGAGCATGGTGGTGATCGCGTAAGGACGCAGGTCGAACACGTCGCGAACCAGTTTGACGATTTTATTGTCGCTGATTTTGCCGGTGCCGAAGGTGTTCAACGAAATCGACGTCGGCTGGGCTACACCGATCGCGTAGGAAACCTGAATCTCGCAGCGCTCGGCCAGGCCGGCAGCGACGATGTTCTTGGCAACGTAACGGCCTGCGTAGGCGGCCGAACGGTCAACCTTCGATGGATCTTTGCCGGAGAACGCGCCGCCGCCGTGACGGGCCATGCCGCCGTAGCTGTCAACGATGATCTTGCGACCGGTCAGGCCGCAGTCGCCCACTGGGCCACCGATGATGAACTGGCCAGTCGGGTTGATGTGGAACTGGGTATCTTTGGTCAGCAGTTCGGCAGGCAGCACGTGCTTGACGATCAATTCCATCACGCCTTCGCGCAGGTCTTTGTACGAGACTTCAGGGTTGTGTTGGGTCGACAGTACAACGGCGTCGATCCCCACCACCTTGCCGCCTTCGTAACGGCAGGTCACCTGGGACTTGGCGTCCGGACGCAGCCAAGGCAGCAGGCCGGATTTACGGGCTTCGGCCTGACGCTGAACCAATTGGTGCGAGAAGGTGATCGGTGCTGGCATCAGCACGTCGGTTTCGTTGCTGGCGTAGCCGAACATCAGGCCTTGGTCGCCGGCACCCTGATCTTCAGGCTTGGCACGGTCGACACCCTGGTTGATGTCTGGCGATTGCTTGCCAATGATGTTCATCACGCCGCAGGTAGCGCCGTCGAAGCCGACGTCGGAACTGGTATAGCCGATGTCGATAATCACGTTACGGACGATGTCTTCCAGATCGACCCAGGCCGAGGTGGTGACTTCGCCGGCGATGATCGCCACGCCGGTTTTTACCAGCGTCTCGCACGCCACACGGGCGAACTTGTCTTCAGCAATGATGGCGTCCAGCACCGCATCGGAAATCTGGTCGGCGATTTTGTCCGGATGTCCTTCGGACACGGACTCTGAGGTGAAGAGGGAGTATTCGCTCATCTCGATTTTTTCCTGAATTTACCGATGGTGAGTGTCGCCAGTCGGTCGCTGAAAGTGGCGGACCTGGATCTGGAAACCATTACGTAAGCCTACATAGAGGCTTTCCCCGGGAACGAGTCCCGCAGCGGTGGCCCAACGGGCCAAATCGTCCTGTTCAAACCCCAACCATAGATCACCGCAGGCCTCCCTGGCCCAACTCTGGTTGTGGCTACATAACTCTGTCACGAGCAGGCTACCGCCTGGTTGCAGCAGGCTGGCCATGTGCTTGAGCGCTTCGGCCGGCGCGGCGAAATGGTGCAGCACCATGTTCAGTACAACGCAATCAGCCTGGATGCCGACACCATTCAGTGCATCGGCCAGTTGCAGGCTGACGTTAGTCAGCGTTTCACGTTCGCAGACCTGTCGCGCCAGTTCGAGCATCGCCGGGCTGTTGTCCAGCGCCGTCACCTGCGTGAAGCGGCGCGCCAGCTCCGGCAGAAAACCGCCGTCGCCGGGGCCGACTTCAATGGCGGTGGCGCCGTCACTGAAACTTAACTTGTCGAGCAGTGCCAGCACGCTGTCGCGGTATTGCGGCAGGCCGGCGATCAGGTCTTGCTGGGCGCGAAACTTCTCCGCCACCCGTGAGAAAAAGTCTTGGCTGGCCGCAGCTCGTTGGCCGTGGACCTGAGCGATCCGCGCCTGCACGTCAGTCGGCAGCGTCAGGTTGTCCACCTCTTCGAGCAAGGCGGCGTGTAGCTTTCCGCCCAGCAGTTCGGTGTGGGGCAGGGCGCGGCGGTAGAAAATCGCGTTGCCTTCACGGCGAGTCGCCACCAGGTCGGCCTGGGCCAATACCTTGAGGTGATGACTCATGCCCGACTGGCCCATGCCGAAGATCTGCGCCAGTTCCAGTACACCAAACGAATCGTTGGCCAATGCGCGCAATACATTCAACCGCAGAGGATCGCCGCCGGCCTTGCCCAGGGCCGCCAGCTCATCGCAATCGTCATGTCGAATGGAAGGCACACGTAAATTCATAAGGCCAGTAGTCTAGTGACGCTCTGAATGCCCTGCAAGGGCAATATCAAAAAGTTTTGATATTGGTCGATAAATGGCACTTCTCGCGCTGCTGTTCACTCTACAAACGAATAGCGGAAAGGTTTCATCAGGCGAATACGCCGTAATCCATTGGAAAAACGTCTCCGGCTGACTATCTGTCATTGCCCGAGGCGGCTTGGTGAGGGAAAATGCTCACCTTTTTTCCGTTTCGTTTTATTCACTCTCGATTCAATACCCGCAGGAGAACAGCGATGCCCAGCCGTCGTGAGCGTGCCAACGCCATTCGTGCCCTCAGCATGGATGCCGTGCAAAAAGCCAACAGCGGCCATCCCGGTGCCCCTATGGGCATGGCGGATATCGCCGAAGTGCTTTGGCGTGACTACCTGAAGCACAACCCGAGCAATCCATCGTTTGCCGACCGTGACCGCTTCGTGCTGTCCAACGGCCACGGCTCGATGTTGATTTACTCGCTGCTGCACCTGACCGGTTACGACCTGTCGATCGATGATCTGAAAAACTTCCGCCAGTTGCACAGCCGCACCCCGGGCCACCCTGAGTTCGGCTACACCCCAGGCGTTGAAACCACCACCGGCCCACTGGGTCAGGGTCTGGCCAACGCGGTTGGTTTTGCCCTGGCTGAAAAAGTCCTGGCCGCGCAGTTCAACCGTCCGGGTCATAACGTGGTCGATCACCACACCTACGTGTTCTTGGGTGATGGCTGCATGATGGAAGGCATTTCCCACGAAGTCGGCTCGCTGGCCGGTACGTTGGGTTTGGGCAAACTGATTGCTTTCTACGATGACAACGGCATCTCCATCGACGGCGAAGTCGAAGGCTGGTTCACCGATGACACCCCTAAGCGTTTCGAAGCCTATAACTGGCAAGTGATCCGCAACGTTGATGGCCACGATCCGGAAGAGATCAAGATCGCGATCGAAACCGCGCGTAAAAGCGAGCTGCCGACGCTGATCTGCTGCAAGACCACCATCGGTTTCGGTTCGCCGAACAAGCAGGGTAAAGAAGACTGCCACGGCGCTCCGTTGGGTGACGCCGAAATCGCGCTGACCCGCGCCGCGCTGAAGTGGAACTACGGCCCGTTCGACATCCCGGCTGACATCTATGCCGAGTGGGACGCCAAGGAAGCCGGGCACGCCGCTGAAGCCGAGTGGGATCAGCGGTTTGCTGCCTACTCGGCGGCCTTCCCTGAGCTGGCCAACGAGCTGGTCCGTCGTCTGAGCGGCGAGTTGCCGGCTGACTTTGCCGAAAAAGCTTCGGCTTATATTGCTGAAGTCGCGGCCAAGGGCGAAACCATCGCCAGCCGTAAAGCCAGCCAGAATGCACTGAATGCCTTTGGCCCGCTGTTGCCTGAGTTGCTGGGCGGCTCGGCTGACCTGGCCGGTTCCAACCTGACGTTGTGGAAAGGTTGCAAGGGTGTTTCGGCAGAAGACGCCAGCGGCAACTACATGTACTACGGTGTTCGCGAATTCGGCATGAGCGCGATCATGAACGGCGTATCTCTGCACGGCGGCCTGGTGCCTTACGGTGCGACCTTCCTGATGTTCATGGAATACGCGCGCAACGCGGTACGCATGGCGTCGCTGATGAAGAAACGCGTGGTGTTCGTCTACACCCACGACTCTATCGGTCTGGGCGAAGACGGCCCAACTCACCAGCCGATCGAGCAACTGGCCAGCTTGCGCTGCACGCCGAACCTCGATACCTGGCGTCCAGCCGACGCTGTTGAGTCGGCGGTGTGCTGGAAACTGGCGCTGGAACGTAAGGACGGCCCTTCGGCGCTGATCTTCTCGCGTCAGAACCTGCAGCACCAAACCCGTGATGCCGGTCAGATTGCCGACATTGCCCGTGGTGGTTATGTGTTGAAAGATTGCGCCGGCGAGCCGGAGTTGATCCTGATCTCCACCGGTTCGGAAGTGGGCCTGGCGGTTCAGGCTTACGACAAACTGACCGAGCAAGGTCGCAAGGTGCGTGTTGTCTCGATGCCGTGTACCAGCGTGTTCGATGCCCAGGACGCCGGCTACAAGCAAGCGGTTCTGCCGTTGCAGGTCAGTGCCCGTATTGCCATCGAGGCCGCTCACGCGGACTACTGGTACAAATACGTGGGCCTGGAAGGCCGCGTCATTGGCATGACCACTTTCGGCGAGTCGGCGCCTGCGCCAGCCTTGTTCGAAGAGTTCGGTTTCACCCTGGAAAACATCCTGGGTCAGGCTGAAGAGCTGCTGGAAGACTAAGTCCGGGCAATATATTGCCTGTTCTGACGCTGTCGCGGGCAAGCCCGCCTCCACAGGGATTACGGTCTCATGTGGGGGCGGGCTTGCCCGCGATAGCAACAGAAGACTCAACGCAGAACCGACAGATTCACCACGGTAATCGAGAACCCCATGCCTCAACCGCGTCCTTACAAAGTTGCACTCAACGGCTATGGTCGGATTGGTCGTTGCGTCTTGCGTGCGTTGTTCGAGCGAGGCGAGAAGGCCGGGTTTGAAATTGTCGCGATCAACGATCTGGCCGACATGGCCAGTATCGAGTACCTGACACGCTTCGACTCCACTCACGGGCGCTTTCCCGGCGAAGTGAGGGTTGAGGACGATTGTCTGCATATTCAGGGCAACTGCGTGAAGGTGTTGCGCAGTGCCACCCCCGAAGGCATCGATTGGGCATCGCTTGGTGTCGATCTGGTGCTGGAGTGCTCCGGCGCTTACCACACCCGTGAAGATGGCCAGCGGTTCCTCGACGCCGGCGCGCCACGGGTATTGTTTTCCCAGCCGATGGCCAGCGAAGCGGATGTTGACGCCACCATCGTCTATGGCGTGAACCAGGATTGCCTGACCGGTGACGAGTTGCTGGTGTCTAACGCCTCTTGCACCACCAACTGTGGCGTGCCGCTGTTGCGTCTGCTGGATCAGGCCATCGGTCTGGAGTATGTGTCGATCACCACGATTCACTCGGCGATGAACGACCAGCCGGTGATCGATGCCTACCACCATGAAGACCTGCGCCGCACCCGTTCGGCGTTCCAGTCGGTGATCCCTGTGTCCACGGGGCTGGCGCGTGGCATCGAGCGCCTGCTGCCGGAACTTGCGGGACGGATTCAGGCCAAAGCCGTAAGGGTGCCGACGGTGAACGTGTCTTGCCTCGACATTACGATGCAGACCGTGAGCGATACCGACGCCACCGAGGTCAACCGGATCCTGCGTGAGGCCGCCACCAGCGGCCCGCTAAAAGGCCTTTTGGCCTACACCGAGTTACCTCACGCCAGTTGTGATTTTAATCATGACCCGCATTCGGCCATCGTCGATGCCAGTCAGACCCGCGTTTCCGGCCCACGGCTGGTGAACATCCTGGCCTGGTTTGATAACGAATGGGGTTTTGCCAACCGAATGCTTGACGTTGCAGAGCACTACCTGCAAATAGCTGCGCCAAAGCCTGACGCTCTAAAAACTGCCTCTCCAAAACCGTAACCCAGGAATTGCGACCCATGACCGTGTTGAAGATGACCGACCTCGATCTGCAAGGTAAACGCGTACTGATCCGCGAAGACCTCAACGTCCCAGTCAAGGACGGTGTTGTCACCAGCGACGCGCGAATCCTGGCTTCGCTGCCGACCATCAAGCTGGCCCTGGAAAAAGGCGCGGCCGTCATGGTCTGCTCGCACCTTGGCCGTCCGACTGAAGGCGAGTTCTCGGCCGAGAACAGCCTCAAGCCAGTCGCCGATTACTTGAGCAAAGCCCTGAGCCGCGAAGTGCCGCTGGTCGCCGATTATTTGGGCGGCGTTGACGTGAAGGCCGGCGACGTCGTGCTGTTCGAAAACGTGCGCTTCAACAAGGGCGAGAAAAGCAACGCTGACGAGCTGGCCCAGCAATACGCTGCCTTGTGCGACGTGTTTGTGATGGACGCCTTTGGCACCGCTCACCGCGCCGAGGGTTCGACCCACGGCGTGGCCAAGTTCGCCAAAATCGCCGCCGCAGGCCCGCTGCTGGCGGCCGAACTGGACGCCTTGGGTAAAGCGCTCGGCGCCCCGGCCCAGCCAATGGCGGCGATTGTTGCCGGCTCCAAGGTGTCGACCAAACTCGACGTCCTTAACAGCCTTAGCCAGATCTGCAACCAGTTGATCGTTGGCGGCGGCATTGCCAACACGTTCCTGGCCGCTGCCGGTCACCCAGTCGGCAAGTCGCTGTACGAGCCGGACCTGCTGGACACCGCCCGCGCCATCGCCGCCAAAGTCAGCGTGCCGCTGCCAGTGGACGTTGTGGTTGCCAAGGAATTCGCTGAAAGCGCCACCGCCACCGTCAAGCTGATCGCGGACGTGGCTGTTGACGACATGATCCTGGACATCGGCCCACAGACAGCGGCGAATTTCGCTGAGCTGTTGAAGTCGTCCAAGACCATTCTGTGGAACGGCCCGGTCGGTGTGTTCGAATTCGATCAGTTTGGTAACGGCACCAAAGTGCTGGCCAACGCTATCGCACAAAGCTCGGCGTTCTCCATTGCGGGCGGCGGCGATACCTTGGCGGCTATCGATAAATACGGCGTAGCCGATCAGATCTCCTACATTTCCACAGGTGGCGGCGCGTTCCTTGAGTTCGTCGAAGGCAAAGTGCTGCCAGCCGTTGAAGTCCTGGAAAGCCGGGCTAAGGCCTGAGGTCTCCCCTATGACCAGGCAAAGGAGTGTTTACATGGTCAGGAAGTTAGCGCTGTTGATGGTCGCCGCCTCGCTGGCGGCTTGCGGGAGTCATCCGCAAGCCACGTCGGAACCGGCGCCGTCCGAGCCGCACAAAAGCTGTTACCAGGCTGACTGGCAGGCGGAAACCAATCCGGTGCTCAACAAGCGTTCCGGGCCTGACGGCCTGGACAAGTACGAGACACAAACCCCGGCCAAGGAACATGGTTGTCCTTGACCGGTCTGACTTACTTAACTAAAGGCTGGCGGTGTTTGCTGCCAGTCGAGGAACGCGGATGAAAGGCTTTATCGCCGTGATGGCGCTGGCACTGTTGGCCGGTTGCGCCAATATGGACCTGTTCAAATCGTCCGCGCCTGTTGATAGCTGGACCACCTGGACCTGCGACAGCCAGGCCAAAGTCCTCTGGCGCTACACCGACGATAGCCACAAGGCTGTCGACGTGCGCCTCGGCGGCGCCGATCAGGTGTACCGCTTGAAGCTTGAGCCGGGCGCCGAAGGGGCGTTGTACAGCAATGACATGCTGGCGTTTCACGTCAAAGGGGCGGAAGGCCTGGTGTATTGGGTCGCCACCAATGATTTGATTGGCCGCGGTTGCAAAGCACCCTAATTGACAGGCCAAGGACCTGATGGATCTGTGTAGGTTCTTGAGATTCAGGCAATACCGAATGAGCGGGTCGGGTTAACCCCCGATCTGCAATCACTTGAATAGCCGCCGCCGCTACGGCAGGCTGGCACGATTAACGACCCTCAACCGGGAGAGACATACACCATGGCACTTATCAGCATGCGCCAGATGCTGGACCACGCAGCCGAGTTCGGCTACGGCGTTCCAGCCTTTAACGTCAACAACCTTGAGCAGATGCGCGCCATCATGGAAGCCGCTGACAAGACTGACTCTCCGGTGATCGTCCAGGCTTCGGCCGGCGCCCGTAAATACGCTGGCGCGCCGTTCCTGCGTCACTTGATTCTGGCTGCGATCGAAGAATTCCCGCACATCCCGGTGTGCATGCACCAAGACCACGGCACCAGCCCTGACGTCTGCCAGCGCTCCATCCAGCTGGGCTTCAGCTCGGTCATGATGGACGGCTCCCTGGGCGAAGACGGCAAGACGCCGACCGACTACGACTACAACGTGCGTGTCACCCAACAAACCGTCGCCCTGGCCCACGCCTGCGGCGTTTCGGTAGAAGGCGAGCTGGGTTGCCTGGGTTCGCTGGAAACCGGCATGGCCGGTGAAGAAGATGGTATCGGTGCCGAAGGCGTTCTGGATCACAGCCAAATGCTGACCGACCCGGAAGAAGCCGCGGACTTCGTCAAACGCACCCAGGTCGATGCCTTGGCCATCGCCATCGGCACCAGCCACGGCGCCTACAAGTTCACCAAGCCACCTACTGGCGACGTGCTGGCGATCGACCGCATCAAAGAAATCCACAAACGCATCCCGAATACTCACTTGGTGATGCATGGTTCGTCTTCGGTTCCGCAAGAGTGGCTGGCGATCATCAACCAGTACGGCGGCGACATCAAAGAAACCTACGGCGTACCGGTTGAAGAAATCGTCGAAGGCATCAAGCACGGCGTGCGCAAGGTCAACATCGACACCGACCTGCGCCTGGCGTCCACTGGTGCGATGCGTCGCCTGATGGCCACCAACCCGAGCGAATTTGATCCACGTAAATTCTTCGGCGCGACCGTGACTGCGATGCGTGATGTGTGTATTGCTCGTTATGAAGCCTTCGGGACTGCCGGTAATGCTTCGAAGATCAAGCCGATCTCGTTGGAAGCGATGTATCAGCGTTATTTGAAAGGTGAGTTGAATGCCAAGGTCAACTAAGCCTTAGCGTTAAACAGCTTTGATAAAAATCCGCCGAGAGGCGGATTTTTTGTTGGATTTGATTAACGGCATTCAAAAATAAGACCTCAAACCTTGAAAATGTCTCTCCAGGTTAAACAGTAGCCTGATTCATTGAGTTCCTTGGCCTCTCTTGCTTGAGATGCAAAATACTTTGCATTTTCTGCATAATCAAAAATGTGTGGGTAGTTATAAGTTGGGTGGGTCAAGGTTTTCTAAGAATTCTCGGTCCATTTCGTAGTCGTTGGCTTGCTCATCTAATTCAGCTTGCGCACGTAAGTTCTGTGCTATTGCATCGGCTTCTTCCTGTGCATTTTTAGCCGCTTCCGCCAACTCCTGAGTGTATTCTGTTGGGTTCAAAGGCCCCGCCGCCCAGCCGCCGGAACCAAAACATCCACAAGCTACGTAATTTAGATCAAATCTGCATTGACAGCCCGTGGGGTGCCAGATGGATGCTGCGGTCCAGAGGTAACTTCCAGTCATGTTATATACTCCAGTAAGATTTATGGGCGGAAAGAGGAATATGTTTATTTAATGACGTCCTTCTGTTTTTCCTTGTTTCGAAACCAAGGATAAATCTTCATGTTGAATTCCGCATCTGTAAAATCTGACAGGTTTTTATAACTATTTGAAATAGTTCGGACGAATTCCAGACGCCTGAGTGCATTTTTCACAGTGTTCAGATGCGCCGTAACGTCGAACTCTTCTACCAAGCCGCTGGTGTATCTCGCTAGCGCTCAAAGGATTGGTTTCCGCCCATTCCTCAATAGCCGGTAGATAATCCGACAGCTTGCCCCCGGCGAGGTGGTTTTTCTCCAAGAGTCGGCGGAAGTTGAGGATCGTGGTTTCAGCGGGAATTCGATCCAGACTCAAGCCCGCGAACTGGCGCAGAATCGTCGTTTCATACAGTGATTCTTCCATCGCCGGGTCGCTATAGCCGAACCAGTTCTGCATCAGGTGAACACGCAACATGGCCATCAACGGATAGGGAGTGCGGTCCCCTTCACCGGTTGGATAATGCGGCTCGATCAACGCGATCAGCCCTTTCCACGGCACGACATTGTCCATCTCGCTGAGGCAAATCTCACGACGGGTGCGCTTACGTTTGCCTGCGTACTCAGCATCCGCGAAAGAAATCTACTTCATTAGGGCTCAAACGTTCAGCTCATGTGATGGAGGACATTTCAACAGATGTGGAAACCTTTTTCAGAGTTTCCTTAGCTCAAAGAGTGCCGTTGGATTGTTTTTAGTTTTGATGTCGTTGAGTGGTGGAGATTTTAATCTCTTTTTTGTGAATATTTAAGTGCGTGGATATTTCTAAATTCTCTAAGTAACTGTCAGTTTTTACAGCTGCCTTATTTTTGTACGCGTGGCATCGTGTAGCGGCGGTGAATGACGAGATGCGTTTTTTCCTTTTTCAAAGGAGTCATGCTGTGGAGGTAGAAACAGCTAGCGCGAAACTTGCAGGTTTTAAATATGAGGAGTCGATTCTTGTATGGATTAGCTTTCGCTCTAACAACTTTAAACAAGGAGTTTTTATAAGGTGAATGCTGATGACGACAGCATCGAAATGTACGACGAGAATGCGGGAGAAAGTATTTCAGTCGCGATCGTGCAGATCCGGAATATCCAGCATTTAGTTGGGGGGAGAATGGGGCCCATCTGGGTAGATGTTTAAGTTGTACATGTGTTAGTAAGAAACCTGCCGCGGGGCGGGGGTTTTACGTTTGAATCACTGACCATTTGGGTTATCGCACCCGAGTTGCTCAATCATACAAAACACATTGCTGACATCCTGAAACAAGGCACGGGCGATGTTGGTCACGCCATAAGCGGATTCAAGTAAACCGAGTCAGCGGGGTTGCGAGATTTTTTCCTACGACGCAACCTCACAAGCTCGGCAGCTGTTACAGAATTAGCTTACTTATCGTGATCAATATCCAGCTTGCTGAACGTCACTTTCCCACCCTCACTGGTGTACCCGGTGTTGTCCTGAACATAGACCCCCGCCTTGAAGTACAGCGGCTTGTCGCGCCAGGTGGTGCTGATGTTGGAGTCCCACTGATAACCCGCCGCGCTGATGCCCAATTGACCGCCGGGGCTGAGGTGGATCAGGTAGGAAAATTCCTGGTCCAGTTTTACCCCTGTGGCGATGGTAATCACCCGGCCTTCCTCATCATCTGGGCGCATCCGCACTTTGGCGACGATGTTGCCGGTCAGGGTCTTGGTCTTGTATTGGTACTCGACTTTGACCATGGGTTTTTGGCTGTCATAGGCATGGATCTGGCCGATGACGATCTTGCCCGAACTCGGCACCTGGTTCACGGCCAAGGTGGCGTGCAGGGAGTTGTCGGCGTCGGGGTATAGCCAATTGTGCAGGGTGCCGTTGCTGTAGGTTTCTCGCAGCTCGGTGCGAGGATAAATTGCATTCTCGGTGCGCGAACCGGTCACTGGGGACCAGAAAAACAGCGTGCCGGTGTCGGAGTGAAAGTATTGATCCTTGAAACCGTTCACCAGTTTGGACGTTTCAACGGTGGCCGGCGGGCTGCCGACAGGAACGCTGAGGTTCCAGGTTGCGAGATCGATCATAGTCAAAAGCTTCCGCATATTCATGCTGCACGCCCGTGCCAGAGGCTCTAGCACGGGCCTTGGAGAGCCATCTTTATAAGCGTAGTTGGCTTATTTGTTAATGCCCGCCTGGCAGATGATTGGCGCCAACATCCTGTCGAAAGGCCATCTGTGCCGGTTTCAGAGGGCTGTAGCACTGACCGTTAGTCGGCAACTGGAAACTTTGGCTAGATGATGGCTGGGCGACAGCTTTTGCTTTGGCAGATCCGGGTCTAGAGTGAAGTCTCAGTATTTGTCCGGTTTTCCAAAGAAACCGGCCTGACGCCCCGATAAGAGAAGCAGCATGGAATGCGCGCAACCAACGCCAGGTGAAGGCAGCTCAGTCCTTTTGATCGTTGATGATTACCCTGAAAACCTGATCAGCATGCGCGCGTTGTTACAGCGCCAGGACTGGCAGGTTATTACTGCTGCCTCGGGTTTTGAGGCCCTCGGCTTGTTGCTTGAGCATGATGTCGACCTAGTCCTGCTGGATGTGCAAATGCCGGGCATGGACGGCTTCGAAGTCGCACGGCTGATGCGAGGCAGCCAGCGTACACACCTGACACCGATTATTTTCCTCACTGCCAACGAACAATCCCAGGATGCTGTGATCAAGGGCTACGCCAGTGGTGCAGTGGATTACCTGTTCAAACCTTTTGACCCACAAATTCTCAAGCCTAAAGTCCAGGCGTTGCTGGAACACCAGCGCAATCGCCGGGCCTTGCAGCGGCTGAGCCACGACCTGGAGGTTGCCCGCGCCTTCAACGCCTCGGTGCTCGACAATGCCGCCGAAGGCATCCTGGTGGTCGGCGAGGACGGGCTGATCCGCTTTGCGAACCCGGCGATGTCGCGTCTGCTCAATGCCACAGTCAAGGATTTGCAGGGCCGGGAGTTTCTGGATTTCCTGCAAAAGCCGCACATCCCGATTTGGTCCGACTCTGATTTGTACGCCGGCTACAAACGTGGCGAAACCTTGCGTTTGCATGATGCTTTGTTGCGTACCGCACCGGGTCAGCAGGTGCCGGTTGCCTTGTCGTGCGCGCCGTTGCCCGTAGAACAACATGCCATGGTGGTGACGGTGCTGGACATGTCGGTGGTGCGCCACCTGCATCAGCAGCTGGAATTCCAGGCCGTTACCGATCCGCTGACCGGACTGCTCAATCGCCGAGGTTTCTATCAGACCGCGGAAAATCTGCTGTTGCGCGGCGAACGGTCAGACAGTGCCTGGGTGTTGCTGTACCTGGACCTGGATGGCTTCAAACGGGTGAATGACTCTCTGGGGCACGATGCCGGCGACCGAGTGCTGCGCTGGGTGTCCGAGCAATTGAAAGCCTGCCTGCGGCCGTTCGATATTCTGGCGCGTATGGGGGGCGACGAATTCACGGCGCTGCTGGATCTGGAGTTTCCCGAGCAAGCCGCCAAAATTGCCGAAAAATTGATCGAGCGCGTGTCGATCTGTCAGCAGATTGAAGGTCTGGATATCGCGTTGGGGGCCAGCATTGGGATTGCTACTTATCCTGACTGTGGGGCCAACCTAGACGGTTTGTTGCGCGCGTCCGACATTGCCATGTACGAAGCCAAGCGGGCGGGGCGCCAGCAGTACCGTTTCTATGATCACGAAATGAACGGTCGCGCGCGCTCGCGGCTGATGCTTGAAGACAGCGTGCGCACGGCCATCGAGAACCGCGATTTCACCTTGGTGTATCAACCTCAGATCGCGATCAGCAGCGGCAAGACCCGAGGTTTCGAGGCGTTGTTACGCTGGCAGCATCCAAGTGTTGGCGATGTGCCGCCGGGGCTTTTCTTGCCGTTGCTGGAAGAGGCGCGGTTGATCAGTCGGTTGGGTAGCTGGATTTACCATCGCAGTGCTGGACAGAGAAAGGCCTGGGAAACCGTGTTTGCCGAGGATCTGGTGCTGGGCGTGAGCTTGAGCAGTACCCAGTTTGGCCTGCCCAATCTGGTCACCGAGTTACGTCAGGTACTGGAGCGCCATGGTTTGCAATCGCGTCAACTGGAAGTCGAGGTCACGGAAGACGCCTTGATGATGAATCTCGATGAAACCCGCAAGCAGCTGCGGTTGCTGCGCAATCTGGGGGTGCGGGTCGCGCTGGATGACTTCGGCTCCGGACCTTGTTCGCTGGCTCATTTGCGCGATCTGGAGCTGGATACCCTCAAGCTTGACCGGCATCTGATCGCCCGGCTGCCAGAGTCAACGCGGGATGCGGCGCTGGCGCGCAGTGTCATCGAGTTGTGCAGGGCATACGGTCTGTTGGTGATCGCCGAAGGGGTGGAAACCGTTGCTCAATATGAATGGTTAAAAGCTAACGGCTGTGAGTACGTGCAAGGGTTTCTAGTGGCGCGGCCGCTGATGGCCGAGGACGTCGACGCTTTTGTGCAGCCCTTTGACTGGAGCACGCTACTGCGCTGAATTCGCTACACTGGCGGCCTTTTCGAACTACGTGTTGCCCGCCCGATGACCGCGTTGAAATACCTCCAGGCCTACCCCGTTGCGTTGCAGGAGCAAGTGCGCCAGCTGATCACTGACGGTCGGCTGGGCGATTACCTTAGCCAGCGTTACCCGGAAAAACATGGTGTGCAAAGCGACAAAGGTTTGTACACCTATGCCCTGGACCTGAAGCAGGAGTACCTGCGTAACGCGCCGGCCATCGACAAGGTGTTGTTTGACAACCGCCTGGACCTGACCCATCGCGCCCTCGGTCTGCACACCACCATCTCACGGGTGCAGGGCGGCAAGCTCAAGGCCAAAAAGGAAATCCGCGTTGCGTCGCTGTTCAAGGAGGCACCGTCCGAGTTCTTGAAGATGATCGTGGTGCATGAGCTGGCGCATTTCAAAGAGTCGGACCACAACAAGGCGTTCTATAAGTTGTGCGAGCACATGTTGCCGGGGTATCACCAGGTGGAATTTGATTTGCGGGTTTATCTGACGTGGCGCGATATGCAGTAGTCGATCATCAGAGCCAAAGCGCGCAACAAGGAGAGTGTGGATGGACGTGAGCAAGACCAAGAGCAGCTTCTACCGTCGGTTGTACGTGGCATATCTGATCGACAGCGGGCTGGCCAGCAGTGTGCCGGCGTTGACCGAGGTGACCGGCATGCCTCGGCGCACGGCGCAGGACACCATTGCGGCGTTGGCGGATCTGGACATCGTTTGCGAGTTTGAACAGGACGACGGCGCCCGTCACCAGGCCGGGCATTATCGAGTGCGTGAATGGGGGGCGATTGATCGGGGCTGGATCGAGCGCAATTTGCGTCAGATCAAAGCGGTGCTGGAGTATCCCTGAGGTTTTGCGGCGCCGACATGGACGCCTTTGCGAGTAGGCTTGCTGCGTCATGAATGTCACCCTGGCGGTGCAAGCCTGCCCGCGACAGCGCTTCAGGAACGGCGCATGCCGATGTGCGGAATGTCATCCTCCAGGTATTCCTCACCTTCGACGACAAACCCATACCGGCCGTAATAACGCTGCAAATGCGCCTGTGCCGAGAGATAAATGGGCACTTCAGGCCAGTGCTTGTCAGCCTGGATCAAGGCCTGGCTGAGCAACTCATGTCCTATACCCTTGCCCCGCGCTTCTGGTGCGGTGATCACCCGGCCGATCACCACATCGCCACCCTGTAATTCCGGGTCGAGCAAGCGTAGATAGGCCAAAAGTCGATCGCCGTCCCAGCCCATCAAGTGGCGGGTGTCACCCGCCAGGTCTTGGCCATCAATGTCTTGGTAAACGCACTTTTGTTCGACGACGAACACCTCGGCGCGCAATTTAAGAATCGCATACAGCTGCTCCTTGCCCAGATCGCTGTGGTGTTTGCAGACCCACTCAATTGTCATATTCACACTCCTTGAACATTGTCCTTCCGATACTAGTCGTACCGACGATGGATGTCTTTACGGTGGGCAAAACTGTGATGGGTGCCAAAATGCCATCATTCAGTGCTCGCGCCGTTGTCTTCTTTGTGTAATCTGCGGTTGAGCACTGTGCCGTGGCTTCAATGAGCTAAGGTTTAATACCGGGGAATATTTGCCGGAGTCTTTGAGTTTGGTTGAAAACACACACCGGGCAGCTCGCCCGCTAAGGATTTTCTAGCATGCCGCGATTGCATCGAGCCCTTGCTTTGATTGTATTGCTGTTGCTGAGTCAAAAGGCGGCAGCAGAAAAACTGCGTTTGGTGGCCGACGCCTGGCCACCCTTCACCGATGCCACGCTGGTCAACGGCGGCCTGGCCACTGACATCGTCAGTACCGCGTTGGCACGGGCCGGTTATGCCAGTGATTTTGAGCAAGTGCCCTGGGCGCGGGCATTGCTGGGCGTGGGCGAGGGCCGTTACGACGTGCTGGTCAATGCCTGGTACAACGATGACCGCACGAAGTTGGGTCAGTTTTCCGCTGAGTACCTGCTTAACCGTGTGCGCTTCATCAAGCGCAAGGACGCGCCGATTGAATACGACAACCTGCAACAGTTGCACGCCTACCCGATTGCGGTAGTGCGCGGTTATGCCTATTCGCCAGCGTTCGACAACGATGGGGCCATGCAGAAAATCCCGGTGCATAGCTTCGCCATGGCCGTGCGCATGCTGGCCGCTGACCGCGTTCAACTGACCCTTGAAGACGAATTTGTCGCTCGCTATTACTTGGCCCGGGAATCACCCAAGGTGCGTAACTCGGTAGAGTTCCTGCCCAAACCGTTGAGTGAAAACAGCCTGCACATTCTGGTGAGCCTGAAGAACCCGGAGCATGAGCAAATTGTTGCGGGGTTCGACCGGGAGATTGCCGCGATGAAGGCCGACGGCAGCTATGAGCGGTTGATGAGGCAGCATGGGATGTGAGACCACCCGCTCAACCCTCGCTCGTGTCCTTGATCAAGTGCGCCGCTAGCGTGCGCAGAGGTCCCAGCTGTCGGCAGATCAACCCCAACTGAGTTTGTACCAGCCGCTGGCCCTCATCGATCTCATCGGGCATCAGCTCTAGCTCATTGGCCAGTGCTTCTTCCTCATCACTTTGAATCGCAATCGGCGTTTTACTGGCCAGACCCTGGGCGATTTCGTCGATGCTGGCGGCCAGCTTTACCCCGGCGCCGTCGATTAACTGTTCCCGCACCTCGGCCGGTAATAGGGTGTCACGGTGCGCGCCCAAGCCTGACAGGTAGCTGAGCAGGGTGTGGGAGAGCACCAGAAAACGGAAGCCTACATCGGCTTCTTTACGAAAATGCCCCGGCTCCATCAGCATGTTGGCCAAGGTCGTCGACAGCGCAGCATCGGCGTTGTGCGCGTTACGCCGCGCCAGCCTATACGCCAAATCGTCACTCTTGCCGGCGGCGTACTGCTGCATGATCTGGCGCAGGTAGATGCTGTTGCAGGTCAGCGTGTTGGCCAGCACTTTGTTCAGGCGTCGGCCCTGCCAGTCGGGCAGGAACAGGAACACCGCCAGCCCGGCGATCAGGCTGCCGAGCAGGGTATCGAACAGGCGTGGCAGGAACAGTCCGTAACCGTCGCCTACCTGGTTGAAGCAGAACAGCACCATCAAGGTGATCGCCGCCGTCGCCAAGGTATAGCGGGTGGTGCGGTTGATAAAGAACACCACCCCGGCCGCGATGGCGAAACACGACTGGACCAATGGGCTCGGAAACAGATCGAACAGGGCCCAGGCCAAGGTCAGGCCGATGGCGGTGCCGATGATCCGCTGCCCGAGTTTGCGCCGGGTCGCGCCGTAGTTTGGCTGGCAGACGAACAGGGTGGTGAGGATGATCCAGTACCCCTGTGAGGGGTGAATCAAATGCACCATGGCGTAGCCGATACTCAACGCCAGCGGCAGGCGCAGTGCGTGGCGGAACAGCAATGAGGTGGGCGTCAGCTGCGTGCGCAAGCGAATCCACACATCCTTGAGGTTACGCGGCGAACGGTCGAGCAGGCTGCTGTCGGTGGCGTCGGCCAGGGCGTCGGGGTTGCTGGCGTCACTGAGCAAGCGGTCGAGGGTGCCGAGGTTGGCGGCCAGTGCCCGCAACGAGCGCAGCAGGCCGCGCCATGCCGGGTTGCTCTGGATGCGCAGGTGTTCAAGGGAGGCGTGCAAATCGCTCAGGGCTTCGGCGAAGCTGGCGTCATAGATGAACGGCTGACGCATCTGGATCGACTCGGCCAGCGCGCGACAGGCCTTGCCTTGCTGGCGCAGCAGGCGCTGACAGCGGAACAGCACGTCACTGTGGAAGAACGCATCGGCCAAGGCGTTGTAAGGATAGTGCGAGGAGCTGGCGCGCTCGTGGATGTCCTGGGCAAGAAAGTACAGCTTGAGGTAGCGGCTGACTTTGGAGCCCGGCCGACCGTTACCGACCCGGTGCAGAATGATTTCCTTAGCGGCGTTCAGTGCCGCCACCACTCGACCGTTTTGCTGGGCCAGTTCCAGGCGACGTGCTTCTACGTCCATCTGTCGAATGGGCTCGAACAGCGACGACTTCAGTTTCAGGTACAGCCCCAGTTCACGGAACAACCGCGCCAGGCTCTGTTGCACCGGCTGGTTGGAGAACATCGCCTGCCACAACACCGAGAGCAAACCATACCAGGCCGCACCCGCTACCAGCAGCACCGGTTCGTGCCAGAAATCGGTCACCGCGCCGCCGCGCTGGTCCACGCCGATCATGGTGTAGACCGACAGAATCAGGGTGGCCGAGGCAATCGCGCCATAGCGTTCGCCTAGGGCGCCGAGCATGGTCAGGCCGAAGGCGGCCAGCGCCAGAGCGACGATAAAGATGACGGGGTAGGGGAAGAGCAATTCGACCGAGAACGCGGCGATGCTGAAACACACCAGCGTTACCGCCAAGGCATTGAGTCGGCCCTGCCAACTGTCGTCTGTTTCGGCGAGGGCGCTGGCGATGATTCCCAGGAATAGCGGGATCAACAGCCCCATTTCATCCTGATACCAACAGACAGCCATGCTGCCGGTCAGGGCGATGAACACCCGCACGCTGTAGCTGAATTTATCCAGCGCCCAGAGGCGACGCAGAGACTGATTAAATGGGGTCGATGACATGAAGTGCGCGGGCCTTCCGAGGCAATGACGCTAAATTGAGCCAGTAATGACGTCGGCGCAATGGCGTCGATCACATCTGACAGCAAAATCTGTTCCTTTGAGCGCAAGCCACCATCAATGAGGGCGTTAGCCTACTCGCGAAGAATCCAGCAGAGACAACATTAATGTTGTCTGTCAGAACGCTTTCGCGAGCAGGCTCGCTCGTGTAATTCAGGCGTATTGAGCTGCCGCGTAGCCCGAGGCCCAGGCCCACTGGAAGTTGAAGCCCCCCAGGTGTCCGGTGACGTCCAGCACTTCGCCAATGAAGTACAAGCCGGGGCTTTTCAGCGATTCCATGGTTTTGGACGACACTTCATGGGTGTCGACACCGCCCAGGGTCACTTCGGCGGTGCGGTAGCCTTCAGTGCCGGCGGGCACAACTTGCCAGCTGGCCAGTTTTTCGGCGATGTCGGCCAATTCCGCATGGGTGTACTGCTTCATCGGTTTGGACACGAACCAGTTGTCCGCCAGCAAGTTGGCCATTTTTTTGGTGAAGATTTCTCCCAGCAGGGTTTTCAACTCGCTGTTCGGACGCTCGGCCTGCTGCTGTTGCAGCCAGGCGGGTGCGTCGTGGTCTGGCAGAAGATTGATCTCGACCGTATCACCGGATTGCCAGAACGAGGAAATCTGCAAAATCGCCGGGCCACTGAGGCCGCGGTGAGTGAACAGAATGTTCTCGCGAAAACTCTGATCGTTGCAGCTCACCAGGCAGTCCACCGACGTACCGGACAGCTCGGTACACAGTTCTTTGAGCTGATCGGTGATGGTGAATGGCACCAGTCCGGCGCGGGTCGGCAGCAGTTCGTGGCCGAACTGTTTGGCCACTTGATAACCGAAACCGGTTGCACCGAGGGTTGGAATCGACAGACCGCCCGTGGCGATGACCAGCGATTGACAGGTCAACTGACCGAGGGTGGTGTCTAGCAAGTAACCGCTTTCGAGCTTCTCGATAGTCTGGATCGAGGTGTCCAGGTGCAGGCTGACGCCGACCTGGTTGCACTCGTCGAGGAGCATGTCGAGGATGTCGCTGGATTTGTTATCGCAGAACAATTGGCCGAGTTTTTTCTCGTGGTACGGCACGCCGTGTTTGGCGACCATGCCAATGAAATCCCATTGGGTGTAGCGCGCCAGTGCGGATTTGCAAAAGTGTTCGTTCTGCGACAGAAAATTGCCCGGCTCGGTGTACATGTTGGTGAAATTACAGCGACCACCACCCGACATCAGGATTTTCTTGCCGGCCTTGTTGGCGTGGTCGAGCAACATCACTTTGCGCCCGCGCCCGGCGGCGGTCAGCGCACACATCAACCCTGCGGCGCCAGCGCCAATGATCACGACTTCGGTAGAGCGCAAAACGGTGTCCTCACACAGGCGTCGATTGGGAATGCAATCAAATGTGGGTAGTGCGTCGTTCTTACAGGATGCGCACGCGCAGCGAACGACCTTTGATCTTGCCGTCATTCAGGCGTTGCAAGGCCTGTTGGGCGATCCCGCGTTCAACCGCGACATACGCCTGGAAGTCGAAGATCGCGATCTTGCCGACCTGGGCCCCTGGAATACCGGCATCACCGGTCAGTGCGCCAAGAATGTCGCCCGGACGAACCTTGTCTTTACGGCCTGCACCGATGCACAAAGTGCTCATCACAGGCAGCAGCGGTGCGCCGCCCTGGGAGGTGAGGTTGCTCAACTGATCCCAGCTCAATGGCGACTTCTGCAGTTGCTCGATGGCTTGGGCACGGTGGGCTTCAGACGGTGCGACCAGACTGATTGCGATGCCCTTTTCGCCAGCGCGACCGGTACGGCCCACGCGGTGAATATGGATTTCCGAGTCGCGCGCCAGTTCGACGTTGAGCACCATGTCCAGCGCATCGATGTCCAGACCGCGTGCGGCAACGTCGGTGGCTACCAGTACCGAGGTACTGCGGTTGGAGAACATAGCCAGCACCTGGTCACGGTCGCGCTGTTCAAGATCGCCGTGCAGGCCGACAGCAGAAATGCCTTTGGCGGTCAGGTGATCGACGGTTTCCTGAACCTGCTGCTTGGTGAAGCAGAAGGCAACACAGGTGGCCGGACGGAAATGCGCGAGGACTTTCACCACGGTGTCCATGCGCTCTTCTGGGGAGATCTCGTAGAAGCGCTGCTCGATCTGTGCATCCGAGTGGAACGCTTCAGCCTTGACGATCTGCGGGTTGCGCATGAACTTGGACGACAGTTGCTTGATGCCCACCGGGTAGGTGGCGGAGAACAGCAGGGTCTGGCGACGCTCCGGGGTCTGCATGATGATTTCTTCGATGGAATCGTAGAAACCCATGTCGAGCATGCGGTCGGCTTCGTCGAGGATCAGGGTGTTCAGGCCATCAAGCTTGAGCGAGCCCTTGCGCAGGTGCTGTTGAATACGCCCTGGGGTGCCGACGATGATGTGCGCGCCGTGTTCCAGAGAGGCGATCTGTGGGCCGAAGGACACGCCGCCGCACAGGGTCAGGACTTTGATGTTGTCTTCGGCACGGGCCAGACGACGGATTTCCTTGGCGACCTGGTCGGCCAGCTCACGGGTCGGGCACATGACCAGTGCCTGACAGCCGAAGAAGCGCGGATTGATCGGGTTCAACAGGCCGATACCGAAGGCGGCGGTCTTGCCGCTGCCCGTCTTGGCTTGCGCGATCAGGTCCATCCCCTTGAGGATCACCGGCAAGCTTTGCGCCTGGATCGGCGTCATCTGGGCATAACCGAGAGAATCGAGGTTAGCCAGCATGGCGGCGGACAGCGGCAAAGTATTAAAAGCGGTGGCGATGGTGGTCACGGGACGGGCCTGCAAAACAAAATGTCGCGCAGTGTATCAGTCTCGCGGCCATTCGCCCGTAGTTTCCAGACGAGAAGTCGCCGAGCGCAGGCACTTATCGTCTGAGAACTAAGGCTCTATGTGTTCCTCTGGACGCTTGACGCGCCGTCCGTCTTCATTCGAGAGCTGGGAGAAGATCGTTGCCGCCAGCATCGCCATGATTCCGACCGTGACGAAGGTCAATTGAAACGCCCCAAGCACGGTGTCCACGCCGTCGTTGCCGACCTCTGCCGTGAAGCCGCCGAGCAACGCTCCCGCACACGCAACGCCCAGTCCCAGGGATAACTGCGCCACCACCGACAGCAGGCTGTTGCCACTGCTGGCGCTCGCATCGTCGAGGTCAATCAGGGTCACCGTGTTCATTGCGGTGAACTGCAAGGAGTTGATCGCGCCGAGAAGCGACAGCATGGACAGCAGCAGCCAGTAAGGCGTCTGCTCACTGACCAGGCCCATGCTGGCGAGCATGATCCCCAGGAATAGGGTGTTGCCGGTGAGAATAATGCGATAGCCCAGGCGCTCGATCAGCGGCCGCGCCACTGATTTGGCGATCATCGCGGCTGCGGCGAGCGGCAACATGCTCATCCCGGCCTGGGACGGTGAATACCCCAGCGCCACTTGCAGCAGCAACGGCACCAGAAACGGCAACGCACCGCCGCCCAGACGAGCAAACAGGTTACCGAGGATGCCGACGGCAAAGGTCCGGGTCTTGAACAGTGACGGTGCGAACAGCGGATTGTCGATGCGTCCGGCGCGCAGCCAATACGCCGCGAGGCAGGCCATGCCGGCCACCAGCAGCAACATCACCCGCAGGTGTGGCAGGTGCAGTTCGCCGAGGCCTTCCATGGCGATGGTGATCAGTACCATGGAGGCGCCGAACAGCAGAAAGCCGACGCCGTCGAAACGCGTGCGTTCGGTGCCGCGCAGGTCGGGGATGAATTTCCATACGGCGTAGCAACCGATAATGCCAACCGGCAAGTTGATCAAAAAAATCCAGTGCCACGACAGGTACTGGACCATCCAGCCACCCGTGGTCGGGCCGAGCAAGGGGCCGAGCAGGCCGGGAATGGTAATAAAACCCATGATCCGCACCAGCTCCGAACGTGGGTAAGCCCGCAGCACCACCAGCCTGCCGACCGGCAGCATCAACGCACCGCCGAGCCCTTGAATCACCCGTGCGCCGATCAGCAGCGTCAAGGTGTTCGACAGCGCGCAGAGCAGCGAGCCGATGCTGAACAACAGAATGGCGCCGAAGAAAATCTTCTTGGTACCAAAGCGGTCGGCAATCCAGCCGGAGGCCGGAATCAATAAGGCGACGGTGAGCATGTAGGCGATGATCACGCCTTGCATGCGTAAAGGGTTTTCCGCCAGGTCCAGCGCCATGGCCGGCAGGGCGGTGTTGAGAATCGTCCCGTCGAGGGACTGCATGAAAAAGGCAATGGCGACCACCCATGGCAACCAGCGGGCGGTGACAGCGTCGAGAGAGGGGCGGTTGGGCATGGGACCTCTTGTGGGTGTGTTAACGATCGTTCACACGCGCAGCGTGCGAACGATAGGGGTCAGAGGGTTAACGTCAATCGACTCACGAGTGCGCCGGGCAACAACGATGACGCTGTCGCGCGCTGGCTGTAGGTGCTGGACGAGAGCATCAGTTCGCGCTGCTGGGTTAACGCTTCCAACTGCGAACCGAGCAGGCTGTAGGCGCTGTCATCGAAGCGCATGGTGCTGACTGGCGCCTGAATCTCGCCGTTCTCGACCCAGAACGTGGCAAACCGCGTCATGCCAGTCAGGCGTGCTGCAGGTTGGTCGGAGTAGTTCAGGTACCAGAGGTTGCTGATGTACAGGCCCGTGCCCAGTTGCTTGAGAATCTCGGCTTGCGGCAACGTCCCGGCGGCCATGTTCAACGCACTTGGCATTTCACCCGCACCGGCACCGTTGGCGGTCAGGCCATATTCGGCCGCACTGCGTGAGCTGACCATTTGCGCGCCAGCCTTGCCTTCGACGATCAAGCCCAGATCGCTGCGCGGATAACCTTCGCCGGAAAACGCCGGGCTCAGGGAGCCGCTGACCTTTTCATCCAGCGAGACCAACGGGCTGAACGATTGATCACCCGCGTACAGCTTCTGCAACGGGCTGCCTTTGCTGGCAATCGACTGCGCCGAGAAACCGCCCCAGCCGAGCATGTCCATGATTTCTTCCACGGCCGCCGGCGCCAGGTAAGCGCGGTAGTTGCCCGGTGGCAAGGTACGCAATGGCCGGCCGAGAAAGGCCAACTGCTCGCGGGCCTGCTGGAAGCGCTTGGCGAAGCCTTCGCTGTTCCAGTCGTGGCCGGCGTAACTGGCTTTCACCGCCTGGCCGTTTTCATGGAACAGGCTGAAATCGAAGTTGAAGCTGTTGGCCTGATGCCAGCCGAACGCGCCCGAAGAACTGGCGAAGCCGCGACTGATCGGCCCGGCCGCGTAGAAACCTACCAAGTCTAGGCCTTCGGCGGCCTGGGTGATTTCAGCCACCACCTGCTCGGTCTCCGGTAACGGACGGTCCTGCACGTTTTTGCTCTGCCAGCCGTTGTGGTTGAGCATCAAGTACGGGTCGGGCGGCAGCAGCGGCAGGGTTTCGCGCAACTGTTGCAGACCATCGGCCAGGCGCTGGACATCAGTTTCAGCATCGCCGGATAACGTGATGTGCAAGTCGGCGTGGCGACCCTCGTTGATCAGTTTGAAACCGACGTTCGCCTGCTGTACCTGCCCGGCCTGCCGCACCTTGGCGTGGTTGAAGCGCACGAAGGCCGAGGACTCGGCGGCGTAGCTGAGGGTAAATTGCTCCGGCTCGCGAATCGCATCGCGCAGCCAGTGGACCAAGGCTTTAAACGCATCAGCCTGGGTATTTTGGGAGCTCGTAGAATTGGTCATCAGGCATCTCCCCCAAACACATCTATATGGCTGAACACGCAGGCCGGCGAGGCATGGCCGACGCGGATCACTTGGTTCGGTTCGCCCTTGCCACAGTTCGGCGTGCCCAACACCTTGACCGTATTGGCGTCGCCGACCGCACTGAGGCTCTTCCAGAACTGCGCGGAAATCGCCCGGTAATTGGGGTTTTTCACCACGCCTTTGAGTTCGCCGTTTTCGATCAACTGGCCCCACTCACAACCGAACTGGAATTTGTTGCGTGCATCGTCGATGGACCACGACCGGTTGGTGCTCATCAAAATACCGTGCTCGATACCCTGGATCATCTGCTCCAGCGGTTGATCGCCAGGCTCAATGTTTAGGTTGGCCATGCGGTCGATCGGTGGGCGGTTCCAGCCGCAGGCGCGGCTGTTGGCGACGCCATCCATGCCAGCCCGGAATTGCGAGAGTGCGCCGCCCAGTGGTCGCAGTAGCAGGCCTTCGCGAATCAGGAATTGCTTGCTGGCCGCCGTGCCGTCGTCGTCATGCCCGTAGCTGGCGAGTTGTTCCGGAATGTCCGGGTCGAAGGTCACGTTGAGCAGTTTCGATCCGTATTGCAGGTGGCCGAAGTCTTGCGCCTTGACGAAGCTGGTGCCTGCGTAATTGCGTTCATCCCCAAGGATGCGGTCCAGTTCCAGCGGGTGACCGATGGATTCGTGGATTTGCAGCATCATTTGGTCCGGCATCAACAACAGGTCGCGCGGGCCTTGCGGGGTGTTCGGTGCCAGCAGCAGTTGCAACGCCTGATCGGCAATCTTTGGCCCTGCACCCACCAGACCGCAGCGGCTGATCACATCAAAACCGCCCTGTTGACCGAAGTTCTCGCGGCCGAGGGTCCGGGTCTGGCTGTCGCTGCCGTTGTAGGCGGTGACGTCCAGGCCAGGGTAGACAAAACGCTGGGCCTGACGCAGTTCGGCGCCGGCGCTATTAAGGTAGATCTGCTCGACGTGGGTAATGCCGATGCTCACCTGCCAGTTCACCAGGCGCTCGTCTTTGGGCACGGCGGCGGACTCGTCGCCCAGCAACTGGTAGCAATCGCTCAGGGAGGGGAAGGGCTGATCGAGGTCGGGCGAAAAATAGTCGGCACGGTCGCTGGACACGGTTTGCTCACGCAGGTCGAGCAGCGCGTGCGGCTGGAGACGACGGGCCTGCTGCTCGGCCCGGTCCAGCGCCGCTTGCAGGCCTTGTTGCGATACGTCGTTGGTCGCTGCGTAAGTTTCGACACCGTTGACCCGAACGGTCAGCATCGCGCCTTCGTCACGGCTCAGGTGGGGCGGTTCGGCGACGTTCTTGCGCACCGACAGCTGCTGTCCGGATTCGCGCACATAACGCAGGGAAAAGAATTCAGCGCCCGTGCGCAAGGCAGCGAAGCGCTGCTTGAGCTGGGGGTGGAAATCGAACATTCGAGAACCTCCTTGGTATGGGAGCAGCGGCGTATCGATTCGGCGGGGGGGGGATGAAGCGTTTGCGTGGCGCTAGATTAGGCCGGTGCGGGGGGTAGGATCAAGCGTGAAACAGTGTGGGAAAGGTTTGTCGGAAAATTGGAGATCGTTCCCACGCGAGCGTAGGAACGATCAGACGAGATTACTGAGCAGTTGGGCTCACATCCCGCAGCGGCTTGCCACGCACCGGTGCATCACCGGCGACGAAGTAAGCGGCGGTGCTGCGCGGCAGCGCCTGGCGACCACGGATCTTGTCGGCGATTTTCTCGGCGATCATGATCGTTGGGGCGTTCAGGTTGCCGGTGGTGATGATCGGCATGATCGAGGCATCGACTACCCGCAGGCTCTGCAAGCCGTGTACACGTCCTTCAGCGTCTACCACGGCCATGTCGTCGGTGCCCATTTTGCAGGAGCACGATGGGTGGAATGCGGTTTCAGCGTGTTCGCGGATGAACGTGTCGAGTTGCTCATCAGTTTGTACGTCGATGCCCGGGCTGATTTCACGGCCACGGAAGGCGTCCAAAGCAGGCTGTTGCATGATTTCACGGGTCAGGCGGATGCCGTCGCGAAACTCCTGCCAGTCTTGCTCGGTGGCCATGTAGTTGAACAGGATGCTCGGGTACTCGCGCGGATCCTTGGATTTTGCCTGGATGCGACCCCGGCTTGGCGAACGCATGGAGCCCATGTGCGCCTGGAAACCGTGCTCTTTCACCCCGTTGCTGCCGTTGTAGTTAATCGCCACCGGCAAGAAGTGGTACTGAATGTTCGGCCAATCGAATTCTTCGCGGGTACGGATGAAACCGCCGGCTTCAAACTGGTTGCTGGCGCCGATACCGGTGCCGTTGAACAGCCACTCGGCACCGATGGCTGGCTGGTTGTACCAGAGCAGCGACGGGTACAGCGAGACCGGTTGGGTGCAAGCGTATTGCAGGTACAACTCAAGGTGATCCTGCAAGTTCTCGCCAACGCCTGGGAGGTCGTGGACCACCGGGATGTCGAGCGATTTCAGCAGCTCGGCCGGACCGACGCCGGAGCGTTGCAGGATCTGCGGCGAAGCGATGGCGCCGGAACACAGCAGCACTTCTTTGCGAGCCTTGGCTTCAACGCGCTCTTCAGCCGCGCCGATCAGGTAACGCACGCCGATTGCACGCTTGCCGTCGAACAAAATCTTGTCGGTCAGGGCGTGGGTGACGATGGTCAGTGTCGAACGCTTTTTGGCGACGTCCAGGTAACCGCGAGCGGTGCTGGCGCGACGGCCGTTGGGCGTTACGGTACGGTCCATCGGGCCGAAACCTTCTTGCTGGTAACCGTTCAGGTCTTCGGTACGCGGGTATCCGGCTTGCACGCCTGCCTCAACCATCGCGTGGAACAGCGGGTTGTTGCCGGCTTTTGGCGTGGTCACGCTGACCGGGCCATCGCCACCGTGGTAGTCGTTCGGGCCGATGTCGCGGGTTTCTGCTTTGCGGAAATACGGCAGGCAGTTGAGGTAATCCCAGTCCTCCAGGCCTGGCAGCTTGGCCCAGTTGTCGTAGTCCATCGCGTTGCCACGGATGTAGCACATGCCGTTGATCAGCGAAGAACCACCAAGGCCTTTGCCGCGACCACATTCCATCTTGCGACCGTCCATGTGCGGTTCTGGATCGGTTTCGTAGGCCCAGTTGTAACGACGACCTTGCAGGGGAAACGCCAATGCCGCTGGCATTTGCGTGCGGAAATCGAGCCGGTAATCCGGGCCGCCGGCTTCCAGCAGCAGAACGGTGACGCCTTCGTCTTCAGTTAGACGGGTCGCCAGGGTGTTACCGGCCGAGCCGGCACCGATAATGATGTAGTCATATTCTTGGGACATTAAATGCACCCTCTTTGAAAGTGGTCAGGTCATGCCAGGCGAGTGCTGCACACTCGATTCGCGAGCAGGCTCGCCCCCACAGAAAGCGCACTGCTCTTGTGGGCGCGGGCATGCTCTGGCGAGCAATACAAAGCCTGGGGTTTAGAACACCGAGGCGTAGTCGCCCAGCTCTACCTGTACCGATTTGATTCGTGTGAAATTGTTCAGCGAGCTGATGCCGTTCTCACGGCCCACGCCGGACTGCTTGTAGCCACCGACCGGCATCTTGGCGTCGGACTCGCCCCAGGCGTTGATCCAGCAGATACCGGCTTCCAGCTGATGAATCACGCGGTGAGCGCGGTTCAGGTCTTTGGTGATGATGCCGGCAGCGAGGCCGAAGTCAGTGTCGTTGGCACGACGGATCACTTCTTCTTCGGTGTCGTAGGTCAGGATCGCCATGACCGGGCCGAAGATCTCTTCGCGCACGATGGTCATCTCGTCGGTGCAGTCGGTGAACACGGTGGGTGCCACGAAGGCGCCTTTGGCGAAGTCGCCGTCAGTCAGACGGGAGCCGCCGCACAGCAGGCGAGCGCCTTCTTCCTTACCTTTGGCGATGTAACCCAACACGCTTTCCATGTGGGCGAAACTGACCAGTGGGCCGAAGTTGGTGTTCTCGTCTTCCGGATTGCCGATGCGGATGCGCGCAACACGCTCTGCGATCTTGGCTTCGAAAGCTGCCTTGAGGTGAGTCGGAATGAACACGCGAGTGCCGTTGGTGCAGACCTGGCCCGAACTGTAGAAGTTGGCCATCATCGCGGTGTCAGCGGCGCGATCAAGGTCGGCGTCGTCGAAAATAATCAGCGGGGATTTGCCGCCCAGTTCCATGGTCACGTCTTTGAGCGACGAAGCCGAAGCGCTGGCCATGACTTTCTTGCCGGTGTCGGTGCCGCCAGTGAAGGAGATTTTTTCGATGCGTGGGTGCTCGGTCAACCAGGTGCCGACTTCACGGCCGCTGCCGGTCAGAACGTTGAACACGCCAGCCGGCAGGCCTGCTTCGGTGTAGATTTCGGCCAGTTTCAGCGTGGTCAGGGAGGTGACTTCGCTTGGCTTGAAGATCATCGCGTTACCGGCCGCCAGGGCGGGTGCAGATTTCCACAGGGCGATCTGGATCGGGTAGTTCCACGCGCCGATACCGGCCACTACGCCCAGCGGCTCGCGACGGGTGTAGACGAAAGAAGTGCTGCGCAGCGGGATTTGCTCGCCTTCGATGGCCGGCACCAAGCCTGCGTAATACTCCAGTACGTCAGCGCCGGTGACGATGTCGACGTACTTGGTTTCGGAGAACGACTTGCCGGTGTCCAGGGTTTCCAGGGCAGCCAGTTCATCGTTGCGCTCACGCAGGATGTCAACGGCACGACGCAGGATGCGCGAACGCTCCATGGCCGTCATGGCCGCCCAGATTTTCTGGCCTTTCTCGGCGCTGACGACCGCTCGTTCAACGTCTTCTTTAGTAGCGCGTTGCACCTTGGCGAGAACTTCACCGTTAGCCGGGTTGATGGCTTCGAAGGTGGCATCGCTGCCAGCGTCGCTGTAGCCGCCGTCAATGTAGAGTTTTTGCAGTTCGAAACGGGCCATAAAGTCCTCGCAAGTGCATAAGTGGTTGGCATTAACCGCTTAAGGGTGGAGCCGTAAGGGTCTGGCAACACCGTTCAGCAGTCGTTCAGGGGTTGAGCGTTTATGTGTGCTCTAACTCACCTGCTTGGCCAATTGGAAATCCATGTATTCGTAAGCGATCTGTTGCGCCTGCCCGGTGTCGAAAGCGTCTCCCGACAGCGCACCGCGCAACCACAAACCGTCAATCAGAGCTGCCAGGCCTCGGGCGGCGTTGCGCGCTTCATCGAGCGCCAACACACGGCGGAACTGGCAGCACAGGTTGGAATACAGACGGTGATCGTTGATCCGCTGCAACCTGTGCAATGACGGCTGGTGCATGCTGGTGGCCCAGAAGGCCAGCCAGGTTTTCATCGCCGGGCCATTGACTTGGCTGGCGTCGAAGTTGCCTTCGATAATCACCTGCAAATGCGCCCGTGGGCTGTCATCTGCCAGCGCCTGGCGGCGCGCGGTGACGTTCTCACTGAGGACACTCATCAGGTACCGCATCGTGGCGGCGATCAGGCCATTCTTGTCCTGAAAATAGTGACTGATGATGCCATTCGAGACACCGGCCAAACGGGCGATCAGCGCAATGCTGGCGTCCCCCATTCCGACCTGATCGACAGCCTGCAATGTGGCTTCAATCAATTGCTGGCGGCGGATGGGTTGCATACCGACCTTGGGCATCTTGCACATCTCCTTAGGCCTTCCGGTGGACGAAAACGGCTACCGGATTGAGGGCCAGTCTATTTTGTTTTGATTGAACGTTCAATCAACAAAGAATAAGCTCTGCGACAAATAGTCGCTGCCTACAGATTTTTCCTACGTGTAGATGACGATAAAAACGACGTCTGAATACGCTCGAAACCCCCAGCGTTGTTACGCCTCCGGAATTTCGGGCTTTTTTCGGGCTGTCTTTATATCACCCGATGATCGGCTGCCAACTAACCGATTGGTCGGGTAACGCGTTGCCTTGTGTTCCTCAATCGCACTGCCCGGAGCCTCTGTGCCATGAGTTCTGCCTCTCTAATAAAGACCCCGCCCGATAAGGTGACGGTCAACGGTTGGGTGTTTTACACCTCTACCGCGCTGATCCTGTTGTTGACCGCCATTCTGATCATCGCCCCGCAGGAGGCGGGCAGAGTGCTCGGTATCGCCCAGGCCTGGTTGTCCCGCAGCTTCGGCTGGTACTACATGGTGGTGATCGCTGCTTATCTGGTGTTTGTGGTTGGCTTGGCGTTCTCTTCCTACGGCAAGCTCAAACTGGGCAGCAAGGACGACACCCCGGACTTCAGCTACGGCGCTTGGGCGGGGATGCTGTTCTCGTCGGGTATCGGCATCTCACTGCTGTACTTCGGTGCGTCCGAGCCACTGGACCACTACTTCAATCCGCCCGAAGGCGTGGCTGCCAGTAACATGGCCGCGCGTCAGGCGGTGCAACTGACTTTTCTGCATTGGGGCCTGCACGGCTGGGCAATTTACGCACTGGTAGGCCTGGCCGTTGCTTACTTTGCTTACCGTCATAACCAGCCGCTGGCGCTGCGTTCGGCGCTGTATCCGCTGGTGGGCGAGCGTTGGGTCAAAGGCGCGGCCGGTCATGCGGTAGACGGCTTTGGCATGTTCGTGACCCTGTTGGGCCTGGTGACGAACTTGGGGATTGGTTCGCTGCAAGTGTCCTCGGGGCTGGAAAACCTGTTCGGCATGCAACACAGCAACACCAACCTGTTGATCGTGATTATCGTGATGAGCACCGTGGCGACCATCGCCGCCGTGTCCGGTGTTGAAAACGGCATTCGTCGTCTGTCGAACTTGAACATTGTGCTGTTCAGCGGCCTGCTGATTTTCGTCCTGCTGTTCGGCCCGACCCTGCATTTGCTCAACGGCTTTGTACAGAACATCGGCGATTATCTGAACGGCGTGGTGTTGAAGACGTTTGACCTCTATGTGTACGAAGGCGACAGCGAAAAGTCTGACCGCTGGTTGGGCCTGTGGACCCTGTTCTACTGGGCCTGGTGGATTTCCTGGGCGCCATTCGTGGGCATGTTCATCGCGCGTATTTCCCGTGGTCGCACCGTGCGTGAACTGGTGGCCGGCGTGTTGCTGATTCCGCTGGGTTTCACCTTGGCGTGGTTGTCTATCTTCGGTAACTCGGCGCTGGACCTGGTGATGAACCATGGGGCGGTGGAGCTGGGGAAGACGGCGCTGGAGCAGCCGTCGATGGCGATCTACCAGTTGCTTGAGCACTATCCGGCATCGAAAATCGTGATCGGCGTGTCGATCTTTGTCGGTTTTGTATTGTTCCTGACCCCGGCAGACTCTGGCGCCGTGATGATGGCCAACCTGTCCTGCAAGGGCGGCAACGTTGACGAAGATGCGCCGCACTGGTTGCGGATCTTCTGGTCGGCGGTCATCACTCTGGTGACCATCGGTCTGCTGTTCGCCGGTAACTTCGAGGCCATGCAAACCATGGTGGTGCTGGCCGGTCTGCCGTTCTCGGTGGTGCTGGTGCTCTTCATGTTCGGCTTGCACAAGGCCATGCGCCAGGACGTGCAGATCGAGCGGGAACAAGCGGAGTTGGCCGCGCGCGGGCGTCGCGGTTTTATTGAGCGCTTGACGCAGTTGGACCTGCAACCGAGTCAGTCGATCGTTCAGCGCTTCATGGACAAGCAAGTCAGCCCGGCGCTGGAAGCGGCTGCTGTGCAATTGCGCGCTCAGGGCCTGGACGTGCAAACATTGCTGGGTAAATCGAAGCGTTGCATGGGCCTGCGGATCGAGATGGAAGAGGGCAACCCTTTTGTCTACGAAGTGAGCCTGGACGGCTACCTGGCGGCGGCGAGCGACACGGTGTCGGCCGACAGTGCTGACGAATCTCGCGCTCGTTACTACCGCGCCGAGGTGTACCTGCACAACGGCAGCCAGGATTACGACTTGATGGGCTTCACCCAGGATCAGATCACCCGTGACGTGCTTGATCAGTTTGAAAGCCATCGGCAGCTCCTTGGCCGTGTCTATAGCTGAGTAGCGAGGTATTCGTTCCCGCGCTGTGCGTGGGAACGCAAAGGGGCTCATGTTGAGCCCCTTTTTTGTGGTGCGCCAGGCATGGCGCGTTGCGCGCAAGCGCAACCAGTTTGGCTGTGGTGGCCACGCTGGTGACTTGGAGGTGCAAGTCCTCTACACACCCGGCAAGGGGAAGTGTTAGCCGAAGGGAAGGGTGTCGCGGGTGACTGCGAATCTGAAGGAAGCCTTAGGCAAAATGCTGGCCTGACGAACAGGAAGCGGATGAGGCGGCGTAGCGGGGTAAGGTGGCCATGATTACCAAAGCCCGATACTTGCACGGAACGCTACGACGTAGATCCGACAGGCATAAGCAGGAAGGTCGCGCGAATTACCTTGGGAGATCTGCACGTTTGCCATTGTGCTACCGAGCGTCGTGAGGCGACGGGATGAGCGTGCAGAAGTCAGCCGAGGCCGTAGTAAGTGACGAATAACCCCGTCACCAAGGGCTGAACAGGTTATGCCGCCAGTAGGCGTCAGAGTCTCGTCGAATGTCGAAAAGCAGAACTTTCTCCGAGGGAGAACTGTGACCCCAAGTTCCGGACAGAATCCGCGGGCGACGGCTGGCAGTGCGCAGGCATCGGCGGCGTCTGTGGCGTGGACGAACGCGGAGCCGGACAGGCTGATGGAGCGGGTGCTTGCACCGGCAAATCTCAAGCGTGCGTATCAACGCGTGGTCAGCAACAAGGGTGCGCCGGGTGCCGATGGCATGACGGTCGACCAATTGGCTGACTATGTGAATCAGTATTGGCCGACCCTCAAGGTGCGGCTGCTGGCCGGCGAGTATCACCCGCAAGGTGTGCGCGCCGTCGAAATCCCAAAACCCAAAGGCGGAACCCGTCAGTTGGGTATCCCCAATGTGATGGATCGCCTGATCCAGCAGGCTCTGCTGCAACAGCTCACGCCAATCTTCGACCCTCTGTTCTCGGACTACAGCTACGGCTTTCGTCCAAACAGAAGCGCTCACCACGCCATCGAAACAGCCCGTGCCCATGTGGCGGCGGGCCACCGCTGGTGTGTGGAGCTTGATCTTGAGAAGTTCTTTGATCGGGTCAACCACGATGTATTGATGGCTTATGTAGAGCGTCAAATCGAAGACAAGCGTGTGCTCAGGCTCATTCGCCGTTACCTCGAGGCCGGCGTGATGTCAGGCGGTATCGCCAGTCGACGGCAGGAAGGGACGCCGCAAGGCGGCCCGCTCTCGCCGTTGCTGTCGAACATCCTGCTCAACGAACTCGATCGCGAGCTGGAACGGCGGGGTCATTGCTTCGTGCGCTACGCCGATGATGCGAACATTTATGTGCGCAGTCGTCGTGCTGGGGCGCGAGTGATGGCCAGTGTTGAGCGCTTTCTCAATCGGCGTCTGAAACTGACGTTGAACCGGGAAAAGAGCCGTGTGGCAAGGCCTTGGGCCTGTGACTATCTGGGTTATGGGATGAGCTGGCATCAACAGCCGAGGCTGAGAGTGGCGACGATGAGTCTGGGTCGTTTACGCGACCGACTCAGAGACCTGCTGCGCGGAGCGCGGGGCCACAAGATGGCGAACGTCATCGAGCGGATAAACCCCGTACTACGCGGTTGGGCTGGCTACTTCAAGCTGAGTCAGAGCAAGCGGCCCCTTGAGGAACTGGACGGCTGGGTGCGGCATAAACTTCGCTGCATCATCTGGCGTCAATGGAAGCAGCCCTCTACGAGGGCGCGCAACTTGATGCGCTTAGGACTCAGCGAAGCGCGTGCCTGCAAATCAGCGTTCAACGGTCGAGGTCCATGGTGGAGCTCGGGAGCGCCACATATGAATCAGGCGCTGCCGAAGAAACTGTGGGATGGACTCGGGCTGGTCTCGATACTGGATACGATAAACCGGCTTAGCCGTATAACCTGAACCGCCGTATACGGAACCGTATGTACGGTGGTGTGAGAGGACGGCGGCTGTGAAGCCGCCTCCTACTCGAATCCTGATCGTTCCACGCTCTGCGTGGGTACGATCACCTCTCTCGGCGTTTTTGTGTCTGTTGCCTTAGCCCAGGTTCTTGCCGAGCAGCGCGTGATACAGCTCGCTGTCGCCCAGAATCCCGACCACTTTATGGTTGTCGTGCAGCACCAGTTTGTTGCCGGTCTGGTAGCGAATCTGTAGTGCATCGCGCATTCCGATGTTGGAATCCACCAGCGTCGGGCGGCGGCCCAGCGCTTCAACCGCTTGCCCAGGCGCCCAATTCTGCAAGTCCAGGGCAACGCCATTCTGGCGTGCGCCTTTGATGGTGTTGCCTTCGGCCAAGTCCAGCCATGAGTCACCGCCCGGATCGAGGCAGACTGAGCCGTTGATGCGTTTGCAGTTGTCCAGGGTGCGCATCAAGCTACGCCCGCACAGCACGTTTAGTGGGTTGGTATGAGCGACGAAGGTCCGCACGTAATCATCAGCTGGGTTCAGCACGATTTCTTCCGGCACGCTGTACTGAATGATCCGGCCGTCTTTCATGATCGCAATGCGGCTGCCGAGTTTCAGGGCTTCATCGAGGTCGTGACTGACGAAAACGATGGTCTTGCTGAGTTTGCGTTGCAGCTCCAGCAGTTCGTCCTGCAGGCCTTGGCGAATCAGCGGGTCGAGGGCCGAAAACGGTTCGTCCATCAACAGAATGTCGGCGTCCATCGCTAGCGCACGGGCCAGGCCGACGCGTTGCTGCATACCACCGGAGAGTTCGTCGGGTTTCTTGTTGCGCCACTGGGTCAGGCCCACCAGCTCAAGCTTGTCGTCCACCAGGGTGCGCCGTTCCTTCTCCGGTCGACCCTGCATTTCCAGACCGAAGCTGATGTTCTCGCGGACTGTCAGCCACGGCATCAGGGCGAACTTCTGGAACACCATCGCAATCCGTTTGGTGCGCATCATTTTCAGTTCGGCCGGGGTGCAGGAGGCGATGTCGATTTGCTTGCCTTCATGTTCGACGAACAATTTGCCACGGCTCACGGTGTTCAAACCGTTGATGCAGCGCAGCAGGCTGGACTTGCCCGAACCGGACAGGCCCATCAGCACGCAGATTTCGCCTTTCTCGATGTCCAGGCTGGCTTTTTCGACGCCGACGATCTGGCCGGTTTTTTTCAGAATCTCGTTGCGGGTCATGCCCTGATCCAGCAGCTTGAGCGCCGGGCGTGGATCTTTGGCGAAGATAACGTCAACGTTATCGAAGCGAATAATGCTCATGCGTCACCCCCTACTTTTGCGTCGGGTTGTTTGCAGATTCGGTCGAGCATGATCGCCAGCAGCACGATGGCCAGCCCGGCTTCGAAGCCCAGGGCGATATCAGCGGTGTTCAGCGCGTTGACCACTGGCTTGCCCAAACCGTCAGCACCCACCAGGGCTGCGATCACCACCATCGACAGCGACAACATGATGCACTGGGTGATACCGGCCGCGATGCTGGGCATGGCATGGGGCAGTTCAATACGTGAGAGCAACTGACGGCGCGAGCAGCCAAAGGCTTTGCCGGCGTCCAGCAATTCTTGCGGGACATCACGGATGCCCAGGTAAGTCAGGCGGATGGGCGCGGCAATCGCGAACACCACCGTCGAGATCAGACCCGGCACCACACCGAGACCGAAGAGGGTCAGGGTCGGAATGAGGTACACGAACGTCGGCACGGTCTGCATCAGATCGAGCACCGGACGCATCAGTGTGTAGAACATCGGCTTGTGCGCGGCGACGATGCCCAACGGCACGCCAATGACCACGCAGACCAGGGTGGCGAACAGCACCTGAGCGAGGGTTTCCATGGTTTCCTGCCAATACCCCAGGTTGAGGATCAGCAGAAAGGAGAGGATGACGAAAACGGTCAGCCCCCACTTGCGTTGAATGAAGTGTGCCAGTAGCGCAATGAGGCCGATCAATGCCAGCGGGTTGAACCAGGTCAACGCGAACGTCACGCCGTGGATCATCGTTTCCAGGGTCACCGCGATGGCGTCGAAGGTGCTGGCGCCGTGTTGCGTCAACCATTCAACGAAGCCCGCGATGTACTGGCCTAAGGGGATTTTCTGATCAATCAGCATGGTAGTGAACGTCCGCATGCAAGGAAATAAACAGCCCGGGCAGGCGAACCCGCCCGGCGTAAGCAGTTACTGGGCGATCTTGGCTTTCACGGCCTCCAGGCCAGGCTTACCGTCAATGGTGGTCACGCCAGCGAGCCAGGTATCGAGCACCTGCGGGTTCTTCTGCAACCAGGCCTTGGCGGCCGCTTCAGGCTTCATCTTGTCGTCCAGGATGTTGCCCATCAGCGAGCTTTCCATGTCCACGGTGAACTCGAGATTTTTCAGCAACTGACCGACGTTGCTGCACTCTTGGGCATAACCCTTGCGAGTGTTGGTCAGCACGGTGGCCGCACCGAAGTCGGGACCGAAGTAATCATCACCGCCGGTGAGGTACTGGATTTTGAAGCGCTTGTTCATCGGGTGCGGTGCCCAGCCAAGGAAGACCACGGCGGTGTCGCGTTTCTGCGCACGGTCCACTTGCGACAGCATCCCGGCTTCGCTGGACTCGACGACTTTGAAGCCTGCGTCTTTGAGACCGAAGGCGTTCTTGTCGATCATGCTCTGGATCAGACGGTTGCCGTCGTTACCTGGTTCGATCCCGTAGATCTTGCCGTCGAGTTCTTTCTTGAATTTCGGGATGTCGGCGAAGTCGTGAAGCCCTTTGTCATACAGCGCTTGTGGCACTGCCAGGGTGTACTTGGCGCCTTTGAGGTTAGTGCGCACGGTTTCCACGGTGCCGGCATCACGGTAAGCCTTGATGTCGTTTTCCATGGTGGGCATCCAGTTGCCGAGGAACACGTCCATGTTCTTGCCGTCTGCCAGGGACTTGTAGGTCACCGGTACGGAAATCATTGTGGTTTTGGTTTTGTAGCCCAGGGCGTTGAGTACGACGCTGGTGGTAGCGGTGGTGGCGGTAATGTCAGTCCAGCCGACATCGGAGAAATTCACAGTACTGCACTGCGCCGGTTCTGCGGCTTGAGCCAGTAACGGCAGACTCAGCATGGCGGCCAACAACAACGACGGGGAACCTTTCATGGGTGGACTCCTTAGTGTTTTTTTTGGCAGTGTTCCGACTGGATCACCGCGTTTATAAGTTGCGGTTGGATGGCGATTTGGAGACAGCTTTACCGCGATGCCTTGCAATCGAGTCGAGACGATCATGTACCAGTGAAAATCTGACGCCTACAGGGGGCGTCGTAACCAGTACAGGGATGGTCGTATCCAGTGTCAGTGAGGTCGTTTACAGCTAGTTTCAGACTTTTTTGCTCCTGTGGACCGTAAAAAAACCGTGAAAACGTAACGCGAGTGACTGGCGGCGTTGGTGGGCATGAGTGCGTCGGTGTGAGACGGCGAGCGACAGGTAAAAGCCGGATGATGCGGCCATCCCGGCGGATTGCAGCTTGAGCGTAGCAGCTCCGTCACTGGGCGCTTTTGCGTCCGGAGTAGGCACATCCTGGAGTTCGGCAGTCATGGCTATTAGCGTTTTCGACCTGTTCAAAATCGGCATCGGTCCTTCCAGTTCGCACACTGTCGGGCCTATGCGTGCCGCTGCGCTGTTCGTTGAGTCATTGCGCGAAAAACACCTGCTGGAACAGGTTCGCCGTGTCGAAGTGCAACTCTATGGTTCGTTGTCTGCCACCGGCATCGGCCACGGTAGCGACAACGCGGTGATCATGGGCCTGATGGGTGAGTGGCCGGATGCAATTGATCCGTCGCAAATCGGCCTGCGCATCGAGAGCCTGCGTGAAACCCACACCCTGCTGCTTGACGGTCGCTTGTCGGTGCCCTTCATCTGGGCCCGGGACATGCGCCTGATCGACGAAAACCTGCCGTTCCACCCCAACGCCATGACGCTCATCGTTGAGGGCGATCACCGGGAACTGCATCGCGATACCTACTATTCCATTGGCGGCGGGTTTGTCGTCGATGAAGCCCAGGCGGCCAGCGGTGTGGTGGACCTTGATCGCACGGTGTTGCCGTATGACTTCTCCAGCGCTGTGGAACTGCTGAGCCTCTGTCAGACGCATAACCTGCGTGTCGCCGAGTTGATGATGGCCAACGAGAAAGTCTGGCGCAGCGAAGAGGAGATCCGTGGTGGTCTGATGAAGCTCTGGCGGGCCATGCAGGATTGTGTCGAGCAAGGCCTCAAGCACGAGGGCATCTTGCCCGGAGGCCTTAATGTACGTCGGCGGGCGGCGAAGTTGCATCGCAGCCTGCAAGAGTTGGGTAAGCCCAATGTGATCGGCTCGACCCTGAGCGCGATGGAGTGGGTCAACTTGTTCGCCTTGGCCGTCAATGAAGAGAATGCCGCCGGGGGCCGGATGGTGACGGCGCCGACCAATGGCGCGGCGGGGATCATCCCGGCGGTGCTGCACTACTTTATGAAGTTCAGCGAAGTGGTCACGGACGCCAATGTGGTTGACTACTTTCTGAGTGCGGCGGCGGTGGGGATTCTGTGCAAGAAGAACGCCTCGATTTCCGGTGCCGAAGTCGGATGCCAGGGCGAAGTCGGCTCGGCGTGCGCCATGGCGGCGGCGGGGCTCGCGGAGATTCTCGGCGCCACGCCTGAGCAGTTGTGCAACGCGGCGGAAATTGGCCTGGAGCATAACCTCGGCCTGACGTGCGACCCGGTGGGTGGGCTGGTGCAGGTGCCGTGTATCGAACGCAATGCCATTGCGGCGGTGAAGGCGATCAATGCGGCGCAGATGGCATTGCGCGGTGACGGCCAGCACTTTATCTCGCTGGACCGGGTGATTCGCACCATGCGTGACACCGGTGCGGACATGCATGACAAATACAAGGAGACATCACGCGGTGGCTTGGCGGTCAGCGCGGTGGAATGCTAAGACCGACTCGACTGCATCGCGAGAAGGCTCAGTCCCCGGTTGAGTTGTGAGCGGCGAAAAGCTTGCCCGCGACAGCGCCAGAGCAGTCAAAACTGCGCGCTAAGTGAACACCTGCACGACAGCGCGCCATGTTTTGGCGCGTCGCAATCAGACAAGCAACGTTGCGGTGAGCGGTGACCTCATCCGTCCTTGACCGTCTGTCACCCGTGCTTGCGGTGACACTCCCTCCTGACACCTTCCGGCCCTGTTCCCACAAGTGCTACCGATGTGCTCAAGCGCAATGGGGCCTATGGCCTGGGGCCGTTGATGGCACTTATAACCTCTACTCGTCGCACGGCATATCCAGACACGCCACGGCGTCGTTTTCAGGAGTTATTGAACGCTCATTCAATTTCAGGCATGGCAATTGCTCTGTCATTACAAAGCCCGTCTCCCACGCGAGAACGATGGCCATAACAAGAGCCTCCGCCTGAGGCCATCATCCGCTTTGTGTGAGGAGATACCGCGATGACGTCGTTCAACTCCGGGGCCCAACCCCAGAACCGTGCGCCTCAATCCATCGGCTTTTTGCTGCTGGACAATTTCACGCTGATTTCTCTGGCCTCCGCAGTAGAACCCCTGCGCATGGCCAACCAATTGTCCGGTCGCGAGCTGTATCGCTGGACCACTCTCACTGTCGATGGCGGTCAGGTCTGGGCGAGTGACGGTCTGCAGATCACCCCCGACTGCGCCATGCAAAAAGCTCCCGCCCTGGACATCGTGATTGTGTGCGGTGGTATCGGTATCCAGCGCACCGTCACCCGCGAACACGTGTCGTGGTTGCAAAGCCAGGCGCGCCAGTCACGTCGCCTCGGCGCCGTCTGCACAGGCAGTTGGGCGCTGGCTTGCGCGGGCCTGCTGGACGGTTTCGATTGCAGCGTTCACTGGGAATGCCTGGCTTCGATGCAGGAAGCCTTCCCGCGGGTGTCCATGAGCACGCGTCTGTTTACCCTCGACCGCAACCGTTTCACCAGCTCTGGTGGCACCGCGCCGTTGGACATGATGCTGCACCTGATCAGCCGCGATCACGGCCGTGAGCTGTCTGCCGCGATCTCGGAGATGTTCGTCTATGAACGTATCCGTAATGAACAGGATCACCAGCGTGTGCCGCTCAAGCACATGCTCGGCACCAATCAGCCGAAGTTGCAGGAAATCGTCGCGCTGATGGAGGCCAACCTTGAAGAGCCGATCGACCTCGACGAACTGGCGGTGTATGTCGCCGTGTCGCGGCGTCAGCTAGAGCGGCTGTTCCAGAAATACCTGCACTGCTCGCCGTCCCGTTACTACCTGAAACTGCGCCTGATTCGCGCTCGGCAACTGCTCAAGCAAACGCCGATGTCGATCATCGAAGTGGCGTCGGTGTGCGGCTTCGTCTCCACCCCGCACTTCTCCAAGTGTTACCGCGAATATTTCGGCATTCCGCCACGCGACGAGCGCGTCGGTTCCAACACCACGCAGCAGGTAGCGATGCTGCCATTGCCGCAAGCATTGGTGCTGTCGCCGTTGTCCGGTCCATTGTCGGCCTTGAGTCAGGCGCGCAATGAATCGACTTTTGCTAGCGTAAGGCTCTAGGCCCAGGCGCCTTCATTCGCGAGCAGGCTAGCGCATTTGACCGCGCTCCCTTGGGCGCGCCGGGTCAAATGCGTGAGCCTGCTCGGGATGGGATCTGTCAGGCGTTATGACTGAGCTGGTACTGCGCCAATGCCGGCAGCAGTTGCTTGTCGATCGCCTGGCGCACTGCCGGCAAAATGGTCGCGCTGCTGGTGTACATCTGCTTGACCATGGTGCGCAGCGTCATCGCCCGCTCATCGTTCAAACCCCGCACAGCACACTCGCAAGCCTGCTCGGCGGTGGCGCCGTTCGGCACTTGAAACCCCAACGACTTCAGCTGGCCCAGCAGGTCTTCCTGGTCAATCAAATCGGCGTGCATCATGACGCAATCCTTCTTCAGGGAACGGTGTCGTGCGCTCGATTCTGGTAGGGGCGTGAGGGAACGGCAAGGGCGATTTGTCGCCGTGGCTGCATTACCTATGAACAGGTCGTTTTCGGCTAACTCGTCTGAGAGCGGAGTGGGCACACTGGGCTCAGTTGGCTTCACGAAGGTTTGGTCACCCTCGCTGCAACAGTGCTTCAACAGTACCCCGTGCCCCGATCCTGTCATGGCTTGATCGGGGCTTTTTTTTGCTGGTGAATTATCAGCCAAGGGGTTTGCGGATTGCGGCCGTCTCGCGCCCACAGGCGCCTACTTGGGCGGCGGTAACGCGATGACCCGGCCAATGAGTTCTGGCGCGGGCAAGTCAGCCTGATCGCCAACGATCACTTGCAAAGCGCTTAAGGTCTTCTCACTGAACGGCGCGGAGCGCGGTCCAGCGAGGTCGACGTGCAACAACATTTGTTCGTTGCCGGCCAGTTCTTTGTCAGCGCCCACCCCATGCAGGCTGTGGTAGAGGTGCAAGCGTTTTTGGTCGTGGGCGATGATTTGGGTGTGGACCTCGACCTCCGCGTCGAGCTTCACTTCGTGCAGGTAGTTGAGGTGCAGTTCGAGGGTGAACAGTGAGTGGCCGCTGGCTTCGCGGTTGCTGCTGTCGAGCCCTAAGCGATCCATCAAGGCGTCGGTGGCGTAGCTGAAAATCAGCAGGTAGAAGGCATCGCGCAGATGGCCGTTGTAGTCGACCCATTCCGGGATAATTGTGGTTTGGTAGGTGGTGAGGGTGGGCATGATGCTCTCCGGGCATGATCGGGCATTATCGTTCCCACGCAGAGCGTGGGAACGATCAGAGGGGAGGGTTATTCGCTAAACGCCATTCCATGCTTTTCCTTGGTGGTTTTCACCGCCTCCAGCACCGCCAGCAAACAGTCATCACGATAACGCTCCAGCGCCGAGATGCTGTGTGTACCTAACTGCTCAGTGGTGCCGTCCACCACGTCGTCGATCAACTTTTCGGTGAGCTCCGGTGCCGGCAAATAGGTCCACGGCAACTGTAGCGCCGGGCCGAATTGCGCCATGAAGTGCCGCATGCCGGCATCGCCGCCCGCCAGGGTATAGGTCAAAAACGTACCCATGAACGACCACCGCAACCCCGCGCCAAAGCGAATCGCATCGTCAATTTCACCGGTCGTCGCCACGCCGTCGTTGACCAGGTGCAGCGCTTCACGCCACAGCGCTTCGAGCAAGCGGTCGGCGATAAACCCCGGCACTTCCTTGCGCACATGCAGCGGGCGCATGCCTAAGGACTCATAGACTTTGATCGCCGCTTGAATGGCTTCCGGCGCGGTGTTCCTGCCGCCGACCACTTCCACCAGCGGCAACAGATATACCGGGTTAAACGGGTGCCCGACTACGCAGCGTTCCGGGTGGGTTGAACCTTCGTAAAACTCGCTCGGCAGCAACCCCGAGGTGCTGGAGCCGATCAGTGCATTGGGCTTGGCCGCCGCGCTGATTTTTGCGTGCAGTTCCAGTTTCAATTCAAGCCGTTCTGGCGCGCTTTCCTGGATGAAATCGGCGTCGCGCACGCACGCTTCGATGGTCGTGACAAAGCGCAACCGATCTTGCGATGCGCCAGGCGCCAGGCCTTGTTTTTCCAGCGCGCCCCAGGCATTGGCGACGCGTTTGCGCAAGGCCGCTTCGGCGCCGGGCGCCGGGTCCCAGGCCACGACATCGAGGCCGTGGGCGAGGGCGCGGGAGACCCAGCCGCTGCCAATGACACCGCTGCCCAGCGCTGCGAAGGTTTTGATTTCGGTGATGAAGGTCATGGCAACTTCCTGAATGAATTCGGTGGTCCCTTGTGGGGGCGGGCGTGGTCGCGAATGCGCAGTGTCAGTTTGCACGGATGCGGGAGGTGACAGCCTCTTCGCGAGCCGGATCGCTTCCACCATTGGAAAGCGTTGTGGGTGATTAACCGCGCTGTGTCAGGCCCATTTTTGCCCGGCCTTCAGCCGGCGTCAGAACCCGGGCGCCGAGGCGGCTGAGGATTTCGCTGGCGCGTTCAACCAATTGGCCGTTGGTCGCGAGAACCCCTTTGTCCAGCCACAAGTTATCTTCCAGCCCGACCCGCACGTTGCCACCGAGCAGCACCGCTTGTGCGGCCATCGGCATTTGCATGCGACCGATGCCGAACCCGGCCCAGACCGCGTTGGTCGGCAGATTATCGACCATGGCTTTCATGGTCGTGGTGTCGGCCGGCGCGCCCCAGGGAATGCCCAGGCACAGTTGAAACAGTGGGTCGTCTAGCAGGCCTTCCTTGATCATTTGTTTGGCGAACCACAGGTGACCGGTGTCGAAAATTTCCAGTTCAGCCTTCACGCCCAGCTCTTGAATGCGTTTGGCGCCAGCGCGCAGTTGGGCCGGGGTGGAGACGTAAATAGTGTCGCCGTCACCGAAGTTCAGCGTGCCGCAGTCCAGGGTGCAGATTTCCGGTAATAAGGCTTCGACGTGGGCCAGTCGGGTCAGCGGGCCGACCAGGTCAGTGTTCGGGCCGAACGCCATCGGGTCTTCGCCAGCGCCGATCTCCAGATCGCCACCCATGCCTGCGGTGAGGTTGACGATGATGTCCACGTCCGCCTCGCGGATGCGTTCCATCAGTTCGCGGTACAGCGCCACGTCGCGGCTGAATTTGCCGGTTTGCGGGTCTCGAACATGGCAGTGGACCACGGTGGCGCCAGCCTTGGCAGCTTCCACGGCGGCGGCTGCGATTTGTTTAGGGGTGACCGGCACGTGTGGACTTCTGGCGGTCGTGTCGCCAGCACCGGTGAGTGCGCAGGTGATGATGACGTCGTGGTTCATGAGGCGGTTTCCTTGCAGGCGAGAATTTTAGGTGTGGCTTGGCTGTGGCTCAGGCGTGGCGATTCTGTTCGCAGCCCGTTCGGGCTGCGAGGCGGTGGTTCAATCAGGTTTATTTACTGGTCAGTTGCAGGTTGTCAGCGGCGGGTTTGCCATCGAACGTGGTCACCCCTTCGAGCCAGCGCTGCTTGTCTTGCGGGTGGTCCTTGAGCCACTGCCTGGCCGACTCGAAGGCGTCTTTGTGATCCAGTAGCGGCTGCATCATCCGGCTTTCGTCGGCGGCGGTGAACGTCAGGTTGCTCAGCAAGCGGCTGACGTTAGGGCATTGTTCGGCGTATTTCGGTGCGGTGACGGTCCAGACAGTGGCCATGCCTTCGTTCGGACCCAAGGCACCTTCGCTGCCGGTGAGGTAGGTCATCTTCACGTTGACGTTCATCGGGTGCGGCGCCCAACCGAAGAACACGATGGCCTCGTTGCGTTTGGTGGCGCGGGTCACTGCCGAGAGCATTCCGGCTTCACTGGACTCCACTAACTGAAACTTGCCCAGACCGAACCGGTTCTTGGCGATCATGTCCTTGATCTGGGTGTTGGCGCCCGAGCCAGGCTCGATGCCGTAAATCTTGCCGCCCAGTTCTTTCTCGAACTTGGCGATGTCGGCGAAGGTTTTCAGGCCTTTGTCGGCGAGGTAAGTCGGTACGGCGAGCGTGGCGCGGGCGTCTTTGAGGCTGGGGGCTTCCAGGACTTTGACCTGCTTGCTGTCGACGAACGGGCTGATGGTCTGGGTCATCAGCGGGTTCCAGTAACCGAGAAACAGGTCCAGGCGCTGGTCGCGGATCCCGGCGAAGATAATTTGCTGGGACGCGCTGGTTTGTTTGGTGCTGTAGCCGAGGCCATCGAGCAGCACTTGGGTCATGGCGCTGGTGGCGATCACGTCCGTCCAGTTGACCACGCCCATGCGCACGCTCTGGCACGCCGCGGGTTCTGCCGCCATGACACTGGCGCTCAATAAAGCGGTACCGCTGAGTGCGAGCACGCAGCTGCTGATCAGTCGTTTCATGGTGGGTTCCTCGGCAGGTGGTGATTGTGAGTCCCGACGTCTTCGTGCGTCGGTGATGCCAAGTTACGCAGCTCAAGTCTCGTGAAAGCGCACTGCGGCGACCCGCTCTTGCACTGCAGCGACCTGAGCCCTTGAATGCCGTCGACAACAGGCGTATCAACGTCCACACGCTGCCCGCCCTCTCGTTACCTGCCAATCGAGTGCGCTCCATGTCCCAGGATTTCTACTTCTTGTTGATGCCGGGTTTCTCAGCCATCGGTTTTATCTCGGCCATCGAGCCGCTGCGGGTCGCCAATCGCTTTCGGGGCGAGTTGTATCGCTGGCATGTGCTGAGCGCCGACGGCGGTGCGGTGCTGGCCAGCAACGGCATGTCACTCAACGCAGACGCTGCGCTGGAACCGCTGAAGAAAGGCGCGACGCTATTGGTGGTGGCCGGTTTCGAACCGCTAAAGTTCGCCACCCCGGCGTTGGAGCACTGGCTGCGTCGGCTCGACCACGAAGGCGTGACCCTCGGCGCCATCGACACCGGCAGCTTCATCCTTGCCGAAGCCGGCTTGCTCGACGGCCATCGGCTGACCCTGCACTGGGAAGCTATCGACGCGTTCAAGGAATCTTATCCACAGCTCAGCGTCACCCAGGAGCTGTTCGAAATCGATCGCCGGCGCATTACCTCGGCGGGCGGCACTGCTTCCATCGACCTGATGCTCGACCTCATCGCCCAGGCCCACGGCCCGGCGCTGGCGATCCAGGTCAGTGAACAATTCGTACTGGGTCGCATCCGCCCGCGCAAAGACCACCAGCGCATGGAGGTCGCCACGCGCTATGGCATCAGCAACAAAAAGCTGGTTCATGTGATTGGCGAGATGGAACAGCACAGCGAGCCGCCGCTCAGCACGCTGGCGTTAGCGGAGTCGATCAACGTGACCCGGCGTCAGTTAGAGCGCCTTTTTCGCCTGCACCTGAATGACACCCCGAGCAATTTCTACCTGCGGTTACGGCTGGAGAAGTCCAGGCAGTTGTTGCGCCAGACTGACATGAGCGTGCTCGAGGTGAGCATTGCGTGCGGGTTTGAATCACCGTCGTATTTCACCCGCAGCTATCGGGCGCGGTTTGCCAAGTGCCCGAGAGAGGATCGGCGACGGGAGGTATTTGACGGTTAATTATAGTAAATTATACTAATAACTATAATTTATAGTCATTTCAATAATTGAGTATAAAACCATGGCTAAGCACAGCGGCTTTGTATTCCGCCGTCCCACCCTGGCAAGCAGTATTGCCGACGGCTTGGTGGGGGCCGGTATTCAGGATTTCACCTCTGGCCTGTTTCTCGCGGCGCCACGTCGCACCGGAAAAAGCACTTTTTTGCGCGAAGATTTGATCCCGCAATGCCAGGCCCGGGGTTGGTTGACGGTGTATGTCGACCTGTGGGCCGATAAGGAGAAAGACCCCGCCGACCTGATCGCCAGCGCAATTGCCGGTGCCTTGGTGCCCTTTGAAAAGGGTATCCGCAAACTGGCCAAGAACATCGGCATCGAAAAACTCAGCTTCCTGCGCACGTTGTCCTGGGATTTCACCAAGCCTCAGTTGCCCTCGGGCGCGACCCTTACGCAAGCGTTGGAGTTGCTTCACAGCGCAGCTGGCAAAACCGTGGTGCTGGTGATCGATGAGGCCCAGCACGCGCTGACCACCGAAGCAGGCATCAACGCCATGTTTGCCCTAAAGGCTGCGCGGGATCAGCTCAATCAAGGCCGTGAAGGCGAAGGCAGTGGCTTGCGCCTGGTGTTCACCGGCTCGAATCGCGACAAGCTCGCGCATTTGGTCCTTGGCAAAAGCCAGCCGTTCTTTGGTTCCAGCATCACGCCGTTCCCCTTGCTGGGTAAAGAGTTCACCCAGGCGTACACGCTGCATCTGAATGCTCACCTGGCCAAGACCAACCAATTCAATGCGGCGGATATAGACGAAGCTTTTGAGTTGGTGGGCCGTCGCCCCGAGATGTTGCGCACCATCATTGGTGAAGTAGCGCTGGAGTTGGGTGAGGCAAGTAATCTGGGCCAACTGCTGCACAGCCGTGCCGAACTCCTGCGCGCAGGCGTGTGGACTGAGTTCGAAAGCGCCTGGAACGCCCTCACCCTCCCACAGCGCGCCGTACTCGACGTCATGGTGGAGCGTTCGCGGAACAACGAACCCTTTGCGCCCTTCACCGACAGCACCCTCACGGCGGTCAGCAAAGCGCTGGAGGATATGGGCAGCGACGTGGTGCCGGGCACCCAGACCATTCAGGCCTGTATAGATGCCCTGCGCGACAAGGAGCTGGTGTGGAAGTCGAGTCGAGGTGGCTATGCCCTGGAAGATAAATCCTTCGGGGATTGGCTCAAAGCGCGTAAAACCGACTAGTTACTTCTTTACCAACGCCGAACACGCCGCCTTGAAGGCTTCATGCTGATACTTGTTCAGCGTGGCCGGCAGCTCAAAGTTGTGCTTCTTATTCTGTGCATTGAGGGTCTGCGGCGACAGCAGCGTCACCTCAACGCCGTCCAGCAACTGGAACACGCCTTCAATCTTGAACGTGGTCGGGCCGCCGGCGAATTCGCCTTTCTTGCTGCGCTTTTTGATGGCGATGCGCGTGATCGCATTTTGTTGCACAAAGGCCTTTACCTGGGCCGCGAAGGCTTTGACATTGGCCGCCTCATCGTCGTCTTCAAGCGCGATTTTCTTGGTGGCCAAGGCAAGGTGGGTCAGCGTCTGGTTGTCCAGAGTGGCGACGGCGATGATGGCTTCGCTGCCTTTGATTTCGATGCCGCAGATAGTCATGAATTGCCTATTGAGAGGGGGCTGAGTGGTGAGGATCAATAATGCCGGTCTTCCTCTTTATGCTGATAGATCTGGAGCGCCGTCCAGAACATCAGTACCGAGAACAAAATCATCAAACCGATGCTTACGCTCATGATGTAGAAGTCAGGCGAACTCGATTTCAGGTTCGCCTTGATGTTATTTACCGTCGGGAACCATTTTGAGTACACCACGGGGATCAGGCTGCCCACTTCGTAACCAGGGTCTTCGACGTAGCTGCTGTTGTTCACCCTACCTTCTATGCGCTGGCCTTCGTGTTCAAAGGCGTAATACACGTTGGTGCTTGAAGCTGGGGGGCCGAGGCTTTCAAGTTGGATGATGTGCCCGAGGGTTTCTACGGGGGCCGCCTTTATCAGTGCAAAAGGTGCACCCCGGTTTATGGAAAAACTCAGCATCAGTGACAGTATCAGCGTGGCCAAAAACAGCAGCGTGGCGCGCGTGTAGAGGAAATCCCTTTCCGCTTCGCGTGGGTAATACATATGAAATCCTTTTTAATGATATTTAACGATTTAACCCGGCTTATTCCTGTCCGATCGACTCCAAAAACTCCGACCGTTCGTCGCTCTTGCTCGCCAGGCAGTCGTTCAGGTCGATGTTGTAGGCCTTGCTGCCCACGGCGGCGGGGAACGGCGCGATGGCGCAGTCGGCGTCGCGTGATTTGATCCAGAGCTGTTCGGCGTTCAGGAGTTGACCCGTGAGCGCGGTCAGTTGCGCTTTGTTGTCGGGGTATTGGGTCTTCATTCGCTCCAGCAAACCTTCGAAGTTTTCCTTAAGCAGTTGTTCTGCGGTGGTTTTGCTGTAAAGCGAGCATTCCAGGGTCTGGACGTCGTTTTCGACTGCATCGCAAGGGTTGTTGTCTGACTCATCGGCGGCCTGTGCGCCGGTCGCTATCAGAGCCAAAGCCAGGAAGATCGATTTCATTGCGTCGCCGCCCCTTTATTCCAGTGAAAATCCAGTAATGCGGCGAATTCTGGCGCATGCGCCCGGTAATGAACAGATGGGTTAATGCACCCTGTTGATGCCCTTTGTCGTGGATTGACGCTTTCGGCAATTCCCCTGTCGTTTTTGCACCCGGCTGCCAAGGCACCGAGGCATATGCTGGCCCCAAAGCGCCGGCATACGATTCGGCGCATGAATCGCTAATAGGGGACTGCCTGATGAGCCCAGCCGAATTGCACGCCGACAGCATCGTTATCGACGGGCTGATTATCGCCAAGTGGAACCGTGAGCTGTTCGAAGACATGCGCAAGGGCGGTCTGACCGCAGCCAACTGCACCGTATCGGTGTGGGAGGGCTTCCAGGCCACCATCAACAACATTGCCGCGAGTCAGAAGCTGATTCGCGAAAACAGCGACCTGGTGATCCCGGTGAAAACCACTGCGGATATCCGTAAAGCTAAAGAGCAGGGCAAGACCGGGATCATTTTCGGTTTCCAGAACGCCCATGCCTTTGAAGACCAACTCGGTTATGTCGAGATCTTCAAGCAGCTCGGCGTTGGCGTGGTGCAGATGTGCTACAACACTCAAAACCTGGTTGGCACCGGTTGCTACGAGCGTGATGGCGGCCTGTCGGGCTTCGGTCGCGAAATCGTCGCCGAGATGAACCGCGTCGGCATCATGTGTGACCTGTCCCACGTGGGTTCAAAGACTTCTGAAGAAGTCATCCTCGAATCGAAAAAGCCGGTTTGCTATTCCCACTGCCTGCCGTCGGGTCTCAAAGAGCACCCGCGCAACAAGTCCGATGAAGAACTGAAGTTCATTGCCGACCACGGCGGTTTTGTCGGCGTGACCATGTTCGCGCCGTTCCTCGCCAAGGGCATCGATTCGACCATCGACGATTACGCCGAAGCCATCGAATACACCATGAACATCGTTGGTGAAGACGCCATTGGCATCGGCACCGACTTTACTCAGGGTCACGGTCAGGATTTCTTCGAAATGCTGACCCATGACAAGGGCTACGCCCGCCGTCTGACCAGCTTCGGCAAGATCATCAACCCGCTGGGCATCCGCACCGTTGGCGAGTTCCCGAACCTGACCGAGACACTGCTCAAGCGCGGCCACTCCGAGCGCGTGGTGCGCAAGATCATGGGCGAGAACTGGGTCAATGTCTTGAAAGACGTCTGGGGCGAATAAGCCACCGCATCTGAAGAATCCTTTCCCCCGCCCGTCCGCGCCGGGGGCAACACCACGAATTTTCTGGAGTTAAATTTCCATGGCTAAAATCGCCCCGCAATTGCCCATCGAAGTCGATAGCGAAACCGGTGTCTGGACCTCCGACGCCCTGCCAATGCTGTACGTGCCGCGTCACTTCTTCGTCAACAACCACATGGGCATCGAGGAAGTGCTGGGCAGCGAGGCCTACGCCGAAATCCTCTACAAGGCCGGCTACAAATCCGCCTGGCACTGGTGTGAAAAAGAAGCTGAATGCCATGGCCTGGAAGGCGTTGCGGTGTTCGAACACTACATGAAGCGCCTGTCGCAACGCGGCTGGGGCCTGTTCAAGATCCAGGACATCGACCTCGACAAAGGCACGGCCAGCGTCAAGCTCGAACACTCGGCGTTCGTCTACGTGTACGGCAAGGTCGGGCGCAAGGTTGACTACATGTTCACGGGTTGGTTTGCCGGTGCCATGGACCAGATTCTGCAAGCGCGCGGCAGCCATCTGCGCACCGTTGCCGAACAAGTCTACGGTGGCTCCGAAGAAGGCCACGACGACGGCTTGTTCACCGTCAAGCCGTTGTAAGTCGAGGAACCTGCCATGGCTTTCGAAGCAATGTTTCAGCCGATTCAAATCGGCAAGTTGACCATCCGTAACCGCGTGCTCAGCACCGCGCACGCTGAGGTGTACGCCACCGACGGCGGCATGACCACCGACCGGTACGTCAAGTATTACGAAGAGAAAGCCAAGGGCGGGATCGGCCTGGCGATTTGCGGCGGTTCCTCCAGTGTGGCCATCGACAGCCCACAAGGCTGGTGGAAATCGGTCAACCTGGCCGACGACCGGATCATCCCGCACTTCCAGAACCTGGCCGATGCCATGCACAAACATGGCGCCAAGATCATGATCCAGATTACCCACATGGGCCGACGTTCCCGTTGGGACGGCGAGCATTGGCCAACCCTGTTGTCGCCGTCGGGTATCCGTGAGCCGGTGCATCGCGCGACTTGCAAAACCATTGAGCCGGAAGAAATCTGGCGCGTGATTGGCAACTACGCCACGGCGGCTGGCCGCGCCAAGGCCGGTGGTCTTGATGGCGTCGAGCTGTCAGCGGTGCATCAGCACATGATCGACCAGTTCTGGAGCCCACGGGTCAACAAACGCACTGACGAATGGGGCGGCAGCTTCGAGAACCGCATGCGTTTTGGCCTTGAAGTGCTCAAGGCGGTAAGGGCTGAAGTGGGGCCGGACTTCTGCGTCGGTATCCGTCTGTGCGGTGATGAATTCCACCCGGACGGCTTGTCCCACGAGGACATGAAGCAGATCGCCAAGTACTACGACGACACCGGCATGCTCGACTTCATCGGCGTGGTCGGCTCGGGGTGTGACACCCACAACACCTTGGCTAACGTGATCCCGAACATGAGTTATCCACCGGAGCCTTTCCTGCACTTGGCGGCCGGTATCAAAGAAGTGGTGAAGGCTCCGGTGCTGCACGCGCAGAACATCAAAGACCCGAACCAGGCCACGCGCATTCTGGAGGGCGGCTACGTCGACATGGTCGGCATGACCCGCGCCCACATCGCCGACCCGCACTTGATCGCCAAAATCAAAATGGGCCAGATCGACCAGATCAAACAATGCGTCGGTGCCAACTACTGCATCGACCGTCAGTACCAAGGCCTGGACGTGCTGTGCATCCAGAACGCCGCGACCTCCCGTGAATACATGGGCGTGCCGCACATCATCGAGAAATCGACCGGTGTGAAACGCAAAGTCGTAGTGGTCGGTGCCGGTCCTGCCGGGATGGAAGCGGCACGCGTTTCGGCCGAGCGGGGTCATGACGTAACCCTGTTCGAAAAGAAAGAATTCATCGGTGGGCAGATCACCACCGCCTCGAAAGCCCCGCAACGGGACCAGATCGCCGGTATCACGCGCTGGTTCCAGCTGGAACTGGCGCGTCTGAAAGTCGACCTGCGCCTGGGCGTGGCGGCTGATGCGGCGGCCATTCTCGACCTGCGTCCGGACGTGGTGGTGCTCGCCGTTGGCGGCCACCCATTCCTGGAGCAGAACGAACACTGGGGCGCGGCTGAAGGGTTGGTGGTCAGCAGTTGGGACATCCTTGACGGCAAAGTTGCGCCGGGCAAGAACGTGCTGGTCTACGACACCATTTGCGAATTCACCGGGATGTCCACGGCGGACTTCCTCGCCGACAAGGGCAGCCAGGTTGAAATCGTCACCGACGACATCAAGCCAGGCGTTGCGATTGGCGGTACTTCGTTCCCGACGTACTACCGCAGCATGTACCCGAAAGAAGTGATCATGACCGGCGACATGATGCTGGAGAAGGTCTACCGCGAAGGCGACAAGTTGGTGGCGGTGCTGGAAAACGAATACACCGGCGCCAAAGAGGAGCGGGTGGTGGATCAGGTCGTCGTCGAGAACGGCGTGCGCCCGGACGAAGAAATCTATTACGCGCTGAAGGAAGCGTCGCGCAACAAGGGCCAGATGGACATCGAAGCCTTGTTCGCGATCAAACCGCAGCCTTCGCTGAGCCAACCGGGTGACGGCTACTTGCTGTTCCGCATCGGCGACTGCGTGGCCCAGCGCAACACCCACGCGGCGATCTACGACGCGTTGCGGTTGTGCAAGGATTTCTAAGCCACGAACTGATCGTTCCCACGCTTAGCGTGGGGACGATCACAGACCCCGAGGTCTTTGGGAGCTCCACATGTTGAACACCCTTCTTCCAATCCTGCTGTTCGCTGCCTTGGGCCTGGGTGTCCTGGGCGCGTTGCGGCGGATGGCTATGTGGCGCCGTGGCCGAGCCTCGAAGGTCGACTGGCTCGGTGGCCTGCTGGCCATGCCCAAGCGCTACATGGTCGACTTGCACCACGTGGTCGCGCGCGACAAGTACATCGCCAACACCCACGTGGCCACGGCCGGTGGTGCGGTGGCGTCCATCGTGCTGGCGATTCTGGTGCACGGTTTTGGCCTGCATAACCGATTTCTCGGCTATGCACTGTTGTTGATGACGGCGGTGATGTTCGTCGGTGCGATTTTTGTCTACCTGCGTCGGCGCAACCCGCCAGCCCGTTTGTCCAAAGGCCCATGGATGCGTCTGCCGAAAAGCCTATTGGCGTTCTCGGCGTCGTTTTTCCTGGTGACTCTGCCAGTGGCGGGTATTGTCCCGCAAGATTTCGGTGGCTGGCTGCTGGCCGCGATCCTTGGAGTTGGCGTGCTGTGGGGCGTCTCGGAATTGTTCTTCGGCATGACCTGGGGCGGGCCGATGAAGCATGCCTTTGCCGGTGCCCTGCACTTGGCTTGGCACCGTCGCGCCGAACGTTTTAATGGCGGTCGTTCCACGGGTTTGAAGCCCCTGGACCTAAGCGATAAAGACGCGCCGCTGGGCGTGGAAAAACCCAAGGACTTCACCTGGAACCAGCTGCTCGGTTTTGACGCCTGCGTGCAGTGCGGCAAGTGCGAAGCGGCGTGCCCGGCGTTCGCCGCCGGTCAACCGTTGAACCCGAAAAAACTGATTCAAGACATGGTCGTTGGCCTGGCCGGCGGCACCGACGCCAAGTTCGCTGGCAGTGCGTATCCAGGCAAAGCCATCGGCGAACACGCCGGTAACCCGCATCAACCGATCGTCAACGGCCTGGTAGACGCCGATACCCTGTGGTCCTGCACCACCTGCCGTGCTTGCGTCGAGGAATGCCCGATGATGATCGAGCACGTCGATGCCATCGTCGACATGCGTCGTCACCTGACTCTGGAAAAAGGCGCGACACCGAACAAGGGCGCCGAAGTCCTGGAAAACCTGATCGCCACCGACAACCCTGGCGGTTTTGCGCCGGGCGGACGGATGAACTGGGCGGCGGACTTGAACCTGAATCTGCTCAGCGAGAAGCCGTCGGTCGACGTGCTGTTCTGGGTCGGTGACGGCGCGTTCGACATGCGCAACCAGCGCACCTTGCGTGCCTTCGTCAAAGTGCTGAAAGCGGCCAAAGTCGACTTCGCCGTGCTCGGTCTTGAAGAGCGCGACAGCGGTGACGTAGCCCGACGCCTGGGCGACGAAGCAACGTTCCAGTTGTTGGCCAAACGCAATATCCAGACCCTGGCCAAGTACCGCTTCAACCGCATCGTCACCTGCGACCCGCACAGTTTTCATGTGTTGAAAAACGAGTACGGCGCCTTCGACGGCCACTACCTTGTGCAGCACCACAGCACCTACATGGCGGAAATCATTGGCGCTGGCGCCCTGAGCCTCGGCCAGCACAAAGGCACCAGCGTGACTTACCACGACCCGTGCTACCTCGGTCGCTACAACGGTGAATACGAGGCGCCGCGCGAAGTGCTGCGCGCCCTCGGGATTGAGGTGAAGGAAATGCAACGCTCCGGCTTCCGCTCACGCTGCTGCGGCGGCGGTGGCGGCGCGCCGATCACCGACATTCCGGGCAAGCAACGGATCCCCGACATGCGCATGGACGACATCCGTGAAACCGGCGCCGAATTGGTGGCCGTGGGTTGCCCACAATGCACCGCGATGCTCGAAGGCGTGGTCGAACCGCGTCCGCTGATCAAGGACATCGCCGAACTGGTGGCCGACGCATTGCTCGAAGATGCTGCGCCGAGCAAGCCAGGCACCCCGGCCAAACGTGAACCTGCGGAGGCCCACTGATGAGCGACATTATCCGCCGCGACCCGCGCGCCGAATGGATTGCTCGCAACCGTCTGCACCCGCTGCACGCGGCGATGCAACCGGCGCAGCATAGCTGGATGGGGCCGAATGGCGTCATCCGAAAAAATCTGCATGGCATCGGTTTTATCGGGCCTAACGGCATCAAACGGATTGACCGCAGTGGCGCACAGCAGGGCGGGGCGACCAAACGTTCGGCCGCCGTTGAAGTGCAACTGCCGCTGCATCAAGTGCCTGCGCCGGCGTTTTACATCAGCGTGGTGCCGGACATGGTCGGTGGCCGCTTGAGTAGCCACGACCGCGACTTGCTCGGCCTCGCGCATCAGTTGGCCGGCAATGATGGCGCGGTGTTAGCCGTGATCTTTGGCGGACACAAGGAAAATGCCTTTGCCACAGCGGGCGTTGATCGCTTGCTGGTGCTGGAGGGCGATGAGTTCATTGGTTATGCACCGGAACAACGGGTCCAGGGCCTGCGGGCTGTGGATAACCAGTTCAACCCGCGTCACTGGTTGCTGCCGGACAGTCGCAACGGTGGGGGCGAACTCGGTCGACGCTTTGCTGCCGCGCTGGGCGAACGCCCGGCCACGCGGGTCTGGCAGGTCAAGGATCAGCAGTGCATCGGCCGCGCTGGTGCTGGGCTGCAAGACCTTGCGCGTCCGGTTGCTCGCTTGATTCTGGCCGCCGTGGAATGCGCCGAGCCGGTCAGCGAAACCCGTCACGAAGCCCTACCAGTGGAGTTATCCACAGCCGTGGTGCGCAGCTTGTCGCGCATCGAGGATTTGGGCGCGGTGGCGGTGGACCCAGCGGCGATTCCGATGGCCGAAGCCGAGTTCATCTTCTCCGGCGGCAACGGGGTCAAGGACTGGGGACTTTTCCACAGGACCGCCCAAGCCCTCGGAGCCACCGAAGGCGCATCGCGGGTGGCGGTGGACGATGGCTTCATGGCGCGCGACCGTCAGGTCGGGGCGTCCGGCACGTGGGTCACTGCGCGGGTTTACGTGGCCGTGGGGATTTCCGGGGCGATCCAGCACCTGCAAGGTATCGGCGCCTGCGACAAGGTGGTGGCAATCAATCTCGACCCTGGCTGCGACATGATTAAACGGGCCGACTTGTCGGTAATCGGCGAGAGCGCCGGGATTCTTCAAGCCTTGATCGATGCGATAGCGGTTTATCGCAACGACGCCAAGCGCGATGCGGCTTAAAGGAAGGAAAGGGTCATGAGTACGAACGTCATCAGCCTGGTGTCCATCGGCGCCCACCCGACTTCCGGGCGCCCACGTCGCGCCGAGCAGGACGCGCGCGCCGTGGAACTGGGCCTGCAACTGGCTGGGGATAACCTGCAAGTGCTGCATGCCGGCGACGTCGCGGAACCGGCGTTGCGTGCTTATTTGGGCATGGGTCTGGAACAGCTGCATGTGCTGGAACAACCGGAAGGCGCCGATGCTTTGCCGGCGCTGACGGCTTACCTGCGTGATGCCGGGGCGCATGTCGTGCTGACCGGCAGTCAGGCAGAAACCGGTGAAGGCTCGGGCATGCTGCCGTTCCTATTGGCGGAAAGCCTTGGCTGGCCGCTGGTGGTGGGGCTGGCTCAAGTTGAATCCATCGACGGTAATTCGGCCTTGGTGCTGCAAGCCTTGCCGCGCGGTCAACGCCGTCGTTTGAAAGTACGGCTGCCGTTTCTGGCGACGGTGGATAACGCGGCACCGAAGCCTCGGCAGAGCGCCTACGGCCCGGCTCGACGTGGGCTCTTGCCAGCCGACGAAGTCGAAGTCATCGATGATGAACTGTTGGCGGTTGCGACCCTGCAACCGGCCAAACCACGGCCTAAACGCCTGAAAGTGATCAAAGCCAAGAGTGGCGCAGACCGGATGAAAGCCGCGACGGCCAAGGCCAGCGGCGGTGGCGGGCAGGTGCTTAAAGGCGTCACTGCGCAAGCCGGCGCTGAAGCAATTCTGAAGTTGTTAATCGAAGAGGGTGTGGTTCGCTAACAGATAACCGCACAGATCTAACAAGGTGGAAGCAAGCTTTGCTCCTATACGTCAGCGCATTGTGGATTTACCCACAATCGCTGTTAGTCCTTCTGTGGATAACGTGTTCGCTCCTTGCTACACCCCATGTAAAACAAGCCCTGTAACCCTTCGTACAAAAAACAATCAGCCTAACCAGCGGTTTTTACTGGCTTTTTACGGTGGGTGAAATTGTATGCTGGCCAATACTTGCACCCAAAGGCTGTTGGCGCTTCTGTGGATAAGATGTTCGCTGTCCGCTACAGGCCTTGTAAAACAAGGGCTTCAGCTCGTTGGTTAAAAAACAGTCAAATTGTCATTTTTCAGCCGTGAACCTTATGAAAGCCCTGATTTATCGCGGTTTCCAAGGGTTTTCCACAGCGAAATCAAAGTTGCCCCCAAAGTCTGTTGGCGCTTCTGTGGATAAGGTGTTCACCATCCTCTGCAAGTCACGTCAAACGTGGCCTACAGGGTTCTGGTTAAAAAACAATCAATCGCTGTTAAAAACCTGGATTTTGCATAAGTCACGGATTTTCTTCGGTTTCTCTGCCGAAAATTTTCTGTAAGCCTGCACTTGTCCCCAATTGCTGTGGGTCAAGGTGTGGATAAGTTGTTCGCTAAAGCTTGAGAGCCATAGTGGGCCTGGCTCCGAATGCGATAGATCACATTTCGTACAGGCATCAGGCGTTACCGTGCGGGTAGGGGGGTGCATAAGAAGAGGGGGGTTTTAAGGAGGAGCGACGGGGCGGCGGTCTTGAAAGTGATGGGGTGAAATGAGTGGCGCAATCGCGATCAGGCTCGCCTGCCACAGTTGATTTTCGGTGTGCCAAAAATCTCCTGTGGGAGCCTGCTCGCGAAGCGATTGTTCTTAGCCCTGCACCGGCACACCTTTGAGGTACGGCGCGGGTTCCGCGCCCAAGTTGTTTAGTAAGCGCTCGCTGTACCAATCGACAAAGTTCACCACGCCGAACTCGTAAGTCTTGGAGTACGGGCCTGGCTGGTAAGCGGTGGAGTTGATTCCGCGCTGGTTTTCTTCCGCCAGGCGACGATCCTGGTCATTGGTGGCGTCCCATACCTGACGCATGCGCTGCACGTCGTAATCCACACCTTCGACGGCGTCCTTGTGGACAACCCATTTGGTGGTGACCATGGTTTCCTGCGCGCTGATCGGCCACACGGTGAACACGATGATGTGATCGCCCATGCAGTGGTTCCACGAATGTGGCAGGTGCAGGATACGCATCGAGCCCAGGTCCGGGTTCTTGATGCGACCCATGAGTTTGGCGCAGCCTTGCTTGCCATCCATGGTCATCGACACGGTGCCCTTGAGCAGCGGCATGCGCACAATGCGGTTACGTAGGCCGAAGCTGGCGTGGGCGTAAGGAATCTTCTCGGCTTCCCAGGCCGTAGCGCACGCGGCGACGTGGTCCTTGAAGCCCTGATCGGCCCGTGGGTCGGTGACGTCATCCCATTCCAGGAGGGATTTCAGCAGTTCCGGGTGTGAGGCGTTGCAGTGGTAGCACTCGCGGTTGTTTTCCAGCACCAGTTTCCAGTTGGCCTTCTCGATCAAGGTGGTGGTAATTGCCACCTTGGTGTTTTCCATGTCGTAGGGTTCCATGTAGTGGCTCAGCGTCGACAGGAAATCGTCGATGGCCGGCGGGTTCTGCGACAGGCTGATAAAGATGTAACCACCGGCGGTCTTCACATTCACCGGTTTGAGGCCGTACTGTTTCATGTCGAAGTCAGCACCCATTTCGGTGCCGGCGAACAGCAGGCGACCGTCCAGCTCGTAAGTCCACTGGTGGTAGTGACACACCAATTTGGCGACCTTGCCCTTTTCGCTGGTGCATAGCCGCGAACCCCGGTGGCGGCAGACGTTGTGGAACGCATGCACCACGCCGTCGGCGCCGCGAATCACGATGATCGGGTTTTTGCCGACTTGCAGGGTCAGGTAGTTGCCCTTGGCCGGGATTTCGCAGGTCATGCCGGCGATCAACCACTCTTTTTGGAAGATCTCCTGCATGTCGATATCAAACAACCGCTCGTCAGAGTAAAACGGCTGCGGCAGAGAGTAAGTGCGCTCACGCTCTTGCAGCATTTGTGCGGTGGCCTTGCGTGCGGGTTCAAGCGGATCGCCCAGGCTCAGGGTTGCGGTGACGTCCATCGATTTAATCCTCATGGCCATTCTGTGTGGCCGGCGAAAAATAGTTAATCAGGTGTGCTACGCAAGGTGTAAAGAAACTGTCTTTGTGTGAAGCGAGTGTGCGGCCGACGCTGCCCGCAACCTTATCCACGAGCGACATGGCCCACTCTGTTCCCGACGCGCAACCCCCTGTAGATGGGGGCTGGTCGCGATAAGTATGTGAATGTCGCAGATAGGTAAATGGGTGGTTCGCGCGTTACGCAGAATCGCCAACATAAGGCCGACCTTCGGCAGTGGAGAACAGCATGTCCAATAGCTTCCTGAATCCGGTAACCACCCAGACCTGGGCCAATGGTCGACACGTCGTCCGTTGCGTCAAAGTCATCCAGGAAACCTGGGACGTGCGCACCTTCTGCTTTATGGCTGATCAGCCCATCATGTTCTTCTTCAAACCGGGGCAGTTCGTCACCCTGGAGCTTGAAATCGACGGCGTGCCGATCATGCGTTCGTACACCATTTCCAGCTCGCCGTCGGTGCCATACAGCTTTTCGGTGACCATCAAGCGCGTGCCAGGCGGCAAGGTCTCCAACTGGTTGCACGACAACCTGCATGAAGGCCAAGAGCTTGCGGTACATGGTCCGGTTGGGCTGTTCAATGCCATGGACTTCACCGCGCCGAAGGTGCTGTACCTCAGCGGTGGCGTCGGAATCACGCCAGTCATGTCCATGACGCGTTGGTTCTACGACACCAATGGCAACGTTGACATGGTGTTTATCCACAGCGCCCGTTCGCCCAAAGACATCATTTACCACCGCGAGCTAGAGCACATGGCCTCGCGGATCGACAACTTCAGCCTGCACCTGATCTGCGAAAAGCATGGCCTCGGAGAGCCTTGGGCCGGTTATCGCGGTTATCTGAACCACAAAATGCTTGAACTGATGGCGCCGGACTTCCTTGAGCGTGAGGTCTTCTGCTGCGGCCCGACTCCCTACATGAACGCGGTCAAACGCATGCTCGAAGCGGCGGGTTTCGACATGGCCCGGTATCACGAGGAGTCTTTCGGTGCGACGCCACCGGAAGCCCGCGCCGATGCCGTGGAGCAAGCCGAAATCGCCGCAGACGCACCGGAAGTCGACGTGGCGGACCTGCATCAGGTGGAATTCACCGCGTCCGGCAAGAGCATTCGTGTGGCGCCGGGTGAGACCGTGCATGCGGCGGCGGCCAAGCTCGGCTTGCTGATTCCGAAAGCCTGCGGGATGGGGATCTGCGGCACGTGCAAGGTGATGAAGCTGGGTGGTGAGGTCGAGATGGACCACAACGGCGGGATCACCGAGGAAGACGAGGCCGAAGGATTTATTTTGTCGTGCTGCAGCGTGCCGAAGGGCGACGTGCGCATCGAGTTCTAACAGCATCTAACTCGCACCTTGAAACAGCCAAGGCGCGCGGCACGGTTGATTGATCCCACGCGGAGCATGGGAACGAGCCCAGGTGTGCGTCACGGTTGATTGATCGTTCCCACGCTCTGCGTGGGAATGCAGCCGGTGACGCTCTGCGTCACAGCAATGCCCGGCATTACTTCGGCGTGGAGATCGGAACGCGGAGCGTCCCCAGAGGCGTTCCCACGCGGAGCATGGGAACGAGCCGAGGTGCGCGGCACGGTTGATTGATCCCACGCGGAGCATGGGAACGAGGCCCAGGTGTGCGTCACGGTTGATTGATCGTTCCCACGCTCTGCGTGGGAATGCAGCCGGTGACGCTCTGCGTCACAGCAATGCCCGGCATTACTTCGGCGTGGAGATCGGAACGCGGAGCGTCCCCAGAGGCGTTCCCACGCGGAGCATGGGAACGAGCCGAGGTGCGCGGCATGGTTGATTGATCCCACGCGGAGCATGGGAACGAGGCCCAGGTGTGCGTCACGGTTGATTGATCGTTCCCACGCTCTGCGTGGGAATGCAGCCGGTGACGCTCTGCGTCACAGCAATGCCCGGCATTACTTCGGCGTGGAGATCGGAACGCGGAACGTCCCCAGGCGCAGGGGAATGATTACATGTCAGTCCCACCGTTGAATCTCAACCAGGCCTTTCATACCTGCGTAATCCCGGGCGCTTGAGTACCTCCAGTGCTCCGGCAAATCTACATACCCGCGCTTCACCGGATTGTAGTGAATGTAATCCAGTTTCTGGCGCATCACCGTTTCGCTGTACACCATTTCCGCATGCGAACCTTCCTGCCACAACTGATATACCCGATCCTGCTTGTGCGCGCGCTTGCTAAAGCGCAGTCGCTGCAATGTGCGTTCTGCACCTTTGCTTTGCAGGTCGTCGATGATTTTTCGGGCGGTAAAGGATTTGAACTGTCTGACGCATTTACCCAGGTCTGGGGCTTGTGCGACGAAGTGCAGATGGTTTTCCAGCACGACATAGCCGTAAAGCCGCAAGTTCTGATGAGTTTGTTGATAGCGCCAGCTGTTGAGCAGGTGATCAACGATATAAGGCCGGACGAACAGCGGAAGCCATTCCATGAGGGTGCAAGTGAGAAAGTGGGGCTTGTCGGGTTCGGTGAGGGTGTAGCGGCTTCGGCCCATGGACGCATTCCTTTGCAATGGAATGACCAGGGTGAGCGGGTTCGCTGGGGACGCCTAGCGGACAGCGCCGCGAAGTAAGTGGGAAATGGCGACACACCACCACTGATCGTTCCCACCGCTATGTGCGGGAACGATCCTCAGGGCGGGCTGGATCAGGCGCTCATCACTTCGCGAATGTCCGACGCCAATTCCCTTACGCGCTCTTCTTCGGTGTCCCACGAGCACATGAAGCGTGCGCCGCCGTTGCCGATGAAGGTGTAGAAGCGCCAGCCTTTGGCGGTCAGCGCGGCGATGGCCGGTTCTGACAGTTGCAGGAAGACGCCGTTGGCCTGGACCGGAAACATCAGTTCCACGCCTGGGATGTCGCTCACCAGTTCTGCCAGCAACTGCGCGCAGCTATTGGCGTGCCTGGCGTATTTGAGCCAAGCCTGGTTTTCCAGAATCCCGACCCACGGTGCCGAGAGGAAGCGCATTTTCGAGGCCAACTGCCCGGCCTGCTTGCAGCGGTAATCGAAGTCTTCGGCGAGTTTGTGGTTGAAAAACAAAATTGCTTCACCCACCGCCATGCCGTTTTTCGTACCGCCAAAGCACAAGACATCGACACCGGCCTTCCAGGTCAGGTCTGCGGGTGTGCAGCCAAGGAATGCGCAAGCGTTGGAGAACCGTGCGCCGTCCATGTGCAGGTTCAGGCCCAGTTCTTTGCACGTGGCGCTGATGGCACGGATTTCTTCGGGGGTGTAGACGCTGCCGACTTCAGTGGCTTGAGTCAGGGTTACGACGCGAGGTTTGGGGTAGTGGATGTCCTGACGCTTGAGGGCGATTTCGCGGATCGACTCCGGGGTCAGCTTGCCATTTTCGGTGCGGGCGACGAGCAATTTTGAACCGTTGGAGAAAAACTCCGGCGCGCCGCATTCGTCGGTTTCGACGTGGGCGGTTTCCGAACAGATCACGCTGTGGTAACTCTGGCACAGCGACGACAGGGCCAGCGAGTTGGCGGCTGTGCCGTTGAAGGCGAAGAACACTTCGCAGTCGGTTTCGAACAGTTTGCGGAAATCGTCGGACGCGCGATGGGTCCATTCGTCGTCGCCATAAGCGCGTTGGTGGCCATGGTTGGCCTGTTCCATGGCCGCCCAGGCTTCAGGGCAGATACCGGAATAGTTGTCGCTGGCAAATTGTTGGCTCTTGTCGGTCATGGCCGGATTCCGTGTTCAAAACTCCTATGGTGAAGAGTTTTGTGGTCGATGATGCTGCGCACTTTACCGAAGATCATCCGTAGAGCACACGCGATGTGCCTGTCAGAAAAATACAGAGTTCTTAGGCAATTATGCACATGACCCAAAGAGACGGCGCGCTGGACCTGCTGAAGTGGCTGGCGTTGCTGAGTATGGTGCTCGATCACCTTCGATATATCGGTTATTCCCTCGATTGGCTCTATGTGCCGGGGAGGCTGGCGTTTCCGTGGTTCTGCCTGGCGATGGCGGCGAACCTGTCGCGAGCGGGTGAAGTGACGACCCGTGGTCAGTGGCGCTATCTGGGGTTGTTGCTCCTGTTTAGCGCGCTGAGCGAAATCCCCTACCGCGTGTATGTCCCTGATCCCGGCACATTAAACGTCATGCCGACGCTGGCATTGGGCTTGTTGGTAGCGCGGGGCTGGCAGTCTCCGACGTTGCCCGCGCGCGTGCTAACGGTCGCTGCGGTGTTGCTGGCCTTGGTGTTCAGGGAGCAACTGATGTTCGGTTTTTTCGGCGTGCTGTTGCCGCTGGCAATGGTGCTGGTGATTCGTCGGCCCTGGTATTTCAGCCTGTTGCCAGGGCTGGTGTGCCTGGCAGCGAATCAATGGGCGGTGCTGTATGAGGCCGCGGAGTTCGGCAACCGCACAGCGAGCGCCGGCATCGCCGCGTGTCTGATGGCGCCACTGTTGGGACTGTTCTTGCTGCGACATGCCAAAAGCGTCAACCCGCTGCCGATGCGGCGTTGGGCGTATGCCCTCTATCCGCTGCATTTCCTGCTGTTGTTGCTCCTCCGTAAGCTCGCCGCCTGACCTGTGGGCGCGAGCCTGCTTGCGATAGCGGTGGGTCAGGCCGCATCAATGCGGGCTATGACGGCCTCATCGCGAGCAGGCTCGTCCTCACCAGGGATCGTCGGCGCTTCGGGGATCGTGTCTGACCAGCCATTTCAACCCATGTCGTAAACGCACCTTTGCGTGGCGTCCATAGGCATTTGGTCTGTTTGCGCCGGTCATACCATCGTGTCCATTGGGCACTGCGCAAACGTAAGTGCCTCACCGAGACGAAAGGCGCACCACCGCCGCTGGGAGAGATGCGATGTTCAGCAAGCAAGACCAGATTCAGGGTTACGACGATGCACTGCTGGCGGCGATGAATGCCGAGGAGCAACGCCAGGAAGATCACATCGAGCTGATCGCGTCAGAGAACTACACCAGCAAACGTGTTATGCAAGCGCAAGGCAGTGGCCTGACCAACAAATACGCTGAAGGTTATCCGGGCAAGCGCTACTACGGCGGCTGCGAGCACGTCGACAAGGTCGAAGCCCTGGCCATTGAGCGGGCCAAGCAGCTGTTTGGTGCTGACTATGCAAACGTCCAGCCACACTCCGGCAGCCAGGCGAACGCCGCGGTGTACCTCGCGTTGTTGAACGCAGGCGATACCGTGCTGGGCATGAGTCTGGCCCACGGCGGTCACCTGACCCACGGTGCCAAAGTCAGTTTCTCCGGCAAACTCTACAACGCCGTGCAGTACGGCATTAATACCGACACTGGCCTGATCGACTATGACGACGTCGAGCGCCTGGCGGTGGAACACAAGCCGAAAATGATCATCGCCGGTTTCTCGGCGTACTCGAAGACCCTCGACTTCCCGCGTTTCCGTCAGATCGCGGACAAGGTTGGCGCCTACCTGTTTGTCGATATGGCCCATGTCGCCGGTCTGGTCGCTGCCGGTCTGTACCCGAACCCGCTGCCGTATGCCGACGTGGTCACTACCACCACCCATAAAACCCTGCGCGGTCCACGGGGCGGCCTGATCCTGGCCAAGGCCAACGAAGAGTTGGAAAAGAAATTCAACTCCGCCGTGTTCCCCGGCGGCCAGGGCGGCCCGCTGATGCACGTGATCGCCGGTAAGGCGGTGTGCTTCAAGGAAGCGCTGGAGCCAGGTTTCAAGGCTTATCAACAGCAAGTGATCGACAACGCTCAGGCCATGGCCGGCATTTTTATCAAACGCGGCTACGATGTAGTGTCCGGCGGGACTGACAACCATTTGTTTCTGGTCAGCCTGATCCGCCAGGGCCTCACCGGCAAAGAAGCGGACGCCGCCCTCGGTCGCGCCCACATCACCGTGAACAAGAACGCGGTGCCGAACGATCCGCAGTCTCCGTTCGTGACCTCAGGCCTGCGCATCGGCACCCCGGCGGTGACCACCCGCGGCTTTAAAGTCACCCAGTGTACTGAGCTGGCGGGCTGGATCTGCGACATCCTCGACAACCTCGGCGACGCCGATGTCGAGGCCAATGTCGCCAAGCACGTGGCAGCCCTGTGCGCAGACTTCCCGGTTTATCGCTGAGCGCGGTTTTGGAGTAAATGACTATGCAACGCTATTCAGGCTTCGGCCTCTTCAAACACTCCCTCAGCCATCACGAAAACTGGCAGAAAATGTGGCGCACGCCGACCCCGAAAAAGGTCTATGACGTGGTCATTGTCGGCGGTGGTGGGCATGGTCTCGCCACGGCTTACTACCTCGCCAAGGAGCACGGCATCACCAATGTCGCGGTGGTCGAAAAAGGCTGGCTGGGCGGCGGTAACACCGCGCGCAACACCACCATCGTTCGTTCCAACTACCTGTGGGACGAGTCGGCGCACCTCTACGAACACGCGATGAAACTGTGGGAAGGCCTGTCCCAGGACCTGAACTACAACGTGATGTTCTCTCAGCGCGGCGTCTACAACTTGTGCCACACCTTGCAAGACATTCGTGATTCCGAGCGTCGGGTCAGCGCCAACCGCCTTAATGGCGTAGACGGTGAACTGCTTGATGCCAAGCAAGTGGCCGACGAGATTCCGTACCTCGATTGCTCAAAAAATACTCGCTACCCGGTAATGGGCGCGACCGTTCAGCGCCGTGGCGGCGTCGCCCGTCACGATGCCGTGGCCTGGGGCTTTGCCCGTGCCGCCGACGCCTTGGGCGTGGACTTGATCCAGCAGACCGAAGTGATCGGTTTCCGCAAGGAAAACGGCGTGTGCATCGGCGTTGAAACCAACAAGGGCTTCATCGGCGCCAAGCGTGTCGGTGTGGTCACTGCCGGTAACTCCGGGCACATGGCCAAACTCGCCGGTTTCCGTTTGCCGATCGAATCCCACCCGCTGCAAGCGCTGGTGTCCGAGCCGATCAAGCCGATTATCGACAGCGTGATCATGTCCAACGCCGTACACGGTTACATCAGCCAGTCCGACAAGGGCGACCTGGTGATCGGCGCCGGTATCGACGGCTATAACGGTTACGGTCAACGCGGCTCATACCCGGTGATCGAGCACACCATTCAGGCCATCGTCGAGATGTTTCCGGTGTTGTCCCGTGTGCGCATGAACCGGCAGTGGGGCGGCATCGTCGACACCACGCCGGACGCCTGCCCGATCATCTCGAAAACCCCGGTGCCCAATATGTTCTTCAACTGCGGTTGGGGCACTGGTGGTTTCAAAGCGACACCTGGCTCGGGCAACGTCTTTGCCGCGAGCCTGGCCAAGGGTGAAATGCACCCATTGGCGGCCCCTTTCTCCATCGACCGTTTCCACAACGGTGCGCTGATCGACGAACACGGCGCTGCGGCTGTCGCCCACTAACAGGAGAAATTTCCTATGTTGCATATCTTCTGTCCTCACTGCGTTGAGCTGCGCTCCGAAGAGGAGTTTCACGCCTCCGGTCAGGCCCACATCCCGCGTCCACTGGACCCGACGACCTGCACCGACGAGGAGTGGGGCGACTACATGTTCTTCCGCGATAACCCGCGCGGTTTGCATCACGAACTGTGGATTCACGCCGCCGGCTGCCGTCAATACTTCAACGCCACCCGTGACACCGTGACCTACGAGATTCTCGAAACCTACAAGATCGGCGCCAAGCCGCAGTTCACCGACAAGGCTGACGGTCCGAAAGCGGCCGCGACGGCGCTGGGAGATAAGGTATGAGCCAGATCAATCGCCTGTCCAATGGCGGACGGATCGACCGCAACAAAGTGCTGAGCTTTACCTTCAACGGCCAAACCTATAAAGGCTTTGAGGGTGACAGCCTGGCCGCTGCACTGTTGGCCAACGGTGTCGACATCATTGGCCGTAGCTTCAAATATTCACGTCCACGCGGCATCTTCGCCGCCGGTGCCGAAGAGCCGAACGCGGTGTTGCAGATCGGTGCGACCGAAGCCACGCAAATCCCTAACGTGCGCGCCACGCAACAGGCGCTTTACCAAGGTTTGGTCGCCACCAGCACCAACGGGTGGCCGAGCGTGAACAACGACATGATGGGGATTCTCGGCAAGGTCGGCGGCAAGCTGATGCCGCCGGGCTTCTACTACAAAACCTTCATGTACCCGCAATCGTTCTGGATGACCTACGAGAAGTACATTCGTAAGGCCGCCGGTCTTGGCCGCTCGCCGACCGAGAACGATCCCGATACCTACGACTACATGAACCAGCATTGCGACGTGCTGATCGTCGGCGCCGGCCCCGCTGGCCTGGCTGCTGCATTGGCCGCTGCGCGCAGCGGTGCCCGGGTAATCCTGGCTGACGAGCAGGAAGAGTTCGGTGGCAGCTTGCTCGATTCCCGCGAAAGCCTCGACGGCAAACCGGCGGCCGAGTGGGTCGCCAGCGTTATCGCCGAACTCAAGGGCATCCCGGACGTGTTGCTGTTGCCTCGCGCCACGGTCAACGGCTACCACGACCATAACTTCCTGACCATTCACGAGCGCCTCACCGACCACCTCGGTGACCGCGCGCCGATTGGCCAGGTGCGTCAGCGCATCCACCGGGTCCGCGCCAAACGCGTGGTACTGGCGACCGGCGCGTGTGAGCGTCCGCTGGTGTACGGCAACAACGACGTGCCGGGCAACATGCTGGCTGGCGCTGTGTCCACTTACGTGCGTCGTTACGGCGTGGCACCAGGCAAAAAACTGGTGCTCTCGACCAACAACGACCACGCCTACCGCGTGGCGCTGGATTGGCTCGACGCCAGCCTGCAAGTGGTGGCCATCGCCGACGCCCGTAGCAATCCGCGCGGTGCGCTGGTTGAAGAAGCCCGCGCCAAAGGCATCCGCATCCTCACCGGCAGCGCCGTGATCGAGGCGCGTGGCACCAAACGCGTGACCGCTGCTCGCATTGCCGCGATTGATGTCAAAGGCCACGCGGTGACCAGTCCTGGCGAATGGCTCGATTGCGACCTCGTTGCCACGTCTGGCGGTTACAGCCCGGTGGTTCACCTGGCGTCGCACTTGGGCGGCAAGCCGACCTGGCGTGAAGACATTCTCGGTTTTGTACCGGGCGAAGCACCGCAGAAACGCGTGTGCGTCGGCGGTATCAATGGCGTTTACGGCCTCGGCGACTCTTTGGCTGATGGTTTCGAAGGCGGGGCACGCGCCGCCAGTGAAGCCGGTTTCGGCGTGGTTGAAGGCGTGTTGCCCAAAGCCCTGACTCGTCATGAAGAACCAACGCTGGCGCTGTTCCAGGTGCCGCATGAAAAAGCGACTGCACGGGCGCCGAAGCAATTCGTCGACCTGCAAAACGACGTTACCGCCGCCGCCATCGAACTGGCGACCCGCGAAGGTTTCGAATCGGTCGAGCACGTCAAACGCTACACCGCTCTGGGCTTCGGCACTGATCAGGGCAAGCTTGGCAACGTCAACGGTCTGGCCATTGCCGCCCGTTCGCTGAACGTAACCATCGCGCAGATGGGCACCACGATGTTCCGTCCGAACTACACCCCAGTGACGTTCGGCGCTGTGGCCGGTCGTCATTGCGGTCATATCTTCGAACCTGTGCGCTACACCGCGCTGCAAGCCTGGCACGTGAAAAACGGTGCCGAGTTTGAAGATGTCGGCCAGTGGAAGCGTCCTTGGTACTTCCCGAAAAACGGTGAAGACCTGCACACCGCGGTCAAACGCGAATGCAAAGCCGTGCGCGACAGCGTCGGCCTGCTGGACGCTTCGACCCTGGGCAAAATCGATATTCAAGGCCCGGATACGCGCGAGTTTCTCAACCGTATCTACACCAACGCCTGGACCAAACTCGATGTAGGTAAGGCGCGTTACGGCCTGATGTGCAAAGAAGACGGTATGGTTTTCGACGACGGTGTAACCGCTTGCCTCGCCGACAACCACTTCGTGATGACCACCACCACCGGTGGCGCGGCTCGCGTGCTGCAATGGCTGGAAATCTACCAACAGACCGAGTGGCCAGACCTGAAGGTGTACTTCACTTCCGTCACGGATCACTGGGCGACCATGACCTTGTCCGGGCCTAACAGCCGCAAGCTGCTCAGCGAAGTCACCGACATTGATTTGAGCAACGAAGCGTTCCCGTTCATGACCTGGAAAGAAGGCTTGGTCGGCGGTGTGCCGGCGCGGGTGTTCCGGATTTCGTTTACCGGTGAGCTGTCATACGAAGTCAACGTTCAGGCTGACTACGCGATGGGCGTGCTCGAAAAAATTGTCGAGGCCGGCAAGCCGTTCAACCTGACCCCGTATGGCACTGAAACCATGCACGTGCTGCGAGCCGAGAAGGGTTTCATCATCGTCGGGCAGGACACTGACGGGTCAATGACGCCTGATGACTTGAACATGGGCTGGTGTGTGGGGCGCACTAAACCGTTTTCATGGATCGGCCAGCGCGGGATGAACCGTGAGGACTGCGTGCGTGATCAACGCAAGCAACTGGTGGGCCTGAAGCCACTCGATCCGAACGTTTGGTTGCCGGAAGGTGCGCAGTTGGTGTTCAACCCCAAGCAAGCGATTCCGATGGCGATGGTTGGCCATGTGACCTCCAGCTACGCACACAACTCACTCGGTTACTCGTTTGCGATGGGCGTGGTGAAGGGCGGCTTGAAGCGCATCGGTGAGCGCGTGTTCGCGCCGTTGGCCGACGGCAGCGTGATCGAGGCGGAAATCGTTTCTTCGGTGTTCTTCGATCCAAAAGGTGATCGCCAGAACATCTGACACTGATCGTTCCCACGTCGAGGCGGCGAACCGTCTGCGTGGGAAGTCATTCCGGGACGCTTCGCGTCCCAAGAGCGTCCATGGCGGCATTCCCACGCAGTGTGGGAACGATCAACGAATTCAGGAAAGGTGCTTTATGACCGTAGCCAATGTTTACCAACAACGCCCAACCACTGGGGCCAAGGCCGAGTCGTCGCTGCATCATGCCGACCTCGCCAGCCTGGTGGGCAAGGGTCGAAAAAACGCCGGCGTGATCGTGCGTGAAAAGAAACTCCTCGGTCATCTGACAATTCGTGGCGACGGCCACGACGCCGCGTTTGCTGCCGGCGTACACCAGGCACTGGGCATTGAATTGCCGTGCGCGCTGAGCGTCATTGTCAAAGGCGAAACCAGTCTGCAATGGATGGGGCCGGATGAGTGGCTACTGATTGTGCCGGGCGGTGAAGAGTTCGCCGCCGAGCAGAAACTGCGTGAAGCGCTGGGCGAATTGCACATTCAAATTGTCAACGTCAGCGGAGGCCAACAGATCCTCGAACTGAGCGGGCCGAATGTGCGCCAGGTATTGATGAAGTCCACCAGCTATGACGTACATCCCAACAGCTTTCCGGTGGGCAAAGCGGTGGGTACGGTGTTTGCCAAGTCGCAATTGGTGATCCGCCACACCGCCGAAGACACGTGGGAGCTGCTGATTCGTCGCAGCTTCTCGGACTACTGGTGGTTGTGGTTGCAGGATGCTGCCGCCGAATACGGCCTTAGCGTTCAAGCGTGACAGCCAGAGGAGAGACACGACGATGAGCCGCGCCCCAGACACATGGATTCTGACTGCCGACTGCCCCAGTGTGCTCGGCACTGTGGACGCGGTAACCCGCTTTCTGTTCGAGCAGGGCTGCTATGTCACCGAGCACCATTCCTTCGATGACCGGCTCTCGGGTCGTTTTTTTATTCGCGTTGAATTCCGTCAGCCAGACGGCTTCGACGAGCAAGCGTTCCGCGCCGGTCTTGCAGAACGCGGCCAGGCCTTTGGCATGATTTTCGAGCTGACCGCGCCGAACTATCGGCCAAAAGTGGTGATCATGGTCTCCAAGGCCGATCATTGCCTCAACGATTTGCTCTACCGTCAGCGCATCGGCCAGTTGTCGATGGACGTCGCCGCTGTGGTTTCCAACCACCCTGATCTCAAGCCGTTGGCGGACTGGCACCAGATTCCGTACTACCATTTTCCCCTGGACCCAAACGACAAACCGTCGCAAGAGCGCCAGGTGTTGCAGGTGATCGAAGCGTCCGGCGCCGAACTGGTGATCCTTGCCCGTTACATGCAAGTCCTGTCGCCTGAGTTGTGCCGCAAACTCGACGGCAAGGCGATCAATATTCACCACTCCCTGTTGCCCGGCTTCAAGGGCGCCAAGCCGTATCATCAGGCTTATAACAAGGGCGTGAAACTGGTCGGTGCCACGGCGCATTACATCAATAACGATCTGGATGAAGGCCCGATCATCGCCCAAGGCGTTGAGGTGGTGGACCACAGTCATTACCCCGAAGATCTGATCGCCAAAGGGCGGGATATCGAAGGGCAGACGTTGGCCCGGGCCGTTGGGTATCACATTGAGCGACGGGTGTTTCTGAACGCCAATCGCACCGTCGTCCTTTAGATCGTCATTGCGGGCTTGCCCGCGGTGTGGCCCTGACCAACAACACAAGACACAAGCACTAACCCGAGCAATCAACGCGCCGCCGCTCCATGGCGACGCGAGCGCTACATAAAAATAACAGCGAGGTGAAAGCATGTCTGGCAATCGTGGAGTGGTGTATCTCGGTAATGGCAAGGTCGAAGTACAGAAAATCGACTATCCAAAAATGCAGGACCCGCGCGGCAGGAAGATTGAACACGCCGTCATCCTGCGCGTGGTTTCCACCAATATTTGTGGTTCCGATCAACACATGGTGCGTGGACGCACGACTGCGCAAACCGGTTTGGTGTTGGGGCACGAGATCACTGGTGAAGTGATCGAAAAGGGCAGTGACGTCGAAAATCTGCAAATCGGCGACCTGGTGTCCGTACCGTTCAACGTCGCGTGCGGGCGCTGTCGCTCCTGTAAGGAAATGCACACCGGTGTTTGCCTGAGTGTGAACCCGGCGCGTCCGGGCGGTGCTTATGGTTACGTCGATATGGGCGACTGGACCGGTGGCCAGGCTGAGTACGCGCTGGTGCCGTATGCCGACTTCAACCTGTTGAAACTGCCGGATCGCGACCGGGCAATGGAAAAAATCCGTGACCTGACCTGCCTCTCCGACATTCTGCCTACCGGTTACCACGGCGCCGTGACGGCGGGCGTTGGCCCTGGCAGTACCGTGTACATCGCCGGTGCTGGCCCGGTCGGTCTGGCCGCTGCAGCTTCCGCTCGCCTGTTGGGCGCGGCGGTGGTGATCATCGGTGACGTTAACCCAGTGCGCCTGGCTCACGCCAAGGCTCAGGGGTTTGAAATCGCCGACTTGTCCACGGACACCCCGCTGCATGAGCAGATTGCTGCACTGTTGGGCGAGCCGGAAGTTGACTGCGCGGTTGACGCGGTAGGCTTTGAAGCGCGTGGTCACGGGCATGACGGTGTGAAGCACGAAGCACCGGCCACCGTACTGAACTCACTGATGGGCGTGGTGCGGGTCGCCGGCAAAATCGGTATCCCTGGCCTCTATGTCACTGAAGATCCGGGTGCTGTGGATGCCGCCGCGAAAATGGGCAGCCTGAGCATTCGTTTCGGCCTGGGCTGGGCTAAATCCCATAGCTTCCACACTGGCCAGACGCCGGTGATGAAGTACAACCGTCAACTGATGCAGGCCATCATGTGGGACCGCATCCACATTGCCGACATCGTCGGCGTGGAGGTCATCAGTCTTGATGACGCACCTCGTGGTTACGGCGAATTCGATGCGGGCGTGCCGAAGAAGTTTGTGATTGACCCGCACAAAATGTTCAGCGCGGCGTAACGCTTCATGCAATAAAAAACGGCGACCCGAGGGTCGCCGTTTTTTATTGCCATGTTGATTTTGCGTATTGAGGGTTATAGGGCCATTTAAAAAGCTTATTTTGATTATGTAGATCATGTTTTTTTCATTCTGATGTGATTGCTCTGTGAGTGATGTAATTCATCCTTCTCTTCACGGTAGGTTTTTTGTGAGCGAGCAATCTTTCCGGGTTGACAGTATTTGAATTTTTTTAGCGATAAAGGTAATCCGCCGAGAATTAAATTCTGCGTAAAATTTGTATGGAGTGGTAAATGATTCTCCATTCAACTCTATTGCCTACTGAATAATCAGACTTTAGATGGTTGTAAGAAGTAACGTTCCGGCCTCCATCATCAGGCGTAATGACGAATGAGTATCTGCTCGATGCGGATTTGTAATCAACTTGTTTAATCGTTCCAAGGAGAATTAATGTAGTGGCCATGTTTGTTCTCCTTTGTTTTATTAGTGCTTTTTGGTTAGACAGCTTGGAACGTTGTGGTCGTTTACCAAGCTTCGGTTAATAGTCGTGGATTTTAGTAGGGTTGACTACTGTCAGAGTTGACAGGTGATAAGGCTAATCAGGAATAATTTCTATTGATTTATATCGATACTGCTTATAAGTCTTTTTGAGGCCTGATCACAGCACGTGCGCTGCCGGCGTGCCGAAGAAGTTTGTGATCGACCCGCACACGATGTTTGGCGCGACCGAGGGCTTCACGCTGTGCAAAACGGCGAACTTAGGATCGCCGTTTTCCATTCAACTATTGTGCGATCAGTTTCAGGTAGGGCGTTGAGGTGCCATTCTTGGTACCACTATAACTGCAGGTCGTTTTCCCATCCTTCTCGGAAACGCTTTCTGGCTTAAGGCCGTATTTATCCTCCAGAAAGGTATCGTCGGTCCCCAACGCTTCTCCTTTCCAGTTTTTACCCCCGGTACTGGCGGTGTAATTGAAGCCTTCGTTGAAGGGGGCAGGTATTTGCGGGTCAGAACTTTTGTACGCCGTAGCTTTGATGTCGGATGGTTTAGGGCAACCGCTGATGTCAGCTGCATAGGCATTACCCATCAAGACACTCAGTACCAGCATCCCGGCTGCTATTTTGATTTGCATGAACATGTACTCCCTTACGTAATTGGAGCGTTCATACTGGAGAATATTCAAGTGGGCAGCTACTGTCGTTTATGACAGTTTTATAGTTGTATTCGAAATAACCGAAAGCCCGGTTATTGCGCGAGCGATTAGACGAAGAGCAAATTTCGTTCTTGCCTTACAACGCCGCCAGCGCCCCTTGATACAACACCGGCCCTGTCGGCTGCCCGGTCGGTGAGCCGCCCTTCGGCTCAAGGCTGATCGCCAATGTAACCGGCTTGTCGATCAACACCTTCTGCGCGTCGCTCAACTCAACCTTGCCTGTGCCTCCCGCCGGTATCACCCCAAGGGAAATCGGCTTGCCGTCCGCCGGGATCGCCCACAGCTCCAGGCTGCGTCCCGGATCAACTGCGGCCAACGTCAGCGGCTCGACGCTCAGGTAATTCTTGTGCGCTTCAACTTTTAGCGCAGGCTGTGCATCGGCGCTGAGCATGGTGGCGCTGTAACGAGGTTCATCGCGGTTGTAGAGCACGCCGAGGAACGCAACCACCACCAGCGAGCAGACGGTTGCCGTGATCCGCATCCAGTTCCAGAAGGAACGCTTCTCTGGTACGTGCAGCACTTGGGGTTCGATCCGCGCCGTAATGGCCTGCCACACGCGATCGGGCACCGGTTGTGCGGACAGTACGTCGGTCAGGCTGGCGAGGCTGTGTTGCCAATTGGCCAGTTCCGCACGCAGCGCCGCGTCTTCGAGCAGCAACTGTTCAAAGCGTCGGCGAGCGGCCGCGGACATCAAGCCTATGGCGTAGTCGGCAGCCAGGGCGCGGCGCAAGGGCGGGGTTTGATAGTTCATGATTCAAGGCACCTGCGCAGGCGCTCCATGCCGCGACGTATCCAGGATTTTACCGAACCCAGAGGGGCGGCCAGATGGTCGGCCAGTTCAGAGCACGACAGCCCCTGAAAGTACGCCACGGTAATTGATTGACGCTGCATGTCCTCAAGGCTTTCCAGGCACTGGTTCAGGGCTCTGGCCTCGCGGGCGCTGCTTAATTGTTCGTGGGCCGAGGGACTTTCATCCTCCAGCGCCTGTTCTTCAAGCTCGGTCAATGGCCGGTCGCGCTGTTTGCGCAACTGGTCGATGGCTTGGTTGCGGGTGATGTTGATCATCCAGGTCAGGGGTGCCGACAAGTGCGATTCGTAGCGTGAAGCGTTGTTCCAGATGCGCACGAAACTTTCCTGAACCACCTCTTCCGCCAAGTCGGGTCGGCCCATGCAGCGCAAGGCCACACCATGCAGCCGAGGGCTGACGCTGCGGTAAAGCGTTTCGAAGGCGCGTCGATTACCCAGTGAACACTGGGCCAGAAGCTGTCTGAGCTGATCGGCGTCGGCGATGGAAATAACGGTTCTCCGAACAATCGAGGATGAAATGGGCTGCGTGCGGTGCCGGTTGCAGGCAGAGGTTAGTTCACGGCGCGCAGTTGTTCCATTCATGAAAGGTCACCTCGGGAAATAACGCCGACCCTGATGCGCAAGGTCGGCGTTATCACTCATTTAGGCATCAGCACTTTGTCGATGACCTGAATCACGCCGTTGGACTGGTACACGTCGTAGGTGGTGATGTCGGCGACGCCACCTTTCTCATCTTTAAGGGTGATGTTGTGCGGGCCATTCATCATGATCCAGAGTTTGCCGCCAGCGACCGTGGTCAACTCGGCTTTACCGCCACCGGCCTTGATCTTTGCGGTCAGGGCCATCATGTCGAGTTTCCCGGCGACGACGTGGTAGGTCAGGATCTTGGTCAGCGTCGCCTTGTTCTCAGGTTTGAGCAGGGTATCGACGGTGCCGGCTGGCAGGGCGGCGAAGGCCGAGTTGACCGGAGCGAACACGGTGAACGGGCCTTTGCCTTTGAGGGTGTCGACCAGGCCCGCGGCTTTCACGGCGGCTACCAGGGTGGTGTGGTCGGCGGAGTTCACGGCGTTATCGATAATGTCTTTGCTCGGCAGCATGCTTTGGCCGCCGACCATCACGGTGTCGTGGCTCATGTCGGCCGCTTGTGCGGTGTTCAGGGCAAATCCACCGGCAAGGGCCAGGGTCAGCAGGCTGGCAATCAACGGGGTTTTGATCGAAGTGCGTTTCATGGTGATGATCCTTGTTTGGGAGAATCGGCCAGGATTTTCTGTCCGTGCTTGATATACGCAGGGGGGGCTAGACTGGATGCAGCAACAGGAAAGTTTTTTTGACTGGCACTCTCTTTGTGGGGAACTTGCTCGCGATGAGGTCGGCATATTCGATATCGATGCTGTCTAACTGGCAGCCATCGCCTTTAAGCGCGCTGCCACAGGGGGCTGGGAACAATCCTTGGGACCGCCAGTCCAACGGACAGTTTTTTGCCGCCCATCAACGGGCGGTGTTCACGGCTCAAGAGGATGTCTGGATGAAGATTTCACGCGGTTTTGCACTGGCTTCGCTGTTGACCCTGTCGGCAGGGCCAGTCTTCGCAGGCTTCAGCCTGGACGATGTGACCAAAGCGGCTTCGAGTATGCAGGGTGGCAACGCGGCCACTGCTGCTGCACCGACCCCGCAGACAGCGGGGCTGCTTGGCGCTCTGACCTCGCAATTGAATGTCACCCCGCAGCAAGCCGTCGGCGGTACGGGGGCCATGTTGGGGTTGGCGAAGAATCAACTGAGTTCCACCGATTACTCACAACTGGCCAAAAGCGTGCCGGGGCTCGACAAGCTGTCGGGTGGCGGTGAACTGGGCGCGCTCAGTGGCTTGCTCGGCTCGTCCGGCAAATCGGCGGGTCTGGATAACGCGCTGGGTAATGTGAAGAGCACCAGTGACCTGAACAGTGCGTTCGGCGCGCTGGGCATGGACAACGGCATGGTCGGACAGTTTGCCCCGGTGATTCTCAAGTACCTCGGTGACCAGGGCGTCGGCGGCTCGCTTCTGAAAAACCTCGGCGGGATCTGGGGCGCTGGCAGCTAGACCATTAGTCTGCGCAGGCTTGGTGTTCGGCGCGCAATGCGTCGATTCGCTGGTCCTTTTCGATCCAGAGCTGGTTAACCCAGTTCTGGATTTTTTCGCGAAAAACCGGATCGTTTTGGTAATCGCCCTGCCACAGCGCGGGGTCCAGGTCGCGGGTCTGAATGTCGACGATCACGCGCGGCACGCCGCCGCTGATCAAGTCCCAGAACCCCGGAATACGCGTCTGCGGATACACCACCGTTACATCCAGAATCGCATCCAGCTGTTCGCCCATTGCCGCCAGCACAAATGCCACGCCGCCAGCCTTGGGTTTGAGCAGGTGGTTGAACGGTGATGCTTGCCGGGCGCTTTTCGCTGCTGTGAATCGCGTGCCTTCCAAGTAATTGACCACCGTCACTGGCTGGCGTTTGTACAACTGGCACGCCGCTTTGGTGATTGCCAGGTCCTGGCCGGCAAGCTCCGGGTGCCGGGCCAGAAACGCTTGGGTGTAGCGCTTCATGAACGGGTAATCCAGTGCCCACCAGGCCAGGCCCAGGAATGGCACCCAGATCAGCTCCTTCTTGAGGAAGAACTTGAAGAACGGCGTGCGCCGATTCAGGGTCTGGATCAGCGCCGGGATATCGACCCACGATTGGTGGTTGCTGACGACCAGGTATGAGGTGTCACGGCGCAGTTCACCGCCACCGCGAATGTCCCATTGCGTGGGGACGCAGTGGCGCAAGATCAGCTTGTCGATTTCGGCCCAGGTCTGCGCGATCCACATCACGGCCAGCGATGCGTGATCGCGTAAGCGGCCGGGCGAGACCCATTTGAGCAGGGCAAACACCATCAGCGGACCGAACAGGACCAGGGTGTTGAGTAATAGCAGCAGGGTAACGAAACAGCCGGTGAGCAGGCGGCGCATAAGTAACTCTTTAAAGCTTTTGGGCGCGTCATGATAAGCAGCTTCGGGCGGCAGGCCAAATCGACAGCGACGAATGTTTCACTTTTGAACGGTTAACCTGCTGCCATCGATCGTTCCCATGCAGAGCTTGGGAACGATCATCCAGACAACGGTCTAAAATCTCGCGTTCGACGCCCCAATTCCTCAGGAAACCCATCACGTGAAATCCCTCCTTGCACTGCTGACCCTTGTGGCCTTGCCGGTCCTGGCCGCCGAGCCGACCCTTTACGGGCGTTACGAATACATCGCGCTGCCGGAAATTGGCGGTGAAGTGCTCAAGGCCAAGATGGACACCGGTGCCCTGACCGCATCGCTGTCGGCCAAGGACATCGAGACGTTCACCCGTGATGGCGAAGCCTGGGTACGTTTCCGCCTGGGCACCAAGGACGCGAGCAACAAAGTCTACGAACACAAGGTTGCGCGGATTAGCAAAATCAAGAGCCGTGCTGACGAAGGTGATGAAGACAAGGACGTGACCGAGGTCGCGAAGCGCCCGGTAGTCGATCTGGAACTGTGCCTGGGCAACGTCAAGCGCACCGTGGAGGTCAACCTCACCGACCGCAGCAGCTTCAACTATCCGCTGTTGATCGGTGCCAAGGCGTTGCGTGAGTTCGGTGCGGCAGTGAACCCCGCGCGACGCTTCACCGCCGATAAGCCCGCCTGTTAACTTCAAGTGGTCTGATTGACGTGAGGTGAAGCTTGCGCCACCGTTGCGCAACTTAATTACCGGGCTCGGACGCCATGCCTCATATCCTGATTGTCGAAGATGAAGCGGCGATTGCCGACACGTTGATTTTTGCGTTGCAGGGCGAAGGTTTTACCACCACGTGGTTAAGCCTCGGCGCTGCTGCGCTTGAGCATCAACGCCAGACGCCGGCCGACCTGATCATTCTGGATATAGGTCTGCCAGACATCAGCGGCTTCGAGACCTGCAAGCAATTGCGCCGGTTCAGCGAGGTGCCGGTGATTTTTCTCAGTGCCCGCGACAGCGAAATCGACCGGGTGGTGGGCCTGGAGATTGGCGCCGACGATTATGTGGTCAAGCCGTTCAGTCCCCGAGAAGTGGCGGCGCGGGTCCGGGCGATTCTTAAGCGCATGGCGCCCCGCGCCTTAGCCGAAGTGGCCTCGACGTTGTTTCGTATCGACTGTGAACGGGTCCAGATCAGCTATCGCGGCCAAGCGTTGAGCCTGACCCGCCACGAATTCCGCCTCCTGCAATCCTTGCTGGAGCAACCCGAGCGAGTTTTCAGCCGCGAGCAGTTGCTCGAAGCCTTGGGCGTGCCGGCCGATGCCGGGTACGAGCGCAGTATCGATAGCCATATCAAAAGCGTGCGAGCCAAGCTGCGACTGGTCCTGCCCGACGCCGAGCCGATCCAGACCCATCGCGGCCTCGGCTACAGCTACAGCCCGGGGCACAGCTGATGTCACTGGGGATCCGGATTTTTCTGGTCTACGTGCTGTTCATCGGCTTGACCGGTTACTTTGTGCTCAGCACCGTGATGGAAGAAATCCGGCCCGGCGTGCGCCAATCCAGTGAAGAGACGTTGGTGGATACCGCCAACCTGATGGCCGAGATTCTGCGTGAGGAGTTCAAGGCCGGGACGCTCAACGAAAATCACTGGCCGCAGTTGCTCAAGGCTTACGGTGAGCGGCAGCCCAACGCGGACATCTGGGGCCTGCCGAAGAATCAGGTCAGCCATCGTATCTACGTCACGGATGCCAAGGGCATCGTGGTGCTCGACTCCAGCGGCGTGGCGTTGGGCCAGGATTACTCGCGCTGGAACGATGTTTACCTGACCCTGCGTGGCGAATATGGCGCTCGCTCAACCCGTGGCGATCCAAACGATGCGAGCACGTCGGTGATGCACGTGGGCGCGCCGATCCGTGATAACGGCCAGATCATCGGCGTGGTCACGGTGGCCAAACCCAACAGCTCATTGCAACCCTACGTTGATCGCACCGAGCGGCGATTACTCATTTACGGCGCCGGGTTAATCGGCCTCGGTCTGGTGTTCGGCGCGTTGCTGTCCTGGTGGTTGAGCGCAGCGCTGCGGCGCTTGACTGCATATGCTCAAGCGGTCAGTGAAGGTCGACGGGTCGAGGTGCCACATTATCGCGGCGGCGAACTGGAGCAGTTGGCGACAGCGGTCGAACAGATGCGCACGCAACTGCAAGGTAAAGCCTACGTCGAGCGTTACGTCCACACGCTGACGCATGAACTGAAAAGCCCGTTGGCGGCCATTCGTGGTGCGGCGGAGTTGCTGCAAGGTGAGATGCCATTGGCCCAGCAGCAGCGTTTTGTCAGCAACATCGACAGCGAAAGTGCGCGGATGCAGCAGTTGATCGAACGCTTGCTGAACCTCGCTCAGGTTGAGCAGCGTCAAGGGTTGGAGGCGCGAGTAGACGTGCCTTTGGCGGCGTTGGTAGAGACAGTGCTAGAGGCTCAGGCCGCGCGAATCGAGGGCCGGCAGTTGCACGTTGAACGGGCGATTGCATCGGACTTGAGGCTGGTGGGCGAGCCGTTTCTGCTGCGTCAGGCGTTGGGCAATCTGCTGGAAAACGCTCTGGATTTCACCCCGGTTCAGGGGGTGTTGCGCTTCAGTGCCGAGCGAGTCGGGGAGCAGGTTGAGTTCAAGCTGTTCAACCAGGCTGAGGCCATTCCCGACTATGCGCTGCCGCGCTTGAGTGAGCGGTTTTACTCGCTGCCGCGACCGGACACTGGGCGGAAAAGTACCGGCTTAGGGCTTAACTTCGTTGAAGAGGTGGTTAAGTTGCACGGTGGGTCGTTGCGTATTGGCAATGTTCAGGGTGGCGTCGAGGTCACGTTGCATCTGCCTTAGGGCCAAGTCTCCACACACTCTCCACATTCCTCCCATAAAACCCCCACACATCGGCCCCAGACTCGCCCTCATTCGAACAGGGAGAGAACCCATGAACCTTAATCTGACCCTAAAACTCGGGGCGATTGCCCTGCTGATTCTGTTATTGCTGATTCCTTTGATGATGATTAACGGCGTCATCCAGGACCGTCAGCAACTGCGCGATGGCGTGCTTGAAGACATTGCCCGCAGTTCCAGCTTGAGCCAGCAACTGAGTGGCCCGCTGATGGTGGTGCCGTATCGCAAGGTGGTGCGCACTTGGAAGTTCAACGACAAAACCAATGAGCGCTACCAGGAAGTCGGTGAGGAACGCGGTCGTTTGTACTTCCTTCCGGAGCGCTTCGAACTTGATGGCCAGGTTCAGGCGGAGCGGCGCTCTCGTGGCATTTATGAAGCGCGGTTGTTCCACGCCGACAACCGCATCAGCGGCCATTTTTCGATTCCAGAACAACTGGGCATCCGGGAAGACTTTGCTGACTATCAGTTTGACCCGCCGTTTCTGGCGGTTGGCATCAGCGACATTCGTGGCATCGAGAATGCCCTGAAACTGGAACTTGATGGCCAGCAGCTGGACTTCGTGCCGGGTAGCAAGGTCGGTTTCCTGGGGGAAGGCGTGCATGTGAATCTGCCGGCGCTTGACGCGAAAAACGTTACGGAACTGGCCTTCGGTTTCGACCTGCGCCTGCAAGGCACGGGTCAGTTACAAGTGTTGCCAGTGGGCAAGACCAGCAAAGTTTCGTTGGCCGCCAACTGGCCGCACCCCAGCTTTATCGGCAACTACCTGCCGGCCCAGCGTGAAGTCACTGATCAGGGCTTCACCGCCTATTGGCAGACTTCGTTCTTCTCCACCAACCTGCAAGAAGTGTTGAATACGTGTGTCTCCGGCGCTGGCTGTGAAGTGTTCAGAGGTCGTAGCTTTGGCGTGAGCTTCATCGACCCGGTTGACCAGTACCTTAAGACCGATCGTGCGATCAAATATGCATTGCTGTTCATCGTCCTGACCTTTGCCGGTTTCTTCCTCTTTGAAGTGATGAAAAGCCTGGCGGTACACCCGGTGCAATATGGGTTGGTGGGTGTGGCGCTGGCATTCTTCTATCTTTTATTGCTGTCGTTGTCCGAGCACATCGGCTTTGCACGGGCGTATCTGCTGTCGGCGAGCGGTTGTGTGTTGCTGATCGGCTTCTATGTGTGCCACGTACTGCGCAGTGTGCGACACGGTCTGAGTTTTTCGGCGGGATTGGCGGTGTTGTACGGGCTGCTTTATGGCGTGCTGAGCGCCGAGGACTACGCGCTGTTGATGGGCTCGCTGTTGTTGTTCGGGCTGCTCGGTGTGTTTATGGTGCTGACCCGCAAACTGGACTGGTACGGGGTCGGGCAGAAGGCGACCCGGCCATTGGCGTTTGATATTGGAGCGGTGGCATGAGCCGGTCGCTGGGGTTGCGTGACGATCAGCGGGAAGGAGAGGCGTTGGCGACACTGATTTCTGGATTGTTTCCTGCACGCAGGTATCCAGAAAAAACACTTCATGCACGTCGCTTATTCGTCAGGTTCAATCGCTGTACTTCAGCAAAAATCTCAGTAATCGGCCGGCGCGGTTGACGTTTGTGCAGGGTCCGGACCTGTTCGCTCATGCGCAGCAGTTCTTCACTTGGCTTGGCCCATTGCGCCTTGGGCAACGGCTCCGACCATTGCTGCATGACTTCGGGCAACGTCTGTTGGCCCATGGCTTTGATGCGACGGATTTCCCATTCGGTGAGGTGGTTGGGGATCGTCCACAGGGTCATCACGTGGTACAGGTACCAGAAAAATCCCGAAATCCGGTTACGTGAACCGTCGCGGATTTGCTGGTGCATGCGGGCGCGGGCGTTGTGAAAGGTGTGCAGGCCTTCGTGGGGTGGGTCGTCGGGGCCTTGCAGGTCTAGCGGGTCCTGGATGGATTTGAGGTCGTTGACTTCGTATTCCATGTAGCCGCGAATCGCTTCCCAGTAGCTGATCGCGAGGGGCAGACCGGCGCAGCGGAATTCGACGCTGGTGAGGATTTCGCCGTGCTGGAAACCGATGCCCATGCCGTATTGGCGCTGGATGCCGTGCTGGGTGACGCCTTGGGCTTCAATGACCCAGGCGCTGAGGGATTCCCAAGGCACGAAGAGTGGCTCGGTGGCGTCTTCGGGCATGAAGCAGACTTCACGGCGTTGACGGTTGAAGCGGGTGGGGATGATCTCGGCGCGTCGGTTGTGGTTGTGGAGCCAGACGCAGAGGCCGATGAAGAGGGCGAGCAGGCTCGTTTGTATAGCCAGCCCGTAGGCCTCATGGAAGATTCCTTCTATGGCATGAGAGATATCGTCCCAACCCATCCCGAACAAAAAAAACATGAATCCGCCAATAAGCGGGAATAGAAAAGCAACCATAAATGCAAGGGTTAATGGCCCACCTAAAATGACCTGCCATGAGAACACCTCCGGCGACCCTAGCCCGAAGTCCATATACACCTCATTCAATTCCCCGATATGAGGACCACTGGGCGGCATCGGCGTAGGCAGCGGCAACGGGGCGAGGTAGGTGATCTTCCCGCTGGGAAAGGGTTCTATATCCCCGGCTTTGCGCGATTGCTCAAGGTGCGGTGCCGGCACGGATTTATCCAGGTTGTTGCGCATGGTCGACCGACTCCAGCAAATGGGTTTCAACCAGCAACACCGGAGGATGCTCGGTGACGGTGTTGCGCGGCAGCGAAGGAAAGCGGCCTTCACCCCGAGGATTAAGGTGAATGATGTGGGTGCGGGAGATCCACTGTCCTTGGGCATTCAATACTTGCACGCACACCGCCAGTTCCAGTGTCTCGACCGCGGGGGCCATTGGCGCATTGTGGTTCAGCGCAGAGTGCAGGCATAAAATCAGCGGGTCTGCCTGCACGATTTTCAGGCTGTCGGTCACTTCAGCACTGATCACATCCTTGCGCTCATGGGCGCTACCGCGGCTGTCGAGTGGGCGGTAAAGCCGATGGGCACCGATGCCCAGACGGTGCGAGGGGTTACCACTTAATGGGGGCTGGAAGTCGCTTAGTTTCACTCCCGGCAACGCCAGATGAATATCGCTGGGTTTGGCGCGCAAAAACAGGTTCTTCAGCAAGGAGTCATGCTTGATCACACCAAGGTGGGCCGTAGGCGCGTGAAGTAACTCACCGAGGTAACGTTGGTACTGATCCAGGGTGTAGTTGCCGCGCTCGTCGGTGTCCAGGCTCCACGGCGTGGTTTTGAGCCATTTGTCGTGGGCGCTGATGTTGTAGCGGTTGAACAGCCAACTGCCGCCCAGTTCCAGTACGGTGAACAAGGCCCCGGCCAGATTGACCCGGAAAAATACAGTGGAGAGGCGTGTGCCGGCGGCGGCCCAGGCGGCTGTTCGTGCTGCCGCACTGCCGGCAGTCATCACTTTAAAACTGGCATGCACGGTATGACTGAGGCCATAGGTGTTAACCGTCACCATGCCGCTGGCACCCACGGTGGCAAGAGCCGCGCTGTTTTGGGCTGCGCGGTTGCCGCTGCGCGTTGCTTGCTGCCAATTCTGGTGTTGGGTATTGAGGCTGGACAATGAAGATACAAGACCAAGACCGTAGGTAAAGAAGCCCAGCCCGATATGCATCTTCCCCATCTGCACATGCACACTCTCCAGGGCGTGATGTTGAGCGGCCCGCACAAGCGTATCTCCGCGTGCCTTCAGTGCGGTATCGGCCAAGCTCTGTGCTGCGGTAAATCCCGCTGCACCGGTAGCGGTGAGGGCGTTGATAACGGGCCCCCATACCCGCTCGTCTCTGGATTGATTCACTAGGGTCCTTATAGCCACCACTAAATTCACCACCTGCGCCAAAAACACCAACAACCCAACCCCTTCGCTCTTGATCAGGTCTGCCTTCGGCACGCTGTGAATCCCCTGCCGAATGTTCGTCAGCAAACTCCTTACCTCCTGCTGCTGCGCGGGTGGAAACACCACCGTCACCCCGGCCCGAGCCGGTGTGGCGCCGTAGGTGCGTACCGACTGATCCGGCAGTTCCGCAATCGGGCTCAATGCCCCCGCCAGTCGGCCCTCCAGTTGAGTCAACTGTGCCCGTACCCGAACGATTTCAGTCTGCAACTCAACCGCGCGCTGGGTTTTGTGCCCCGGCAGGTTTTTGTTATGGGTGAGCTGGTTGCGTTCACGGGTCAGGGTTTTGAGGTAGGCGCGCTCGCTGAGCACGTCCTTGATGTCTGATTGCAGCGCCGTGTGTTCGCCCGGTGTGGCCAGGGTGAACGTCACGCCGGTGGTTTTCGCCGCATCGAGTATCCGCGCCGGCAACGCTTTGGGCAGATGGCGGAACAGTTCGTCGAGGTCGGGGATTTTGCCACCCGCCAGGTCGAAACCTTCCAGTGCGCGGCTCAGGCCCAGGTTGAGCGCCGGGCTGTAGCTGTGTTGCACCGCGTCGGCCATGGCGCGGGTGTGTTCGGGCATATCGTCGAGGGCCGGCAGGTGCGGTTGTTCGATTTTTTGCAGGGTTTGCAACCAGTCTGGCAGCTTGCTGTACAGGCCGGTCCCCGCATTGGAGAGCAGGCTGTATTGCACCAGCAGCTCAGACCGCACGCGCAGCGGCAAGGTGTAAAACGCAGGCCGGGCCAACTCCGGGTGTTTTTCCAGATAGCCCAGCATCTTTTCACTGGCATGGTCGCTGCGGCAAATGTCGTTGAGACAGGCGTATTCGGCCGCGAAAACCTCGGCCAATTGCTGCGGTTCATGCGCGTCGTAGTACCAGGCCGAGCGGTGGTAGCGACCGGCACACACCAGCGTTGTGCGGTCGTCGGTGATGCGCTCAAGCAGGCGATTCCAGCGGCTGACGTCAGCGCGGTGCTGAAACAGCTCACTGTCCATGGCCGGGCGGTCGATGAAATCGTTGACCCCGCGTTTGCCCGTGAACGTGGAGCCTTCGATCACGTCCTTAATGCGTTTGTTTTGCTCCTTGCCGAGTTTGATCAGGGTTTTGAGGTGCCGCTCAACGAAGTCGGCGGGCGCCATCGAAAAGTGCTGGCGGGTGTAGTAACCGCGGTCCGCGCTCTCAACGGCGAGCCTTTGTGCGATGAAGTCTGGCGTACTCCCCTGATACTTGAGCATCTCCCGGACGTCGACTTGGGCTTGCTTACGCAACTGCACCAGTTCCGGTGGGGCTGGCCCCTCGGCTGGCTCGACCTTGCCGCCCTTGTTCAGGTAATCCAGCAAGGCGTTGCGTGTGCGTTCCTGAGTGGGCTCAGGTAACTGTTGCAGATCGACAAGCAGGGCATTGACCGTCGGGTCGTCGCTGACTTCGCCCAGTTTTTCAACATCCGCCGGGCTGAGCTGGCTCAGGGATTCGATGTAGCACGCCAGCAAATAATTACGCTCGTTGTGCTCGGCATTGCTCCAGGCGTCGACCCAACCGACCACGGTGTTTTGATAGTCGGCCAGGTCGCGCAACACACCGAGGTCATCCTGGACCACCAGGAACAGCGTGTCGTCCTGATACGCCGGGCGCACCCGTCCGAGAAACTCGCCGATGTGCGCTTCGCGAAAGCGTCGCGGCTGCTCCCACAGGTACGGTTCGCGTTCGTGCTCGGGGGCATTGTTGACGTGTACCGTCGGCAATAGAACGGCGTCCGGTGGCGAGTTGGCTTGCAGCTCGGCGCGCTCTTTTTCGGCTTGAGCCTGCTGCGCCGGGACCGTCGCAATTTCTGCCAGCCACTGCTTGCCTTGCGCCACCGTCAGCAAATGCTCGCCACCGGTTTCGCAGTTCACCGGGCCAAGATCGACGGCCTGCATAAAGTGCTCGCGCTCCTCGCGGCTGTCGATCACTTGCGCGCATTTGGCGGCGGTCCACTGCACCTCGGCGAAACTGACGTGCAAGGTGCTGCGCCTTGAAAAAATCAGCGCCGGGCGCTCCTCGATGGCCGTGCGCTGATCGCCATCGACCTTGGCGCCCTTGTGCAGCAAGGCGCTGACCAGTCCGTTGAGCACCCGATACTCGTTCAGGTGGCCGGTGACGCTGTCGATCACGTACAGCCAGCCATCGCGCAGCATACGAATGCCCAGCGGCCGGGTTTGAAGGGCGTAGGGCAATTTCAGATCAGCACTGGGATCGACGGTTTCTTCTACCAGTGCGTAGCGTAAAGGCAGAAGTTGCACGTGGGTTTGGCGCAACGGGCAGGCACCGAGCGAGCCGAAGGGCGTCTTGGAGGCTGCGGCGGCGGCGAGGTTGGCGGGTGACGTCATGGACGCCACCCTTCGAACTTGAATCGGACAACCTGCAGATTAACGGCGCTGAACATTCCCTTAGCCCTATGCCTTGATGGAGGCATAGGACTGTGCGTGGATCGAGAGAGGGGCGCAGTCAGGCAAATCGATATTTGGTGTAGGACGTGTCCGTTAAGTCGGATCGCTGTCGAAGGCTAAAAGGTGAGTACCGCCTGTGAAGTTTAAATCCTGGGTACCGTCGCCAACATCGAGGGCCGCTGACTCACCTCGGAAAACCACGCGGCCAGTGTCGGATTGACCTCGCGCCATGCCAAATCGGCATGGCGTAAATCCAGATAACCCAAGGCACAGGCCACACTGATCGCCGCCACGTCAAAATGGCTGCTCAGCTCGGCTATCGCCTCGGCTTCGAACAGCGCCAGGACGCGGCGGATTTTGTCGCGCTGGGCATCAAGCCACTGTTGCCATTGTTTCTCCGGGGCGCGCAGCGCTTGTTCGTAACGAATCATCACCGCTGCATCCATGATCCCATCGGCCAGTGAGGCCAGGGTCAGACGACGCCAGCGGGCAGGACCGTCGCGAGGAATCAGCGGGTTACCGACGTGCTGGTGATCGAGATAGTCGAGGATCACCCGACTGTCGTGGATCACGCTACCGTCGGCCAGGCGCAGGGCCGGGATCTTGCCCAGTGGGTTGTCTTCGTTAAGCGTAAGGTCTGGGCTGACCGGGCTGACCGGGCTGAGTTGGCTGGCTTGCAGCGCCACGCGGTCTGTTTGACCGGTCTCATGGAGCAGCACCATCACTTTACGCACGAAGGGCGAGGCGGGATTGTGGAACAGGGTCATGCTCGGAGTGGACATGGCAACGTCTCGGTCAAAGGAAGTGCCGGGCAGCATAGCGCGTTGGCTCAATTGCTCAAGATCAGAAACCGTGCGGGAGCGAGCAGGCTCGCTCCCGCAGGGCCTTCTTCAGGTTCAGGCAGTGGGTTGCAGGTTCTGCGGTTCAGCTTGCGGACCTGGAACTGTCTGTTGCGGCTTGAGTTCGCGGGCCACCGTCCAGACGATGAACGCTGCGACGATGTCGAAAATCGCCAGCACCACGAACAGAGGGCTGTAGCCGATTTTGGTCACCATTACACCGAATACCAAGGTGAAGGCCGCTGCACCGAGGTAGCCGAACATACCGCCCATGCCGGTGGCGGTGGCCACTTCGTTTTTACCGAAGGAGTCCGAGGTGATCGCGTACAACGCGCCGGACAACGTCTGGTGCGCAAAACCGCCGATGCACAGCAGGGCAATCGCCGTGTAAGGACTGGCTACCAGGCCGATGCAGGCCGGGCCAATCATGCAGGACGCCCCGAACAGCAGCACCAATTTGCGTGAAGTGAACAGTGAGACGTTGCAGTGTTTGTGAAAGAACGGGCTCAGGTAGCCGCCCAAGATGCAGCCCAGGTCGGCGGCCAGAAACGGCAGCCAGGCGAACATCGCAATCTCTTTGATGTTCATGTGCCGTTCGGTCATCAGGTACAGCGGGATCCACGCGTTGAAGGTCTGCCAGGCTGGCTCGGAGAGCATCCGCGCACTGGCAATGGCGTAGAAGTTGCGGCTGCCAATGATCTTCTTCCAGCTACCTTTTTTCGAGATCGGATCTTTGAAGTGGTCTTCCTGGCCGCTGAGAATGTAATCGCGTTCGGCGTCGCTCAGGCGTTTTTGGTCACGTGGGTGTTTGTAGAGGACCAGCCACAGAAACGTCCACGCAATGCCCAAGGCTCCGACGATCAGAAATGCCAGCTCCCAGCCACTGTTCAAAATGGCCCAGACCACCAGCGGCGGCGCGAGCAGTGCGCCAATCGAAGAGCCGATGTTGAACCAGCCGATGGCCACCGAACGTTCCTTGGCCGGGAACCATTCGGTGGACGCCTTGACGGCTGCTGGCAGGCCCGCCGCTTCCGTCAGGCCGAGCAGCCCACGAACAACAGCAAGCCCTTGCCAGCCGGATGCCAACGCGGCAGCCGCGCAGGCAATCGACCAGGCGAAGGCGAAAATCGCGAAGCCCATTTTGGTGCCGATGGCATCAATGATGTAGCCGGCCACCGGTTGCATCAGTGCGTAGCAAACCTGCCACGCCACCACGATGTGCGAATACTGCTCGGTGGAGATATTCATTTCGCTCATCAGGGTCGGCGCGGCCACTGACAAGGTATTGCGAGCCAGGTAGTTGACCATCAGACCAGCCGTGACCAGGCCGACCATCCACCAGCGGATGCCTTTGATTTTCATCACTTCACCATTATTTTTGGATTATTTGGTGTCGCATTCCATGCCGCACGGAGTTGAGTCCGTCCGGTGACGCGGTTAGTCCGGGATCGAACGAGTGTTGCTTAAGGGGACGCAAGAGGGAGTTGTAGCGGAGGTCTTTCGAAGGTCGGTCATTTTGCCTGTCACTCTTTGAATTATTGTTATGGCTGTCGAGCGGCGTTGTTGTAGGTCGTCGTACAACATGCGCCTTTATAGGAGTGTCTGGATAAAGTTGTCAACAGATATGTCAGAAGCGCAGAGGGTTGAAGCGACAGGCGGGGCGGGTTGTCGTCGTATGACTGGCGTTATTTGAGCCGGTGCAGGGCTCAACGACCGGTGTTAGCGACGTTGCAGTAACCCGCGCAAGGCCACCGCGGCGGGGATGCCCAGGCCAAGCCAGCTCAAGGCATCCCACATGCCGTCCCCCAACAGTGCCGAGAACAATCCCGCCGCGCTGAACAGGGCAATCACCGTTGGGAGGGTGAAGACTTTCCAGAAATTCGATGACCTCGGTCTCATGGGCGTGTCTCCGCTTTTTTGCGGGCTGGTTTGGCCGTTTTGCGCCGCACTAGCCACAGGTAAACGCCGCTGCCAAGCACGATGATCAGCAGCAGATCCAGGGCCGCCCAGAGGATTTTCATCGGCATGGCGCCGTAATCACCGAAGTGCAGCGGTTGCGACATGCCCATGACGTCCATGTACCAAGGCCTTTGGGCCACGGCGGTGACGTGCAGGGTGCTGGCGTCGATCAGTACCGGCGTCAGCAGGTGTGACGTCAGGTGCGTGCTGCCTTTCATGAACACGGCGTAATGGTGTTCGCTGGAGAACCGTGTGCCGGGGAAGGCTATGAAGTCAGGCTGCATGCCCGGCGCGACGGCTTTGGCGATGTCGAGCAGTCGCGTGGCGGGCGCCAGTTGCGACAGCGGCGGGGCATCCCGGTAGGGTGCGACCATCGCACTCAGGCTGTCGGTACGCCACGCGGCGATCAGTAAGTCGGTGCAGGCGCTGATCACGCCGGTCACGCCCACCACCAACGCCCACGTCAGCGTCACTATGCCAATCAGGTTGTGCAGGTCGAGCCAGCGCAGACGCGTTGATTTATCTCGGCGCACGGTCGCGAAATTCAAGCGGCGCATGAACGGTAGGTACAGCACCGTCCCGGAAACCAGGGCGACGACAAACATCAGGCCCATGAACGCCAGCAATAACTTGCCCGGCAGGCCCGCGAACATGTCCACGTGCAGGCGCAACATGACCATCATCAGCCCGCCGTTGGCCGAAGGCATCTCCAATGCTTCGCCGGTGCGAGCGTCGAGCATGAACGTATGGGATGAGTTCGGTTCGGTGCCGGCGGTGGGCGCCATGATCGTGACGACCCCGTTGGGCTCTTCGTCCTCCCAGCCGAAATACTGCATGACCTCGCCTGGACGATGTTTTTCCGCCGCCCGCACTAACTGCTGCAAATCGAGCTGCGGGGTGTTGGCCGGCATCTGCTTCAGTTCGGCCGCATCGCCCAGCAAGTGGTCGATCTCGTGGTGGAAGATCAGCGGCAGGCCGGTCAGCGCCAGCATCAGCAGGAATACGGTGCAGACCAGGCTGGTCCAGGTGTGGACGAAGGACCAGCGGCGCAGGGTTGTACTTTTCATTTGATGGCCTTCAGAAATACCCCGGCCGTCCTCGGGAGGACGGCCGGGTCGCGGTGCGTTTTAGCTCAAACCATTACCACTTGTACGTCGCACTGGCGACGACGCTACGTTGGTCGCCGTAGTAGCAATAGAAACTGTCACACGTGGAGAGGTAATCCTTGTCAAACAGGTTGGTGGCATTCACCGCCACGGACGCTCCCTTGAGGCTGTTGTCCAGACGCCCGAGGTCGTAATGTACCGACGCGTCAAACAGGGTGTAGGCATCTGCCTTGCCCAGCCAGGTGTTGCCCTGATCGCCATAGGTGTTGCCGGTGTAGCGAACGCCGGCGCCGACGCCGAAGCCGTCCAGCATGCCGGCGTGCCAGGTGTAATCGGTCCACAGCGAGGCTTGCTGGTTGGGCATCAGTTGCAGACGATTGCCTTTGTAGTCGCCCTTCTGCACCTCGGACTTGGCCAACGTGTAGGCCGCGATGATTTTCAGGTTGTCGGTGACGTCGGAAACGGCTTCCAGCTCTAGGCCTTTGACCTTCACTTCGCCAGTCTGGCTGGTGACCGGGATATCGGCCACGGTGGTGGTGACCAACACGTTTTTCTGGGTCAGGTCATACACCGCCGCGCTGAGTAGGGTCTTGCTGCCTGGCGGCTGGTACTTGATGCCCAGTTCCCATTGTTTGCCTTCGGTGGGATTGAACGATTCGGTCGGCGAGGCGCTGGCGTTCATGGCCGGCTGGAACGACTCGGCGTAGGACAGATAAGGCACAAAGCCCGAGTCGAACACGTAGCTGATCGCCGCGTTAGCGCTGAAGTTTTTGTTGCGCTCGGTGTTGGTCGCGTCGGCTTTGTTGAAGTAGGTCGTTGCAGAGTGTACCCAGTCTTCACGACCTCCCAGGGTCAGGCGCCATTGGTCGAGGGCCATCTGGTCCTGAATGTACACACCGCTCTGATAGGTTTTTTGGTTGTAGTCGTAATACGCAGTCGACCGCGCCGGTCGCTCTATCGGCTGGCCGTAAATCGGGTTGTTAACGTTGATGCTCGGCGCGCTGCCAAAGATTGAGGTGTAGTTGGAGCCGGTGCGTTGGTGGTCGAGGCCGATCAGCAGAGTGTGCCGAAGGTCGCCGGTGGCGAAGTCGCCCTGGAAGTTATTGTCTACGGCGAATTGGCTGATGTCTTCATCGACGCTGGTGGTGGTGCGCCCGACGTTACCTTGCGCGTCGACCTGGGTGTAAGGGTACGAACCGACCGTAATGGCCTGGAAGGATAAATCGGTCTTGGTGTAACGCAGGTTTTGCTTGAACTGCCAGACATCGTTGAAACGATGCTCGAAGGCATAGCCGAGTGCGTAATACGTGCGGTCGTAGTATTCCCAGTTCGGATCGCCGAGGTTTTTGTTGTGCGCAATATCGCCGAACGGACTCTTGATTTTGGTGCCCTGCACCGGCAGGAACTGGCTGGTGATGCCGGTATCGTCGCGGGTGAATTGCGTCAGCAGGGTGAGCTGGGTGTCCTCATCGATATTCCACCTCATGCTGGGGGCGATGTTGTAGCGCGTGTTGTCGATGTGATCGATTTGGGTGCCGCTGTCGCGTAGCACGCCACTGAGGCTGTAGAGAAACTGGCCTTCGTCGTCGATTTTGCCGGTGCTGGCAAAATTGATCTGGCGATGATTGTCAGTGCCATATTGCAGCTGGACTTCGTGGCTGGACTCGGCGCTGGGACGGCGGCTGACCATGTCGAGCAAGCCGCCCGGTGGCGTCTGGCCGTAGACCGACGAGGCCGGACCGCGCAGCAGGGCGACGCGGTCCAGGTCCCAGGTCTCCACTTTCGGGTTGGCGTACACGCCCTTTGGCAGTGGCAGGCCATCAAGGAACTGTGTCGGCTCGAAACCGCGCACGCGCAGCCAGTCGGCGCGGGTGTCACTGCCGTAGCTGCTGGCGACAATGCCAGGCATGTAGCGCACGGCGTCATCGAGGTTCTGCACGCCGCGGTCCTGCATTTGTTCGCGCGTTGCCACCGAAATCGAACGCGGTGCTTCAACCAGCGACGTGTCGGTTTTGCTGCCGGCGGCGGTGCGGGTAGCCAGATAACCGTCGACTGGCCCCCAAGCGCTTTCAGCGTCCTGTACGCCGATCACGGCGGTTTCCGGCAGAGCCATCACGCCATCGGGCACGGCCACCAGGCTGTACGTCCCGGCGCTGCTCTGTTCCAGTTGCAGGCCTGTACCGCGCAATGCTTCACGCAGGGCCGAGGAGGCGTCGAACTGACCTTTTACCGGCGCCGAGGTCTTGCCTGCCGCCAATGCCGGATTCAATGACAGTGCGAGGCCGGCCTGGCTGGCGATCTGGTTCAGTGTGCTGGCCAGGGACGCCGCGGGCAGGTCGTAGGCGCGCACGCTGGACGCCTGTTCGGCGGCGATCAACGGGCTGCTGGTCAGAGGGGCGCAGAGGACGATCGCGACCGCCAGTAAGCTGGGGCGCAACAGGGTGTCAAGCGAGCGGGACATACGACGGCTCCTGAATGGAAATATTTCTCAATTGCCTAGGTGCCGGACGAGAATGCAAAAGTGATAGGGCGGGATGAGATTAATATCGATTCAGCAACAAGCAGGAACAGATTGTCGGTTGTTCGATCTGGCGGATGGCCTCTTCGCGGACCGGTCCACAGGTGGGTGTGTTTGCCCTGTAAGGGGCTAGGGTTTTACGTCAGCCTTGGCTACCGTTACCCACCACGGTGTGTGCTGCTCGATCTGCACCGGTAGCGTCGGAAGCAGTGCGCTCAGTGCCTTGTCGGTGTCATGCAGCGGGAAGCTGCCGGTGATGCGCAAGTCGGCAATCTGCGGCGCGACGCCCAAGTGCCCGAAACGATAGCGGCCGAGTTCGCGCAGCAGATCCTCCAGCCGCACGTTGTCCACCACCAACATGCCACGCGTCCAGGCATCGGCGCTTGGGCTGAGCGCCACAATCGGCCCCAGTCCGTTGTTGCGCATCAGTACCTGCTGACCTTCGTGCAGGATCTGTTCTTGCGTGCTGGACTCGGGACGGGCCGCCACTGCCGATTGCAATACGCTGAGGCGCGTGGCTTGTTCCTCGCGCTTGACCAGGAACCGCGTGCCCAATGCCCGCAGGCGGCCTTCGCGAGTTTCGACGATAAACGGCCGAGCATCGCCGTGCCCGGTTTCGACGAGGATTTCGCCTTCCTGGAGGATGATCCGCCGCTGCTGGTCATCGAAACGCACATCCACCGCGCTGTGGGTGTTGAGGTTGATCTGCGTGCCATCGGACAGGTGCAAGGTGCGTTGTTCGCCGGTGGCGGTGCGTTGGTCTGCGAGCCAGTAATCGATCGGCAGATAGCGCTCACCGGCGAACAGCGTCAGGCCGATCACCGCCACGACGCTGGCCAGGCCACTGCCAAGCGTGCGCACGCGGCGGCGCAGACTTGCTCGCGATTGCAGCAACGCCGTGCGCGCCGGACCACTGGCGACGCTGAAACGCTGATCGAGCATGCCTAACTGGCGCCACGCTCGAGCGTGTTCTTCGTGGGCGCCGTGCCATTTGGCGAACTCTTCGCGTTCGACCGGGTTTGCGCAGTCCAACGACAATTGCCAGGCAATGGCGGCGTCAAGTACCTGCGCCGACACCGGTTTTGAACTGACCGGGGTCACACCGGTTCACCGTAGAGCGCGATGTAGCACTGACGAATGCCTTGGGCCAGATACTGACGCACGCGTGGCACCGAAACGCCGAGTTTCTCGGCGATTTCGGCGTGGCCGAGGCCGTCAAGGCGGTTATAGAGAAACGCTGCCCGGGCTTTGCTCGACAACCGGCCCAATAGGCGGTCTATCGCTTTAAGGTCCTCGAGAATCAGTTGCTGCTCTTCCACCGAGGGTTGCTCGCCTTCGGGGACTCGCATCAGTTCGGTGAGGTAGGCCTGCTCCAGCGCGGCACGGCGGAAGTAGTCGAACAGCAGGCCCTTGGCAATCGCCACCAAAAATGCTCGCGGTTCGCGTGGTGCGTGCAGTTCATCGCGCCCCAACAGTCGCACGAATGTGTCCTGGCTCAGGTCTTCGGCCCGTTGCGGACAGGCGACGTTGCGCCGCAACCAAGCCAGCAGCCAGCCACGGTGGTCGCGATACAACGCACCAACGAGCACATTTTGAGGGCTTGGGACTGACGACACAGCGCATTACCGATTGGGAAACGTTAACTAACGAGAATAGTTCGCGATTCTGGCAGAGGCGGGAGAGGTAAGCAATTGACGCTGGTCGGGTGGCTTTTGTGCGGGGGGGGCTAGAAGGAAGGCGCCTGCTGTCGGCGTTTCCACTGGTTCAACCGCTGTTGCAGGTTCAAGGGGCTATGAATCTGTTGCTGGCGCGCTCGACTGAACAGAATCAGTGCCAGCTCCGCAGTCGCCAACGCGTCGGCACTGGCGTTGTGACGTTCGAACACCTGCAGCTTGAACCAGTTGATCCACTCATCAAGCCCGGCCTCGCGGATGTTCGCCTGCGGGCACAGCAGCGGGGCGATGTCTGCTACATCCAGAAACGTATGTTGCAGCTTGTAGCCCAGATGATCTTTGAGCGCGCGCCCGAGCATGTGCTGATCGAACGGAGCATGAAACGCCAGCAGCGGGCTGTCGCCCACGAACTCCATGAATTGCAGCAAGGCCTGGGCCGGATCGCTGCCGGCAGCAATTGCACTGGGGCCAAGACCGTGAATCAACACGCTGGGGGCTAGCTTCATGTCGGCACATTGCAAGGTGCGTTCAAACTGCTGGCTGAAATCAATGGCGCCGTCCTCGATCACCACCGCGCCGATGGATAACACACGGTCCTTGTTCAGATTCAGCCCGGTGGTTTCCAGGTCGAGCACCACCCAACGTTGCTCTCGCAGGCTGCATTCACTTAGTTCGGGCATCGGCGGCAAGTGTTGCAGGCGCTGTTGCAGCTCGGCGGCCAGCAGGGGCGTTGCGGGCCGCAGCCATGAAAACAAACTCATAGCTGATACCGCAGCGTCAGGCTGCTTTGCAGGCGTTGCGCCTGGCGCAGCGATTCACGCAGGATGCGCCGGTCCAGATGATTGAGGCTATCCGGGTCCACCCGGTTGGAGTAGGGCAGGTTCTCGCGGATTTGCAGTTGATGTTGCTGCATGCGTGTTTGCTGGATGAAGTGATACGCCTCTTCATACGCCGCGCCGTCCAGGCGCTCGATGACCTCTTTGGCCACCAGTTGCCGGAAGCGTTCCTGGGTGTTGTTGGTCGCGATGCCGTGGGCCAGTGCCAGCAGGCGTGCGCCGTCGACAAACGGGGTGAGGCCTTGCACCTTCAGGTCGAGGGTGGCCTTTTCACCGTTTTTACGGGCTAGAACAAACTCGCGAAAGCGTCCTACAGGCGGTCGGTTACGCAAGGCGTTTTCGGCCATCATGCGCTGGAACAGTCGATTGTCGCCGACCTGATCGAGAATGCCCCGGCGCAGTTGCTCGCAGCCTTGTTCGTCGCCCCAGACTACCCGCAGGTCGAAATAGATGCTTGAACTCAACAGGTTCTCCGGCGTCGCCTCGCGGATAAACGCCGCAAACCGCCGTGCCCACTCGATCCGGGACAAACACAGCTCGGGGTTGCCGGCCATGATGTTGCCTTTGCACAAGGTAAAGCCGCAGAGCGCCAGGCTCTGATTGATCTGCTGGGCAATGGGCAACAGCTTGCCGCGAATCTCGGCGGCATGGGCGGCGTCCCGGGCCTCGAACAAAATGCCGTTGTCCTGATCGGTGTGCAGTGTCTGCTCGCGGCGACCCTCGCTGCCAAAACATAGCCAACTGAATGGCACGCCAGGGTCGCCTTTTTCGGCCAGGGTCAGTTCGATGACGCGGCACACCGTGTGATCGTTAAGCAACGTAATGATGTGAGTAATCTGGGTTGAGGACGCGCCGTGGGCGAGCATGCGTTCCACCAGCTGGCTGATCTCGCCGCGAATCGCCACCAGGTTCTCGACCTTCTGGGCGCTGCGAATAGTGCGCGCCAGATGCACCAGATCGACTCGCTGCAGGGAAAACAGATCGCGCTCGGACACCACGCCACACAGGCGCTGATCTTTTACCAGACAGACGTGGGCGATGTGTCGCTCGGTCATGGCAATGGCGGCGTCGAAGGCGCTGTGATCGGGGGTCAGGAAAAACGGCGCCTGGGTCATGTGCCGTGCGATGGCTTCATTGAAGTCGCTGGTGCCGTTGGCCACCACTTGGCGCAGATCGCGCAGGGTGAAAATCCCCAAGGGGGCTTTTTGCTCGTCGACGATGACAATGCTGCCGACCTGCTGCTCATGCATCAAGGTCACGGCTTCACGCAAGGGCGTGGCCGGGCTACACGTCACCGGATGACGCATGGCCAGTTCGCCGAGCCGAGTGTTCAACGAGTATTGAGTGCCAAGGGTTTCCACGGCTTTTTGCTGGACCTGCTGGTTGACCTGATCCAGCAGGCTGCTAACCCCACGCAAGGCAAAGTCGCGAAACGAGTTGGAGAGGGCGAACAATTTGATGAACGCCAGTTTGTTCAATTGCAGGCAAAAGGTGTCTTCAGCCGCCAGATGCTCGGTTCGGGTCGCTCGTTCGCCCAGCAATGCGGCTAAGGGAAAGCATTCCCCTGTGGTTATTTCGAAGGTGGTTTCAGTGCCGCCCTTTGCCGTGTGCGGGCGCTCGCCGACGACTCGGCCCTGTTTGACGATGTAGAAATGCTCGACCGGGCCATCGGCGGGTTTGATGATGCTCTCGCCGGGACCGTAGAATCGCAGCTGGCATTGCTCGACCAGGTAGGCCAAATGAGCATGTTCCATCTGATTGAAGGGCGGGAAGCGCTGAAGGAACTGCAAAGTGCCCTGGATGTTCTGCAACACCGCGGTTTTCCCTGCCTGGGTGAAGGCGTCCGCTTTACTCATCACTTATTACCGCAGTCTTTTTCGAATTGTTGTTGTCGGATGGTTGCAGCTATGGTCGGCCCCCGAGCGCGGGGTGCCCATTGGACGTAAGTCTAGGTATTCGCTGCACGTACAGTGATGTCGGTCAGCCCTGACACAGGTTGTGTACAAAAAACGCACATATTTTCGCTATGAAAATTATCCGACGAAGTGCACATTAAAGCTCTGCTTAGCAATGTCTGACCATTGTGCTAGGGGATTGAACTGGAAATGTAGAGAGAACCATGTCCGACCACGATATTTTAAGTGACGCTGAGCGCGAGGCGCTGAGTGCCATCATGCAGGAGCCTGACTTGCCACCGCAGCGCGTTTTGATCGTCGATGACGATAAAGATGCTCGCGAGTTGCTATCTGAGATTCTTGCCATGGACGGCGTGCGCTCCATGACTGCTGCCAGTGGCGAAACGGCACTCAAACTGTTGGACACAACACCTTCGATTGGCCTAGTGATCACCGACCTGCGCATGGGGCATGTCGATGGTCTGGAGCTGATTCGTCAGGTTCGGGAGTCGGTACGGGCAGCATTGCCGATCATCATCGTCTCCGGTGACGCCGACGTGAAAGATGCGATTGCTGCGATGCATTTGAGTGTGGTGGACTTTCTGTTAAAGCCGATCAACACCGACAAGTTGCTGGAACTGGTCAAGCATGAACTGGGAATGGAGCCTTAGCGGTGATTGCCCCCATGTTTTGCGTGGATCGCAAATGAAAAAGCCCTGACCGAAAGATCAGGGCTTTTTCATGTTCGGTGTCAACGCTTGGTTACAGGCCGTTGGCAGCCTTGAACTCGCGACGACGACGGTGCAGAACCGGCTCGGTATAGCCGTTCGGCTGCCGCGTGCCTTTGATCACTAATTCGACTGCCGCCTGAAAGGCGATGTTGTTGTCGAAGTTCGGTGCCAGCGGACGGTAGAGCGGGTCGTTGGCGTTCTGACGGTCAACCACCGGTGCCATGCGCTTGAGACTTTCCATCACTTGAGCTTCAGTGACGATGCCATGACGCAGCCAGTTGGCGATGTGCTGGCTGGAAATACGCAGCGTTGCACGGTCTTCCATCAGGCCAATGTCGTTGATGTCCGGCACTTTCGAGCAACCCACGCCCTGATCGATCCAACGCACCACGTAGCCGAGAATACCCTGGGCATTGTTGTCCAGTTCGTTCTTGATCTGTTCTGGTGTCCAGTTCGGGTTCACGGCCAACGGTATGGTCAGGATGTCGTCCACCGATGCGCGAGGACGTTTGGCCAGTTCGACCTGACGGGCAAACACATCAACCTTGTGATAGTGCAGTGCATGCAGCGCGGCAGCGGTAGGCGATGGGACCCAAGCGGTGTTGGCGCCGGCCATCGGGTGCGCGATTTTCTGTTCGAGCATCGCCGCCATCAGATCCGGCATCGCCCACATGCCTTTACCGATCTGCGCACGGCCTTGCAGGCCGGTGCTCAAACCGATATCGACGTTCCAGTTTTCGTAGGCGCCGATCCATTTCTCAGCCTTCATGTCCGCTTTGCGAACCATTGGCCCGGCTTCCATGGACGTGTGGATTTCGTCGCCGGTGCGGTCGAGGAAGCCGGTGTTGATGAACACCACGCGCTCGCTGGCAGCCTTGATACAGGCCTTGAGGTTGACCGTGGTCCGGCGCTCCTCGTCCATGATCCCTACTTTCAGGGTGTTGCGCGGCAGCTCGAGTACGTCTTCGATGCGACCAAATAACTCGTTGGTGAACGCTGCTTCGTCTGGACCGTGCATCTTCGGCTTCACGATATAGACCGAGCCGGTACGGCTGTTCTTGCGCGAGTTATGACCGTTGAGGCTATGGATGGCGGCCAGCGAAGTCAGCAGGCCATCGAGAATGCCTTCTGGCACTTCGTTGCCGTCTTTGTCGAGGATCGCATCGATGGTCATCAGGTGCCCCACGTTGCGCACGAACAACAGTGAGCGACCGTGCAGGCTCAATTCGCTGCCATCGAGGCCGGTATAGGTGCGGTCGGTATTCATGGTGCGAGTAAAGGTCTGACCGCCCTTGGATACTTCTTCTGACAGATCGCCCTTCATCAGGCCGAGCCAGTTGCGGTAGATCAGCACTTTGTCATCGGCATCGACGGCGGCGACGGAGTCTTCACAGTCCATGATGGTGGTGAGCGCGGCTTCCATCAGGATGTCTTTGACGCCAGCGGCATCGGTCTGGCCGACCGGGGTGTTGGCATCGATCTGGATTTCGAAGTGCAGGCCGTTGTTTTTCAGCAGGATAGCGGTGGGGGCGGCGGTGTCGCCGTGAAAGCCGATAAGTTGTGCATCGTTGCGCAGGCCGCTGTTGCTGCCACCCTTGAGGCTGACAACCAGTTTGCCTTCAACGATCTTGTAGCCTGTGGAGTCGACGTGAGAGCCCGCCGCCAGGGGCGCGGCTTCGTCGAGGAAGGCCCGAGCGAAGGCGATGACCTTGTCGCCGCGAACCTTGTTGTAGCCTTTGCCTTTTTCCGCGCCGTCAGCTTCGCTAATGGCATCGGTGCCGTAGAGCGCGTCGTATAGCGAACCCCAGCGGGCGTTGGAGGCATTGAGCGCGAAGCGCGCGTTCATCGCTGGCACAACGAGTTGCGGGCCGGCCATGCGGGCGATTTCTTCATCGACGTTTTGCGTCGTTGCCTGGAAATCAGCCGCTTCTGGCAGCAGATAACCGATGTCTTGCAGGAAGGCTTTGTAGGCCACGGCGTCGTGGGGTTGACCCGCACGGGATTGGTGCCAGCCATCGATACGCGCCTGGAGATCATCGCGCTTGGCGAGTAGGGCTTTGTTCTTCGGCGCCAGGTCATGAATGACCTTGTCGGCGCCGGCCCAGAACTTATCGGCGGTGAGGCCGGTACCGGGAATGGCTTCGTTGTTCACGAAGTCGAACAGGACTTTGGCGACCTGCAGGCCACCGACTTGAACGTGTTCAGTCATTGCTTGCCTCACTCTGCTCAGCTATTTCGCTTTTCAGCTCTTCAATTTTGACAATGAAGCCTCTGGCCATTTAAACCACAAACCCGTCTACCAGTACATGCCATTGCTGGCGGCTGGGGTTGTTCCAATCAAAGGCCGGGAGCCATGCTGACGGGGTTTTCAGGGTTGCGACTGCGCCTGCGGCAGACATCGATCCAACGTTATGTAGTGCGCGCAGCGGCATACTACATGATGAATTGCGGTTGTGAAAATTAGACTAATTACGTCGTTCTGCGACCCCGTGACGCATTGCAGTCACGTCAGGGCACGGGATGTTCTCAAAAAACTAACAGATTGTTCCAGTTAAATATAAAAACTTGTACACGATTGGTGTTTTGGCAGGGGGCGGCAGCACTCCGTTCGCGGGTAAGTCTCGTTCCTTCAGCGCCGCAACATCCCTTGCCTATACTTCTCTTTCTATAACAAAAGAGGGCTTCGCCATGGACCATCTGGTACTCACCGTATTCGCCCCGGACAAGCCTGGTCAGGTCGAGCACATTGCCCAATGTATCGCTGAACACGGCGGAAATTGGCTGGAGAGCCGCATGTCGCGTATGGCTGGGCAGTTCGCTGGGATTCTTCGGGTGGGGGTGCCGGCCGAGGCCTACGATGAATTGGTCGATGCCTTACAAGCGTTGTCCGCTCAGGGGATTCGAGTGTTGATTGCTGAAAGTGGTATCGAGCAGTCCTGCACCTGGAAGCCGATCGCCATGGAGCTGGTGGGCAATGATCGGCCGGGGATCGTGCGCGACATCACTCGTTTGTTGAGCGAGCAGGGCGTGAACCTCGAGCGACTGGTGACGGAGGTGCGCCCGGCGCCGATGAGCAGTGAGCTGCTGTTCCACGCCGAAGCCATTCTGGCGGTGCCGCTGACGTTGTCGCTGGATGTGCTGCAGTCGCGCCTGGAAACGTTGGCGGATGATTTGATGGTTGAGCTGGTGCTGCGCAGCGAGCCTTGAACGGGTTATCCAGATTACGCGTGCTCCTGCCTGTGGATAACCGGTAGAGATTACTCGCCAGGCGCCGTCGGCGGCAGCTCTTCAGGATTTGATCGAAAAATCAGCCGTTTCAATAAGTTGCACACAAACGCCGGGGATCACATTGTGGATAACCTTGGGACGGTTTAATGCAGGCCACGAACGACGTGGCCTGTGGCGGGTTGTACATTTTCTGATCAGCGACGTCGGCGCAAACTCATCCAGGCATCGACGCTGTAAACCGCCAAGCCGGCCCAGATAAAGATAAACGCCACCAGCGTGCTGGAAGACAAATGCTCGCCAAACAGCAGAACGGCTTGCAGCAGTACCAGCGTCGGCGCCAGGTACTGGAGAAATCCTAAAGTGGTGTAGGGCAAATGCCGCGCTGCGGCGTTGAAACACACCAGCGGCACCAGCGTGACGGGACCGGCCGCGACCAGCCACCAGGCCTGGGAAGTGGTCCAGAATTCAGGTTGTGCGCTGGCCGCCGTCTGATTGAACAATAGCCAGGCGACGGCAATCGGCACCAGCATCCAGGTTTCCACCACCAGGCCAGGCAAGGCTTTGACCGGCGCTTGCTTACGGATCAGTCCGTAGAAACCGAAGGTCAGCGCGAGCACCAGAGAGACCCATGGCAGGCTGCCGACTTGCCATACTTGTTGCGCCACCCCGGCCGCAGCGAGCGCCACCGCCAGCCACTGCATGCGCCGTAGCCGCTCACCGAGGATTAACATCCCTAGCAGTACGTTCACCAGCGGGTTGATGTAGTAACCGAGGCTGGCTTCGAGCATGCGTCCGTTGTTCACCGACCACACGTAAGTCAGCCAGTTGGCCGCGATCAACGTGCCGCTCAGGGCCAGGATCGCCAACCGTTTGGGGTTGTCGCGCAACTCGCGCCACCAGCCCGGATGCTTCCAGACCATGAGCAACAAGGCGCCGAACAGTGCGGACCACAGCACCCGATGGATGATGATTTCTACGGCTGGGACGGAGGCAATGGCTTTGAAGTAGAGCGGGAACAGTCCCCAGATGATGTAGGCGGTAAGGCCCAAAATGTACCCGCGACGCGGGTTGGCGGCTTGCATGCAGAATCCTTGTGTAGGCAACTAACAACGTGATGATTGTAAGGAGATTTGTAGGAGTGGTCGCCGACCTTGTGGGGCAAGTCTGTTCGCGGTAGCGGTTTATCAGCCTCTAATGGGCTGGGTATGCCGCCGTCATCGCGAGCAGGCGCTTGCCCACATGGGATCTGTAATAGTCAGAAGAGTTTTAGCGGTTCTTCATTGAGCGCCGACAACTGCTCACGCAATGCCAGCACTTGATCGCCCCAGTAGCGCTCGCTGCCAAACCACGGAAAGCTGTGTGGGAACGCCGGGTCGTCCCAACGCCTCGCCAGCCAAGCGCTGTAGTGCATCAGGCGCAACGCCCGTAACGGTTCAATGAGCGCCAGTTCACGGGGGTCGAAGTCGTGGAACTCGTTATAGCCGTCCATCAATTCCGACAACTGCCCGAGGCATTCCTGACGATCACCGGCCAGCATCATCCAGATATCCTGCACCGCCGGGCCCATACGGCAGTCGTCGAGGTCGACGATGTGGAACATCTCATCGCGGCACATCATGTTGCCTGGGTGGCAATCACCGTGCATGCGGATGTTCTGGTGCGGCGTGGCCTTGTAGACCTCTTCCACACGCTTGAGCAGATCGCGGGCGACGGACTCGTAGGCTGGCAGCAGGCTTTTGGGGACGAAATTGCCCTCTAACAACGTGTTCAGCGAGTCGTGACCGAAATTCTTCACGCCCAATGCTTCACGGTGTTCGAACGGCTTGGTCGCACCGACGGCGTGCAAACGCCCGAGCAGTTGGCCCAAGCGGTACAACTGATCGAGATTGCCTGGCTCTGGCGCACGGCCACCACGGCGAGGAAACAGGGTGAAACGGAATCCGGCGTGTTCGTGCAGGCTCGCACCGTTGTGAATCATCGGTGCAACGACCGGCACGTCGCAGCCTTCGAGTTCGAAGGTGAACTGATGCTCTTCGAGAATCGCTTCGTTGGTCCAGCGCTGCGGGCGATAGAACTTGGCGATCAGCGGCTCGGAGTCTTCGATGCCGACCTGGTAGACGCGGTTCTCGTAGCTGTTGAGCGCCAAAATGCGCGCGTCGCTGAGAAAGCCGATGCTTTCGACAGCATCGAGCACGAGGTCTGGGGTGAGGGTTGCAAACGGGTGGGCCATGCTGACTCCTGCGCGCAGCAGGCTGCCGCGTCCGGCCAAGCATGGTAGCGCAGACGGGGCTTGGATAGTGGTTGAGCTTGAGATGAGTCTGCCTTGGCTGACGCTTTCGCGAGTAAGCCCGCTCCTGCACTGGCTGTGCGAACACATAACCCTGTGGGAGCGCGCTTGCCCGCGAAGAGGCCCGGTCAGGCGCCGACGATCCCGCCATCTTCACGCGTGATAGCCATCACCGAAGAGCGTGGCTTGCCATTTTGCAGATGCTCGGGGAACGTCGAACCGCCGTTTTCGCCTGGATGCTGAATCCCGACAAACAGGGTCTTCTGATCCGGCGAGAAGCTGATCCCGGTGACCTCACAGCCAATCGGACCGACCATGAACCGGCGGATTTCACCGCTGACCGGATCGGCGCAAAGCATCTGGTTATTGCCCATGCCGGCAAAGTCACCGGTATTGCTCGAATCGCCGTCAGTCAATATCCACAAGCGTCCGGCCTTGTCGAACCCCAGGCCATCAGGGCTGTTAAACATGTTCTGCGGCGTGATGTTCGATGAACCGCCCTTCGGCGTGCCAGCGTAAACGCCCGGATTACCGGCTACTACAAACAGGTCCCAGGCAAAGGTTTTAGAGCCATGATCGTCACCGTCGGTGCGCCATCGCAGGATTTGCCCGTAGACGTTTTTCTCGCGAGGGTTAGGGCCGCCGACGGGTTGGCCGTCTTCGCCGCGCTTGGCGTTGTTGGTTAGGGTGCAATACACCTGGCCGTCCGTAGGGCTGACGACGATCCATTCCGGGCGGTCCATGCGCGTGGCGCTCACGACGCTGGCGGCAAGACGCGCGTGAATCAGCACCTCGGCCTGATCGGCAAAACCGCTGCTGGCGTCGAGGCCATTTTTGCCGTGGGTCAGTTCAATCCATTGGCCCTGGCCTTTGGGGTGATCGGCGTTGCCGTCGCCCGCGTCGAAGCGCGCCACGTACAACGTGCCATGGTCCAGCAGGCCGTGGTTGGCCTTGGGGTTACGGTGGTTGATCGGGTCGCGGCTGATGAATTTGTAGATGAATTCACCGCGCTCGTCGTCGCCCATGTAGACCACGGCACGACCGTTATTGGTTTGTGCAAGGGCGGCATTTTCATGCTTGAAACGGCCCAGCGCGGTGCGCTTGACCGGGGTCGATTGCGGGTCAAAGGGATCGATTTCCACCACCCAACCGTGACGATTCAGTTCGTTGGGGTTCTTCGCCAGGTCGAAGCGTGGGTCGTGTTGATGCCAGTTAATCTCGCGGCTGGCGACCGAGGCACCGTAGCGTTTTTGCGCGGCGTCGAACGTCTGCTGGGCGTTGCTGCTGCCGAAGCAGTCAGTGAAGTTTTCCTCGCACGTCAGGTAAGTGCCCCACGGTGTTTTACCGTTGGCGCAGTTCTGGAAGGTGCCGAGGACGTTCTTGCCGTGTTGGTCGGCGCTGGTTTGAAGCAGCGCGTGGCCGGCCGCCGGACCGCTCAGGCTGATCGGCGAGTTGCCGTGGATGCGTCGGTTGTAACGCGAGCCCTGAACGAACGCCCATTGACCCCGTCGACGTTGTACTTCGATCACCGAGACGCCCTCGCAGGCTTGGGCCTTGCGCACCTCTTCGGCCGATTTCGGCAGGCCGCCGTGTGGGTAAAGGTAGCGGTAGTTGGTGTATTCGTTGTTGATCGCCATCAGCGCCCGATCGTGGTCGCCGGGAAAGGCGAACAGGCTCATGCCATCGTTGTTGTCGCCGAACTGGACTTCCTGGGCTACCGCCGTGCCGTTGCCACTGGGGTCAAACGCTGGGCCGTTCTTTTGCAGGGGTTGGCCCCAACTGATCAGCACCGATGAGGTGTAGCCGGGCGGCAGGCTGATCGCGTCGGCGGTGGCGGCAGGGATGCTGTTGAAGCCGAGGAGTTTGCCGGAACCTGCGCTGACACTGGCCGCCAGCACGCTGCGGCTCAGCAGGTTGCCACCGAGGAACATCGCTGCACCGCAAAGGGCACCGGCGCCGATGAAACCGCGACGACTGAGGCCGACCATGGTTTCGAGGTCGGTGGGTTGGTTGTCTTCTAATAGGCTCATAACAGGCTCCCTGCTGGTTTTTGCAGTCACCTTAATGAGCCTCAATGAAGCTTTTGTTTCACAGCGGTGTGCCTAGCAGGACGTTGGACGGTGCGAATTGCACGTGTACCGCTTTGTCGACGGCGAGGCCTTGGGCGCGCAGTTGCTGTGGTTCGGCCAGAGCGCAGAGTATCAGGCCGTTTGACAGGGCAATGCGCACTTCGCTGGGACCGTTTTCGGCGTCGAGAATCGCCTCAATGGTGCCCTTCAGACAATTGTTGCCAACTGTTTCTACATGATCGATATCCCACACTTCCAGCCAGCCGGCCTTGATCAGCGCGACGACTTCGGTGCCGGTTTGCAGCGCTAGGCGTAAGGTGCTGTCGTGGGTGATGTGCGCATGGATGCTCAAGCCTTCGGCCAGTTCCAGGCGGATGCGGTCATTGTGGCCCTGGGATTCAATGGTCGCGACCTTGCCGTGCAATTGGTTGCGGGCGCTGGTTCGCAGCATCAGCCGACCGAGCAGGTCCAGGTCGCTGGCCTCTTCGGCAGCCTCAAGCACCTGCGCCTGCAACGCTTGCAGCTTCTTATACAGGCGTAACACCCGTTCGCCTTCGCTGGACAATTTGGCGCCACCACCGCCCTTACCGCCGACGCTACGTTCCACCAAGGGTTTGTGCGCGAGGTTGTTCAGTTCATCGATGGCATCCCACGCTGCCTTGTAACTCAGCCCGGCGCTTTTCGCCGCACGGGTGATCGAGCCCTGTTCGGCGATGTGTTGCAGCAGGGCAATGCGCTGTGGGCGACGGACAATGTGCTGGGACAACAACGTAGGCAAGGACATGGCTGGGGGCTTTGGGTTGTGGCAATGGGACGACGTTGGGGGCTTGTGGCGTGGGAGTCAAGTCGGGCTGCAATCGCTGTCGGAGTGTGCCGGCTCGCGATGTGGCCATAGGAGTCAACATTGAAGTTGACGGTAATGACGCCTTCGCGAACAAGTTCCCCCACAAGGTTTGCGCTCTTTAGTTAAACCGTGTCACCGGGTTTTGGGGTGCGGGCCAGGCAATAGACATCGACCCGGGCCGCTCCGGCGTCCATCAGCAGGCGGGCCACTGTTTGCGCGGTGGCGCCGGTGGTCAGCACGTCATCAATCAGGGCCAGATGACGGCCCGCGACCGGCACGTCGGACTTAAGGGCGAAGGCGTTTCGCAGGTTTCGCTGGCGGGCCTGGGCGTTCAGTTCCTGTTGGGCGCTGGTGTCCTGAATCCTCAGCAACAGGTTTTCATCGCAAGGGATACTCAGGCCTTCGCTGAGCCATCGGGCGAGCATCGCAGCTTGATTGAAGCCGCGTTGGCGCAGGCGTTTTGTGGCCAATGGTACCGGGATCAGGGCGTCGGGTCGCTCCAAGTCCTCATCGAAGCGATGATGCAGGAACTGCACGAGCAGTTCGCCGAGCAGGTTGCCAAACGGCCACTTGGCGCTGTGTTTGAAGCGAGTGATCAGCGTGTCGATCGGAAAGCTGTAGGTCCAGGGCGCAATAACCCTTTCGAACGCCGGCGGCTGTCGCAGGCACTGGCCGCACGTCAGGCCCGAGTTGGGCAAGGGCAGGGCGCAGCACTGGCAATGATTACGGAGCCAGGGCAGTTCGGTTTCGCAGGCCGTGCAGATGGGCGTTGCGAAATCACAAGGCTCTGAGCACAGCAAACAGATTTGTTTGTTTTTTAACCAGATGTAGACCGGTCCTTCGTATCGTGGTTGACAGCGCATCGCTCTTCCTTAAATATGCCGAACATCCGTGTCGCGCCTGTGGGTATTCCATTCCCCAGTCGCTAGCCAAGCATAAACAAGGAAACACCCATGAGCGCCAGCACCACTGCAACTCTGCGTCATGACTGGTCTTTGGCCGAAGTCAAAGCACTCTTCGTTCAGCCATTCAACGACCTGCTGTTCCAGGCGCAGACGGTGCACCGCGCGCATTTCGACGCTAATCGGGTTCAAGTCTCGACGCTGCTGTCGATCAAAACCGGCGCCTGCCCGGAAGATTGCAAATATTGTCCGCAGTCCGGTCACTACAACACCGGCCTGGAAAAAGAAAAATTGATGGAAGTGCAGAAAGTCCTCGAAGAGGCTGCTCGTGCCAAGGCCATCGGTTCGACGCGTTTCTGCATGGGGGCGGCGTGGAAGCACCCGTCTGCCAAAGACATGCCTTACGTGCTGGAGATGGTCAAGGGCGTGAAAGCCATGGGCCTGGAAACCTGCATGACCCTCGGTCGTCTCGATCAGGACCAGACCGTCGCGCTGGCTGATGCCGGTCTGGACTACTACAACCACAACCTCGATACGTCGCCGGAGTTCTACGGCAGCATCATCACCACGCGCACCTACGGCGAGCGCCTGCAAACGTTAGCCTACGTGCGTGAGTCGGGAATGAAGATCTGCTCCGGCGGCATTCTGGGCATGGGTGAGTCTCTCGACGACCGGGCCAACTTGCTGATCCAGTTGGCCAACCTGCCGGAGCATCCGGAGTCGGTGCCGATCAACATGCTGGTCAAAGTAGCGGGTACGCCGCTGGAAAATGCCGACGACATCGACCCGTTCGATTTCATCCGCATGCTCGCTGTCGCCCGCATCCTGATGCCGCAATCCCACGTGCGCCTGTCCGCTGGCCGCGAAGCGATGAACGAGCAGATGCAGGCGCTGGCCTTCTTTGCCGGAGCTAACTCGATTTTTTACGGCGACAAGCTGCTGACCACTGCCAACCCGCAGGCTGACAAGGACATGCAGTTGTTCTCGCGCCTCGGCATCCTGCCGGAAGCCCGCGAAGAACATGCCGACGAAGTGCATCAGGCCGCCATTGAGCAGGCCCTGGTGGAGCAGAAGAGCAGCGAGCAGTTTTATAACGCGGCTGTCTGAAGCGTCCGCCGATCCTTCTGACGGAATGCGAAACCCTGTGGGAGCGAACTTGCTCGTGAAAGCGACCTTACAGTCAACGTCTATGTTGGTTGTGTGGACTTCTTCGCGAGCAAGCCCGCTCCCATAAGGTGTTGCGATCACTTCTGAATTCCGCCCAACGAGGCCCGCATGTCCTTCGATCTCGCCGCACGCCTTGCTGCCCGTCGTGCCGAAAATCTTTATCGCCAGCGCCCGTTGCTCCAGAGCCCTCAAGGCCCGGAAGTGGTAGTCGACGGTCAGCCGTTGCTGGCGTTCTGTAACAACGACTACTTGGGGCTGGCCAATCACCCGCAAGTGATCGAAGCCTGGCGCGCTGGGGCGACCCGTTGGGGCGTCGGCGGCGGAGCCTCGCATTTGGTCATCGGTCACAGCAGCCCGCATCATGCGCTGGAGGAGGCCCTGGCTGACTTGACCGGTCGCCCGCGGGCGTTGCTGTTCACTACCGGTTACATGGCCAATCTCGGCGCCGTCACGGCGCTGGTGGGGCAGGGCGATACGGTGCTTGAAGACCGGCTCAATCACGCCTCGTTGCTGGATGCTGGCCTGTTGTCCGGCGCGCGCTTCAATCGCTATTTGCACAACGATGCGGTTAGCCTGGCCAAGCGTCTTGAAAAGGCCACCGGCAACACGCTGGTGGTGACCGACGGCGTGTTCAGCATGGACGGCGATGTCGCCGATTTACCGGCCCTGGCCCGGGAAGCCAAGGCTAAAGGCGCGTGGCTGATGGTTGACGACGCGCACGGTTTTGGCCCGTTGGGCGCCAATGGCGGTGGGATTGTTGAGCATTTCGGTCTGAGTCAGGATGATGTACCGGTCTTGGTCGGCACCCTTGGCAAGGCTTTTGGCACCGCTGGCGCGTTTGTGGCCGGTAGTGAAGAGCTCATCGAAAGTCTGATTCAGTTCGCCCGTCCTTATATTTACACCACCAGTCAGCCGCCCGCGCTGGCCTGTGCGACGCTCAAAAGCCTTGAGTTGCTACGCAGCGAACATTGGCGCCGTGAGCATCTCAATACGTTGATCCGCCAGTTCCGCCAGGGTGCCGAGCAGATTGGCCTGGCATTGATGGACAGCTTTACGCCGATCCAACCGATTATGATTGGCGACGCCGGCCGCGCCGTTCACCTGTCGCAGATGTTGCGCGAGCGCGGCCTGATGGTGACCGCGATCCGACCACCGACAGTGCCTGCCGGCAGCGCACGTTTGCGTGTGACGCTGACCGCTGCCCACAGCGAGGCGCAGGTGCAGCTATTGTTAAACGCACTGGCCGATTGTTTTGCACAACTGGGACCGGAGCCAAGTCATGCGTGATCGTCTTATTCTGCTACCCGGCTGGGGGCTCGGCGTTTCACCGCTGGAGCCTTTGGCGGCTGCGCTGCGTGGGCTGGATAAACACCTGCGGGTTGAGATAGAACCGCTGCCGGAGCTGGATTCGAGCACTCTTGAGGATTGGCTCGATGAGCTCGATTCGACGTTGCCGCAGGACGTTTGGCTCGGAGGTTGGTCGCTGGGTGGCATGCTTGCTTCAGCGTTGGCGGCCCGGCGTGGTGATCGTTGCTGTGGTTTGCTGACGCTGGCCAGCAATCCATGCTTCGTAGCGTTTGCTGGCTGGACCCATGCCATGCGCGAAGAAGATTTCAACGCGTTCCTCAACGGCTGCCGTGTTGATCCCGGTGCTACCTTGAAACGTTTCAGTCTGCTGTGCGCTCAGGGCTCTACCGAACCGCGGGCTCTGGCCCGAAGCATCCTGGCGCAGGCCCCCAACACGCCGGCTTCAGCGTTGCTCAGTGGTCTGGCGCTGTTGGGCGGATTGAATACACGCCAGGCTCTGTTGGACTTTCAGGGGCCGCAGTTACATCTGTTCGCCGGGCTTGATGGGCTCGTTCCGGCAGAAGCCGCCGGTGAACTGTTCGCGTTGCTGCCAGATGTTGAAATCGGCCTGATCGAAAAGGCCTGTCACGCGTTTCTTCTGGAAGATCCCTTGGGTGTAGCAGGGGCGATCCAGGCCTTTTTGCATGAGTCCGGTGATGACTGATTTGTCCCTGCATGACCTGCCCGGCGGCTTGCCTGATAAGCGCCACGTGGCGGCATCCTTTTCCCGTGCGGCAGCGAGCTACGACAGTGTGGCCGAGTTGCAGCGCGATGTTGGCAGCCAATTGATGAGTCGTTTGCCATCGGGTTTTTCACCTGGTTGCTGGCTCGATTTGGGCTGTGGCACCGGTTATTTTAGTCGGGCGCTGGAGGCGAATTTTCCTCGGGGGCACGGACTGGCGCTGGACATCGCCGAAGGCATGCTCAATCACGCCCGGCCCTTGGGTGGTGCCTCGCATTTCATCGCCGGCGATGCTGAATGTTTGCCGATCCGGCATTCGACCTGCGACCTGATCTTCTCCAGCCTGGCGGTGCAATGGTGCGCCGACTTCAGCTCAGTGCTCAGTGAAGCGTATCGGGTACTTAAACCGGGAGGCCTCTTCGCGTTTGCTAGTCTGTGTGCAGGCACGCTGTACGAGTTGCGAGACAGTTGGCGTCACGTGGATGGCAGGGTCCACGTCAATCGTTTCCGCGAGTTCAGTGTGTATCAGCAATTGTGTGCCGCCAGTGGCTTGAAGGTGGCGAGCCTGCAAACCTGCCCTCACGTGTTGCATTACCCTGATGTGCGTAGCCTGACTCACGAATTGAAGGCTTTAGGGGCACATAATCTGAACCCCGGTCGTCCAGGTGGTTTGACTGGTCGGGCGCGGATCCTCGGTTTGATTGAGGCTTATGAGCAGTTTCGTCAGGCACAGGGACTGCCGGCGACTTATCAAGTGGTTTACGCCGTGTTGGAGAAACCCTTATGAGCGCAGCCTATTTCATTACTGGTACTGACACCGACGTCGGCAAGACCACTATTGCTGCCGGGTTGCTGCATGCCGCGCGCTCGGCCGGTTTGAGCACGGCTGCGGGCAAACCGGTGGCCTCTGGTTGCGAGGTGACCGCCAAAGGTTTGCGCAATGCCGATGCATTGGCGTTGTTGGCGCAATGCTCGGTGCCGCTGACTTATGCACAGGTCAATCCTGTCGCGTTCGAGCCGGCGATTGCCCCCCACCTGGCGGCGCGGGAGGCCGGCGTCGCGCTGACAGTGCAATCCTTATTGGCGCCCATGCGGCAGATTCTTGATCTGAAGGCGGACTTCACCCTAATCGAAGGCGCAGGCGGTTGGCGGGTGCCATTGGCGGATCAGGACAACCTGTCGGACTTGGCAATGGCGCTGGATCTGCCGGTCATTCTGGTGGTGGGTGTGCGATTGGGGTGTATCAATCATGCGCTGCTGACGGCTGAGGCGATTGCCCGGGATGGGCTGCAATTGGCGGGCTGGGTGGCCAACATCATCGATTCAAAAACATCGAGGCTGGAGGAGAACCTCGCCACGTTGGCCGAGCGCATACCCGCGCCTTGCCTCGGTCGGGTACCTAAACTCAAGTCGGTCACTGCTGAGGCGGTGGCTGAATATCTTCAGCTGGATTTGCTGGACTAGGGTTTTAACTATGACAAGGCACTGTGCCATTAGTGTTTTTGTCGGGCGTTTTGGTGACGCGTCTGCTTCAATGACGGCTGTTGAATCTTTACAAAGACGAGTTCTCCTATGGAAATCTCAGGAAGTACCGCTTTTTATGCCGGTCTGAGCACCATTCAGACAGGGCAGAACCGCGTCGATCAAGCCGCCAGCCAGATCGCTAACACCACTGTCCAGCGCTCGGAGACCAGCCAGTCTTCCGAAGCTCAGGTTGATCGTTTGCGGTCAGTTGACCGCAGTCAGCAGTCGGACCTGGCTAGCAATATGGTCGAAATGTCTCAGGGCAAGCTTCAGGCGGAACTTGGGGCGAAAGTCGCCAAGGCTTCCGATGAAATGCTCGGTACGTTGATCAATACCTACGCTTGATCTCGGGTTGGATCTGTTCCCTTCACGCCGCGACTCTTCGCGGCGTTTTTCTGCCTAAGTCTTTCTCCTTTAACTAATCTTTCCTACATCGCCAGCGGCTTTGTCGTCGTCTTTGCGCTGCCGCGTGGCGTGCTTGCTCACGGCGGGATGACGAACGGCAAAAGATCGGCGCTTGACAAGATTTAGGCGTAAACGTATGTTTCAAACAACTGTTTGACCGCCATAACAAATCAACGCGGTTGTTCATTCCCGGTTACATCAGCAGAGGTTTATCGCTATGCCTGATTACAAGGCCCCCTTGCGTGATATTCGCTTCGTTCGTGACGAACTGCTCGGTTACGAAGCTCACTATCAGAGCCTCCCGGCTTGCCATGACGCAACTCCGGACATGGTTGACGCCATTCTCGAAGAAGGCGCCAAGTTTTGTGAGCAGGTGCTGGCGCCGCTGAACCGCGTGGGTGACACCGAAGGCTGTACCTGGAGCGAGTCCGGCGTAAAAACCCCGACGGGTTTCAAAGAAGCCTACAAGCAATTTGTTGAAGGCGGCTGGCCAAGCCTGGCCCATGACGTCGAGCATGGCGGCCAAGGCCTGCCGGAGTCTCTGGGTCTGGCGGTCAGCGAAATGGTTGGCGAAGCTAACTGGTCGTGGGGCATGTACCCAGGCCTGTCGCATGGCGCGATGAATACCATTTCCGAGCACGGTACGGCTGAGCAGCAAGAGGCCTACCTGACCAAACTGGTTTCCGGCGAATGGACCGGCACCATGTGCTTGACCGAATCGCACTGCGGCACCGACCTGGGCATGTTACGCACCAGAGCCGAGCCACAGGCTGACGGTTCCTACAAAGTCACCGGCACCAAGATTTTCATCTCGGCTGGCGAACATGACATGGCCGACAACATCGTCCACATCGTGCTGGCACGTCTGCCGGATGCGCCAGCTGGCACCAAAGGCATTTCGTTGTTCATCGTTCCCAAGTTCCTTCCAAACGCGGACGGTTCGATCGGTGCTCGCAACGCGGTGAACTGTGGTTCCCTGGAACACAAGATGGGTATCCACGGTAACGCTACTTGTGTGATGAACTTCGACGCGGCCACCGGTTTCCTGATCGGCCAGGCGAACAAAGGTCTGAACTGCATGTTCACCTTTATGAACACCGCACGTCTGGGGACCGCGCTGCAAGGTCTGGCTCACGCCGAAATCGGTTTCCAGGGTGGCCTGAAATACGCCCGTGATCGTCTGCAAATGCGTTCGCTGACCGGTCCGAAAGCGCCGGAAAAAGCCGCAGACCCGATCATCGTTCATCCAGATGTACGTCGCATGTTGTTGACTATGAAAGCCTTCGCCGAAGGCAATCGCGCAATGGTTTACTTCACCGCCAAGCAAGTCGACATCGTCAAATACGGCACCGACGAAGCGGCGAAGAAGCAAGCGGATGGCCTGTTGGCTTTCATGACCCCGATTGCCAAAGCGTTCATGACTGAAGTCGGTTTTGAAGCCGCCAACCATGGCGTACAAATCTACGGCGGCCACGGTTTTATTGCCGAGTGGGGCATGGAGCAGAACGTTCGCGACAGCCGCATTTCGATGCTGTACGAAGGCACTACCGGCATCCAGGCACTCGACTTGCTGGGCCGTAAAGTGCTGATGACTCAAGGCGAGGCGCTGAAAGGCTTCACCAAGATCGTGCATAAGTTCTGCCAGACCAACGAAGGTAACGAGGCGGTCAAAGAGTTCGTCGAGCCATTGGCTGCGCTGAACAAAGAGTGGGGCGAGTTGACCATGAAGGTCGGTATGGCGGCCATGAAAGACCGTGAAGAAGTAGGCGCTGCCTCGGTGGATTACCTGATGTACTCCGGTTACGCCTGCCTGGCTTACTTCTGGGCTGACATGGCGCGACTGGCTGCCGAAAAACTGGCTGCCGGCACCTCCGAAGAGGCGTTCTACACTGCCAAACTTCAGACCGCGCGCTTCTACTTTCAGCGGATCCTGCCGCGTACCCGCACTCACGTGGTCACCATGCTGTCGGGCGCCAATAACTTGATGGACATGAAAGAGGAAGACTTCGCACTGGGTTACTAAACCTTCGCGCAGTTATTAAAAAACCGCTGCTTTGCGGAGTAGCGGTTAATGAGATGGTCACCCTAGACACCCTGCGAGGGCTACGCTTTCGCAGGGTGTTTTTATTCGCAGACCAGCCTCAGGAGCGACTTGGCATTGGTCGGTATCGACCTCGTCAAACATACCTGCCATCTGCATCGCCAGGATAAGTCGGGTAGAGAGGTGTTTCCCAAGAAGTGTTCGCGTCAGCAGATGATGCGCTACTTCAGCAATATCCCGCCTTCACCGTGGTGATGGATGCCTGCGCCGGAGCGCATTTTGTCGCTCGCAAGCTGATTGCTATAGGGCATCAAGGCGCGCTGATTTCCCCGCAGTTCGTTAAGCCCTTCGTTAAGGGCAACAAAAACGATTTTGTTGACGCCGAAGCGATTTGTGAAGCTGCTTGGTGGCCATCAACGCGTTTTGTTTTTCCCAAGACTGAGGCCCAACAGACGCTTTCTGTTTTGCACCGTCTGCGCGAGTCACTGATCCGCGACCGCACTAAGGTCTTCAATCAGATGCACGGTGTTCTGCTCGGGTTTGGCATCAGCCTGCCGCAAAGGCGGACTGTCATGAAGCGCTTATCCAGTCTTCTGGCGGAGCATGAACCTCCAGTACGACTGAACTTGCTGTTGCAGCGTCTGCACGATCACTTCGTCTACCTGGATGGGCAGATTAAGACGCTGGATAAAGAGCTGGCTTGCCAACTGGCCGACGATGATCTGGGCAGTCGTTTGCTGGGCATAACGTCGTCGGTCCGATCACCGCCAGCCTGCTGGCCGTGGAAATGGGCGACGGCCAGCAGTGCCGGCGCAGTCGCGATTTTGTCGCCTCTGTCGCCTTGGTGCACCGGCAGTACAGCACTGGCGGCAAGGCCAATCTGCTGAGGATCAGTAAGCGAGGCGACAAGAATCTCGGGCGACTGCTGGTTCATTGCTCAAGGGGCTATATGCAGCGACTGGAGCATCAAAAAGGCGCCTTGGTTGACTTGGAGCGCTCATTGCTGATGCGGCGCCACTCAACGGTTGTGGCCTGCGCTTTGGCCAACAAACTGGCGCGTAACGCTTGGGCGATAGCTACCACCATGCCGAGTTTAAAGCAGGGCCAAACACTCTGAATGCATGACCCTGCACCTGTGCCACGCTTCACCCTTTGCGATAGCTGAACAACAGATAATGTGAACGGCCAACCGCCCCGGCGAAGATCCTGACATACAAATCGGCCTTTGAAGCCGAGTGGTTTTTCAGGGTCGCCAGGCGCGACTCCCATCGTGGCGCGGGGCATGCCCCAATGGACGCCGAATAAATTTAAGCAAGCCAACCACATCGCCCGTTAATCAGTGTTACAAAAATGGGGGTGAGCATAGATTTTTGGGCGAGGAAGGGGAAACGTTTTAGGCTGTATTTAAGGCGTCGGGATAAATGGATCTCCGTCGCAATAAAAATTGCCTGGCAAAACACCCCTGACCGGTATGGCCCCTGTCGCAGAGCGAATCACCTGCCCGCCGGTATTGGTCGTCGTATAGCTGACATACATCACGCCTCTGCCGATAACTTTCATCGTCTGCGAGTATGGCAAGCGCAAGGTCTGACCCAAAGTCGAAGCATCGGCTGACAGTTGTGTCGAGATCGTAATTGGAGGGTTGATGAGGGTCGCGCCATCGTCCTGGCTGCTGAGTACACAGATCAAATTCACTGCCACGTTGGCACGCAAGAGCACAGAGGGTGGCAAAAACACTTCAATGAAACGGTCGGCATAGGGAGCGCTCGTAGGCTGCGGCGAGGCACAGTTGGCGGTGCCTTCATTCAGGTTCCTCACCACTGGCGGCAACAACTGCATCAAGGTCGACAGGTTGAAAATGAGATTCCTTGGGGGGCTTTCGACGCTTACTGTGCCACTGGTAATCCTGAACCTTACGGCAGCCGGAGTATCAGCGTTGGCCGACCCTGGGACAGCGTTCTGTACTCGTGTCGAAGTGACAACAAAACGCGTCGGCAACGGCTGTCCCGAGTAAATAACGGAGGGCATTGCAACGTTACCAATGACAGGGACTATTGAGTCGCCGATTTGCAGGCCGTTGACGCTGTCTAACCACACCTCCATCCCGTCTGGGGTGATGTCGGCCAAGGTCACGGTATTGTCCGGCGCGATCGCCTCGGTCACTCGTGGCATGGAAATATTCGAAGGTGTTATCCGAAGCGCGACCCTGACCTCAAGAATCAAAGAGTCCCGAGCACGATTACCTGCCCGATCAATACCCCGGTAAGTTAGCTGCTGTAGGCCATTACCACGTGCACGAATAGTTGCCGCCGGCACGGCGATCAGCCTATCGGCCGGAAAGTCGGGCAAGGTGATAACCGGTGGAGTGGCATAAGAAACCTCCATATGGCTATCAGTGTTTCCATAATAGGGAACGTAGCGCAGGCCAATCTGGTTATCAATTTCTGGGTGCGGCGGTATACGGAACATAACCGGATCATTGTTGGCCAGATAAGCCTCGGTAATAAGCGCAGTCGCCAAGTTTAGTGGCAACAGTGGGCGCGGTGGGGTGATGGTCAGAAGGCCAAAAGGTGGTGTTTTCTGGATTAGCAAGGGGGTACTGGCTGTGGCGCGCAGTAAATTGTCGCCATCGTCCAGAACAAACGTGAGCCGGTACTCGCCTTCATTACCCACCATGCGGCGTGGCACCAGCACCTCAAAATCACCTGTGGGATAAGCCGGCAATTGAAGGAAGGCCAACACTTGATATTCAGCTGGAGGAGGTAGCTCAGCGTACACCCGAATGGTGGGTCGAGAGCCGGGAGGCCCGGGTTGCGGCAGTGCCGGAATAAGAATGCGCAGGTCACGGGCTGCCGCCGTCAAGGGAGTCAAGCCCCCGGCATCGGGAATGGCTTCCACCACTCTTAGAGGTCTCAGCCTGGGTATGGCGTTATCAATCAGAAAAGGTGAGCTGGTGAGTAATGACCCGAATATGGTGTCGCTCATACATGTCACTCCAGTCAAGTTCGAAGGACACTCCCGTGTCCCGAAAACGTTGGCTGGGCTCAGTCGAGTGGTCCATGACATTAAACGCCGAGGGCGAACTGAAGCGATACTGTCAAACTTGTCAGTTGCAGGTGGTTCGCTTCTTGCGTGTTGCTCGTCGTTATTCAGCGGGAAACAAAGCGCCAGAGACATCGCCAAGGGCTAGCAAGAATTGAGGGATGCGTAATCAGCTGCCCATTGCTGAGTCAGATCCCCCCACAAAAGAAGTGATCAGACGCAGGCAATGACAGGTTAATTGCAAACCTTTCCGGGGCGCGCCGGCCTACTTAACGTGAGCTGATCAAGCTTATGGTCCGGATCGAGGCGAATTCTCCGCCGTTCTTCGGGCTCGCCATCCCGATGTACGAATCTACGTTGATCGCGGATCGGGCGCCGCCGGATGCCTATTTGCAGGGCGATCATCAGGCAATAAATGCCCGGCAGGTCGAGGGTCTGAACCTGTTTGAAGTGCTCAATATAGGTGACGCAGGGGTTTGCTATGGCGAGGGCGCTTGCCCCCGTTGGGCCGAGCAGCGTCCCCTGTCACGAACAACCGAGTTTCATCAGGTGTGTTGGTGGACAAGTTTGCGACTGCTTCGCAGCCAGGCGGGAGCAAGCCGCCTCGATAAAGGTTTTGGGTTGTATTAAAAAACCTTAGTAAGTCACTCAGAAAGTCAGCATTTCTGCCGTTAAAGAGACGTTCAGGTGATTTGCATCACATTCGTGTGCTTAATCGTGCGCGCCGCAGGCACAATGCCATCAATTGCTATGACGGGTCGGAGCTTTACCCTTGCCGCGTTCTTCCGCTGTACGTTTCAGCCATTTTCTGCCGTCATTACTGCTGTTGTTCGCGGGGCTTTCGGCTGCGTATATCAAGGATCTCAACGTATTCTTCACCTCGCTGTTCAACGTGCTACCAACCCTGGTGCTGTTGCTCGGCGGTGCGTATTGCGCTGTTTACAGACGCCAGCGTGAGTTGTTTCTGATGGTCACGGTCTACATTGCCTACTTCCTGCTCGATACTCAGACCGATTATTACCGTGACAACGGCAAAGTGCGTGAAGACGCGGCGGTGGTGTTCCATCTCTGTTGCCTGCTACTGCCGCTGTTGTTCGGTCTGTTCGCAGCTTGGCAGGAACGTACTCACCTGTTTCAGGACATGGTGGCTCGTTTCGCGGTGCTGGCAGCGTTCGGCAGCGTGGCGTTGGGGCTGGAGCAAAGTTATCCACAACCGTTGCTGATGTGGCTGTCGGAAATCCGCTGGCCAGCCTTACACGGCGCCTGGATGAGCCTGATCCAGCTGGCCTACCCAGTGTTCATCGGTTCTTTTGTACTGCTGGGCTGGCAATACTGGCGTAATCCAAGGCCTTTGCATGCGGCGCAGTTGGTGGGCTTGCTGGGCTTGTTCTGGATGTTGCCCAAGACGTTCATCCTGCCTTTCACCCTGAACATCATGTGCAGCCAAGTAATGCTGATGATTGCCGCAGCGGTTGCCCATGAGGCTTATCAAATGGCCTTTCGCGACGAGCTCACCGGTATTCCGGGGCGCCGTGCCTTGAATGAGCGTATGCAGCGGCTGGGACGTAATTACGTGCTGGCCATGAGCGACGTCGATCACTTCAAGAAGTTTAACGACACCCATGGCCATGATGTTGGCGACCAAGTGCTACGGCTGGTGGCCAGCAAGCTGTCGAAAATCGGCGGTGGCGGTAGGGCGTATCGCTACGGCGGTGAGGAGTTTGCCTTGGTATTTGCAGGCAAAACGCTTGAGGAATGCATGCCGCACCTGGAGGTCATGCGCGAATCCATCGCCTCCTACAATATTCAGCTGCGCAATCAAGACAACCGCCCTCAGGATGACTCGCAAGGTCGCCAGTATCGCGCCGGCCCAGGTGCGTCGAGTGTGTCGGTAACGGTGAGTATTGGTGTGGCCGAACGACTTGAGCAACGTACCCCTGAGCAAGTGCTCAAGTCCGCCGACGAGGCGCTCTACAGTGCCAAGGGCGCCGGTCGAAATTGCGTGATTGCATTCGGCCAGAATCGCCGTGGGGCGGTGCGCATGGACGCCTCTGCGGGTTGAGTGATGATGGCGCATTCAGCGCCTGGACTGTGATTGTGAGGCCGGGTCGGCAGCAGTAGGTTTGAGTGATCTGCTGCCGGAGAAACGACCATGCCTGAGTACAAAGCTCCCTTGCGTGACATGCGCTTTCTGATCGATCACGTCTTCGACTTTCACAGTCACTACGCCACGCTGGGCGCATCCGACGCCAGTCCGGACACGGTCAATGCAATCATTGAAGAAGGCGCCAAATTCTGTGAAAACGTTCTTGCGCCACTGAACCGCAGTAGTGACGAAGAGGGCTGCCATTTCGACAGCGGCGTGGTTACAACGCCTACGGGCTTCAAGCAAGCGTTCGCACTCTATGTGGCGGGTGGCTGGCATGGCTTGGCCGCTGACCCGGTTTACGGCGGTCAGGGTTTGCCAAGTTCGCTGGGCCTGTTGATCAGCGAGATGGTTGGCTCCAGCAATACGTCTTGGGGCATGTACCCCGGTTTGACCCACGGCGCGATGTCGGCGATCCACGCCCATGGCACCGATGAGCAAAAGCAGGCTTACCTCAGAAAACTCACCGCCGGTGAGTGGACTGGCACCATGTGCCTGACTGAAGCGCATTGCGGCACCGACCTTGGCATTATCAAGACCCGTGCAGTCCCTATGGCCGATGGCAGTTACACGATAACCGGCAGCAAAATCTTTATTTCCGCCGGCGAGCACGACCTAAGTACCAACATCATTCACTTAGTGTTGGCGAAACTGCCGGATGCGCCGGCTGGAACCAAGGGTATTTCGCTGTTTATCGTTCCAAAATTCCTACCTGATGCCGAGGGTGAAGCGGGCGAGCGCAACGGGGTTTTCTGCGGCTCCATCGAACACAAAATGGGGATAAAGGCCTCAGCCACCTGCGTGCTGAATTTTGACGACGCCAAGGGATTCTTGATCGGCGAGCCGAATAAAGGCCTCAATTGCATGTTCACCATGATGAACCACGCGCGTCTGGGCACTGGCATGCAGGGTTTGTGTCTGGGCGAAGCGAGTTTCCAGGGGGCGGTCAAATACGCCAATGATCGCTTACAAATGCGCTCGCTGACGGGCCCAAAAGCGCCGGAAAAAGTCGCCGATCCGATCATCGTTCACCCTGATGTGCGCCGAATGTTGCTGACCATGAAGGCGTTCAACGAAGGCAATCGGGCGCTGACTTACTTCACCGCGCAGTGGCTGGATGTTGCCCATCTAAGTCAGGATCAAGCAGCGCGTGAGGAGGCCGAAGATGTGCTCGCATTCCTCACGCCAATCTGCAAAGCGTTTATGACCGATACGGGCCTCGAAGTGACCAACCTTGGCATGCAGGTGTTCGGCGGTCACGGTTTCATCCGCGAGTGGGGTATGGAACAGTTGGTTCGTGATTGCCGTATCGCACCTATCTACGAAGGCACTAATGGCATTCAGGCGCTGGACTTGCTTGGGCGAAAAGTCCTCGGCAGCCAAGGAAAGTTGCTGCGTGGCTTTACCAAAGTGGTCCACACGTTCTGCGCCGCCAACGCTGACCATCCACAACTCGCCATTTACATCGCACAGCTCAATGGCTTGAATCAGCAGTGGGGTGAGCTGACCACTCAAGTGGGCGTGGCCGCGATGAAAAATCCGGATGAAGTAGGCGCCGCGGCGGTGGATTACTTGATGTATAGCGGTTACATCATCCTTGGCTATCTATGGTTACGCATGGCGCTGGTGGCCCAAGCCCAACTCGACGAGGGCGCAGGTGATGCTGATTATTGCCAAGGCAAACTGGCGACCTGCGCGTTTTACTTCAAGCGATTGTTGCCGCGGACTGCCGCTCATCGGGCCGCTGTCGAGGCGGGAAGTGATTGCTTGATGACGCTGCCTGCGGAGTCGTTTGCACTTTAGTCTTTCAAGTCAGGCACAAGGAGCCCTTGTGATCGGGGGCTTACTCATTACTCGTCGCTTGGTGACTAAAAATTACAAAGCGGTCACGAGCTGACCCTATGTGTCGTAAAAGTTGTTGGGTTACACTCGGACCCAACGAACGAATCACTCCTACGAATCACCTGTTTAGATCTTGCGAGGTTTGCCATGGCTGACTACAAAGCGCCCCTGCGCGATATGCGCTTCGTCCTCAATGAAGTTTTCGAGGTCGCCAAACTCTGGGCCGAACTGCCGGCGCTGGCCGAAACCGTCGATGCTGAAACCGTCGAAGCGATTCTCGAAGAGGCCGGCAAGGTCACCAGTAAAAGCATCGCGCCCTTGAGCCGTGTGGCTGACGAAGAAGGCTGTCATTGGGCGGACGGTGCCGTCACTACGCCGGCCGGTTTCCCGCAGGCTTATCAGACCTATGCTGGGGGCGGTTGGGTCGGCGTCGGTGGTGACCCGACTTACGGCGGCATGGGCATGCCCAAGGCTGTTTCGGCCCAGGTCGAAGAAATGGTCAACTCCGCCAGCCTGTCGTTCGGGCTGTACCCCATGCTGACGGCCGGCGCCTGCCTGTCGATCAATGCCCATGCCAGCGAAGAGTTGAAGGCCGCTTACCTGCCGAACATGTATGCAGGTGTCTGGGCCGGCTCCATGTGCCTGACGGAACCTCACGCAGGCACTGACTTGGGGATCATTCGCACCAAGGCTGAACCTCAGGCCGATGGTTCCTACAAAGTCAGCGGCACCAAGATCTTCATCACCGGCGGCGAGCACGACCTCACCGAGAACATCATCCACCTGGTGCTGGCGAAACTGCCAGATGCACCGGCAGGTCCGAAAGGTATTTCGCTGTTCCTGGTGCCCAAGGTCATGGTTAATGCGGATGGTAGCCTTGGCGCACGCAACCCGGCCAACTGTGGTTCGATCGAACACAAGATGGGCATCCAGGCGTCCGCGACCTGCGTGATGAACTTCGACGAGGCCGTGGGTTACTTGGTCGGCGAACCTAACAAAGGTTTGGCGGCGATGTTCACCATGATGAACTACGAGCGTCTGGGCGTAGGTATCCAAGGCCTGGCCACCGGCGAGCGCTCTTACCAGAATGCTGTCGAATATGCCCGCGACCGCCTGCAAAGCCGGTCGCCGACGGGGGCGCAGAACAAGGACAAAGTCGCGGACCCGATCATCGTCCACCCGGACGTGCGTCGTATGCTGCTGACCATGAAAGCCTCTAATGAAGGCGGTCGTGCGTTCTCTACCTACGTGGCAATGCAACTCGATACCGCCAAATTCAGCGAAGACGCTAGCACCCGCAAGCGTGCTGAAGACTTGGTGGCGTTGCTGACCCCGGTAGCCAAGGCGTTCATGACTGACCTCGGTTTGGAAACCACGGTCCATGGCCAGCAAGTGTTTGGCGGCCACGGCTATATCCGTGAATGGGGCCAGGAGCAACTCGTCCGTGACGTGCGTATCACCCAGATCTACGAAGGTACCAACGGTATCCAGGCATTGGACTTGGTAGGGCGCAAGATCGTCGGCAGCGGCGGAGCGCTCTACAATCTGTTTGCAGACGAGATTCGGCACTTCACCGCAACCGCCAGTGCTGATTTGGGCGAGTTTACCAAACCGCTGAACGACGCAGTCAGTACCCTTGATGAACTGACCGCATGGGTACTGGACCGGGCGAAAAACAATCCGAACGAAATCGGTGCGGCCTCGGTTGAATACCTGCAAGCATTTGGTTACGTCGCGTATGCCTACATGTGGGCATTGATGGCGAAGGCCGCGTTTGGCAAAGAGGCGCAGGAAGATTTCTACGCCAGCAAGTTGGGTACGGCGCGGTTCTATTTCGCACGCCTGTTGCCACGAATTCACTCGTTGAGTGCGTCGGTCAAGGCGGGTAGCGAGTCGCTGTTCCTGCTGGAAGCCGCACAATTCTGAGAAATGCCACGTCGTGTAAGAGAATGCTTACACGACGTGCTGCTGTTTTCCCCTATCCGAAGATTGGATCCACAGTTAATCTGCTTCACATGGACGTAGCGCAGGAAGCGCAAAGAGATAACACGGACACGTAGGATTCTGCCAGGACGGCGGAGTGAAATGGATGTCAGGGAAACAGTCTGCAAAACCCCGTTTCGGCGGGGTTTTCTTTTATCTGCTGAAAAGTCAGTTGGTTTCGTCGCCTGGCATCGAGCCGCTGCGGCGCTCGTCCGCGCCATTGATCACTTCCTCCAGCAAGGTCCGCAATAACGCCAACGAGGCTTGTTGCCGCTGCACATCCCGACACACTAATCCGACTTTCAGCGGCACTCGCGGCTCGGTCAGCGGTTTCCAGAGCAACTCATTGTTGTCGAGTGCTTTTTGCGAGCGCCCGGGAAGTACAGTCGCCAGCCGCGTATGGGGCAAGCTGTCGAGAATCCCCGCCATGTTGTTCAGTTCGGCTTGCACCTGAGGACGTCGTCCCAGATTGGCTAATTGCGCCTGCCAGATCTGTCGCACCTGAAACTCCTCGCCCAGTAATAACATGGGCAATTCGGCGGCTTGGCTCATCGAGACCTTCTTGAATTCACGCAAAGGGTGGTCCGCCGGGATGACGAGGGTCAGTTCATCTTCGTACAGCATCACGCCATGCAATCCAGGCTGACGCGGTGGAAGGTAGCTGATACCGATGTCCAGTGAGCCGTTAAGCAACCGTCTCTCGATCTCCAGGCCGGTCAATTCGTAGATCTGCACCACCAGATGCGGCTGGGCTTTGCGAACCCGCTCCAGCATCTGTGGCACCAGGCTGGTATGCACCGTTTGCAAAACCCCGATCGCCAACGTGCGCAATGCCTGCCCTTTGAAGTTGCCCAGTGCTTCCCGCGCCCGTTGCAGGCCATCGAGTAGGGGTTGGGCGTGGTTGTACAACGTGTGGGCAGCGAGGGTTGGCAGCAAGCGTTTGCTGCTACGTTCGAACAGCGTGACGTCGAGGTTCTGCTCCAGGTGACGGATCTGCTGGGAGAGCGCCGGTTGAGAGATCGACAGTCGCTCGGCGGCCCGGCCCACATGGCCCTCTTCGTAGACCGCGACGAAATAACGCAGTTGCTTGAAATCCATAAGTAATACTTATCGAAAATACTGTGAAATCGAAATGGCCGAGGGCCATGGGCGCGCCTAGTCTACCCGCATTCACAAGGCTTACAGGGCCAGAAAGTGGACGAGCCCCCTGAAAGACAGGACACCGTTTCCCCCTTAACATAAGGGATAGGCAAACGACTGTGTATATGACTAATAGAAACGATAAGGGTGGGGAGCTTTTGGGTCAGGAGCGGCGTCGCCGCTGGAGCCCGGAGCAAAAACTGGCCATGGTTCGCGAGAGCCTGCAACCGGGGCAAAGCGTCTCGGTGGTGGCTCGACAGAATGGCGTGAATGCCAACCAGTTGTTTCAGTGGCGCAAGCTCTATCAGAGCGGCAGTCTCTCGGCTGTCAGTGCTGGGGAGAGCGTGGTGCCCGCTTCCGAGCTGGCCGATGCGCTCAAGCAGATCCGCGAGCTACAGCGCATGCTTGGCAAGAAAACCATGCAGGTCGAGATCCTTCAGGAAGCTGTGGAGATTGCTCGGTCGCGAAAATGGATTGCGCACTCACCCTTGTTGCCGGGGGACGACCAGTGAAGCTGATCAGTGAAAGTCTCGGTGTAGCGCGCTCGCAATTGACGGTTCGACTCAACCCAAATGCTCAGGTCGAGCGGCGTCGCCCTGCGCTGGACGATGCCGCACTGGTCGAAGAAATTCAGGCTGAAGTGAGTGAACTGCCCAGCTACGGGTACCGCCGTGTGTGGGGGTTGCTGCGTCGTCGGCGTGAAAAGCAGAGTCAGGCGCCGATCAACGTCAAGCGGGTTTATCGCGTCATGCGCGATCATCAGTTGCTGCTGGAGCGACGGATTAAACAACCGGGTGTGGCACGCCGTCACGAAGGCCGAATTGCCGTGGCCACCAGCGATACCCGGTGGTGCTCGGACGGGTTTGAGTTTCGCTGTGATGATAACGCCAAGCTGAGCGTGACCTTTGCCCTGGACTGCTGCGACCGCGAAGCCATCGGTTGGGTGGCCAGCCCGACCGGGTACAGCGGCGACGATATCCGTGATCTGATGCTGGAGGCGGTGGAAAAACGCTTCGGTGAAGAGGCGCCTGCCACCCCGGTGCAATGGCTGAGCGACAATGGCTCGGCCTACATCGCTGAACAGACACGCCAGTTTGCCCGACAGATCGGTTTGCAACCGGTGACCACACCGGTGCGTAGCCCGCAGAGCAACGGCATGGCCGAGAGCTTCGTCAAAACGATGAAACGCGACTACGTCGCGCACATGCCCAAACCTGACCGGGAAACAGCCTTGCGTAACCTGACGATTGCCTTTGAGCATTACAACGAGGAGCATCCGCACAGCGCGCTGAAATACCGTTCACCACGGGAGTTTAGGCGTTTGGCAGCGGCATCAATTTAACGGGGTGCAGGTGTCCGGTTTGATAGGGGCCAGTCCAGAAAGGACGATGAATACCGTTTACCTTGGTGGTGTTTTCATAGGAAAGTCAAAAAACCTCAAGCGAGGTGTTGGCCGATGAATTTGTTCAATTTGCGGCGCACCCCCCTCAGCCTCGATGACTTGATCATTGACCCGTCACAACCGTCCCGCCACGACAATTCTTCCAGCGAATACTTGATGCCCAGTATCGAGCGTCCAGCGCAGATTTTTGTGCGCGGTCAGGGCTCCTGGCTGTGGGACAGCGCTGACCGCGGTTATCTGGATTTCTCCCAGAATGGCGGCGCCAACAGCCTTGGGCATAGCCCGTCAGTGCTGGTTAAAGCAATCTCGGATCAGGCCCATGCGTTGATCAACCCCGGTTTCGAGCTGCATAACCGCGGCATGCTCAACCTTGCTGAGCGTCTCTGTGCCAGAACTGATAGCCATCAGGCCTGCTTGCTCAACAGTGGCAGCGAGGCGTGTGAGGCTGCAATCAAACTGGCCCGCAAATGGGGCCAACGGCATCGTAATGGGGCTTCGCGGATTATTGTCGCCAGTCATGGTTGCCATGGACGTAGCCTCGGGACGATTTCGGCGTCGGACAGTTCGAATCTGCTCAATCGCTTCGAGCCACAGCTGCCGGGTTTCAGCCGCGTTGCCTTTAATGACCTTCCCGCGTTGCATGCAGCGGTGGACGCTCAAACCGTGGCGATCATGCTGGAGCCGATCCAGAGCGAAGCCGGGGTCATTCCGGCCATTGGGCATTACCTTAAGGGGGTCGAGCGCCTGTGTCGTGAGCTTGGCATCCTGCTGATCCTCGACGAAGTCCAAACGGGAATCGGTCGCTGCGGTACCTTGCTCGCCGAACAATCCTACGGTGTAAGGGCCGATATCGTTGTGCTCGGCAAGGGCTTGGGCGGCGGTGTTCCGTTGGCGGCACTGCTGGCGCGGGGCAAGGCGTGCTGTTTTGACATCGGTGAAATGACCGGCACTCATCACGGTAATGCGCTGATGACCGCCGCCGGCCTAGTCGTTTTGGAGAGCGTACAGGGCAAGGACTTTTTTGATCATGTGGAGTTGACCGGTCAATACCTACGTGAGGGGCTGGTTCGCCTGGCCCGTCGCTATAGCCACGGTGAACTGCGTGGGCGAGGGCTGCTGTGGGGACTCAGCCTGTCCGATGATTCAGCAGGCGCGGTCGTCAACGCTGCGTTGTCCGAAGGTTTGCTGCTCAACGCCCCGCAACCCGACTGCCTGCGCTTTACGCCGGCGCTCACCGTGAGCAAAGCCAACATCGATGAAATGCTCCTGCGCCTGGCCCGAGCGTTTGCTCGGGTGCGCACCGCGCAGTTGCACTGCCGCAAAGGGATTGCTGTCTGATCAGCCCCGTCCTACACGCATAACCGAACCGTCTCGCGGTATAACGCATCGCCCCACGCCTGATTCTTTTTGCGTGGGGCGTTTTTTTGTCTGTGATAGTCAGTTGTGGAAGGGGGGGCGCCAAGATCCGGACTGAACCCTGAAGAACGGTGTGGGTCGATTAGCTGTGTGGCTCGTGCGAGCCAACTTTAATCAGGAGCTGACCCATGGACTTCATTCGTATCATCATTGCCATTCTGTTGCCGCCACTGGGTGTGTTTCTGCAAGTAGGTTTCGCCGGGGCGTTCTGGCTGAATATTCTGCTGACGTTGTGCGGCTATATCCCCGGGATCGTACATGCGGTGTACATCATCGCTAAGCGCTGAGTACAGCGGCGTCAGATAGATCGCTTTCGCGAGCAGGCGCTCTCCCACATTGATCGCTTCCCACAGGGGAATGCGATTGCATGTGGGAGTGAGCCTGTTCGCGATGGGCGTGTCCCCGTTTATGCCGTATCCGCCAACGCCATCACCCGCCGATAAAACAACCACTCCTGTTCCAGCGCATGAGCCTGATTGGCTGCCTTGCGAAAGCCGTGGCGCTCATCAGCGTAATAGTGGACCTCGACCAGAATGCCGTTTTCCTGAAGCGCCGTGACCATGTCACGGGTTTGCTGCGGCACTACTACGGCATCCAGTTCGCCCTGGAAGAAAATCACCGGTGCGGCAATGTTGCTCGCGTGTAGCAATGGCGTTCGGGCGGCGTAACGTTCGGCGTCGTGTAGTGGATCGCCGATCAGCCAATCCAGATAATCGCCCTCGAACTTGTGGGTCGTCTTGCCCAAGGCAACGGGGTCGCTGACGCCATAAAGACTGGCGCCTGCGCGAAACACCTTGTGAAAGGCCAGCGCGCAAAGGGTGGTGTAACCGCCGGCGCTGCCGCCGCGAATAAAGGCTTTGGTGCCGTCAATCAGCCCACGTCCAGCAAGAAAGGCAACGACCGCGCAAGCATCCTCGACATCCACCTGGCCCCAACTTGCATGCAACGCCTGGCGATAAGCCCGCCCGTAGCCGCTACTGCCACGGTAGTTGAGGTCTGCCACGGCAAAGCCTCGTTGCGCCCAATACTGGATACGGGGGTCGAGCATCGGGTAACAAGCCGAGGTCGGGCCGCCATGGATGAACACCACCAATGGTGGTTTTTTTTCGGCACTCAGCGCCGGGTAGAAAAAACCGTGGGCCTCCCCCGAACCACTTGGGTAACGCAGGGTTTGTGGATGGCTGATCTGTTCGGCGGGCAGCAGTGCTACGCCGCCAGCCAGTACCTCGACCTGCCCGGTCTGGCGGTCGATGGCGATTACGGCTGATGGCCTGACTGGCGAGGCAGCAATGCAATAAATGAACTGTTGATCCAGCGCAAGGTGGCGGAACCGGCTGTATTCACCCGCGAAGCTTTCGTTGGCAACGTTGCCACATAGGCCCAATCGGCCGAATCCGTCCTCGGTCCAGCTCGCCAGATAACGCGCTTCGCCAAGCGGCAACCAGGTGCAGCCGCCGAGCTGCCAAGGCGCCGGGCCATGGTCTGCATCGGCGCTGGCCAGTGGGCTCAGACCGTCGACCGATTCCACCCAGGGCTGCCAGTAACCGCCGCGATCCGTCAGGCAATACAAGCGGCCACCGGCGTCGAATCGAGGTTGTTGCAGCGATTCTTCAGCGCCATAACCCGCCACGCAACGCGGTTTAGCATAGCTGCCGTCGTCCAGATGCTCGGTGACCATCAGGCGCGTCGCCGTCCATGGCTGATTCGGACGGCTCCATTCAATCCAGGCCAAGCGTCGAGCATCGGCACTCAACGTCGGTGCGGCGTAAAAATCGGCACCTTCGGCGAGCAACTGACGCACACCGTCCGACACGTTGATGCTCACCAGTCGATGCTGATTGCGATGTTCTTCAACTGCCAGCACTTGGCCATTGGCGAATTGCAGATCGCCATAACGACAGTCGCCCGAGGTCAGCCTCTCAGGCGTCTCGCCCTTCAGCGACTGTCGATACAGTTGCTGATCCGCCTCGTTGACGAAAACGACTTCGTTGTCTGTCAGGCAAAACGCCCCGCCGCCATATTCGTACACCCGACTGCGCACGCTGAACCCCGGAGGCGTCAGGCATTGCGCCTCCCCGTCGCGCCAGTGCCAAATACGGCATGCAGCGTCCTTGGGACGGTACTCGTTCCAGAACAGGCCCTGTTCGCCCAGTTGCAGTTCGGCGAAATCGATACCGGCCGTGACGGCTTTGGCGGCGCTCAAAGGCTCAACCTTTGGCGATGAGGCGTGAGTTTCGTTCATTGCGAAAGGCCAGTTGTTCGATGGTATGGGTCGCGTTCTCGGCTTCTTCTCGGGCCTTGAGGATCACGCCGTGATGGTGCGACTTGCTGCATACCGGGTCCGCGTTGCTTGCGTCCCCGGTGAGCATGAACGCTTGGCAGCGGCAGCCGCCAAAATCCTTTTCTTTCTCATCGCACGAGCGGCACGGCTCGGGCATCCAGTCGTAACCGCGAAAGCGGTTGAAGCCGAACGAGTCGTACCAGATGTGCTGCATGCTGTGGTCGCGTACATTGGGAAATTGCACCGGCAGCTGCCGGGCACCGTGACACGGCAGTGCGGTTCCGTCCGGCGTGACCGTCAAAAAAATACTGCCCCAGCCGTTCATGCAGGCTTTCGGGCGTTCTTCGTAATAGTCCGGGGTGACGAAAATCAATTTGCACGGATGCCCTTCGGCTTCGAGTTTGGCGCGGTATTCGTTGGTGATTCGTTCGGCGCGGACCAGTTGCTCCTGGGTCGGCAGCAGGCCAACGCGGTTGAGCTGCGCCCAGCCGTAAAACTGGCACGTCGCGAGCTCGACGAAGTCCGCCTCCAGCGCGATACACAGCTCGATGATCCGGTCGATTTTGTCGATGTTGTGCCGATGGGTGACGAAGTTCAGCACCATCGGATAGCCGTGGGCTTTCACCGCTCGGGCCATTTCCAGTTTTTGCGCGAAAGCTTTTTTCGAGCCGGCCAGCAGGTTGTTCACTTGCTCATCGCTGGCCTGAAAGCTGATCTGGATATGGTCCAGGCCAGCCTTCTTGAAGTCGCTGATTTTTTGTTCGGTGAGGCCAATGCCGGAGGTGATCAGGTTGGTATAGAAGCCCAACTTGCGCGCTTCGGCGATCAGTTCGGCCAAGTCCTGACGCACCAACGGTTCGCCACCCGAGAACCCCAGCTGTGCCGCGCCCATCTCCCGCGCTTCGCGGAACACCTTGATCCACTGCTCGGTGCTGAGTTCTTTGCCTTGTTCGGCGAAATCCAGCGGATTAGAGCAATACGGGCATTGTAGCGGACAGCGGTAAGTCAGCTCGGCGAGCAGCCACAGTGGCAGGCCGATGTCCGGTGTGGGCGGTAAGACCCGCGAATCAGGCAAGTTCGATCCAGTGCTGAGCACGGGCCACCTCCATGAATTGCTCGATGTCTTCACCGAGTTCAGGTACGCCGGGGAACTGCGCGTCCAGTTCGGCGATGATTGCCGCGACATCACGCTCGCCGTCGATCAAACCGCCAATCAGTGCGGCGCTTTCATTGAGTTTGATCATGCCTTCGGGGTAGAGCAGCACGTGGCCTTTCTGCGCCGGTTCGTACTGGTAACGGTAGCCGGTACGCCAGGTCGGGGTCTTGCTGCGATCAAAACTCATAGGGTGATTCCTTTATGCCAGACCCGTTGCTCGGTCACGCTGTGATAAGGCGGGCGCTTTAGCTCGTAGGCCATGGTCATGGCGTCGAGCATGCTCCAAAGAATGTCCAGTTTGAACTGGAGAATTTCCAGCATGCGCTCCTGGCCTTCCCGGGTGGTGTAGTGCTGCAAGGTGATCGCCAGACCGTGCTCGACATCGCGACGGGCCTGACCCAGGCGCGTGCGGAAATACTCGTAACCGGCCGGGTCGATCCATGGGTAATGCTGCGGCCAACTGTCCAGGCGCGATTGGTGGATTTGCGGCGCGAACAGCTCAGTCAGCGAGCTGCTGGCGGCTTCTTGCCAACGGGCCCGGCGGGCGAAGTTGACGTAGGCATCCACGGCGAAACGCACGCCGGGGAGCACCAGTTCCTGGGAGCGCAGTTGATCCGGGTCCAGGCCAACGGCTTGGCCCAGTCGCAGCCACGCTTCGATGCCGCCGTCTTCTCCGGGGGCGCCGTCATGGTCCAGCAGGCGCTGAATCCACTCGCGCCGAATCTCGCGGTCCGGGCAGTTGGCCAGGATCGCGGCATCTTTCAGGGGAATGTTCACCTGATAGTAGAAGCGGTTGGCGACCCAGCCCTGGATCTGCTCGCGGGTCGCGCGGCCTTCGTACATCGCCACGTGGTACGGGTGGTAGATGTGGTAATAGGCACCTTTGGCACGCAGGGCGGCTTCGAACTCTGTGGGGGACATTGCGGTGTCAGTCATTTAGCTCGCTCCTACAATTCAATACTCATACCGTCATAGGCCACTTCAACCTCACGCCGAGCCAACGCTGCCCGCTCCGGCGAGTCTTCATCGAGGATCGGGTTGGTGTTGTTGATGTGGATAAGCACTTTGCGTGGTTTGGGCAGTTGTTCCAGGACTTCCAGCATTCCGCCGGGGCCGTTTTGTGCCAGATGACCCATTTCCCGACCGGTGCGCGTACCGACGCCACGGCGCTGCATTTCATCGTCATCCCACATCGTGCCGTCCACCAGCAGGCAATCGCTGCTGGCCATCATTTCCAGCAACGGCCCATCGACCTTGCCCAGGCCTGGGGCATAAAACAGTTTGCCGCCGGTGCTGATGTCTTCGACGATCAGGCCGATGTTGTCGCCGGGGTGCGGGTCGAAGCGGTGCGGCGAATAGGGCGGTGCCGCGCTGCGCAGTGGCAATGGCGTGAAGCGCAGGTTCGGGCAGGCCGGCACGGTGAAGCTTTGGTCGAGCTCAATGCGATTCCAGTTCAACCCGCCGTTCCAATGGGTGAGCATGGTGAACAGCGGAAAACCAGTGCTCAGGTCTTCGTGGACCATGTCGGTACACCAGACTTGATGCGGGCATCCTTCGCGCAGGCTGAGCAAACCGGTGGTGTGGTCGATCTGGCTGTCCATCAGGATGATCGCGCTGATCCCGGTATCACGCAGCGCGCGGCCCGGTTGCATCGGGGCGAAACTCTGGAGTTGAGCGCGGATGTCCGGCGAAGCGTTGCACAGCACCCAGTTCACACCGTCATCGGAAATGGCGATAGACGATTGGGTCCGCGCTTTGGCATTCAGGCTGCCGTCACGAAAGCCGGCGCAGTTCACGCAGTTGCAATTCCACTGCGGGAAACCACCGCCGGCGGCGGAACCTAGAATCTGCACAAACATGGTCGCTCTATCCTTTCAACGCTGAAAATAAAAACGCCTCGGCGGACCGAGGCGTTGCACTGCAATACAAATTTAGCGGCTTGCGAAGTACATGGTGACTTCAAAGCCGATACGCAGATCGGTGTAAGCGGGTTTGGACCAGGACATGGGAGTGCTCCTTTCAGGTGGATGGGACAGTCAAGACGTATACATATAGTCCACCTCCAGCCGGAGATGTTCCGATAGTTAGGGGGCTATGTTACTCAAAATTACAAAGCCGTTGCCCGTGAAACTTTGAGAAAGCTCGTTACAGCGTCGGTAATGATCATGCTTTCACTAGCCAAGGGGCGCCCGGACAAGTCCCGTTGGCCAGGCAGCGCCAGCCACCTTCAGCGGTATTCAGGCGTTGTGCGGCGGCGAGCAGGGCGGGTCGGTCGATCATCAGAATCGCCTCGCACAGCAGTGACAGGTAATCCGACGAGCGGCCAGCCAGTTTGCCCTGCCACAGTAGTTCGGCGGCTTGGGCATGAGGCAGGGTATTTGAATCGAGTTGATCGGCGAGGGCTTTGCGCTGGGCGTTGAAGTCAGGTTCGGCCATGTTTTGAATCATCTCGGGCAGTCCGCTGAGGAACTGTTCGATGTGTTGAAGCAAACTTTGCGCAACCCAGCTTGGTGATTGCACGCCGAACAGCAGCCCTGTCTGGCCGTGTATCTGGCGCACCCCGCTGAACACGGCGTAGCCCAGTTGCAACTCTACACGCAGGCGTTGATAGAACGGTGTCTGGCTCAGGTGTGCGAGTAGACGCCAGGAGGCTTCGTCAGCGATTTCGTGGGTGGCTGTCGGACAAAAGAGCAGCAGTGCGTGTTCTCCGGCCCCTGTATCGACGGTATCCCACACGTACTGCGAGCTAATCGATGGCGGCGGTGTCGATTGATTGTCCGCGGTACCGGGGACACGGCTCAGGGCAACGCCCATGGCTGTTTGTGTCTGCATGGATAGACCGAGTGCGAGGCCATCCCATCGCGCACTCGACCAGAGTTGTTGCAGGCCGGCTGAGACGGCGGTGTCTTGAACGCAGCGCTCAGGTAGCACGTTGAGTAGCTGTCGAATCGGCATCAACGCAGGGGTTTTCGGCGCTGCCTGCAGGCAGTCGGCATCCACTGTTGTCAGTGCTGTCAGCGCATGTTCGAGGACTATCGGCATCGGCTCTTGCAGGCCTGTCATCTTCAGCAACCATTCATTGCCTGAAGCGTTGAAGGAAAAATCGACACCGGCCTGACGAGCGTCTTCGCGTAATGGCTGAAGGTGGTTTTCCAGGTTCGATTGAAGGCGACTCTCCGGCGTCGAGTCCAGACGCCATCGCAGATAAAGGGCGCCTTCCTCGGTGGTCTCTGCCAGTGTCTGGCTGAACTGCATCGGCGAGCGTTCGCGACGACCTCGCGAGCGATCCTGGGCAAATGTGCGCAGTCCACGGTGAGCGCTGGTCTGGCCACGGATGAGCCCGGCGTTGGTCGCGGGGGCCTCTGAACGCAAAAATGGGTTGGGCGCCGGCAGTTGCCATTGGCCTGTGAAGTTATCCACAGCCCCGATTTGTTTCAGGACGTCCTTTAGGGTTGCGACGCCTTGCTCGCAGAGTCCGGTTTCAAGCTGTTCAACGTCCCGCTGCGCCAACGGCAACGCGCCGCTGACGTGTTGTTGGCGTTGCAGCAGGGCCGCGTACTCGGCGCGTAATCCGCTCCAGTTTTGTTGGGCCGCAAAGAACCCGAGCCAATCCAATAGTTGTTCACGGGCGCTCGTCGGACTCGCGTTGGCAGACAACGTGACTTCGATGTGCAGCAGCGCTTGCCCGCAGAACTGGTAAAGCACGGTGGCTTTCAGGTTGTCGGCCACGCCGCAGTTTTGCAGCTCTACCCGCAGACCACCGGGTTTCGCGGCGTTCAGCCAGTGACACAGGAACGCCAACGCGTCGGATGACGAGGCGGGTAGCGCTTCGAAGGCGAACAGCAGGTCCAGCCGACGGTCGTCGATCTGTTGATAACTATGGTTGGAGGAGTCCATCAGGCGAGCGGGTGCTTGTTGTAGGCCTTTTCCGTTGCGGCTCATGTCACCCGCGAAGGTTTCTGCCATCGTCCGCAGTTCTTCCAGACTCTGCGGGCCAGCGAGGCTCAAGGTCATCTGTCCGGTCTGATAGAAACCTTGATAGAAGTCTTTCAACGCTTGCTGAAACTCAGGTTGCGGCACCGGCAGACTGTCGCGGTTGCCAGCATGAAACGCGCGCAACGGGTGAGTCGCCGATAGTCCATTGAACAGGGCGATTTGCTGTTGCGCGGCGGCATCCTGAGACCAAGCCATAAACTCGGCCTGCAACACTTCCCTTTCCCGCAATTGATCATCCAGATTCATAAGCGGGTGAGCGAGCATGTCCGACAGACGCTCCAGCCCTCCCACAAATGATGGCGGCGGTAATTCGAAAAAGAAGTCCGTGGTGCGCTCACGGGTGCGTGCATTGACCTGTCCACCATGACGTTGCACGTAAGCCATCAGCCCTTGCGCGGCAGGAAAGCGTTTTGTACCCAGGAACAACAAATGCTCAAGAAAATGCGCCAGCCCAGGCCACGCCAATGGCACGTCATGACTGCCCGCAGCGACTCGCAACACCGCTGCGCAGCGCTTCAGATGAGGGGCGTGACGCAGCGTTAACCGCAAACCGTTGGCCAGGGCTTCTGTGTGAGGGCGAGGGTGATTCAGCGCGGGCATGAGCACTTCCAGTACAGAGAAGCGCTAATGCTAGCGGATTAGAGGCCTCAGCGTTTGCTCAGCGCGCCGTAAAGCTCGGGGCGGCGATCAAGGAGGTAGCGGTTGGCCGCGCGGGAATCGCTCATTAATTGACGATCCAATTCGCCGATAATCAGCGCCTCATCGAGACCCGCCTGGGCGATGCGGCTGCCATCGGGCGCGGCGATGCTGCTTTGGCCACAGTAGTGGATATCGTCTTCATGGCCGCAGTAGTTGGCGTAGGCCACATAACACTGGTTTTCAAAGGCACGGGCGCGGACCGTGACGTCGGCGATGAATTCGTAGGGTGCCATGTTCGCCGTCGGCACCAGGATCAACTCGGCACCGGCTAAGGCCAGGCGCCGGGCGTTTTCCGGGAACTCCAGGTCGTAGCAGATCAGGAACCCGAGTTTCCAGCCATTGAGCTCAACCAGAGGAAAATCATCCCCCCCAGCGCTGAACATTGAGTGATCAAGGTCGCCGAACAGATGAGTCTTGCGGTAGTTGCACAACCGCTCGCCATGGGCGTCGATCAACTGCACCGAGTTGTAAATCTGCCCGTCTTCCGTGCGCTCTGGGTAGCCATACACGATGGCAATGCCCGCCGCTTTGGCAATGCGCGCCACCTGCTGCGCAGATTCACCGTTGTACACCTCTGCCAGCACGTTGACCGCATCGACGCCAATGTTGTAGCCGGTGAGGAACATCTCTGGCAACACCAGTAAGTCTGCGCCCTTGGCCTCCAGCGCCAGTTGATGCAGGCGTTGCAGGTTACCTGCGACGTCCAGAGGCAGTGGTGGGCATTGGTAAAGGGCTACGCGCATTTTGGATTCCTCTTACTCGGGCAGGACGATCGGCCCGATCTCATTGAACACATCTCCTGGACCCGGGTTCTCGGCGTGAGTTTCACCGCCGAAGTGTTTCATGATGCCCCATACCGCGTTTAGCGAGGTTTGTACTGCGCCTTCAACCCAGGCGGGAGTCCATGAAACGTCGTCGCCGGCGATGAAAATACCGCGCTGCTCGGCGGGCATGTCGTCCTGCATAAAATGCGCGTACATGCGTTGGTTATAACGGTAGTGACCGGGTAGGGCGCCTTTGAACGCGCCGAGAAAATGCGGGTCGGCTTCCCAGGACACAGTAATCGGGTCGCCGATGATGCGCGCCGCGATATCGACTTTCGGGTAGATTTTTTTCAACGCATCCAGTGCCAGCTTCACGCGCTTTTCCACAGGTTGCGGGAGCATTTTCAGCGCATCGCTCATCCACGAGTACGACAGGCAAATCACGCCCGGTTTATCGACGCCGTTGTCGAATTTGCCGTTATCAAACAAATAGGTACCACGGGTCAGGCGGTCGGTGAGTGTCATGCTCATCAAGTCGCGACCGGTTTCCGGGTCCTTGTCCTTCCAGAACGGCCGGTCGACCATCACGAAGGTTTTCGATGATTGCATGTAGCGGGTACGGTCCAGGGCCATCCACATCTTTTGCGAAAACAAGGTTTCATCGCACTCGATCTGGGTGGTCAGCAGCCAGCTCTGGCAGGTTGTCAGCACCGCCGCGTATTCACGGGTATCGCCCCAGTTGTCGGTGACCGCAAAACGCCCGCCGTCCGCATGGGCAATGCGTTTCACACCTGTGCGTGGTGCGCCGCTGTGCAGCGAGCTCAGGCTGGTGCCTACGGGCCAATGCACGCAACGCTCCGGGGCATGGCGCCAGATGCCCAGGGGCACTTGTTCCACACCGCCGACCACCAGGTGCTGGTGATCGTCGCAGTTGGTCATCACCACGCGAAAGATTTCCAGCATTGAGTTGGGGAAGTCCGAGTCCCAGCCGCCAGTACCGAAGCCCACTTGGCCGAATACTTCGCGGTGATGGAACGAGAGCTTGGCGAACGCTTTGGACGTGGCAACGAAGTCGTAGAAGGTGCGGTCATCCCACAGCGGAACCAGCTTGTTCCAAAGCTCTTTGAGGCGCGGTACGTCGCGGTCGCGAATGGCTTGCTGGATATCGCCGAAGCGCGAACCTGCTTCCAGCGCGTCGGCCCAGGCGTCAGCGACTTCCTGGAACAGCGCAGGAAGATCCGTCAGTTTCTCTGCGTAATGGGTTTTGCCTTCCAGGTCGATGACGGTGCTGCCGGAAGCCGGTGTCAGCGGGTTCGGGAACGGTTTTGTTTCGAGGCCGAGCTTATCGACGTAGTGATAAAACGCAGTGGACGATACCGGGAAGCGCATGCCGCCCAGTTCGGCGATGATGCCATCGGCGCCATTAAACGCTTGGGAGCGCAGGCGACCGCCCATTTTCGAGGCTTCGTATACGACAGGTTTGAGGCCGAGCTTCATCAGTTCGTAAGCCGCCACCAACCCTGCGATACCCCCACCGACAATCGCCACTTCTGCGCCGTGATGCTGTGCCGGGATGCTGCCGAGGCCCGCCGGATGTTCAATCCAGTCGTCGAAGGCAAAAGGGAAGTCCGGGCCGAAAATGGTGACTGGCTTTTTACCGTCTGCAGGATGGCGATTGTTCTTGTTCATGGCTGACCTTGCTGGCGACTCGATGCGGGAGGGCGCATTTGAGTATAGGAAAAGATGGCAGCCATTCTAGAGCGCGTAGAGCACGGTAATAAGACGCAATGTGTCGTCGATATGCAAGTTTGCTGGTCAATATGACGATTTTAAACTGCACACTGTTCATTTTTTTGCACTTGCCCGCGACGGATGATTTATCGGATAAACCCTTAAACCGGCTGTCCGCGATCAATCTTGCTGCTCAAGATGATTGAAGTGGTCGTCTTCTCCACTCCATCCACGCTGCCAATCTGATCCAGTAACTGATCCAGTTGCTCCGGCGAGTCAGTGCGCAACCACGCGACATAATCAAATTCGCCACTCACCGCGCACAACTGTTGAACCTGAGCCATCGCGCTGAGCCGCCGCAGCACTTCCTTGCCCGAGCGCGGTTGCACGGTGATTCCGACATACGCCTGTAACCCGCCGTCCACCAGGCGCTGACCCAGACGCACTCCGTAACCGGTTATTACCCTGGCCTTTTCCAGGCGTGCCAATCGCGAAGTGACCGTGGTGCGGGCGATGCCCAACTGCCGCGCGAGCATCGCCACGCTTTCACGGGCGTTGATTTGCAAAGCCGCGATCAATTGGCGGTCGATTTCATCCAGCACAGGCGGGCGTATATCAGGCAAGGGGTCTCTCCGTCGGCACCAATCATGGGGATAGCATGTTACAGACACACACCACGCTCGTGGCGCTTGCCCCTGCCTCTATATTCAGATGCCGCCGTACCGAGGGACTGTTTGAATGCGTATGTGCTGCTTAGGTCAGGGCTGAATGGCGGGTTCATCCCCAATACAGCCCCTTCAGAAACACGAAAGCCGCGCAGTGCGCGGCTTTGAGTATGGTGGGCCCAGTAGGACTCGAACCTACGACCAAGGGATTATGAGTTGCTGGGCGAGCTGGTATGCCTAGAGAAAGCGTTCGTAGGTGAACGTAGGTTGGCATAGCTGGAGGCCCCGTAGTTACTGGTGTTGAGCGTAGTTTTGAGAAGGTTGTTCAAGCTGGGCACTGTACCGCAAAGGTACTGTTTTTGCAGCTCGTGCACATTTGTAAGCGAGGATCGGCTCCAAGGCAAACTCGCAGGCGGTGACGCTCACTAGATCTGGAGAACTGTGCAGTGGTCCCTTATTTCTCGAAGGGCTAAACGGATGGTTGGCGATGAGGTCTTACTCAATAAGAAGGTTGGCAGATGAGTAATTTTTCTCTGCCATTCAGCAAGCCTTACGCTTCAAGACCCGGTTTGTCACCCTCTACGCCAATGGAGTGTTGAAGAGCCCGATTCTAGGAAGGCAGATGAAAACTCTCCCCAATACCCAACAACTGCAGGCGTTCGAGACATTTGTAAGTGCTTTCGATTTTATGCTATGCGTCGACCTTGAAGCGACATGCGACGAGCTCATGGAGTCCGAGACTCCTCGAGCACTGATCGTAAGACCGGATGAGATGGAAACCATCGAGATAGGGCTAGCCGTGGTGGATCTGCGAACACTGGAAACTGTTGAAATGTTTCAGCGCTATGTTCGCCCGGCCCTTCACCCTACTCTGACAGAGTTCTGTACCAGTCTGACCTCAATTAAGCAAGCTGATGTGGATGCCGCCCAAGCATTCTCGGAGGTCGCCATGGAGGTCACTGCGCTCCTACAAAAATATCCAAGCGCATTGTGGGGCTCTTGGGGACATTACGATGCTGACCAGCTTGCGGCTGATGTCCTGAGAGCCAATTGCAGGCCGATACTGCCTGGAATTGCGTACTTGGATCTTGAACGGCGCTATTGCGAAATATTTGCATGTCCATCATTAGGGTTGAGGCCCGCAGTCGAAGCGCTTGGCCTAGCTTGGAGCGGCCGGTACCACCGAGGCATCGATGACGCTAGGAATCTCGCCAATATGGTTACGCTGCTGTTGGAAAAGGCTCGATGCATCTCGTAGCTGCTTGTTCCCCGTGTCCATCGAAAGTGTGCTTCGATCCTAGCCGGCACCCTCCTGTCGACGGGCAATTATGAGCTCTCAGTCATTTTTTGCCGTTCGCGGGACTATGGGTAGTAGGTTACGCCGGCTCTTACCCACGTAGCCCACTAAAATGTCAGACGATGGACCTTTATGATAGCCGTCGGCTACTATGCTCGTACTCCAACAGAGCGTGATTGGGGACTTGACCAGTAGGGATGCCGATGTCAGTTGCTGTTATTTTTAAGGATTTTGTATCCAATCTGCGCATCACCAACCACGTAACGATTGAAGATCGTTACGCTGGTATCACACGCTCGCTGAATAAGTATTTTCGGACGTTGGATTCCACCGCCAATAACCTCCAAGTAGGCTCGTATGGCCGGTGGACAGCCATCAAAGGCGTTTCCGACCTCGATATGTTGTACATCATGCCCGACAGTGATTGGGATAGGTACAACAAGGAGGGGGGGCAATCGAAGCTGCTTTCAGATACCAAGGCTGCAATCCAGGAACGGTACTCCACGACCACGATTACGGTTGACCGCCTAGTGGTGTGCGTCAAGTTCCAGAATTTCAACGTCGAGGTTCAGCCCGTTTTCAAGCAAGACGACGGCAGCTTCAAATATCCTGATACGTACAACGGCGGATCGTGGAAGATCACTAAGCCCAAAGATGAAATCAAGGCTACCAGCGACGTCGATGATGACCAAAATGGAAACCTGCGTCGCCTCTGCAAAATGCTTCGGGCGTGGAAGAACAAGCATGGGATCGGGATTGGGGGCCTCCTGATCGACACGCTGGCACATAATTTCCTCACGCAGACGGACGATTATGTTGACAAAAGTTTCGCCTCATACGACTGCATGGTCAGGGATTTCTTTTACTACGCATCAAACCTTCCACAACAGGAACGTTACGCGGCGCTGGGCAGTCGCCAGCACGTCAAAGTGAAACAGAAATTTCAAAAGCCGGCCAAGCGTGCATATGAGCTTTCCCTGAAGGCCATTGAAGCTGCGGGTAAGGAAAATGAGGGGGAGCGGTGGAAGAAAGTATTTGGTCGCGACTTTCCGACCACACGTACAGCCGCACGTGCCGCTATGGAGTCACTGGCCAAGTCCCTTTATACCTTCAGGGACACAGAGGAATTCATCGAGGATCTCGCCCCTATCGATGTCCGCTACCCCTTGGTACTCGACTGTGATGTGGAGCAAAAAGGTTTCCGAGAACGGTTGCTGAGTGAATTGATTTCACTAGGATTGCCCCTCCAGGCGCGCAAGACACTCAAATTCAAGATTGCTCGAAACGACGTTCCAGATCCGTACACCGTAAAATGGAAGGTTCTCAATATCGGGCAAGAAGCTGAGAAGCGAGATTGCATCCGCGGCTACATAACCGCCGACCAGGGCCATGAGACAATCCAGGAGTCCACAAGCTTTAAAGGCGACCACTCGGTTGAGTGTTATATCCTCAAGGATGGTGTTGTCGTGGCTCGCAGCGAAATAACTGTACCTATCAGTGAAAACATATGAGCCAAGCGTCGTTACTCAAAAGTATCGCAGAAACGGGCTATAACGTTGGCTTTGGTGGACGCAAGCACTGGGCTACGTATGACATCGTAGATAAGATCCCAGGATTGATTGGGTTTATTGGTACGGCCGTAGGTATTTTTTCTCTGGTCTACGAGTCACTGTCCGCCAAAAATGTTTCTGCGGTTATGGCGGTTTTTGGCGTTATCGGTATTTATATCTCGGTTTACGATTCCAAGAAATCGGACTACGAGAAGTCTGCCGTGGAGATAACCAAGATTTTCAATGGCCTGCGTGACCTGTACCGCGAGGTTGAAGCGTTGGCGGCAAATGCAGATTTTTCCATCTATTGGGCACGACTGGCTACATTTGAATCTCAATATTATGGTGCTTCCATCAGCAAGCAAATTCTATTCAGCGACTGGTACGCGCACTACAAATTCTTCTGGCAGTATCAAATTGACTGGGTAGCAAACCAGAAGAGCTTTAGCTTTTGGAGAGACAAAGTGCCGCTTACGGCATGGCTGGCTATGGCCGCAATTTTCGTGTTGATCGTCACCTGTTTCGCTTTACACATAGACTCAGTCAAGAGCTGTTTTGGTATCGCCTGACCCATGTCAGAGTTTGGAGTGATAGCGAGATTGGAGTTTTCTATCACGATGAACTCGAGCCGTGAATCGCTCGTTGTGATGTAATGGCGTCGCCTAAGGAGTGGTCATGATAAAACCACCGTTCAAAATTCTTAAATCTCATCTGGTAGATGCGTTTTTCATCACGTCCGAAAAGTTGTATCGCGAATTCGAGAAACCTCTAGAGGCGGTGGAGAGATTCAGAAACGGACGAATCTATTTTATTGTCAAACGACGTAAAGCGCGGTTTTCCAGTGTCTGTCTAAGCAAAAAGTGCCAAATCGTGTTTAAGTATGCCTCACAGGGCATGCTGTCGCGCCCGCATAAGGTCGACATTGCTCAACTGATACATGGCGCGCCGGCTATCAACAAAAAATACTTTCCGACCCCGGCCCATCTGCAATCAATGATTCAGTATGTCGAGTCCGCGGATGAGTATGAGCGCCTGCTGAAGCGAGAGCCCTTGGTCGCAGCCGTCATGCCGGGAAACGGGGAGAAGGAGCGCGTGGATCGAGCGATCGCCTACCATTTCCTGACACCTGCGGACCCGATGCCCAGGGATGAAAACAGGCATATCATCTTTGCTCATCAGCTGCTGCGTGTTACCAGTGACGTTCCGGAAAAATACGAAGTCATGTACATCGGCAAGGCCATGGAGCTGTCTGATCGAATGGACGGGCACAAACGTGTGCAGCAAGCCCAGGCAGAATGCGAGGACGATGCGGAAATCTATCTGTACTTTTTCACTCCGCGATTCGAGGCGATTGCGTCTCGCGATGGCATGATCCTCAAACAATCTAACGACTATCTGAGCTTAGGGGAAGAAAATCTCGTGCTCGCCGCCGAGGCCGGTTTGATCAATTACTTCTCACCTGAAATGAATGTTCAGAATAAAACGACGGACCTGCGTAAAAGCAAAGTTATGACCCGTGTGAAGAGTTTGAAATACACTCATTTTATTTCGGTGTGTAATTTTGACGAAAATGACTATGCGTTTGAAACGACGAAAATTAGGAAGAGTGGCGCGCACGAAAAGATTTACTCGCTCTGACGCAGAGCTGGCACCTCCTAGTCGAGGGGATATATCGCTAGATCTAGGTATTTATCAGAAATTCTTCAAATGTAGCAGTGCCAGAGTTTACACCCTCTAACCTAGTGTGGTCGAAATGATCGTGTCGCATTATTAATTCATTTAATGTTCTGGAGAGTAATTCTGCTGTGTCGTCAGTCAGGTCTGGCGCTAGTAAATTACAACATCTTGAAAAAGCCTCTGCACGTAGTCCTATAGCAATCGCATAATGATAGGTTGCCAAGCGTAACCTCTCTTTGTTCCAGCAAATTAATGCATCTTCTCCCTCAGTCATTGATATTGAAAATAGTTCCCCGAGATCAACAAGTACTGACATTTCGTCGGAAAAGCTGTGGACAGAGTCGCAAAGTGGTGAATAAAACGCATAGTAATGACTCTCCCAGCCTAGCGCCCGGAATAAGCCTTTACTCCCTGGGTAGCGCTCTATGTTCGGCCAGCGCTTGTCGAACTTTGCTAACATAGCGGCCCCAGAATTTTGCCTAGCTTGTGCGGCGGGATTAACTGCCCCTTGCGACGCTAGGTAAGTCGACCAAGCCTTACCGTTGTTTTCTGTCAGCTGCTTGCTACTGCGAAGCAATGCCAGAGCGTTATCGCCTTTATCCATAGATACATATAGCATGTTGGCCGATTGCTCAATTATTACGCGGCTCAATGCCTCCAGCGTCGAGTAAGCCTTGGCGTCTAAGCACTTGCAGGCCTGTTGGCACAATTCGTACAGAACGATTAGATAGCGACGGATAATGATTTTTTGTGGATCGTTTGTCACGCTTTCAAGTAATATTTCTTTGTGTCTCGCTACCATGCTGTTGATCTGCTGGTTGATATTTTTTATTTCTTGAGAGTCTTGTTTTAAATTAATAGAAACTTTCACGGGTTAGTCCTAAGAAATTTAAGTTGCTGCGTTTTTGGTAGGCGTACGGTAATAGAGGCGGTAAAGCCGATCAACAAAGCGTACCGGATCGACTGCATGTCTAAGCGTATGCATTAAATGTTGTCCATGCTAGGCATTTAAGCCTAGCGAGTAATACTCCAACGCTCCAGGCTTGCTCGAATCGCAGCACTGACGAAGTCAGCGCTGTTGATCGACTGTTGTCCCATATGATTTTGGGGCAGAGACGGCACCGAGAAATCGTGCCAGGGCTTCAGTCCCCCTCCGTGAACCGCCGCCGCGTCAGGAAAAGCACCACGCCCAGCGGCACGGCCAGCAGTGCTAGCAGCTCCAGGTCAAAGCCCAGCACCTGCTGCTCACCAACCTTGAAGATGCTGACCAAGCCCGTTGCCAGCAGCGCCAAACCCAGCCACTTGCGCAGCGGGTATGGTTTCAGAAACTGAACGAGGATCGCGCCCAGCACCAGAAGGACGACAGTTTGCATGATGTAGGGCAATGTGCAGTTCCTCAGACCTTGATGACCAGCGTCACGACAGAGCGCTGTGGGCCAATCCCGCCATGGACCTCTCCCTCGATGCTGACCAGCACGTCACCTGCATGCAGGTTCGGCAGGGCCCCTTTGAGGTACCAGTTGACACCTGTCGTCACGACTGCACCTGAAGCCCAGCCAATGAGCGGCCCGCCCAACGCACCTACCCTCCCGGCAACGCCACCTGAGGCCGCAGCAATTCCCTTGGCGACGTTGCCGCGCATAGTGCTGATAGCATCGGCCTGCTGCCGGGTCAGGGGATTGGAAATGCAGACTGTCAGCAGGCATGGCAGGTTTCGAGCCTGCATTCGGTCGTACATATCGACGACCATGCTGTTGACTTGGTAATGGGCGCGTTTCGCTTCGCCAAAGTGCAGCTCGCGCAGGCTACCTCGGTCGCTTTCCATGAGGGTGATTTGAGACAGATTGAAGACGATCCCTTCCTCGGACCTGTACTGCGTGGTCTTCTCGAACTTCATGCGCGTATCCATTCGTGCAAAAAGACGATGATTTTCTACAAGCGGTGACTAAGATGCAAACGGTCTGTGATGTAAGGCCTCGGGGAATTTGACGTCTGCACGGGTCTCATCGCCAGCAAGCCAACTCCCCGGTAACAACACATCGAGCGCGTCGGTTTGGAGACGTTAGGCCGAGGCGCCTCCGCACGAGGCAGTGGCTACCTTGCCTCTCACTAAAAGGAAGTAAGATGACTATCAACTTCGAGTCCTTAGTATCTGACTTTAGGCTACACGATCTCTTCGGAGACACCGAGAATCTCAGCGCCACTCAACTTTGGGTACTGGAGATCGAGCACGAGAACACGACCGAGGTCAAATTTCTATACGGACGTTCTCTGCCAGGTACCTTCTGTGCAGATAAATGGACGGGTACGACCAGCAGCAGGACCCTTCTTGGCGCGACTAGCACTGTAAGAACTCACGGACTGACGCTACACACGTCGGCCGACAAGCTAAAGGCTTTCGTCCGAAGCTTCCTCGATGGTGCTTCTCTTCGGGAAGCGAGTCTCCAGGCGGATATCGAGCTAGATGCGAAACTGGTTGGACACGTCCTAGACGTCAACTTTGGCGGCAAACCCACTGCTCGGCCAGTGATGCATTTTCCATCACATGACTTGTATTTTTACCACATCAAACGGTTGAGTCCGACAAGCCTTGCTAGTGCCAATACTGGCGCTGTCTCATCGCCGAGCAAACCATTGCTTTTTGCTGCCGCTGAAGAGTTTGAAAGTAAGCTTGCCAGGGCCGCGTGTGACGCGCTGGACGCCGATACGGGTATGAAGTTCGGCACCTTGGACGCTTGGCGCCTTGGGGATTTCGAGTTCGTCTGTGTGCCTGGTCTGACCAAGAGCGAACGTCTGAAATTTAAGCTGGAGCTCAAAGGGAAAAACTCTTCGCTAAAACTGTTCGAGCCGCTAATGCGGGATCCTGCAGAGCTTCTGGTGGTAGTGAACACCTACAGCGACGGTGCCTCGCAAATGTCGCACATCACTCGCCTGTCTAGGGATGTCGAGTATCCCGTAGACCATATCTTTGCAATCGATACCTTCAAGAACCAAGTAGCTACCGCGTACAGCCTGGAAATCTACGCCATCGGTGCTGACGGCGGGGAATCGAACCTAGTGCTACAGACTGGCTCCTTTTTCATTCGCAGCGTGAACATGAATATGCACGTCGTCGAATCCGTTCACTCAACCGGTCGCATGGATTGGCTCGCGAAGCAGGTACCAGGCAAGCAGAAAACCAAGCTTGAAGCAGCGGGCCGTATTGGCCGAGCTCACCGGCCCAACCGCTCCGAAATCGGCGGACACGCCGATGATCCCTGGGTCACTCAGAATCGGCTGATCGAGGACGATGTAGGTTCGCTGTTGCCTAAGCCCTCCAACGGACGCTTTTTCCAGACACTATCGGTGAGTGGCGGAACGAGCCGTCTGCAGTTGACCGATTGGCTGCGAAAGATCTTTGAGCAGCACCATGACGCTCAGGTTGCTTGGATCGATCCGTACATGGAAAACGCGGGCATCGACCTACTCAACACGCTTGGCACTGCGACCAGCGAGTATCTCATCATCACGACCGAGAAACTGTCCACTGAAGACTCCAAGGCTGCGCCAGGTGAGCCAAACCGCATCCAGAAGTTGCTGGCGAGCTGCGCTGCTTGGGGTAAGGGCTACTACGGTAACGTCCAACTGAGGGTACTTGCTGTACCGGAAAGTAAACTTCACGACCGGATCATCCTAATTCGGGCGGCTAATGGCCGACCTATTGCCGGCTACCACTTGTCCAACTCTATACAGCGAGCCAACATTGAACATCCGCTGCTGGCCACCCCAATCCCGCTTGACGTGTTGCCGAACGTTTTCGTATTAGCGGACCGTATCATCCAAAGCACTCTGCACACGGACGGCAAGAAAGCGCCCACTGCGAAGCTAATTTTCGATTCCAGCACTGAAAGCCCGGAGGAAGAGAACGATCCAATACTGCTAAGTCACCGCTCGTCCTTCACTGATCACAAACGGTCAGGAGATGTCTTTGCATGGTGGTTGGACGATCCAGAGCTGGCCGGTCGCTCAGGATCAGAATTGCACGATCTGATGCAAGCCAAGGGGAACCTAGAAGAAGGCAAGCTCGCCCCAAAACGTTTCAAGGACATTCCCTCGAAATTCTGGAACGATGGTTTTTTGCTCCCAGACGTCCACTCAGCATGGGACGCCGCAGGCTTTGTATTGGCTCATTCACATGCAGGTCACCTTTACAACGATGACCAGAAGTCACTGCCGGATTCGCTGAGGAGCGACCTTCTCGCGCACCTGAGCTCAACGCGGCAAGACGCATTAGCGCCAAAGGTCAAAAAAAGCTACCTGGACTTTGATTACTACCAACGCAAAAACCTCAAAGAACTCTTACTCTCCAACGACCATCCGGAACGAGTGTTTGGATATTCAACCATCGATACCGCTTGGAGCGACTGTTACGCCATCAAGATCCTGTGGTTGAAGGCGCCCCAAGCACTTGTCAATTGGCTGGATCAGGAATGCTCCAGTCCAATGAATGAGGATCCCCGCAGGCGTGCGTTAGTCGTCCAGGCTCTGCAACTCATTTGCCTGTCGCTTGAATTCGATAAGGATCCGTCGCAAATCGGTGCATTGTTGAGATGTAAAGCAAATATCCTGGTCTGGGTAGGCGTCCATGCTTTCAAGGGTGCGTTCAACGCCAGCACCTTCACGGTCGATGCCCTTGGCATGCTCGACATGCTCCAATCCGGGGATCGGCAAACCACGTTGTGCTGGCTGATCAATGAGGCCAACTATGCCGATTCCTCTGCCAAGCATCATTTAGTTAACAGGCTGACTGCCTCGATCGAGAGTCCGCTCAGCGACGTACAACTGAAAGACATCCTCCAACCTGTGCGTGGTCGCCTCGGAAAGCTCCATCACTTCACGCCCTGGATCCTGGAGTCACTTCTGATCCCGATGCTTGGGCTAAAGGTCGTCGACGTTGCACAAGTGTCACGCGAATGGCTGGGGGACCTCACCACCCAGTGGAAATCTGCGCTCAAAGGCGGTTCGCTTTACTTCAAATTTGATGGGGATGGCGCCTTCACCGACGAGCTTGCTACGTTGAGCGCGCACCTTGCGCCAGCAGATCAGCAGTACATCGCAGGTGAGCTCCTCAAGATCTTTAATAATCTAGCTCGGATTATTCGCCAGCCGCTGAGCGCGCAGGTCGATTGGACATCGTTCATCTGTGCGCATGAGGTCAACCTCTGGCTCTATGCCCTCGCCCGTCGTATCGCTGCGCTGATCCACACGGATGAAAGTCAACCGCTGAAGAAGCTTCTGGAAGACAGTAAGTCGCTGATTGAGCGAATCTCGGTTTCGGAGTGGGAAACCCTGCCAAGCCAGGAACTCCTGAAGTATCTAATGGGCGATCCTGACCAGATCAAATCTCATCAGCTACTGGACACCATCGCTTCTGCTATAGACAGCAGTCTTTAACTTAAGGAGAAGGCTGAACTGCAAGATTCAGTCTTTTCTACCATCGTCGCTCTGACAGTTAACCAATCCCGTGTAATTGGCTTGAGGGCACACCTCGCTCACTGTCTTTTGCTGTCTGGTGATTGTTTTGGCGTGGGATGACCGCTACGGGTCCAGGCCGTGTGAAAACGCATGCGCCGTTTTGAAGTCTGCGTTGCTACGTGAAGTCTGCCAGCGTTTGGTTAATCAACAGACCGAAAATTTGCGTAGGAACGCGATTGTCGGCCCCGTCCTGACTGTCAAACCTGCTCTAAAACGTTTTCACACAGTCTCGGGCGATTGCTGCCCTCGCGAACGGTTGAATCCACAACCCAAGGCCAGGTTCGACTTAGCAGCGTTAATGTCCATTTATCGTGCCTGTTCGGCCTGCGCAGTGCGCAATCCTAGTACTCATACTTGGCTAGCAGCTGATTTTTTCGGTGCATTATATGACCGATTTAACAGCTGCCAGTTATACGTGTGATGATTTCTGTGGAAGTGATGTCCCTTCGATATCCCAACGTTCAAGGCTTGCGCGAATGGCCTGGCTGACGACTTCAGTATGCTTCCGGATCAACCCGTTTAACACTTCGATCCTCTCCACTGTTACTGGCTCGTATTCACCATCATTCAGACGGCGAGCGATCTGGTTGAGATTTCGTCCTAGCCTCAAAAGCTGATAGTTCGATTCGCCTAATGCGTCGATTTCGTCCATGCCAAACTGTGGTTCGTGGGTCAAACCGACGCGTATCGCATCGATGATCCAGCGGCGCATGGAGCACCGTTCTAGGTGAGCCCGCTCTTGGATCGCTGCTTTTTCCGAGGCGGTCAGTAGGATTTCAAAGCGTTGCTTGGGCTCGCGAGTCGGAGTCTCTGCGATTTGCTGGTAAGTCTTTAGTTCAGGGGCTGCTGCTTGCGCTAGTTGGTGCTCAATGGCCGCTTTGACTGCTGCCCCCGGAGACTTGCCTAAAGCAAGGCAATAATCCGTCCAGCGGGCTTTAAGCTCTGTCCCTAGGTGGACGTTCATGGAACGGCTCGGCTTGTCCACAAATACTCCCATTCAGCGATAAACAATTTAGCAAGGGCTGTAGCCTCACTATAAGTGTGCGCACACTTTACCGGCGATTGGCCTATCCTGCACTAGTGCTCCATAGACGTCTAAATTTGTTCATGAACAAGGAAATTCGTGGGTGAGATGAGGTTGTGTAATACAGCTTTCCGGTGAAGGCCTATCCTGCACTAGGTCTCATATCCCCCAAACTTTTGTTCATGAACAAGCTTTCCTTGATGCAGTGTGTCGGATAGCTGGGGTAGAGCGAAGGCAGGCGTAGTGGGTGTCACATTCCCGGCGAAAGCCTATCCTGCACTAGATCTCCATGTGCTTGAATCCTTGTTCATGAACAAGCTTTTTCCGGTTCGATGCACGCACGCCTGCAATGAAAATATGTGCATCTCTGGATTTCACTTCACTGGGCGTGTTCTTGTCCCGAGGTCGCTATAAATTCTTCCAGATCAATCTCGCCGCTGATGTAACGCTCGCCGAGGCGTTTCATACCGTCAGTGATTTCAAATGCGGACAGGTTTGCTGAGGCGTTGGCAAAGGCTACAGCTTCCCTTCGCTTGCTCCGCTCAGCCTCCGAGAGTTGGTATACCTTGGGATGGTCAATTCCGGCTGACAGCTCGACGTTTTTTTGATGTTGATCGGTTTTTTGGTCTTCCGAACTCATAGTGGTTCCTGATGGTTTTTTGAGAATTCTTGATCATGTAAAGGATAGCGGTGTAAGGCAATCTCAGCCGTTCTTGATCTTGGCTGGGCCCCAACACGAACGCGAAGCTTGGGTTTGCGAAAGTACCAAGGTTTTTGCTGGATGTGGTGTCAAGGGCGGCACCGGAGGCCGCACGCGGAGCGGAGCCGAAGGCGAGCACCGAACGGGTGAGGATGCCGGGCGTAGCCGTACCCTTGACACCACAGGAAGCGCTCAGCCTATCGCTAGGGGTAGGTCAAGGGCTCCGCCCGCCGTGCCTGCCCCGCAGCCAGTCCGGCAAGTTCGGACACGGGATGCAACCGAAGGGGTTGCCCAAGCGGAGCGCGGAGCTTCAGGACTGGTGTTCAAACATTCCCATCGTTTGGGTTTCTGATCCGAGCAAGCGCCTCCTCCGATGCCTTACTGGGGAGAACCTCGGTTAGACTAGTGGTTCTTCAAGGAAGCTTTTCAAAGGAGTGAATCGGTGCAAACCAACCAAACCGCCAGTTGCCCACATTGCATGAACAACGTTCCATGGGGCGCCTCAGTTTGTAGGGGCTGTCATGCTGAAATTTCCTATGGCACCCCTCGGGCAAGTATCGTCGTTTTCATTATCGTTTCGGTGGCAGCAGGCTGGTATGCGGCGAAGCTCGTTCACGATCACCTGTCTACCAATTCGACAGTCTTGTGGGTTGTGTTCGGGGTCGTCTTCGTTCTGGTAGGTATTCTGTCCATAAAGATCTGTAAGCGTCTTTATACGGGCAAGACTTGGTTTCGACGGATCTACCGGACCAAGTGATCAACCGGCGCAGGACGGCTTTACACGCATGAGTCATCAAAACAAGAACGCTGAAATTGTCTTGTTTTTGAGATTAGTTAATTAAATTCATAGTGTTAACGTTCTTTCATATCCCATCCCCCCGCCCTTCCCGCAAGCGGGAAGGGAGCGAGTCGCCCTCTGTCGTCAAGGGTGCAGGGGAGGCCTCCGGCCTTGATCCCCTACACCCATGCCGTGAGCGTTGGTCGCTTCTGCCGCGTCAAGGGGCCGAGTCCTCGTCGCTTCGCGTCTGCGGGCCGCACCAACCCCTTGACCCGTCATACGCTACTTGAATAGGTCTTTTGTACTTGGGAGACAGGCAAGGTGTTTGCCCAGCTTTTGATAAATGTCCTTCGCTGGATAATTCAATATTGCAGCCCCGCTCAGAAGCATTTCCTTGATCATCGCGCTTTCGCGCCTCATTGCGTCTCCCCGGTAGCGAAATGAGTGATGTACCACTAGCTCAAAGCCAATGCCTGCATCTGCTAACGCGCTGATGAGCCTGAACCGTGCCGCACCTTCAAGCGTTCCAGGGTTTTTCTTCAAATGTGTCCGATACCTGCCATAAGGGTCGGAGGTGTACCCGACGTAGAACGGAAGCTCGTTGGCTGCATTGATCAAGTGGTAGACGTAGTACCGGTTTCTCCCCGATTCCGGCATGAACATCACGGTCATTGCCTTGCTCCTTGCTACGGGTAAAAAAGACCCCGCCTAGGCGAGGTCGATCCATTGTCGTTGATCCTTTTACTGACTCGTTTTGCCCCCTGCGGCTGGCCCCCAGTTTTTCCCCATGTTCTGCATGACATGTTGCCGATACGCAGGGTTCCACATGGTATTGCCCGCCGCCAAATGGTTGAGCCTGCCCCCGGTGACCATCATGCCCGATTGCATATCGCGCCTTGTCGATTGGCGATTTATTGCGTTGCCGGCCACTCTCAGTGGTGAAGTGGCTCCGGCCACCATACGGCCAAAGGTTAAGGTGGCTAATGACATGCCGCCTGCTAACTGCCCTGAGACGGTATTCATCTCGTCCAGGAGACGAGCCAGAACCACCGTCGCGCCGATCAAGAGCAGTGATGTGAATAGGGTGTTCTGATCGCTCTCTAGGTCGACCGCCGACACGAGGTTGTTGAAGATCACGACGGCTAGTGAGAGCACCGTAGCCATCAGGGCAATTCGAAAAATGTAGGTCATGACCTGACCGAGCCACGAATCGAAATATCGTTGCGTGGCAGGGAACATCAAGCACATGACGAACATCGGGCCAATCCCCAACATGATGACCAGGGCCGCTTTCGCAACGACGATCATTCCCCCGGCCGGGATAGCGATAATTCCTGTGGCGAGGGCAATGATCACTGCGTTGAAATAGTCTCCGAACGCCATGTTGGTTTCCTGCCAACCTCGATTGCCCGCTTTCTCCCAAAGATCACCGGATATCCCCCAGCCCTTGCCCAGTGCTCCGTCAATGAGTTCATAGATGGATTTGGGTGGGTAGTCTGCGTTAGATCCGGCCCATGCGGAGCTGACGCCTGTTTCGAGGCCCTGCAATGTCTGGGCGACCCAGGTCATGTAGCTATCGACATTGAGCGCGAACCCTGCAATCAGCAGAAACTTCCCGCATGAAATCAAGAACGTGGACCCGGTCTGTTCTACACGGCCGGTGATCATCATAAAGCCCACTAAAACGTAGTAGAGCGTTGCAAAGGCCACGGCCAGCGTCGTGAACGAGTTGATCACATTACCGGCTGTGGCATCGACGAAAGAGCCAAGGCCCGAATCGATGCTTTCTCCTAGAAACTGAAACAGCATAGGACTATCCATTTTTACTGCCCCTGTGTTTTGGTCGTTGCTGGGTTGAGCCAGCCTCGACGTGAGTTGGCCAACTGAGTTTCTGCTTGCTTTGCGTTTACGCAGTTAGGAGAAATAGCCAGGGTTCCAGGGGAGTTGCTACAACCGGAAATCACCGATGTTCTTTCGACGTCGTGTTTTTTATACCAATCGACGTCATGAATATTCGAATCTCCGCAGGCCGAGAGGGCGGCAGCCAGAGATACAAACGTTAGAAAAGTCCTCATTTTCCCACTCCGTTGTCGCCACGATCCTGGCGGTGTTGATGGGGCTGATGCTCAACCGTCGTGTAAGGCACCTCAGCCAGGCCAGAACCTTTGATGAGGGCAAGGTCGTCTATGATGCGCAGTGCTGCAACGGTACGCAGCACGCTCTCACGAGTTCCGGCCCAGCTTCCTGCAACACGTTCAAGGGAGTCCCTCAATGTGAACAAGCTCGCTACCAGGAGGCCAATCGATATCCATACGGACAGCGTCGATGAAATCGGAGTGGAGTGCCCTGGTAGGGTAAGGCTGGACCAGTCGGCTATTGCGATCATGAAGGGTGTTAGAACCAACGCGGCGGCGAATACGTCTCGGTGAATCATCAGCGGCGCTCGCGCATTAATCTCTTTCGTGAACCCCATTTGACGGACGCAGGCCCAGAATCGGTGAATCGAAAATGCTATGAAGAAGCAGATTAGGATCAGAGGAAGATGGATGATGGTGATCATGGCTACTCTCCACGGCTGGTGAGCTGGACCGTCTGAGGACGAACCCATCCACGACGTGCATTGCTCTTTGCATTGAGTTCGGATTGCCGTTGCTGCTGTAGGCTGTCTTCAGCGGCGGCGACCATGCCGTACATCTGAAGCTTTGTTTGCTCGTTCTGAATGTTTGCCTGTTCAATCGAAATGCGGCTTTGCAGCTCCGCGATGGCCTTGGGGTCTTGAGTGTTGTTGATTTCGGCCATGAGCTGATCAATCTGCCCCATACGTGCTTGGGCCGCGCCGTAAGCTTCCAGGGCGAATCCTTTGTCCTGAGCCCCCTTCACTGATCGCGCTTCACAAGAAGTGCGCTCGAGCTCGCTCACGATGTGAGCGCAGCCATCGTAGGCTTGGTTATTTTCATAGATGCTCTTGGCCGATCCGCTCAACCCTGAATAACCGCTTTTTTTCACGCTGTCGTAAACGTCTTGCCAGTCGTTTGGCAGGTAGTTCCTCAGCTTGGGGTCATTCATTATCTGGCCGAGATCACGAGAGCCCGTGGTCGATTCATATTGGCGAACCATCTGCTGATAATCCGTTTGCATCTGGTCGTATTGCTGTTTCATCCCGGAAATTTGCTGCGTCCATTGAGCCATCGTTTGTACTTGGTTCAATGTTGCGGGTATGTCGCTGGTGATGGTTACCGGGATTTGGGCCTGCGCAGATATTGGTACGGTGAGTGCGCTGATGATGGCGAAAGATCTCAGGTGAAAAATCATGTTGTCGCTCCTAATCGGGTTGGGGCGAACGCAGAGCTGTCTTTCCAGCTGTCCGGCGACTCTTTTTATCGAGCTACTGTTCCCGCCAGTCAGGGCTTGTTTAAGGCCCGTATCCAGTACGCCTTTGCGGCGCTCTTGGGATGTGGTCTATACGGCGCGTCTTTCCGCTGCTTGTCCGGTGGCTCTTTCTATCGAGCTACTATTCCCACCTGTCAGGGACTTTCTTTTCAGCCCCAGCACCCAGTACGCAGAAGCATTCTTAGGGTATAAATTAGCTGCGCTCAGTATTTGATTGCTTCATTTATGTAATCAAGACCAAAACTTTCGATCAATCATAATCTGGTCAGAAATATAAGGGATATTTGCAAGCTCATCTAATGCCATTTCTACTGTCCTAAACCAGTATGGGCGGTTTTCTTCGTCGATGACGGTGTGGTCGACTACCCCGTCCGATACGCTGAGCGCAAAGCCATTCTTGTAGTGTGCTCGTAGGATAACTTGTATGTCACCTGTTCTGTCCAAGCTGTCGCAATAGCTTTCAAGTTGCTTAAAGTGAAGTGGCATCATTTTATTTCCTTAGCGTTATTGGGTGGGATGAGGTTTTCTGAGGGCGCCAAGTGTTACTAAAGTAAAGACTTGTTTCGGATTTGCCTTTTTAACCCGGTCAGGGTGTTAGCCCCAATTTCACTTCGGACGTTTAGTCCGTTGCTGGTCTCAATAGTAGGGCTATTAGAATTTAGCTTCGGTTTACTCGGCTTAGCCAACGGGCAGAAATTTCCTTTGTAGTAGTTTTGAAGGAGCCCGTAAAACCATCTTGAGGATGGGCCTTTGATTCTCTCAGCATTCAGTGCGGCTGCAAGCTCGTCAAGGAGCAACTGAGCGTCCTCCTTTGGTATGTCCTGCAAAAGCTTGACGATCCATACGCTATCACTGGCTTTCAGCTTCGTGGGATAGCGGAGGGTATCCTCTGTTGTTTGTAGTATTTCTTTTTTTTGTTCGGTTGGTAGTTCTTGGTATGTCATCGCTGTGTCATTCCCCCCGCGACACAATGCTGTCTGGGGCAGGGGTGTCGTAGATGTCATCCCCCCTGTGACAGCTTTGTCAGTGGGGTCTAAGGCTTTTGCGGACGGAAGGTTTATGAAGTATCTATTCGTCGTCTGACCGCCATCGTCACGATATTCTTTTTGGATGGTTAATAGGCCTGCCCGCTCAAATTCCTTAATTTGACGTTGCACTGTTCTGGAGGAAATGCCGCAGAACTTTGCGAGGGTTTGCACTTTTGGCCAGCTTTTTCCCTTTTCGTCTGCATGTTTGGCTAATGCCATCATTACAAGCTTTGCGGTCGGAGAACCGAACTCGTGCGTCCAGACCCAGTCGTAGGCTTTGTAGCTCATTGCAATCTGTCCTGAGGACTCACCTCAATATCTAAATTTAACGCGTCATTGATCTGCATTGTCCTAAAATATACGCGGCGGCCGATCCGGATCATTGCCGGTTTGAGCTTTCGGGAAATGTCGGTGTCTGAATACAGAGAGACCCTTACTCCATCAGGAGAGCGCCCTAGTAGAGTGGCAATGTCTGGAATGCTCATTAAGGGGCCGAAACGGTTGAGTAGATACTCTTCAGTTGTCATGTGTAAGCTCGCAGTGTTTGGAGAAGGTCTGCGAATTCTTGAGGGGTATTGGCGTATTGTCAAACTGGCTGATGCGCCGAAATTACCAATATATAGTATCTTGGTTGGCTGTTTTGTACGTCTTGGTAGTCTTGGGTTGGCTGTATTGGTTTTGGAGTTAAATGGAGGGTGTCTGATAGCGCCTATATATATCGGGGGTTTGCTAGTGTTTGTTAGTTTTCGATGATGCGACTATAAAAATAGCCGCATTTTTTCACGATTTTTTATAAAAACTTAGTCATTTTGAGATTTTGTCCAGTTTATCCACCAGATCTTCAGCTCGAAGGTGGGTGTATCGCTTCAGCATCTGCATCGACTTATGACCACTGATGGCTGAAACCTCTTGGTCAGATAATCCGCCTTCGACAAGCCGACTCACTGCTTCATGGCGCAGGTCGTGAAACCTGAAGTCAGGCAGATTGAGCTTTTTCTTCAGCTGTCCCCAAATTTTCGTGAAGGTATAAGGTCGACGTTTCTTGTCCTTCCCGGGCTCACCGAAAAACACCAAGTTGCAGTCGATTGGTCGCACCGGGTTGTCCATCGCAGCTTTGAACACCTCAGTAGCGCGCTTGCTCAGTGGAACGGTTCGGGAGCCGTCGTTCTTCGTGTCTGAGAGACGTATGACACGCTTTGCCAGATCCACTTGGGGTCGTCGTAGGGATGAGATCTCAGACGAGCGCATGCCCGTTTCCAGAGCGATGCAAACAATCCAGCCCAGCATAGGGTTGCTGTGTCGATTCACTGCCGCGAGCAGAAGGCGTTCTTCCTCCGGCGATAACCTTCGGTCACGACCATCCCCAGGGCTTGGCTTACGGATGTTCAGCACTGGATTGAACGTCAGACCCAAACCCCACTCCTGAATTGCTACCGTGTACAGGTGGCTCAATAAGGCCAGTTCGAGGCGCACGGTGTTGTTGCTGATGGTCCCACCACGGCTGGGTTCGTTCAGGCGCTTGTCACGATAGCCGGCGATGATTTCAGCGGAGAGGGCAGCCAGTGAGTATTTACCCAGGTGCTCGATGAGTTTCTTGGCTTTCGAGGTTTCGCCACGCTGAGTGGTGGGCTTCTTGGTGGGGGTTATGTCGCTCAGGTAGCGCTTGAGTGCAGCCTCTAGCGTCATTTTCTCCGAGCCGCTACGCCGGATGTACACGCCACGCACCATTTCTTCTTCGGTACGCCTCGACCAGTCCTCCGCATCACGCTTTGTGCGGAAGGTTTTGGCGACAGTGGGCCAGCCATTTTTACGAATGAGCGCCTTCCAGGTGCCGGAAGGAGTTTTGACGAGAGTTGCCATGAGAGGGTGCTCCTAGGCGGCTGGCGAACCAGCACTGTACCTAAATTGTACCCTTGGACCATAAGACTGTATCTGCGATGGACCAGCCAGAAACGCGAAAGCCGCGCAATGCGCGGCTTTGGAGTTGGTGGGCCCACACGGACTTGAACCGTGGACCAAAGGATTATGAGTCCCCTGCTCTAACCAACTGAGCTATAGGCCCTCAGTAGGCCGCGGATTATAGCGACGGTTTCTCCGCTGTGCTATCCGAAAAATCTGAAACGGTTATACGAAGAAACGTCGCGGCGAATTCGTCAGGCGGTAAGGGCAGGCTGACGATGTAGCCTTGAATCTGTTCGCAGCCTTCGGCGGCGAGGAATTGCTGCTGCGCGAGGGTTTCTACACCCTCGGCTATGACGGTGAATTGCATGCTTCGGCCCAGGGCGATGATGGCTCGCACGATTGCTGCGTCGTGGGGGTCGTCCGGCAGGCCGCGGACGAAGGACTGGTCGATCTTGAGGATGTCGAGCGGCAAGCGTTTAAGGTAGCTCAGCGACGAGTAGCCGGTACCGAAGTCATCGATGGCTAGCTGCACGCCCAAGTGTTTGAGTTGGTGCAATACCGAAAGCGCTTCTTCCGCCTGGCTCATGATGAAGTTTTCGGTAATTTCCAGTTGCAGAAAATCCGGCCGCAGGCGGTTGTCCTTGAGCAGATGTTCGATACGACTTAGCAGGTTCGGTTGGCGCAGTTGCGCGCCGGCAAGGTTGACCGACAGTGGTCCTGGGCTGTCGTAGAGTCGGTTCCATTCGTACATTTGTCGGCAGGCAGTTTCGAGTACCCAGTCGCCGATTTGCAGGATCATGCCGTTCTCTTCAGCGAGCGGAATGAAATGTTCTGGCGGCACGTCACCAAAGGTCGGGTGATGCCAGCGAAGAAGCGCTTCGGCACCGACGAGGCGGTGGTCTTCCAGGCTGATTTTAGGTTGGTAGTACAGAAACAGCTCATTACGCTCAATGGCGCGCCTCAGTTCGTGTTCCAGCGCCACGCGCTCGCTGGCCTGCGCGGTGAGGTCGCGGGTGTAGCTTTCGACGCGGTTGCGGCCCTTGGCCTTGGAGCGGTACATCGCCGCGTCTGCGTTCTTGACCAGTGTGGCGACGTCGCCACCGTCCTGCGGGTAGAGGCTGGTACCGATGCTGGCACTGATGAAAAACTCATGCACACCCGCCTGGAATGGCGCGGCGAAGCAATGAAGCAATTTGTTGGCAATGTGGTCGGCGTCGCTGGGTTGTTGAAGGCCCGGAAGCAGGATGATGAATTCATCGCCGCCCAAGCGCGCCACGGTATCAATGTCGCGCAGTTGCTCCTTGAGGCGAACGGCGATGCCCTTGAGCAGCAGGTCGCCGACCGGATGGCCGAGGCTGTCGTTAATGTGTTTGAAGCGGTCCAGGTCGAGGAACAACACTGCGCCCTGACCGCCGTTTTCCTGCTGACTATTCAGCGCGACCAGCAATCGGCTCTCGAACAGTGTGCGGTTCGGCAGGCCGGTGAGGGGGTCGTGGTGGGCCTGATAATCGAGCTTGGCCTGGGCGTGTTTGAGGCTTGAGATGTCGGCGAACACCGCGACAAAATGGGTGATGAGCTTGTCTCGATTGCGCACGGCGCTGATGGTCAACCAGCTGGGGTAAAGCTCGCCGTTCTTGCGTCGGTTGGAAATCTCGCCCTGCCAATGACCTTCGGCGGTTAGTTGATGCCACATGGCCGCATAGAATGCGCTGTCATGCAGCCCCGAGGCGAGCAGGCGAGGGGTGTGGCCTAGTGCTTCGCTCTCGCTGTAGCCGGTGATTTCAGTAAACGCGCGATTGACCGCGCTGATGTGCTGCTGTGTATCGGTAATCAACACTCCCTCGGCGGTGCTCTCGAACACTGTGGCAGCCTGTTGTAGTTTTTCCTGCATCAGATGCCGCTCGGTGATGTCCCTGGCAATGGTCAACATGCAGTCTTCATCACCGATGGGCAGCGGACGGCTGGACACTTCGCACAGTCGTATCTGCCCGTCACTGCGGCGAATATGGCAAGTGAAGTCGCGAACGAAACCATCTCGTTGCAGCAAGTCCAGCATCTGCTTACGTTCGTTCAGGTTGACCCAGATGCCCAGGTCGAGGACCGAGCGCTCCAGGGAAATAGCGCTATTAAAGCCAGTAATGCGGCTGAAGCCTTCGTTGACTTCAATCAGCAGGCCGTCGCTTTGTCGGGACAGTAGTAGACCATCGGGGGACGCGTGAAAGGCTTTGGCGAACTTCTCTTCGGAGGTTTGCAGTTGCTTCTGGGTTTCCTTGAGTTGACTGATGTCGCGTACCACGACGACCAGCGCAGGCGTCGTATCAAGATCAAACGGCTCGGCGGAGATAAGACCGGTGAACACTTGTCCGTTGTTGCGGCGGAAGGGCATCTCCAGGTTGCGAATACTGCCGGCCTGCAATCGTTGTAGCAGGCCGGGTCCGACTCCCGGGATCCCCCAGATATTCAGGGTGGTTGCGGTTTGGCCAACGACGTCTTCGGCCTTGAGGCCTATCTGCTCTTCAAACGCCTTGTTGACCTCCAGCAAGCAGCCGTCTGAAAGCCGGGCAATCACCAAAATGTCCGGGCATTGCTGGAACACCGAGGCGAATTTTTGCTCCGACAGCCGCAAGGCTTCCTCTATGTGCTTGGTTTCGCTGATGTCGATCATTAGCCCGCGCAATACGGGTTCGTGGCCATGCTCAATCAGGCTGACAATGTCGCGCACCCACAGGCAATGACCGTCGGCGGTAATCACCCGATAGTCTTGGCTGTGATCGCGGCCCGCCACAATTTCGCGAGCACAGAAGTTTTGCGCGCGGGTCAGGTCAGCGGGGTGAATAATGCTGCGCCAGAAACCTGGAATCAGCCAATGGGCGAGGGGATACCCTAGCAGCGCTTCGGCATGTGGTGACACATAGCTGTACGTGAAATCAGTTATCCGCGCTTCCCATGCAATCGCCGAAAGACTTTCTACCAGTCCGCGGTAGTGGTATTCGCTGGTACGCAACTCCTGTTCAAGGTCGATCCGGCGTGCAATCTCTGAGCTCAGTCGACGATTGATGCGGATCACCACCGCCAGCACCGTGATGAGCAACAGCATTCCCGGCAGTCCATAGATCAGCAGGTTGGACCAGAACGACCGATGGTCCAGTACGTTGCCGACCCAGTGTTCTTGAATGGCACTGATCTCATCGGGTGTTATGTCGGCCAGGACTTTGTCCAGGATGCCCACCAGGACTTTGTTTTTTGGTGGCACGGCCATCGCCAGTTGGTAGCGGTAAGGGGTTTCGCCGCTGACATAGAGCCCGTCGAGCTTGAGTTGGCGCAAGCTCCAGACGCTGGAAGCAAGATCGCCTACGACCGCATCCACTTGATCGGTTGCCAGTGCCTGTAAGGCCGAGCTGACGTTGGGCATCGCCACCAGGTTTAAATCCGGGTGATGTGTGCGCAGTAGTTCATGAGGGGCGTAGTTTTCCACAACAGCGATTTTCAGACCGTACAAGTCTTCGATCTTGCGGGGCTGGGCGCCGCCCCTATGGGCGAGAATGACAATTGGAAAATCCAGGTAGGGTCGGGTGAATGACAGATAGGCCTGTCGTTCCGGGGTCGACATGATGCCGGGTAGCAGGTCCAGTTTGCCTTTCTTGACCTCCTCCAGAACCACGGTCCAACTGACCGGTTCTATGGGCGTGAGCTTGATGTTTAGGCGCTGGCGGATCAGGTTGATGTAATCAGCGGCCAGTCCCTGGTAACGACCCTCTTCGTCGCGAAACTCGAATGGGGGCCATGAAGCATCTACACCCAGGCGCAGGTCCGGGTGGGCCGTCAGCCAGCTACGTTCTTCGTCGGTCAGAGTCAGCGCGCTAGCCGTTGCGGTCCAGGTAATCAGCGACAGCAAAAAAAGCACGGTCGACAGTCTGGGCATAACGGTCTCGTTATGGCTCGGGGAATGTTTCGAGTGTAGACGGGCAATTCGGCGGGGGGTGGGGCGCGGTAAATTTAATCTGCACAAAGCAAAACCCCCGGCCTGCGCCGGGGGTTTTGTGATCACTCGTCGAGGAAAGAGCGTAAATGCTCGCTTCTCGTCGGGTGGCGCAACTTGCGCAGCGCCTTGGCTTCGATCTGGCGAATCCGTTCACGGGTCACGTCGAACTGTTTACCAACCTCCTCGAGGGTGTGGTCGGTATTCATGTCGATACCGAAGCGCATGCGCAGAACCTTGGCTTCACGTGCAGTAAGGCCAGAGAGAACTTCGCGAGTGGCTTCTTTAAGGCTCTCAACGGTAGCGACATCGATTGGCGACTGCATAGTCGAGTCTTCGATGAAGTCACCCAAGTGAGAGTCTTCGTCATCACCGATCGGGGTTTCCATGGAGATCGGCTCTTTAGCGATCTTCAATACCTTGCGGATTTTGTCCTCAGGCATTTCCATGCGTTCGCCCAGCTCTTCCGGGGTCGGTTCGCGACCCATTTCCTGCAACATCTGGCGGGAAATACGGTTGAGCTTGTTGATCGTCTCGATCATATGCACCGGAATACGGATGGTGCGGGCCTGGTCGGCGATCGAGCGAGTGATCGCCTGACGGATCCACCAAGTGGCATAAGTCGAGAATTTGTAGCCGCGGCGGTATTCGAACTTGTCTACCGCTTTCATCAAACCGATGTTGCCTTCCTGGATCAAATCGAGGAATTGCAGACCGCGGTTGGTGTACTTCTTGGCGATCGAGATCACCAGACGCAAGTTCGCTTCAACCATCTCTTTCTTCGCGCGGCGGGCCTTGGCCTCACCGATCGACATGCGACGGTTGATGTCCTTGATCTCGGCGATCGTCAAACCGGTTTCGGTTTGCAGCGCGATCAGCTTCTGTTGGCAACGAACGATGTCGGCCTGGAAGCGACCAATGGCTTCAGCGTATTTGCTTTTGCCCTTGGCCAATGCATCGGTCCAGCTTTCGTCGACTTCGTTGCCCGGGAACTGGCGCAGGAAGTCAGCACGAGGCATGCGAGCATCACGAACGCAGAGTTGCATGATCGCGCGCTCTTGTTGACGCAGACGATCCAATGCCCCACGAACACGCTCAACCAGGCCTTCGAATTGCTTCGGAACCAGCTTGATCGGCATGAACAGCTCGGCCAACAGCACCAGCTCGGCAATTGCCAGCTTATTGCTACGACCGTGCTTTTTCAGTGCCTTGCGGGTGATTTCCATCTGATCGGAGACAGCGCCAAAACGCTGTGCTGCGATGACCGGATCTGGACCGCTTTCGACTTCTTCTTCGTCGTCGGTGCTGGCTTCAGCTTCTTCTTCGTCGGTTTCGTCGTCCGCTTTCACGGCTTTCGGGTCGACAGGCGGCGGTACTTCGGCAGCAGGCGGCGCAATGCCGTCGTCCGGGTCGATATAACCGCTCAGGACGTCGGACAGACGTCCGCCTTCGGTGGTGACGCGAGTGTATTCGGACAGAATGTGGTCAACCGTGCCTGGGAAGTGCGCAATTGCGCCCATCACTTCACGGATGCCTTCTTCAATACGCTTGGCGATTTCGATTTCGCCTTCGCGTGTCAGAAGCTCTACCGTACCCATTTCACGCATGTACATGCGCACTGGGTCGGTGGTGCGACCAATGTCGGTTTCGACCGCTGCCAACGCTGCTGCTGCCTCTTCGGCCGCCGCTTCGTCGGTATCGGCGTCGGCCAGCATAAGGGAATCCTTATCTGGCGCAACCTCGAATACGTTGATCCCCATGTCATTGATCATGCGGATGATGTCTTCCACCTGTTCCGGATCTGAAATATCCTCCGGCAGGTGGTCGTTGACCTCCGCGTAAGTCAGGTAACCCTGCTCACGACCAAGTGTGATCAACTCTTTGATACGAGACTGCTGTTGCGCTTTTCCGGACATAACACCCTATCCACTGAAGGTCTTGGCGGGCAAAAAACAAGCCGAGGATTATACCTGAGCTATGACCTCACGCGCCAGTTGAGGTCGGGCTTGATGCGGAAACATTGCGACTTAAAAGGTCGCGCAGTTGATTTTTCTCTTCGGCACTTAGCTCGCTTTGACGTGCTTTTCTAAGAAGTTGTTCCAGATTTCGCTCGCGTTGGCGGGCTGACAAGCTAGTAATGGTGTCGAAAAACTGTTGTTCAAGGTTATCTCCATCAATCAGCCATTCCTTTTCCGCCAGCGCCTTGAGCAATCGTCCTTGCTCTGTACCGTGCCAGCGCGCAATCAACTGAAATGAGTTTAGCTTGGGATTCTTCTGTACCGCCTCCAGCAGGGCCACCAACAATTGAGTATTGGTGTGATCCTCGGCAGCAAAATGCCCAGCATCCTCAACTTTTTCGGCCAGTTGCGGGTGATGTAGCAAGGTGCGCAGGGCTGACAGCGTCGGCGGCTCTACGGCTGCTGGCACTCGCGGCGCGCGGGGTTGATCACGACCGCCGCCGCGCTTGCCGTTCTTGTCCCAGGGTTTCTTGTCCCACTTCTTACCGCCGGCGCCGGGTTTCTTCGGCGTCCATTCCTGCTGCGGCGCATACATGTCTTGTGCTTGTGGCTGATGGTAGTCGCTGTAATCCGGCATGGCATCGTAATCGATGCCTGGGTCGTAAGCCGGTGGCGCCTCTTGTGGTGCGCTGTGTACCAATTGGCTGACAGCTTCACCGCTCAGGCCGGTGATTTCGCTTAGTCGCTGGCGCATCAGGATTCGCAGGTTGGCGCCTGGGACTTTGTCGATGAGCGGCGCGGCGAGGGTGGCCATGTGAGCCTTGCCTTCGAGCGAGCGCGGGTCGGCTTCTTCAGTCAGTTGCTGGAAAAAATAATCTGCCAGTGGCTGGGCGTGCTGGTTGATCCGCGCGCGGAAGGCGTCAGTGCCTTCGGAGCGGACCAGTGTATCCGGGTCTTCGCCCTCTGGCAGGAACAGAAAACGTGCTCGTCTTCCATCTTGCAGGCACGGCAGGGCTGCCTCTAGCGCTCGCCAGGCGGCATTGCGGCCGGCTTGGTCGCCGTCAAAGCAAAACAGCACGTTGGGCACGACGCGAAACAGTCGCTTCAAGTGCTCTTCGCTGGTCGCAGTGCCGAGGGTGGCGACGGCATTGCGCAAACCTTGTTGGGCCAAGGCAATAACGTCCATATAGCCTTCGACAACGATGATTTCGTCGAGGTTTCGGTTGTTTTTGCGTGCTTCATAAAGACCGTAAAGCTCTTGGCCTTTATGAAATACCGGGGTTTCCGGTGAGTTCAGGTATTTCGGTTTGTCGTCGCCAAGAACGCGGCCACCGAAAGCGATGATGCGCCCGCGACTGTCGCGGATCGGGAACATGACGCGATCACGGAAGCGATCATAGCGTTTGCCGGTTTCGGCGTTCTCGATCAGCAAGCCTGCATCGACCATGGCTTTCTGTTGCAGCGTGTCGCTGCTCAAGTGCTTGAACAGGTTGTCCCAGCCCGGAGGAGCAAAGCCGAGGCCAAAGTCCCTGGCGATTTCGCCGGTTAGGCCGCGACCTTTTAAATAATCCACAGCCGCCTTGCGCGATGGATGGCTTTTCAGGGCTTGACGGTAAAAGTCGGCGGCGGCGGTGAGCAGCGGGTACAGCGGCGAATCAGTCGGCTGTCGCGGTTTGTGCGGGCGACCGCTTTCTTCTCGGGGGATTTCCATGCCGGCGGCTTTGGCCAGTTCTTCGACCGCCTGGATGAAGTCCAGGTTGTCGTGGTCCATCATGAAGCCGAGGGCGTTGCCGCCAGCGCCGCAGCCGAAGCAGTAATAGAACTGTTTGTCGGGGCTGACGCTGAAAGACGGGGTCTTCTCTTTGTGGAACGGGCAGCAGGCGGTGTAGTTCTTGCCGGCTTTTTTTATCTGCAGGCGCGAGCTGACCACGTCGACTATGTCGGTGCGGTTCAGAAGGTCGTCAATGAAGCTCTGGGGAATTAGCCCGGCCATGGCGTTCTCGTCATCTGCGATGAATTGGATCCCGGCGATGGGCTGGCGAACGCGGGTCATTGTCTGAGGCACGCACAGTGTGCGGCTCGACCAGTGTCGTCTGCGTAATCGCTGTCGGGAAGTGTATCTGCCGAAAATCCACTGACGTTAGTGCTGATCAGTATTCGACGCTATGAAAGTGTTGCGCTGAAATCCGCTACGGCCAATCGATGGCCTCGGATAGCTCATAATCTGGCACGCATGCTGGTGCCTTGGGCTGATCGTCGTGAGAGGAATCAGTGGATGTGCTCGTCAGTAGCCTTGGAAGGCTCGTCAGAAAAGACGTGCACCGCTGGCAAAAGAGCCAGGTCTGACGCTGTGAAGCAGATGTGTCTCGGTCGCGTCTGCGGCTTTGACGGTGAAGCATCAAGCGTTTTCCGAAAATGCCATTAGCCCGGCTGAGGGCCGGGCTTGGCAGAAGCTTGCTACGAACGTCTGTGTATTAGTACAGACGAACGGCACGGCGCTGTTCGCGCTGTACTTTCTTGGCGTGACGCTTAACAGCGGCTGCTGCTTTACGCTTACGCTCAGAAGTTGGCTTCTCGTAGAATTCGCGGCTACGAACTTCAGCCAGTACACCGGCTTTTTCGCAGGAGCGCTTGAAACGACGCAGAGCTACGTCGAAGGGTTCGTTCTCTTTTACTTTGACGGCTGGCATCCAGAGCTACCTTCATTCATTACCGGGGTCAACATCCTCGCGGCAAAAGAGCACTTGAAGACGTCGGTTTTTAAGGGTTGCGGATGTTAACCCCTCATTGACCGGAATGCAAAGCCTCTGATCGAAAACCGCTAGTCGGGGCATCCCATGGCGACTATTATGCGCGCCTTCGAATTCAGCCTAAACAAGGCGTAAACCCATGCTAGTACTGGGATTAGAAACCTCTTGCGACGAAACCGGTGTCGCACTTTACGACAGTGAGCGAGGTCTGCTGGCCGACGCGCTGTTCAGTCAGATCGATCTCCATCGTGCCTATGGTGGCGTGGTGCCGGAGCTGGCCTCGCGTGATCACGTCAAACGCATGCTGCCCTTGATTCGTCAGGTGTTGGCGGAGGCTGACTGTGTGCCTACCGAGATCGACGCCATCGCTTATACCGCCGGTCCCGGACTGGTCGGTGCGCTGCTGGTGGGGGCTTCCTGTGCTCAGGCGTTGGCTTTTGCCTGGGGTATTCCGGCCTTGGGTGTGCATCACATGGAAGGCCATTTGCTAGCGCCGATGCTTGAGTCGCAACCGCCCGAATTCCCGTTCGTCGCTTTGTTGGTTTCAGGGGGGCATACGCAGTTGGTTCAGGTCGATGGGATCGGCCAATACACGTTGTTGGGCGAGACGCTCGATGATGCGGCCGGCGAGGCGTTCGACAAGACGGCAAAGATGATGGGGCTCAATTATCCGGGTGGTCCCGAAATCGCTCGCCTGGCAGAGCAGGGGGTTGTAGGGCGTTTCCTTTTTCCACGTCCGATGTGCGACCGTCCAGGCTTGGCTTTCAGCTTCAGCGGCTTGAAAACCTTTGCCCTGAATACTTGGCAGCAGTGCGTCAGCGTCGGGGACGACGGTGAGCAAGCCCGTTGCGACATCGCGCTGGCGTTCCAGCAGGCCGTGGTGGAGACTTTGACCATCAAGTGCAAGCGTGCTCTCAAACAGGCCGGCATGAAGCGTCTGGTGATCGCTGGGGGCGTCAGCGCCAACAAGGCTTTGCGTGTTTCGTTGGAGAAAATGCTCGGCGACATGAAGGGCGATGTGTTTTATGCCCGCCCCGAGTTCTGTACCGACAACGGCGCCATGATTGCGTTTGCCGGCTGCCAGCGCTTGCAGGCCGGTCAGCACGAAAGCTTGGCGATTAGCGTGCAGGCGCGCTGGCCGATGGAGCAATTGTCGGCCTTGTGATCGGTGGCACTTACGAGTGGTATTTAAAAATGCCGTTCGCGCCCGGCAAACAGGTCGCGTAGATTGCCGCGGTGGCGCCAGACGATCAGGCCCGTGAGTGCGCTCATGGGCAGCAGCGCGGCCGGTTCTTGCCAGGCGAGCAATGGCAGAGTCAGCGGTGTGGCGATCAGTGCGGCGAGCGAGCTGGTGCGGGTCAGATAGAACGTCAGCAGCCAGGCGCAGACCGCCAGCAAGGCTGCGGGTGGGTAAAGGCCCAGCAGCATGCCGGCAGCGGTGGCGACACCCTTGCCGCCATGAAAGCGGAAATACAGCGGGTACAGGTGGCCCATGACGGCGCAGACGCCGATCCAGGCCTGTTCTTGTAGCGAAAGGTTGGCAGCGCCGGCGATCAGCACCGGCATCAGGCCTTTGCAGAGGTCTCCGATCAGGGTCAGGACGGCGAGCTTCTTGCCGGCCAGGCGCAACATATTGGTAGCACCCGCATTGCCCGAGCCACTCATTCGCGGATCCGGATTACCGGTCAGGCGGCTGAGCAAAATGGCGAAGGACAGAGAGCCAAGCAGGTAGGCGAGAGTCGCCAGTAACCAAAACATGCTAACTATTCCGGGCGAGGACGCCCTGATTCTAACGGCGCATTGCGCCCTTGTCGTGCAGTGGAGAAGAGTGCTTGGACAGAGTGTTTATCGAGGGCCTGGAAGTTGACACCGTCATAGGTGCCTACGACTGGGAGCGAGACATCCGACAGTGCCTGCGACTTGATCTGAGCTTCGCTTGGGATAATCGCCCGGCAGCGGCCGGTGACGACCTGACCTTGGCACTCGACTATGCGAGTGTTTCATCGCGTATTCAGGTCTTTGCCGAGCAAGCGCAGTTTCAGTTGGTGGAAACGTTTGCCGAGCGCCTGGTGCAAGTATTGATGAGTGAGTTCAACATCACTTGGATTCGCCTTAAATTGACCAAGCCGGGCGCAGTGCCGGCGGCCACGGGTGGTGTGGGCGTGGAGATCGAGCGCGGATGTCGCTGACTCAGGTGTACCTCGGGCTCGGGAGCAATATCGAGCGTGAATCCCATTTGTACGCCGGCCTGGAAGCCCTTGCGGATTTTCTGGTGGATATACAGTGCTCGGCGGTGTTTGAAAGCCAGCCAGTGGGGATCAAGAGCGGGCCGTTCTTCAACTTTGTGGTGTCGGCCTTCACTGATTTGTCATTGGTGGAGCTGGACCGGCGATTGAAATTGATTGAGGCGGACAATGGTCGCTATGCGCCAGACCGCAAGGGTTTGCCGCTGGACATCGATGTCCTGTTGTTCGGTGACCTTGTGGGCAACTTCGATGGCTTGGTCCTGCCTCGGGCGGAAATTCTGAAAAACGCCTTTGTGTTATGGCCGTTGTCGTTGATTGCGCCGGACAGGGAGCACCCAGGCGTGGGCAAGAGCTTTGCGACCTTGTGGGGCGAGGCGCAGATTGAGCAGGTGCTGGCGCCAGTGGCATTCGAGTGGCGTGGCAAGCCACTCACGCCTTTGAATTTATTGTGAGATGGGTTCGCGAGCAGGCTTGGTCCCAGAGGATTGAGCGGCCCCGCGAGCGCTCGCCCGCGGAGCTTTTCAGGCAGGCGTCGTCTCTTTGTAAGCCTTCAACGCCTTAAGCCGCTCACGCTTAATCGCCTCCCCCAACTCAGGCCCCTTAAATCCCTTTTCCAGTAACGGTTGAACCGCGACGGTTCGCGCCGCATTCGCCGCTCCGCGCAAATAATCCGCCTGGGGATAACTTCTTTGCTCAAGGCCCTTGCGTCCCCGAGCATCCATTTCGCACGCCGAAATAAACTCTTCAAATCGCTGCGGTCGCCGGTACACGTCGAAGCTCTGCAGTAGCTCGAGCAGCGTCGACGGTTTGAGCTCCAGGGCGCGATGGCCATGAGTGTGGTATTGGCCTACCAGCAACGCTAGTTCCTGGCAGTCCTTCGGCGCCTTGAATCGTTCGTTGACCGCTTTGATCAGCTTCAGGCCCTTGTGCTCGTGGGCGATGTGCCGTGGCCATTCCTCCTCGGGCGTGAGTCCTTTGCCCAAGTCATGCAGCAGGCAGGCCCAGCGTACCGTCAGCGGTTGTTTGTGCCGCGCTGCTTGCTCCAGCACGCTCAAGGTGTGTACGCCGGTATCGATTTCCGGGTGATGGGCCTCCGGTTGTGGTACGCCGAACAAAGCGTCGATTTCCGGCATCAACACCTTGAGTGCGCCGCACGCACGCAGGACCTCGATAAACACCTGTGGCTGGTCTTCCATCAAGGCGCGAGCGATCTCTTTCCAGCTGCGTTCTGCGGTCAGTGCCTCCAATTCCCCAGAATCGCTGAGTTGACGCATCAGTTCCAGCGTCTCGGGGGCGACGTTAAAACCCAGTGCTGCGTAACGAGCGGCAAAGCGTGCAACGCGCAAGACTCGCAGTGGATCTTCTGCGAAAGCGGGCGATACATGACGAAGCACTCGGGCCTCAAGGTCGCGTTGACCTTGGTAAGGGTCGGTCAGGTTTTGCTGAGCGTCTTCGGCCATGGCATTGATCGTCAGGTCGCGACGGATCAAGTCTTCTTCGAGGGTGACTTCGGGGCTGGCGTGAAAAGTAAACCCGCCGTAACCGCGTCCGCTTTTGCGTTCGGTCCGGGCGAGCGCGTACTCCTCGCCGCTTTTGGGATGAAGAAACACGGGAAAGTCCGAGCCCACAGGGCGAAAACCCTGGGCGAGCATTTCTTCTGCGGTTGCCCCTACCACGACCCAGTCGATGTCGGTGACAGGCTTGCCTAGCAGGCGATCACGTACTGCACCACCGACTTTATAAATCTGCATAAAAAACCTCCGTTAGCTCGACAGAATAACCGTTGCGTCGAACTTCCGGAGGCGTAAACAGGATCAAAGATGAATGACGGCTAAGTCCAGACGACCGTAATCGCCTTCGCTGTGTTCGCTTCTGGGCGGAACGTGATGGGTTTTCATCACTTGGTCGCCTTGCAGGGTTTCCAAGTGGATGTCGAAGCCCCACAGCCGGTGGAGGTGCTTGAGCACTTCATCGGTGGACTCTGCCAGCGGCTTACGGTCGTGTTGCTGATGGCGCAGGGTCAGTGAGCGGTCACCGCGGCGGTCGATGCTGTAGATCTGCACGTTGGGTTCGCGATTGCCCAGGTTGTACTGCGCCGCCAGGGTTTCACGGATGATTCGATAGCCAGGCTCGTCGTGAATAGCAGGAACCAGGAGGTCGTCCTTCTGGTCATCATCGAGAATGCTGAACAGCTTCAGGTCGCGGATCACCTGTGGGGACAGGTACTGGAGGATGAAACTCTCGTCCTTGAAACTACTCATGGCGAACTTGATGCTCGACAGCCAGTCGGTGCCGGCAATTTCAGGAAACCAGCGGTAATCTTCCTCGGTCGGGTGTTCGCACATGCGTCGAATGTCCCGGTACATGGCAAAGCCCAAGGCATAGGGGTTTATGCCGTTGTAGTAGGGGCTGTCAAAGCCGGGCTGCATGACCACGCTGGTATGCGACGTCAAGAACTCCATCATGAAGCCGTCTGTGACCAAGCCTTCGTCGTACAGATCGTTCATCAGGGTGTAGTGCCAGAACGTGGCCCACCCTTCGTTCATCACTTGAGTCTGACGTTGCGGGTAGAAGTATTGAGCGATTTTGCGCACGATTCGCACAATCTCGCGCTGCCAGGGCTCCAATAACGGCGCGTGTTTTTCGATGAAGTACAGGATGTTTTCCTGAGGTTCGGCGGGGAAGCGCGCGTTGTCCTTGTCGCTGTACTTGTCTGCGCCTTTGGGGATCGTTCGCCACAGATCGTTGATCTGCTTCTGCAAATGCTCTTCTCGTTCTTTCTGCCGCCGACGTTCTTCCTCCGCAGAAATCGGGTACGGACGTTTGTAGCGATCAACCCCGTAATTCATCAGCGCGTGACAGGAGTCCAGCAGGTCCTCCACGGCGTCGATGCCGTGGCGCTCTTCGCATTGCATGATGTACTGCTTGGCAAACACCAGATAATCGATGATTGAGCTGGCGTCGGTCCAGGTACGGAACAGGTAATTGCCCTTGAAGAAGCTGTTATGGCCGTAGCATGCATGGGCGACGACCAGTGCCTGCATGCAGATGGTGTTTTCTTCCATCAGATAGGCAATGCAGGGGTCTGAGTTGATGACAATTTCGTAGGCCAGCCCCATTTGCCCGCGGCTGTAGGATTTCTCGGTGCTGAGGAAGTGTTTGCCATACGACCAATGGTGATACCCCAATGGCATGCCGACCGAGGCATAGGCGTCCATCATCTGCTCGGCGGTGATCACTTCGATCTGGTTGGGGTACGTGTCGAGGGCGTAACGGGCCGCGATACGGCTGATTTCGCGGTCGTAGGCCTGGATCAGCTCGAACGTCCATTCGGAGCCGGTGGAAATAGGGTGGCGCTTCTGCTCTTTGGCGGTCATGTCACTAACCTGCGCTGGAAGAGTTCACGGAAGACCGGATAAATATCCCCGGCCGAGACCAGTTGCTGCTGGGCAAACGTATCGGAAAAAGCTTCGGCGATGCGCTCGTATTCGAACCACAGGGCCTGATGTTCGCGCGGGGTGATTTCTACATAAGTGTAGTACTGCACGAACGGCATGATCTGGTTGATCAAGATGTCGCGGCAGATAGGTGAGTCATCGTTCCAGTTGTCGCCGTCGGAAGCCTGTGCCGCGTAGATGTTCCACTCGTTGCTGGGATAACGCTCAGCCATGATCTCTTGCATCAGTTTCAACGCGCTGGAGACGATGGTGCCGCCGGTTTCTCTGGAGTAGAAAAACTCCTCTTCGTCTACCTCTCTAGCGCTGGTGTGGTGGCGGATAAACACCACATCGATTTTGTCGTAGTTACGCTTGAGAAACAGGTACAGCAGGATGAAGAAGCGCTTGGCAATGTCCTTGGTGGCCTGGGTCATCGAGCCGGACACGTCCATCAGGCAGAACATCACGGCTTTTGAACTTGGGTTGGGCTGCTTGATCAGCAGGTTGTACTTGAGGTCAAAGGTGTCGAGGAACGGAACCCGATGGATGCGCGCGCTTAGTTTTTCGATTTCAACTTCGAGTTCCTGAATATCGCCGAAATTGTCCGGCTCTTCGCGTTTGAGTCGCGCGAGCTCTTCTTTCGCGTCACGCAGTTTTTTGCGGCTGCTGCCAGACAGGGCGATGCGCCGTGCGTGGGCCGACCGCAGCGTGCGGATGATGTTGATCCTTGAGGGATTACCCTCGTTGCTGATGCCTGCACGAACAGTTTTGAAGGTGTCAGTGCCGGTCAGGTTGCGCTTCACCAGGTTAGGTAGCTCAAGGTCCTCGAACATGAACTCGAGGAATTCTTCCTGGGTGATCTGGAAGACGAACTCATCCATGCCTTCGCCGGAGTTGCCCGCTTTGCCGGGGCCTCGGCCGCCACCACCTGCGGGCGGGCGGGCAATGTGCTCGCCGCTGGTGAATTCCTTGTTACCGGGATGCACGACGGTCTGCTTGCCGCCCCGGCCATGGTGAAGTACCGGTTCGTCGATGTCGCGACCGGGAATGCTGATTTGCTCGCCATGCTCCATATCGGTAATGGAGCGCCGGCTGACCGCCTCTTCGACGGCTTTCTTGATGTGATCACGGTAGCGCCGCAGGAATCGCTGGCGGTTTACCGTGCTTTTGTTCTTGCCATTGAGGCGTCGGTCAATCACATAGCTCATAGGCCCTCCGGGGAGCTTCGAGTCACAAGCTTCAAGCTGCAAGACAGAAGCTTCAGAAACAAGCAGCGCGCGACATATGGCCACAATTACGCAAACAACATGCGTTGGGCAGAGAGTTGTCGTGCGCCGCTTGCCGCTCCCTTATTGGGATTTTCTGACCCGCAGATACCACTCGGACAGCAGTCGTACCTGTTTGTCGGTGTAGCCTCGCTCGACCATCCGAGTGACGAAGTCGTTGTGCTTCTGTTGATCCTCTTTGCTGGCCTTTGCATTGAAACTGATGACTGGCAGCAGGTCCTCGGTGTTCGAGAACATTTTTTTCTCGATCACCACCCGCAGTTTTTCGTAGCTGAGCCAGGTCGGGTTCTTGCCGTTGTTATTGGCCCGAGCGCGCAATACGAAGTTGACGATTTCGTTGCGGAAATCTTTCGGATTACTGATGCCAGCCGGTTTCTCGATTTTCTCTAACTCCTCGTTCAGGGCTACGCGGTTGAGAATCTCGCCGGTTTCCGGGTCGCGGTACTCCTGATCCTGAATCCAGAAATCGGCATACAGCACGTAACGATCGAAGATGTTCTGGCCATACTCGCTGTAAGACTCGAGGTAAGCGGTTTGAATCTCCTTACCGATAAACTCGATATAACGCGGTGCCAGGTACTCTTTGAGGAAGCGCAGGTAGCGTTCGCGGGTTTCGGCCTGGAATTGCTCCTGTTCAATCTGTTGTTCCAGTACGTAAAGCAAATGCACGGGGTTAGCGGCAATTTCGTGCGGATCGAAGTTGAAGACCTTGGAGAGGATCTTGAAAGCGAACCGGGTCGACAGTCCGTTCATGCCTTCGTCGACGCCGGCATTGTCGCGATATTCCTGGATCGACTTCGCCTTCGGATCGGTATCTTTGAGATTTTCGCCGTCGTACACGCGCATCTTTGAGTAGATGTTCGAGTTTTCAGGCTCCTTGAGACGCGAAAGCACGGTGAACTGCGCCAGCATTTTCAAGGTGTCGGGGGCGCAGTGGGCTTTGGCCAGTGAGCTGTTGAACAGCAGTTTGTCGTAGATCTTCACTTCGTCGCTGACCCGCAGGCAGTAAGGTACTTTGACGATGTAGATCCGGTCGATGAAAGCTTCGTTGTTCTTGTTGTTGCGGAAGGTGTGCCACTCCGACTCGTTGGAGTGGGCCAGTAGAATCCCGGTGAATGGAATCGCGCCCAAACCTTCTGTGCTGTTGTAGTTACCTTCCTGGGTGGCTGTCAGTAATGGGTGCAGCACCTTGATCGGTGCCTTGAACATTTCGACGAACTCCATCAGGCCCTGGTTGGCCCGGCACAGAGCGCCCGAGTAGCTGTAGGCATCAGCATCGTTTTGCGGGAATTCTTCGAGCTTGCGGATATCGACTTTACCCACCAGGGCCGAGATGTCCTGGTTGTTTTCATCCCCAGGCTCGGTTTTGGCCACGGCGATCTGGTTGAGGATCGATGGATAGAGCTTGACCACGCGGAACTGGCTGATGTCGCCACCGAACTCTGCCAGGCGTTTGGTGGCCCATGGCGACATGATGGTGTTGACGTAGCGCCGCGGAATACCGAAGTCTTCCTCTAGGATCGCGCCATCTTCGGTGGCGTTGAACAGACCTAGGGGTGACTCGAATACCGGTGAGCCCTTGATTGCATAGAAGGGGACTTTCTCGATCAGTTGCTTGAGCTTTTCGGCCAGGGACGACTTACCACCGCCGACGGGGCCGAGCAGGTAGAGGATCTGTTTCTTCTCTTCCAGGCCTTGAGCTGCATGGCGGAAATACGACACGATCTGGTCAATGCATTCTTCCATTCCGTGGAAGTCTTCAAAGGCCGGGTAGCGGCGGATCACCTTGTTGGAGAAGATTCGCGACAGTCTCGAGTTGGCCGAGGTGTCGAGCAGTTCCGGTTCACCGATGGCCAGTAGCAGGCGCTCGGCGGCGGAAACGTAGGCACTGCGGTCCTTTTTGCACAGCTCAAGATACTCTTGCAGCGAGAGTTCTTCCTGGCGTGTGGACTCGAAGCGTTGTTGGAAGTGGCTAAAGATACTCATGACGTCACCTCGCTCGATACGTGGAGCCGACGCCGGGTCATTCAGTCGATGCTGGCAAGCAGCTGAAATAACAGCTGTTGTTTACCCCCCAGAACACTCTCACGGCTTACAGCCCTGAAAGCCACTCCCGATGACCCGCGCCGGTGTACCGGCTCTCCCCTGTTTTGGATGGCCTGAGGCTAAGGATAGTTCGGAATCTGAGAGGTAAAGGAGCAATGCGTAATTAGTTGTGGCAGACCGTTCGTCTGCCTCGCGCGAGCCCGCGGGGGGCGGGGCTTGCGCGTTACAAAAAATTATTCGGAAGTGCCTTGCTCCGTTTCCGAAGGATAAGTCGTGCGCCACAGTTCGAAACCGCCATCCATGCTGTAGACGTCAGAGAAGCCTTGGCTAATCAGGTAGGCTGCGGCACCTTGGCTGGAATTGCCGTGATAGCAGACCACTACGGTCGGTGCGTCGAGATCCGCGGCACTGATGAAACTGTGCAAGGAATGATTGTCCAGATGCTTGGAGCCCGCAATGTGCAGTGCCGCATAAGTCGCAGGGTCGCGGACATCCACTACCACTGCGCCCTGTTCGCGCAGAGTTTGTGCCTGTTCTGGGGGTATACGTTTGAATTCGCTCATGGCGGGCTCCTTTGGCTCGGCTGAAAGCGCAGCCTAGCGCTGGGCGCTGGCTGACGTTTGGTCGCTAATAAGTGGGGTGGCTGGCGGTGCGGCGTGGCCGTGCTCATCGCATTGGCAGTGCAGGCGTTCGCCGCTGTCGACGTTCATTAGCGTCATGGCGCCGCCCCACACACACCCGGTGTCTAGGGCGAAGATGCCTGGCTCGTCGCATTGGCCTTCGAGCGCCGCCCAGTGGCCGAAGATTACCTTCAGGCCCTTGGTCTTGCGCTCCTGATACGTGAACCACGGCGCATAACCCGGTGGAGCGGTGTCTGCGCCTTCTTTGCCCTTGAGGTCGAGCTTGCCTTCGCGGGTACAAAAACGCATGCGGGTGAAGTAGTTGGTGATCACACGCAGGCGTTCAATGCCGCTCAGGTCACTGTTCCATTTTGTGGGCTCGTTACCGTACATACCATCAAGGTACGGCGCGAAGAGACTGTCGTCGCGCAGTGCTGCTTCAACTTCGGCCGCGCATTTCAAGGCTTTGCGCAACGACCATTGCGGCGGTATGCCGGCATGGACCAGTGCGATGTGGCGTTGTTCGTCGTAATGCATGAGCTTTTGCTGGCGCAGCCATCCCAGCAGCTCGTTGCAATCCGGTGCTTCGAGAATGTCACGTAGCGTGTCGGATTTTTTCAGGCGCTCAATGTTTTGCCCCGCCGCCAGCAAATGCAAATCATGGTTGCCGAGTACGCACACCAGCGAGTCACGGATGCTATAGAGAAAACGCAGCGTTTCCAGAGATTGCGGCCCACGGTTGACCAGGTCGCCTACCAGCCACAGACGATCTCGGGCAGGGTCGAATGCGACCTCCTTGAGCAAGCATTGCAGTGGATCTAGGCAGCCTTGCAGGTCGCCCACGGCGTAAGTCGCCATCAGTGCAGGGCTCCGGGCACCGCCAGGCGGAAAGGTGCGATCACGGCATCAAAGTGCTGACCGTCATCGGCGATCATCTGATAGGTACCTTGCATGGTGCCGACCCGAGTCGTCATGACTGTGCCGCTGCTGTAGGTGTGGTTGTCGCCCGCCTGAATCAGCGGTTGCAAACCCACAACGCCAGCCCCGCGAACCTCTTCGACATGCCCGTCACCGTCTGTGATCACCCAATGACGGGACAAGAGCTTGGCGGGAACCTCACCGTTGTTGTGTACGGTGATGGTGTATGCGAAGGCAAAGCGGTTGTGCTCAGGTTGCGATTGTTCTGCCAGATAGCGGGTGACGACGCTGACGTCGACCTGATAACGAGGATCGGACATGCAAGAGGCCTTAAAAGCGAAGCGGGGTGCGGGGCGTAGCTGATGGAATTCAGTCTAGGCCAAGTATCGGGTAGTAAACCAGACATCGCGTCTGGCGTCCTACCCGATAACGCTTATCGCCTGTCAGTCGGCGGCGGGTGTCTGTAGGACTTGTTCGCTAAGCGTGTCGGCCAGTCGCACGAAGGCGGCCAGGTCGAGTTGTTCGGGGCGCAGGCTGCCATCGACGCCACTGGCTTCGATTTCGTCGTTGCTGAGTAGCAATTTCAGGGTGTTGCGCAGAGTCTTGCGACGCTGGTTGAAGGCTTCTCGGACAACGCGCTCCAGCAACTTGTGATCTTTGGCCGGGTGCGGAAGCACCGCGTGGGGCACCAGGCGCACGATGGCCGAATCCACTTTCGGTGGTGGGTTGAACGCGCCGGGACCAACGTTGAACAAATGCTCAACCCGGCAGTGGTACTGAACCATGATCGACAGACGGCCCCAATCGCCACCGCCAGGACCTGCCGCCAGACGCTGGACCACTTCCTTTTGCAGCATGAAGTGCATGTCGCGAATGATGCTCGCGTTGTTTAGCAGGTGGAAAATCAGCGGTGTGGAGATGTTGTACGGCAGGTTGCCAACCACGCGCAGGCTGTTCGGCGCGGCGTTCAGGCTGTTGAAATCGAACTTCAACGCATCGCCCTGATGCAGGTTGAAATTACTCTTGCTGCCGAACTGCTGGTTGAGGATCGGGATCAGGTCCTTGTCCAGTTCCACCACGTCCAATTGGGCGCCGCTGTTGAGCAGGCCTTCGGTCAGGGCACCCTGCCCAGGACCGATTTCCAGTAGGCGGTCTTCGGGTTTGGCGCGGATGGCACGCAGGATACGGTCGATAACCCCGGCATCGTGCAGGAAGTTTTGGCCAAAGCGTTTGCGCGCCTTGTGTTGATAGTGCTCGGTCATAAACGGGTCTCGGCCATCTGGTAAGCAGTTTCCAGGGCGACTTGCAGGCTGCCGGTATCGATTTTGCCGCTGCCGGCAAGGTCCAAGGCAGTGCCGTGGTCTACCGATGTGCGGATGATCGGCAAACCAAGGGTCACGTTGACTGCTGCGCCGAAGCCTTTGTACTTCAGCACGGGCAGGCCCTGGTCGTGGTACATCGCCAGCACCGCGTCGCAGTGCTCCAGATATTTGGGGGTAAACAGAGTGTCGGCGGGCAGGGGGCCACGAAGGTCCATGCCCTCGCCGCGCAGGCGCTCTAAGGTGGGTTCGATGATGTCGATTTCTTCATGGCCCAGGTGTCCGCCTTCACCGGCGTGGGGATTGAGCCCGCAGACCAGGATGCGTGGCTGGGCGATGCCGAATTTTTCTTGCAGGTCTGCATGCAGAATCCGCGTGACCCGCTCCAGACGCTCCGGCGTTATTGCATCGGCAATCTCGCGCAGGGGCAGGTGGGTGGTGACCAGGGCCACGCGCAAGCCGCGTGTGGCGAGCATCATCACCACTTGCTCGGTATGAGTCAGGCCAGCTAGAAATTCCGTATGCCCGGAAAAGGTGATGCCGGATTCATTGATCACGCCCTTGTGTACAGGTGCGGTGATCATTCCGGCGAAATGTCCATCCAGGCAGCCGTGGCCCGCGCGGGTTAGGGTTTCCAGGACGAAAGCGGCATTAGCTTTGTTCAGTTGCCCAGCGATGACCGGTGCATTGAGCGGGGTATCCCAGACATACAAGCTATTGGCCGGCGCTGGAGCGTCAGGCCAGTTCCCGGGCGTGACAGGCAACAGAGTGACAGCCACGCCCAGTTGCGCGGCCCGCTCGATGAGCAGGTCGCGGCTGGTAATGGCAATCAGGGGGTGTGGCTGGGCTTGCGATGCGAGCAGCAGGCACAGGTCGGGACCTATGCCTGCCGGTTCACCCGGCGTCAGCGCGAAACGCTTGGATTTCACTGCACTGCCTGGTCTGCACCAGGGAGTTTGATCTCTACATAAGCTTCGTCACGTATCTGACGCAGCCAGCTTTGCAGCTCTTCGTCGTATTTGCGGTTACGCAGTACGGTCATCGCTTGCTGCTCGCGGGCCTGGGTGGTGCTGTCGGTGGCGCGGCGGCCAAGGACTTCCAGAACGTGCCAGCCATATTGGGTCTTGAACGGTTTGGACAGTTGACCTTGTGGGGTCTTGGCCATTACTTCGCGGAATTCCGGCACCAGCACATTCGGGTCGATCCAGTTCAAGTCACCGCCGTTGAGGGCGGAACCCGGATCTTCCGAGTAGCTTTTAGCCAGGTCGCCAAAATTCTCGCCCGCTTCAATACGGGTATAGAGCGACTGAGCCAGGGCTTTGGTCTTTTCTTCGTCGCGGATCGGGCTCGGTTTCACCAGAATATGACGCACATGCACTTCGTCGCGCATCTGAGTCTCACCGCCACGCTTCTCAAGGATCTTCAGAATAATGAAGCCGCCCGGTGTGCGCATCGGCTGGGTCACGTCGCCGATCGCCATGGTGCTCAGCATGCGATCGAATGGTGGTGGCAGTTGAGCAGCTTTACGCCAGCCCATGTCGCCACCTTCTAGTGCGGTTTCGCTAGCGGATTTGGCGATGGCCAGTTGACCGAAGTCTGCGCCTTGCTTGAGCTGCTGATAAACCGCATCTGCCTGCTTGGCTGCATTCTGAATAGCGTCGGAGTTAGCGCTTTCCGGCGTAGGAATCAGAATGTTGGCCAGGCGGAACTCTTCGGACAGCTGCATTTTGCCCAAGTCGGAAGCGAGGAAATTTTTTACTTCCTGCTCGGACACCTGGATACGTTCTGCCACTCGGCGCTGACGTACACGGCTGATGATCATCTCGCGGCGAATCTGGTCACGGGCGTCGTCGTAAGACAGACCATCGTGAGCCAGGGCGGCGCGAAACTGATCAATGCTCATGTTGTTGCGCTGGGCAATGGTGCCGACAGCCTGGTTCAGTTCTTCATCGCTGATGCGGATGCCGGAACGCTCACCGATCTGCAATTGCAGGTTTTCGACGATAAGGCGTTCGAGTACCTGCTGATCCAACACGCTGGTCGGTGGTACGGCTGCACCACGCTTGGCGATGGTTTGCTGAACCTCGTGGACCCTCTGGTCCAGTTGACTCTGCATGACCACGTCGTTGTCGACGATCGCCACCACTTTATCGATGGACTGTACGGCGGCGTTAGCGGCAGTACCCAGGAACAGCGCGCCCAGCATCAGCGGGCGCAGACAATCAGAAAGCTTGGTCTTCACGTTCACGATAACCTTGAATGCCTTTGTCGAGGAAACTCTCTACTTTGGCGCCGGTGAGGCCGCCGAGTCCCTTCAGAACGATTTGGAGGAAGACGCCGTGGTCGCCTTTTTCGTTTTGCGGAGCTTCCTGACTGAACTCGTCGTAGGAAATCCAGTAACGGTTTATCACGCGCAGTTTCCAGCAGCAGTTGTCGTACTCGAAACCACCAAACGCTTCCAGGGTGCGGCTGCGGTTGTAGTCGTATTGCCAGCGGCTGATAGCGTTCCACTGCGGCACGATTGGCCAGATTACGGAGAAGTCGTGCTGCTTGATCTTGTAGTAGTCCTTCACGTAGCCAGGCTGGCCAGGGGTGCCGTAATCACCACCCGTCGTCCATTGGCCGGTACTCTGGTCGTAACGAACCTGGTCATTGCGATAGCGATAGCCGGCGTTGACGACCTTGTTCGGGTTGTCTTCAGGCTGATAATGGAACATCGCGCTGCCAGAGCGAGGGCTGTGGCTGTCCGGGTCCCAGTTGTAGTCGGCCGTGGTGCGCCAGTCGCGGTTCCAGCGATATTCGTATTCCAGTGCATACGGCGAAACATTGGACTGTGCCGATGAGCGCAGCTTTGGATCGATGCCCGGCAACTGGACTTCGCGGTCCTTGAAGTAATAAGCCTGGCCGACGCTGACGCGTTGACGCTCGAAACCGTTGTCTTCGATCCAGCGGCTGGTCACGCCAAGGGACAATTTGTTCTCGTCACCGATGCGGTCGGAACCGGAGAAGCGATTGTCGCGGAACAATGAGGAGTAGTTGAAGGTGTATTCGCTGGTGTCGAAGACTGGGATGTCTTGCTGGTCGACCTCAGGGACGTACAGGTAGAACAGCCGTGGTTCGAGGGTCTGGCGATAGTTTTTGCCAAACCACTGGGTATTACGATCGAAATACAGGCCGCTGTCTACGCTGGCAATAGGCACGCCGCGGTTCTGATTGCTGCCGAACCGACCGCCAACGTAATTGGTGTTGTTTGCAATGGCGGCGGCTTGGTTATCAATGATTTCCTGTTTGCCGGTACCGTCTAGATCAAGCTGGTACTGAGTGTACTGGTACTTGAGCGTCGGCTTCACGAAGCCATAAGTCCAGTTCAGCGGCAAGCTGACGGCTGGCGCCAGGTTCAGGCGATCGCCAGTGGCTCGGGCAAGACCGTTGACATTGTTATCCAGACGCGGAGAAACGCTGCCGTCTTCATTGGTGAAGTTACCGTTTTGCAGGTCTCGGTCAAACCTTACGATTTCAGTGTTGTACGAGAAATCCAGACCGTTCGGGTGGTAAGGCAGGGCGCCGTTGAACGTGATCTGCGGCAGACGATCGTAGGGCGTGATGTTCGATACGGTGGCCAGTTGGTAAGCCTGGGCATTGATCGCGGCGGTGTAACTGTCGCCACGGTAGGTCACCGAACCTTGCTGGTTCACGTAATCCGCGCTTTTTATGCCGATCTGGTCAGTCTGCAAATCCTGGAAATAGTAAGGATCGCTGATCTTGGTGTAGTCGACTTGCGTGAATACGCGCGAGTCGAGACCACCCTTGTGCTGCCAGTTGTACATGTAGCGGGTGCGTTGGTAGTCGCTCTGCTTGCTGCGCTCAGTGTCATCGTCATTGAGGTACGCCGCCCCAAACTGACCTTCGCTGGACGTGGTCAGGTAACGGAACTCGCCTTCCACCAACATGCCGCGCTTGCTCATGTAGCGCGGGTACAACGTGGCATCGTAGTTCGGTGCCAAGTTGAAGTAATACGGTGTCACCAGCATGAAGCCGGTTTTGGTGCTCGTGCCGATGGTCGGCGGCAGGAATCCGGACTGGCGACGATTGTCGATCGGGAAATAGATGTACGGCGTGTACAGAATCGGAATGTCCTTGACCCGCAACGTTACGTTGGTCGCCGTACCGAAACCGGTGGCCGGGTTCAAGGTGATGTTGTTGCCTTTAAGTTGCCAGGCGTTGCTGTCCGGTTCACACGTTGTGTACGTACCATCCTTGAGGCGGATGATCGCGTTCTCGGCGCGTTTGGCGTACAGCGCATTACCGCGGATACGCGATTTATGCATCACGTATTCGGCGTTGTCGACCTTGGCTTCACCCGTATCGAGTTGCACGTCGGCGTGGTCGCCCACGATCAGTGCGCCGTTGTCGCGGATGCGCACGTTGCCCGACAGTTCGCCACGGCTCTCGGCCTGATACAGGCTGGCCTCGTCGGCTTCGGCCTGCATGCTGCCCTGACGCAAGACCACGTCACCGGCCAGCGTGCCGATCTGATCTTCGGTGTTATAGCGGGAAGCTTTGGCGCCGATAAAGGTCGGTGCGTCACTTTTATTCGTCTTGTCATTCATGCCAGGACGAATCGGTTCGATATAGGAACCAGAGCAGTAAGGGCCTGTTTCAGCTAACTGCGCAGCAGTGAGCTTGTCGCGCGGAACCCAGTCGAGGTGACTGTAGTCTGCGCTACGGGACTTCAGGCCGCGGCCCTTGGCTTCAGTCACCAACGCCGGCTTCGCGCCGGTATTGGTGCTGGAACCGTCAGGTGCCGGTGCGGTCTCGCCATTGGCTGTGACTGCGCTGCCGTCATGGACGGGACGCGGCGGCAAAACAGCTACCGGCGTCTTTGGCGCACAGTCCCAGGCACCCGAAGCAGAGACTGAGCAGTCATACTGTTCCGCGGCGACCACGAACGAAGTGGCTAGAGGTTGCAGGGCCAGCAGACTGCCGGTAACCAACAACGGGAATTTTTTACGAAACGCGGGGGATTTCAATGCCATCTTATTAGTCCGGGCTTCCTGCGTGCCATCTGCCCGCGGTGTGGGCCGCACGCCTCTCGATGGTCTGAAAAAGATGCTGGATAATAAAGCATGACCCGCTTGACGGCTAGCGCCGTCGGAGACCCTTGCAATGCCTGATCAAGATGTACGCTTGCAACACCTGAAAGTTTGGCTCGATGAACAGTTGGCTATCCTCTTTAAAGATCAGCGCTGGGGCCCCGTGCCCCCGGCCACGTTGACTGCGGCCAGTAGTGACGCCAGTTTTCGGCGTTATTTTCGGTGGGAGGGTGAGGGTAGAAGTTTCGTCGTGATGGACGCTCCACCGCCTCAGGAAAACTGCAAACCGTTCGTGGATATCGCTTTTCTGCTGGCGAAATCCGGAATAAATGTGCCGAAAATTTATGCAGAGGACCTTGAACGTGGATTTCTTTTGCTCAATGACCTGGGCAACAAGACTTATCTGGACGTGATCAACGGCGAAAACGCCGATGATTTATTCACGTATGCCCTGCAGGCACTGTTAGCTTTTCAGCAGTTGCCGAGTGTTGCCCCCCTGCCAAGTTATGACGAGGCGCTGTTGCGTCGCGAGTTGGCGTTGTTTCCCGAGTGGTACGTGAAGCATGAGTTGGGCATTGAGTTCGACTCGGCACAGCAAATGCTTTGGCAGCAGGTTAGCGATTTACTGATCGACAGCGCCCTGGCTCAGCCCAAGGTTCTGGTCCACCGCGACTATATGCCTCGCAACCTGATGCTCAGCGAGCCTAATCCGGGCGTGCTGGATTTTCAGGACGCGGTCTATGGTCCGGTGACGTATGACGTGACGTGCCTGTTTAAGGACGCCTTTCTCAGTTGGCCTGAAGAGCGTGTTCATGGCTGGCTGGCGGATTATTGGCAGCAGGCTGGAGCCCTCGGCATTCCGGTGCAGCCAGACTTTGAAGACTTCCTGCGTGCCAGCGACCTGATGGGCGTGCAGCGTCATCTGAAAGTGATCGGCATCTTCGCCCGCATCTGCCACCGCGATGGAAAACCGCGCTATCTGGCCGACGTACCGCGCTTCTTTGCTTATATAGAAGCAGTAATTGCCCGTCGTCCTGAACTCGCACAGTTGGATGTGTTGCTGGCGAGCCTGCGTCAGCCCGCCGGAGTTCGTGTATGAAGGCAATGATTCTGGCCGCAGGTAAAGGCGAGCGCATGCGTCCGCTGACCTTGACCACGCCAAAACCGCTGGTGCGTGTGGGCAAAGTGCCTTTGATCGAATATCACCTCAGAGCGCTGGCCGCGGTCGGGTTCACGGACATTGTGATCAACCATGCCTGGCTCGGTCAGCAGATCGAGGACTACCTGGGCGATGGTTCTCGCTTTGGCGTCAGAATTCAGTATTCGGCTGAAGGTGAGCCGCTGGAAACCGGTGGTGGCATTTATCGAGCACTGCCCTTATTGGGTGACGATGCGTTTTTGGTGGTCAACGGTGACATCTGGACTGACTACGACTTCAGCGTGCTGCACCAACCGATTACCGGTCTGGCGCATCTGGTGCTGGTGGATAACCCGGCCCATCACCCCTCCGGGGATTTCAGCCTGGTCGATGGCCGCGTGCGCGACGGTCAGCCAGATGCGCAGACGCTGACCTACAGCGGCATCGCGGTACTCCATCCGCAGTTGTTCGACGGTTGCAGCGATGGCGCGTTCAAGCTGGCGCCGTTGTTTCGCAAGGCGATGGTCGACGGGCAAGTGAGCGGTGAACGTCTGCGCGGCCAATGGGTGGATGTCGGCACTCACGAGCGCCTGGCTGAAGTTGAAACTCTGATAGAAGCGAGACGCTGACATGTTGTGGCCAGGGACTCTGATCGGAGCCGGAGCGGGCTTTGCCATAGCCAGCATTCCGGGGGCCATGCTCGGCGCTTTGTTAGGACAGGCGCTGGACCGGCGTCTGCACTTGCAGAGTTGGGGGCATTTGCGTGAAAAACTCGGCGGTCGTCCAGTGCTGCGCAACGACGAACTGTTGTTCGTGTTGCTCGGCCGGTTGGCGAAGAGTGACGGGCGGGTGGTGCAAGGGCACATCCAGCAGGCTCGTCAGGAGATGCGCTCTCTGGACATGAGCGAGTCGGCGCAGCGTCGTGCGATTGCGGCGTTCAATCGTGGCAAGTCGGGTCATGACCGCGTGCGCAGTTACTTGCGACGTTTGAGTTCACAACCCCACGCCACTGAAGGCATCTTGCGAGCGTGTTGGCGGATGGTCTGGGCCGATGGTCGGGCAGGCAGCCGTGAGCGTGAGTTGCTGGCGCAATGGGGTAGATGGCTGGGTTGGACGCCACAGCAAGTGCAGGCACTGGCAAACGACTATGAGCCGCAGAAACGCCCGCTGGCTTATGGCGGCGGTAGTTATCAGGATGCCTTGCGGATCCTGGGCGTGTCGGCCACCACTGAACCTGAGCAGATCAAGCGCGCTTATCGGCGCCTGCTCAGCCGTCATCATCCGGACAAGATTGCTGGCACGGGGGCCACAGCGTTGCAGGTTCGCGAGGCTACTGACAAAACTCGCGAGCTGCATAACGCCTATAAGCTGATTCGTCAGCGCCGCGATTTTCGCTAGCAGGGCAGAAGCGCATCGCCGTGAGTCCCCTCATCGCGAGCACGCTCGCGGTGGGAGCGTGCAGCTGGTTGATCAATTCGCCACAGGCTGCGGATTCAACCAGCCCCGGACCCGGCGCAAGAGTTGCTCTTGTTCTGCATGGGGATTGCCCGGCAGCGCCTTCAGCGATACTTGGCTGAACGCCGAAGTCTTCAGGCGTTTACTGGCTTGCAAACGCTCCAGTGCCGCGTTGCGATCCAGCGGTTTATCCATGTAGAAAAGATCGATGGTTGGCAACTTAAGCGTTGGCGTCAGTTCGGCCAGCTCGGGTTTCGCCTTTACTGGCGTCTGCGCCGCGACCATGACGAACTTCTCCACCTGCGAAGGCTGTTTCTCGCTCAAATAACGTGCTGCCCAGTAAGCCCCAGTGCCATGTCCCAGCACCACAATGCTGCGGGCACCTTGCTGTGCGGCAAAAGCCAGCGCCGCATCCAGGCGGGCGAAGATTCGCTCCGCGTCAGCCTTGGCCTGTTCTTCGGTGGTTTCAGCGATGGCCTTGTCCGCCACTTCGGCTTCTCCGCCGGCCACTTGTTCGATAGGCGGTGCGGTGGTCGAGTCCTTGCTCCCGGTATTAGCCGCTTTGGGGGCTGGCGCTGCGACGACAATCCGTGGCGCAATGGCATCGCTTTGCAGATCGGGCAAGGTGATACTCAGGCTGCTCCACTTGGCATCGGGTAATTTGCTGCGTAAAGGGCCAATAGCTTGCGGCCAGTCAACGGTTTCACCGGCCCCCGGTATGATAATCACCGCGCCTTTGGGATCGGCGGTATTGGCGGATTTCCAAAGGGCCAGAAAGGTTTCAGCCCCGGCCTGAAGCTGTTGCTGTTCCTGGGCAGGGATTGTTCGCTCAAGTGCAGTGGCTTCTTCCTGACTACGCTCAAGCAGCGGCTGGCGTTCGACTGGTTTTGCTGCTGCCGGTGTTTGCGCAGCGGCGGGCGCAGGATCAGCGGCTTCGACAGACATGGCGCATGGCAGGATCAGCGACAGGCACAAGGCTGGCAGTGCCAGGCGGTAGACAGGGGGCATCGGATATTCCAGGCCAGAAGTTATTCCGGCAGCCTAAAGGGTTGGTCAGTATTTGTCAGTGTGTGAGAGTTCGATGAAGCGTTTTCGCTGCCTGTGGTTTATCGGCTGTTTATGGTTTCCCTTGATGGGCTGGGCGGCCTCCGCGCCGCCCGCACACGTTGCACAGCTGTCGGCGGCTCAGCAGCAATGGCTGGCTCAGCATGATGAACTGCGCGTCGGCTTGGTCTTGCAGGCGCCGTATGCTCAATACGACCGACGCTTGCAGCGCTTGTCCGGGGTAAACGTCGAGCTGATGAAATGGTTGGCCAAGGCCCTCAATGTTGAGCTTAGCTGGCGCAACTTTCCCGATCTGGACCAACTGGAGGCGGCCGCGCGCGAAGGAGAAATCGACATCGCCCCAGGGTTGACCCAGACCCCAGGGGGGCTGCGGCTTTGGCAGTTTTCCGACCCTTATATGCGGGTGCCACAACTGGTGGTCAGCGAGCAGAAGGGTACCGGGGTGGTGGAGTTGGAAAAGCTCGACAGCCAGACGCGGGTCGCCGTGCGCATGCCTGGTGCGACGGCCGATTATTTACGCAGCAATTATCCTCACCTGAACTTGCAAGGCGTGCCGATTGAACGCCAGGCCCTGCAACTGCTATTGAGCCAGCAGGCCGGTTATGCGGTGGTCGATGAAGCACAACTGGGGCGTTTGTCTGCTGAGCCGGAGTTTGCCGGCCTCTCCGTCGTGGGCGACATCGGTCTGCCGCAATTGCTGCGCGTGGCCTCACGCCGAGACTGGCCGGAGCTGGCAGGCGTCGTCGAAAGTGCGCTGCGTGCGATTCCGGCCAAGGATTTGGAGCAACTGCACAATCAATGGCTACAACCGAAATACCCACGGCTGTCTGAATCGCCTGGGTTCTGGCAGAACCTCAGCCTGTTGTTCGCGGTGTTGACGCTAAGCAGTCTGGCCATTGTGTTCTGGCAACGGCGTCAGCAACACAGTCTGGAGCAGCGGCTGCTCGCGGCGCGGGAGGACATCGCCTTGCGCGCTGCCGGCGAAGAAGCCTTGCGCCTCACGCAGTTCTCCATCGATCAAAGTACCGTTGGCATTCTGTGGGTCAATTGGGACAGCCATGTGCGCTACGCCAACCGCGCCGCTGAAGTCATGCTCGGCTACCCGGCGGGCGCAATCATCGACCGACCCTTGATCGACTTCGAGCCCGGCCTGCACATGGATCGCTGGCTGAGTCTGTGGAAGCGCGCGCGATCAAGTGAGGAGGGGCCGCAAAGTTTCGAAACCTATTGTCTACGAGCGGATGGCAGCATCCTGCCGACGGATGTTTCGTTGAGCTTCCTGCGCTTTCGCGATGGCGAATACCTGGTGGTTTACCTCAACGACGTTACCGAGCGTCGTCGTGCGTTGGCCGCACTGCAGGAAAGTGAGGCGCGGCTGCAAGGGATTGCTGCCAACGTTCCTGGCTTGGTCTTTCGGCTGGAGCGGGCACCGGTGACAGGGCAGATAGATTTTGCCTACATCAGCGAGGGCAGCGAGAGCCTGGTGGGGTACTCGCCGGCGACCCTGGCCCATCGCGACAAAGGCCTGCGCAGTCTGGTGCATCCGGACGACAAGGCCAGTTATCACCAAACCCAGGACCATGCTCTGGACACTGACAGCGACTGGTCGTGGCAAGGTCGGATTCTCACCCGTCAGGGCGAGCAGCGCTGGGCCGAGATCAAGGCCATTACCCGGCGACTGGATGACGGCGCGTATGTCTGGGACGGGATCGTCTGGGACATCAGCGAAAGCAAAGGCATCGAACTGGAACTGGCCAGCTCTCGGGGGCAATTGCGTGAACTGTCCGCGCATCTGGAGAGTGTGCGGGAAGAAGAAAAGGCGCGGATTGCGAGGGAGGTTCATGACGAATTGGGGCAGATGTTGACTGTCTTGAAACTCGAAACGTCCATGTGCGAACTGGCCTACGCCCAACTCGATCCCGGCCTGAACGAACGCTTGAACAGCATGAAGCGGCTGATCGCTCAGCTGTTTCAGTTGGTGCGCGATGTGGCCACAGCGCTACGACCGCCGATTCTCGACGCAGGGATCGCGTCGGCCATCGAATGGCAGGCCCGGCGTTTCGAGGCTCGCACGCAGATTCCGTGCCTGGTGCAGGTGCCTGATAATTTACCGGCGCTGAGCGATGCCAAGGCTGTTGGCTTGTTCCGGATACTTCAGGAGGCGCTGACCAATGTCATGCGGCATGCCCAGGCGCATACTGTCGAGCTGACGCTGGTGCTGGAGGGCAACGAGTTGTGTCTGACCGTCAGCGATGATGGCGTAGGATTTGTCGCTGCAACGGGTAGGCCGACTTCCTTTGGTGTGGTGGGCATGCGTGAGCGGGTGTTGATCATGGGGGGGCAGTTGTCTCTTGATAGTGTGCCGGGGGAGGGAACGACCTTGAGTGTGCGTGTGCCGTTGGATGAGGCTTGATGGTTTTGCTCGCGAATGATCTTGAATCTGGAGAAGTCTGTGATCCGTGTACTGGTAGCCGAAGACCACACCATCGTCCGTGAAGGCATCAAGCAGTTGATTGGCTTGGCCAAGGATCTGCTGGTGGTCGGCGAAGCGAGCAATGGCGAGCAGTTGCTCGAGACCTTGCGTCACGTGCCTTGCGAGGTGGTGTTGCTGGACATCTCGATGCCCGGCGTCAACGGTCTGGAGGCGATTCCACGGATTCGCGCGCTGAATAATCCGCCGGCAATTCTGGTGCTGTCGATGCACGACGAAGCGCAAATGGCAGCCCGTGCGTTAAAAGTCGGGGCCGCCGGGTATGCCACCAAGGACAGCGATCCGGCGCTGCTGTTGACGGCCATCCGCAAAGTTGCCGCGGGCGGGCGCTACATCGATCCGGACCTGGCTGACCGCATGGTTTTCGAAGTTGGCCTGACTGACTCCCGCCCCTTGCACTCCTTGCTGTCGGAACGTGAGTTCTCGGTGTTTGAACGCCTGGCCCAAGGCGCCAACGTTAACGACATTGCCCAGCAATTGGCCCTGAGTAGCAAAACCATCAGCACCCACAAAGCGCGGCTGATGCAGAAGCTCAACATCACCTCGCTGGCTGAACTGGTGAAGTACGCGATGGAGCACAAACTCCTTTAAAGCCTGCCCCCACCACCGGCGGGAGCAAGGCTCTGTCCATGGGGCTTTCGCCTTGCCTTAGCGGTCAGGTTGCCAGCGAAAGGAACCAGCGCTGCGCCAGTTCTTTACCGATAATCCCCCGATGTACATCGACAACGCTTTGCGCGGGCTGCGCCTTGGCCAGTATTGAGTAGTAGCTCTCTTTTCGTTGTGGCACGGTTTTCAGGTGCGCGACTGAATAATCCTGTTGCGGTGTGTCGGCCTTGGCGTAGTGAAAGTGGGCGTACCACAGCGGATGGCCTTGTCTGTCGTTGACGGCGTACTCCTGAATAAAGTCATTGCGCTCGCCACGCATCGCAACCCGCTCGCCAAGCCTGGCCACTTGTACATTCCGCTCCTGGAGTAAGTAGCTAAGATTGGAGTGAGTGGGCGGTAATTCCCGCGCTCGTTGAAGGCGCAGTTCCTGGCCTTTGCCATTCAGTGTGGTGGCCGCTGCGGTCAGTTCTTCCAGCAGGAGTCGGTCGGCAGGCAAACGCGAATCCTCGGGTTGCGCCTGTATCGCACGGTCGAGCTCAGAGGCAAAGTCGGTAAAGCGAACAGCTTCGTGCTGCAAGCTCTCCTGCACCTCTGCCGGGTAACGGGAGACTTTCGAATAGCGCTCCTCACGAACCAGTATTTGATCGAGTTCTGCCAGGTGTTTGCGCGCTTCACCTTTGACGATGTTAATTGCCCGTGTGCCCGGTACTGTCGGTGATAGTGGCGGGCTCTTAACGTCCCGGACCTCATCCCATAGCTCCCCATGGCGAGAATAGGTGACTAACAGGTCATCGTTTTGTTCGGACCGTAGTTCAACGACGTCAATCGGCAGGTGGGTGCCGGCCGGTTTCAGTTCACCAATCAACGTGCCCTGCTTGCGGGTTTTGATCACTTTCTTTTGCGGTTTTCCGGCAGACACCAGCGCGTGCTTGGGCGGTCGTTTCGCCGTTTGTGGCGTGGGCTTGACCTCGGCTGCCAGTTGCTGCGTGACATCCGCGTATAGCTCTTCGAGCAGTTTTTGCGTGCGGCTGAAATACTCCATCTCCAGGGCATCGGCATGAACAATCGCGATGCCTTGCATGGCATCCAGGACGTGGCCGTATTGTTCGCAGAGGCTTTCCAGAACCTCCAGTCGATCCGCGGGTGCAAGATCGAGCTTATTCAGTTCGCTGTGGGTCAGTACCTGAGCCTGGAGTGGCTCGAAAATGATAACCATTTCATGGGTCCCTGCGGCCGCAAAATCTTTGATGCTTGAGAACTTCAAACTGTGTAATTGCAGGTGCTTCACGGCTATTGCACTGACCTCGTCCGGTCGGCCCCGGGTCAGTTGATCAAATACTTCGGGGCCCGGATTGCCAAGATTAAACAGATCTAACAGGTAACGATCCTTGAGTTCCAGCGCGTGTATTTGTCGCTCATTGATGCTGGATATCTGTTTCATGAATAGGCCAAAACGGGTTTTTTGGGCAATGAGTGTGGGAATGAACGCACTACTTTTCCCCGAAAATTCGCTATTTGCCGCATAGAGTGCTTGTCGGTCCATATCGGCTATTACCACCGACTTGCGTGCGTTGTTGATGGTGTTTTGCATCAGGATCGCGACCTTCTGCGCCGTTAGCGGGATCTGCAGTTCGCTGCGCTCCTTGAGCGTATCCAGCACCTGTGTGTAGCCGTCGGTCTGCGCTCGCAGAGCGGCGTCGAAGGCCTTGCGCGTACTGGCGCGTATGGCGTCGCTGTATTTGGGCTCTCGCGCTGCGTTGTTCATGACCCACTCTGCGCCGTCGATTTTTTTTTGGACTTCCGCCTGCCCCATCAGCAGTTGTTCGTACTCATCCGTCAGGCGTTTTTTTCTGTCTGCCTTGCGCTGTCGTTCGGCAGCAATGCGTGAAGGTGGCACGCCTCCACGCAGGCGCAGCTTCAAGTCCAGAGACCAATTGCCGTTGCCATCCGATTGCACCGCAGGCCCCGGTTGATGCTCGGAGGAGGGGGACACGATGACTACGCTGCCGTCCAGCTCGATGTCGGCGCGATACCAGTGGGCATCAATTTGTACGTACCATTTGTTTTGGTACACATACAGACCTTTTCGAGGTCCGTTCGAGATGGGCGGTGGCAGTGGTTCGGGTTTACGAACCTGCAGGCGTGTCAGTCGGGTACGCTGACTTGGCGTCAGCACGATGCGCGGACTGGAAAAGCTGAAATCGAACACCGTGTTATTTGAGCCCAGTGCCTCGCTATCAAGCACCACCACACCTTCGCGCACCTTGGCAGGCGCGGGTACGGGCCATTGGCCGGTAGTGCGGTAGGGCGCAGGCGGTTGTAGTGCTCGCTGTTTGACGCTTTCGCTCAGGGGACGAGTCGTTCTTGTGGTCGGGTCGAACGGGTGTAACAACAGCATCCCTACGTTGAGCAACAGGTCTACCAGCGCCAGCTCTTGAGTGACCGTGTCTTGACTGCTCAGTGCCGGAATATCGTGGCTCAGGCTGCTCATGAGTGTCAGCAACCAACTGGTCATCATGGCTGGGCCGCGTAAATAGGGGACCAACAGCGCGTTGAACAAGAGCTCCGCCCCCGAGAGCCATATCGCCCACCGACTTTCGCTGGTGGACATCGACTCACGATCAGCCTGATTGATGAGCGCCTGGGCATAACTGCCGTACAGGGACTGCATCAGTCGGCCATTTGACAGTGACAGCAGCCTCTCGGCACTTATGCCTTCCGTCGCGAGGGTGGGTGGCTTCGGCGCGTCAAGCGGAGCGAACTCGCTGCCCGCGCCGAAGCGCAGGTAATGGGGCTCCTGAAACCCGCCGTTGTCGTAGATAGGCCTTGCACTGGCGGACAGCCACGTCAATACGCTGGACTGCAAATCTCCCGGTTGGGCAATAGCATCCATTAGCTGTTGCCGGGTGGTGAATTCTTGCAAGGGTTGGGCGTACAACTGGCGATAAAGGACGTGAGGCCCGATCTGACTGTTGTGCGCTTCGATGATAAACATGTTGGCGACTACATCAGGTGCCGCTCCGGGTTTGCGGACCAGGGCCAGCGGGCGAATCACCACTGCCTGACCCCCGACACTGCGCTCTTGCGCCGTATTGCTCATCAGCACGCGAACGTAGCGTGCGCCCTGTTCCGTAAACCCAAGCTCGTTCTTGAGCTTCAGTTCCAGAGCCATTAACGGTAATTGCGCCGCGGTTTGCTCCGCGAACGATTCCTCCCTCTCACGCACTTGTTGAGCGTCGCCGAGTAAATGGAGTTTGAGCATTTCAGGATAGGTTCTACCGATGTCCACCTGTTCTATCAGGCCTGCGCTTCCCTTGACGTATTCAGGGGTCAACCAGGCAGGCAATGGCAACGAATGACGGTGCTTGAGGGTCAGCAGACCTTGGGGCTGGCTGGCCAGGTTCTTGATCGCCAGATCCGTCAGACTCATGGGGATTTTTTCGATGATCCCAGCCCCTCCTGGGTATCCCGCGGCCACCGTAAAGGTCAGTTGTAGATCTTCAGGATGGAATTGCCTGGCTTTCGACTGTTCGGGTGTGACGTTGTCGAACTTGATTTCATCGAGTTTCAGTTGTGCCCACAGGGCGGCAGTGGTGTAGGTGTGGATGTCCGTAATACCGCTGAGGAACATGCGCCCACTGCGGCGCTTTTTGGCGCTCGCCAGAACCAGGCTGTATTGCCGATAGGCCATTCGGTCAGCGGCAGATGCCCGTTGTAACCATTCGGGCAGTTGGCTGAGTACCCTCGTCAATACTTGGGATGATGCCTGGACCGAGTCCAGAAAATAGTGCTCCGGGGCGGTGATCTCCCGGTGCAGCGCTCGCAATGTTTCGAGCCCCTGACTGGCGGGTAATTGGAGCGCTTGCAGGTTTTCCAGCTGCTGATTCAGTATGGCCGCCGCCTGGTTATCGAAGATGTTGCCGTCAGGTTCATAGCGACTGACAGTGACCTGCTCAACCACGTAGCGCTTGGCCACTCGTTGGCCCCAGCCCTGAGTAAAGGCGTCTACCGAGGCAAAGCGCTCGCAAGCGCCACTCGGTTTGCACAGCAACACCACGTTTCGCCCAGGGGTCGAGTGGACTAGCAGGAGTTCCGTCTGCAACAGGTGACGGGTCGGTACCGAGCTGTTGAATACGATCTCCGGACAAAACGCATGGACGGCACGTTCACCAAACAAGCGTTGCCGTTCCTCCTTATTCGGATAGCTAACGAGTTGGTCGACTGTCTCGCGCTCAAGGTCATCGAGCCCGTCCTGGTTGATGGCACCCGTTCTCAGGCAGTCCATCAGCACGTCGCTGATCCAGTGCCAGCGAGTGACGCCGGTATCGGTGTCACCTCCCCAGTAAGTGGCGAGGCTGTCTTGCAGGCTGATGGGCAAGCTCCAGCGCAACGCTTTGATCCACGTTTCGATCAGCATCATGTCTGGGGAGCGATTGATAGGGTCGGGCAGTTTGAGGCGTTTTGGGGTGACATCGCTGAGGAAGCACTGCCGCGAGTCACGATCCGAGAAGTCGGGTTCGGTGCCATTGGCCAAGTAGTCGAGCACGATCTCCATCAGCGGGCGTAGCGTCCATCCACCGCTGGTATCGGGCGTCGCCAGCTTGGTGCGGGAGAGGTCGATCTGCAATGTCGGGTATTTTTCGTAGAGGGCGTCGACAAGTGTTTGCTGGGCCACGCTATCCAGCGTGGGGCGTGAGGCGAATTGAGCGTTAACGGCTTGCGCTGGTAGAGAGAGCAGCGGCGTCGAGTCGGTAGTGGTGGTCATGAAATTCCTTTTTCTTTAACCCCGTAGTGGGATTGCTAGATGTATCGCCTTGTCCTTGTGCCTGGGTGGTAATTATTTATCGCCTCTGCCTCAAACGCTTCATACCCGCGCTATTCACTCGGTCGATCTATTTGCGACATGCCTGTGCCCAGCCTTTTGCCTTGTCTTGAGGCGTGCAGCGAAGCGCGTTTCGCTGTACCTATCCAATCCCGCCATGCTTGTAGGGCAATCCCTACCCCCAACCTTCCATCCGGCTGAGGCGATTCTCTCCTGCGCCCCGATTTGCGTGACGGCGAGCAGCCACTAGTCTTAGCCCACAGCAGTCATCAACAACAAAGGTGTGGGTATGAGCGAGGTCGATTCAAGCGCTGGGGCCAGTGACATTCTGGTCAGCTTTCGTGGTGTGCAAAAGAGCTACGACGGCGAGAACCTGATCGTCAAAGACCTCAACCTGGACATTCGCAAAGGCGAATTCCTCACCTTGCTCGGGCCTTCTGGCTCGGGCAAGACCACCAGTCTGATGATGCTCGCCGGTTTCGAAACCCCGACCGCCGGCGAAATCCTGCTGGCCGGTCGCTCCATCAATAATGTGCCCCCGCACAAGCGTGACATCGGCATGGTGTTTCAGAACTACGCCCTGTTTCCGCACATGACGGTGGCCGAGAACCTGGCGTTCCCGCTGACCGTGCGCGGTCTGAACAAGAGCGACGTCAGTGACCGGGTCAAGCGCGTGCTGAGCATGGTTCAGCTCGATGCCTTCGCCCAGCGCTACCCGGCGCAACTGTCCGGTGGTCAGCAGCAGCGTGTGGCACTCGCCCGTGCGCTGGTGTTCGAGCCGCAGTTAGTGCTGATGGACGAACCCCTCGGCGCGCTCGACAAGCAACTGCGCGAACACATGCAGATGGAGATCAAACACCTGCACCAGCGTCTCGGCGTAACCGTGGTCTATGTGACCCACGACCAGGGCGAAGCCCTGACCATGTCTGACCGTGTCGCGGTGTTCCATCAGGGTGAGATCCAGCAGATCGCGCCGCCGCGGACGCTCTATGAAGAACCAAAAAACACCTTCGTCGCCAACTTCATCGGTGAGAACAACCGTCTCAATGGCCGCTTGCACAGCCAGACCGGCGACCGTTGTATTGTCGAGCTTGGGCGCGGTGAAAAAGTTGAAGCCCTGGCGGTCAACGTCGGCAAGACCGGCGAGCCCGTCACGTTGTCGATTCGCCCGGAACGCGTGAGCCTTAATGGTTCGAGTGAGTCCTGCGTCAACCGCTTCTCAGGGAGGGTGGCGGAATTCATCTATCTGGGCGACCACGTCCGGGTTCGCCTGGAAGTCTGCGGCAAGACCGACTTCTTCGTGAAACAACCGATTGCCGAGCTAGACCCTGCGCTCGCCGTTGGCGACGTGGTTCCGCTTGGCTGGCAGGTCGAACACGTTCGCGCGCTCGACCCCCTTCTAGAGGCGAACTGATCGCCCCCTGCTTCAACCAACCCTGCACGTGGAGAGAACAATAAATGTTGAGATCCCTGAAATTCACCGCCCTGGTCATGGGCATGATGGGTGCGGCACACGCGATGGCGGCGGGTCCGGACCTGACCGTGGTGTCCTTTGGCGGGGCGAACAAGGCGGCGCAAGTCAAAGCCTTCTATGCACCGTGGGAAGCGGCAGGCAATGGCAAGATCGTGGCTGGCGAGTACAACGGCGAGATGGCCAAGGTCAAAGCCATGGTCGACACCAAGAGCGTTTCCTGGGACTTGGTAGAAGTTGAATCGCCAGAACTGTCCCGTGGTTGCGATGAAGACATGTTCGAGCAGCTTGATCCGAAGTTGTTCGGCAAGTCCGAAGATTACGTCAAAGGCGCTATCCAGCCATGCGGCGTGGGCTTCTTCGTGTGGTCGACGGTGTTGGCGTACAACGCCGACAAATTGGCTTCCGCACCGACCAGTTGGGCGGATTTCTGGGACACCAAGAAATTCCCTGGCAAGCGTGGCCTGCGTAAAGGCGCCAAGTACACCCTGGAATTCGCACTGATGGCTGACGGCGTTGCGCCGAAAGACGTTTACAAAGTACTGGCGGGTAAAGATGGCCAGGACCGCGCGTTCAAGAAACTTGACGAACTCAAGCCGAGTATCCAGTGGTGGGAAGCTGGCGCACAGCCGCCGCAATACCTCGCTTCCGGTGACGTGGTCATGAGCTCGGCCTACAACGGCCGCATCGCTGCGGTACAGAAAGAAAGCAATTTGAAAGTGGTATGGAACGGCGGCATCTACGACTTCGACGCCTGGGCAATCCCCAAAGGTCTGGATAAAGCCCGTGCCGAAGCGGCGAAGAAATTCATCGCTTACTCGGTCATGCCGCAGCAGCAGAAGACCTACTCGGAAAACATCGCCTACGGCCCGGCCAACACCCAAGCCGTACCGCTGCTGGCCAAGGATGTCTTGAAAGACATGCCGACCACTCCGGAAAACATCGCCAACCAAGTGCAGATCGACGTCAGCTTCTGGGCTGATAACGGCGAGCAACTGGAGCAGCGTTTCAACTCCTGGGCTGCGAAATAAGCAAACCCTGTGGTAGAGGGCTGATCGCTCCCAGCAGCACGTGGGAGCGATCAGTACCCAAAGTTCGAGGTGGCGTTTGCCACCTCTGTAACGATCAAAGATTTCCGGAGTACGCCATGGCTATCGCCATTCCCCTTAACGCGGGTAGCAGCCTCACCTTGAAGCAGCGGCTCAAGCGCGCCGAGCGGGTCAACCGCTGGAAGGCCCAGGCCTTGATCGCGCCACTGGTGCTGTTTTTGTTACTGGTGTTTCTGGTGCCGATCGTGGCGCTGCTCTGCAAAAGTGTCGGTAACCCGGAAGTGGTCGGCGGCATGCCGCGCACCGTAACGGCGATCGCCAGTTGGGACGGCCGCGGCCTACCGGCTGAACCGGTTTATAAAGCGGCCAGCGAAGACCTCGCTGATGCCCGCAAAAACCAGACTTTGGGCGATCTGTCCAAGCGCCTGAACATGGAATTGGCCGGCTACCGCAGCCTGTTGACTAAAACGGCCCGGGCCTTGCCGTTCGCCACCGAACCGGCCTCGTATAAAGAAGCGCTTGAAAGTCTCGATGAGCGCTGGGGCGATCCTGCCTACTGGCAAGCCGTGCGCCGTAACACCAGCAGCATTACGCCTTACTACTTGCTGGCGGCGGTCGATCACCGCATCGACGACCTCGGTGAAGTTGCCCCGGCAACGCCCGATCAGTCGATTTACCTCGACATCTTCGCTCGCACGTTCTGGATGGGCTTGGTCATTACCGTGATCTGCCTGTTTTTGGCGTATCCGCTGGCCTATTTGCTGGCGAATCTGCCAGCCCGCCAAAGCAACCTGTTGATGATCCTGGTGTTACTACCGTTCTGGACCTCGATTCTGGTACGGGTCGCAGCATGGATTGTGTTGTTGCAATCGGGTGGGCTGATCAACAGTGGTTTGATGGCGATGGGCATCATCGATAAACCACTGGAATTGGTGTTCAACCGCACCGGGGTTTACATCTCCATGGTTCACATCCTGCTGCCGTTCATGATCCTGCCGATTTACAGCGTGATGAAAGGCATCTCGCCGACCTACATGCGTGCGGCTATTTCTCTCGGCTGTCATCCGTTCGCCAGCTTTTGGCGGGTGTACTTCCCGCAGACCTATGCCGGTGTCGGCGCGGGTTGTCTGTTGGTGTTCATCCTCGCCATCGGCTACTACATCACCCCGGCTTTGCTGGGCAGCCCGAACGATCAGATGGTCAGCTACTTCGTCGCCTTCTACACCAACACCAGCATCAACTGGGGCATGGCGACCGCACTCGGTGGGCTGCTGCTGTTGGCGACCGTGGTGCTTTATCTGATTTACAGCTGGCTGGTGGGCGCCAGTCGCCTGCGCCTGAGCTAAGGGAGAACGAAATGCTGAGTCCTTATATGTCGCCCGTCGAGCGCGTTTGGTTTTACAGCTTGCGGATTCTCTGCGGCTTGATTTTGTTGTTCCTGATCCTGCCGGTGTTGGTGATCATTCCACTGTCGTTCAACTCTGGAAGTTTTCTGGTGTACCCGCTGCAAGGTTTTTCGTTGCACTGGTATCAGGATTTCTTTGCCTCGGCGGAGTGGATGCGGGCGTTGAGGAACAGCATCATCGTCGCCCCGGCGGCCACCGTGCTGGCGATGGTCTTCGGGACGCTGGCCGCGATCGGCCTGACGCGTGGTGATTTTCCCGGCAAGGCGCTGGTGATGGCCCTGGTGATTTCGCCGATGGTGGTGCCGGTGGTGATCATCGGTGTGGCCAGTTATCTGTTCTTCGCCCCGTTGGGCCTGGGTAACAGCTTCTTTTCATTGATCGTGGTGCATGCGGTGTTGGGCGTGCCGTTTGTGATCATCACGGTGTCTGCGACGTTGCAGGGGTTTAACCACAACCTGGTGCGCGCCGCCGCCAGCCTTGGCGCTTCGCCGCTGACGGCGTTCCGTCGGGTGACCTTGCCGCTGATTGCGCCTGGCGTGATCTCGGGCGCGTTGTTCGCCTTCGCGACCTCGTTTGATGAAGTGGTCGTGACGCTGTTCCTCGCCGGTCCCGAACAAGCGACGTTGCCGCGGCAGATGTTCAGCGGCATCCGCGAAAACCTCAGCCCGACCATCGCGGCGGCGGCGACGCTGCTGATCGCGTTCTCGGTAGTGCTGCTGTTGACGCTGGAGTGGTTGCGCGGGCGCGGCGAAAAACTGCGCACTGCCCAGGTTTGAAGCTGCACATCAATCACCGGTGGGCGCGAGCAAGCTCCCACCGGTGATTGTGTGTGGTGGTCGAGATCTCTGGTCATTCATTGGCTGAATAACAGACAAACCCCAATCCCCAGCTACTATTGTGCCCAGCTCCCTATCGATAAGAGGCTGCGCACATGAGTCTTTCCTCTTTCAAAATCGCTCACAAACTGATCACTGGCGTCGGCGCCATCGAGCAACTGGCGGCTGAGCTGACGCGTCTGGACATCGACAACCCTCTGATCGTCACCGACGCTGCCCTGGTTACCTCAGGTACGGTGGCTCTAGCGTTGGCGCACTTGGGCGAGCGTCCTTACGAAATTTTCGACCGTGTACTGCCTGATCCGGAAATTGCCATCGTCGAAGACTGCATGCAGGTTTATCGCGATGGCGGGCATGACGGGCTGATCGGCCTGGGCGGCGGCAGTGCTATCGACATCGCCAAAAGCGTGGCCGCTTACGCCGGTTACCATGGCGCGCTGGAGGATCTGTTTGGCGTCGATCAGGTGCCGCGCAAAGGCCCGCCGCTGATTGCCATCCCGACCACCGCTGGCACCGGTTCGGAAGTGACCAACGTGGCGATCCTTTCCGACAAAGTGGCGCAGATGAAGAAGGGCATCGTCAGCGACTATCTATTACCCGACGTTGCACTGATCAGCCCGCAAATGACCCTGACCTGCCCACGCAGTGTCACCGCCGCCAGTGGTGTCGATGCGCTGGTACACGCCATCGAATCGTATCTGTCGCTGAACGCCTCGCCGATCACCGATGCCCTGGCCATCGGCGCCATGAAACTGATCGCCAAGGCGCTGCCCAAGGCTTACGCCAACCCGTCCAACCTGCAAGCTCGCGAAGACATGGCCACTGCCAGCCTGATGGCCGGCATGGCGTTCGGCAATGCGGGGGTCGGTGCCGTGCATGCATTGGCGTATCCGCTGGGCGGGCGTTTCAACATTGCCCACGGCGTTAGCAACGCGTTGCTGCTGCCGTATGTCATGGCGTGGAACAAAATGGCCTGCGTGGAACGCATGCAGGATATTGCCGAGGCAATGGGGGTTAAAACCGCTCACTTGAGCGCCAACGATGCTGCGGATAAAGCCGTCGAGGCGATGGCCGCATTGTGCGCGGTGGTAGAAATCCCGCGAGGGCTGCACAGTTTTGGCGTGCCTGAGGACGCGATCCCGGCCATGGCCGTGGAAGCGGCGGGGATCGAGCGCTTGATGCGCAACAATCCACGTAAATTGAGCGCCGTCGATATCGAGAAGATCTACCGAGCGGCGTATTAGAGCTCGCCGTAGTGATTGATTGAGGTCCGGCCCAATCATCGCGGTCACAGTGCGCGTGTCAAAGCATGAGGTATACAATGCGCGCCATTGTGATCTTGCTCAGAAAAGGTGCGTCATGCAGCCCTTCGTAATTGCTCCGTCGATTCTCTCCGCCGACTTCGCCCGCCTGGGCGAAGAAGTGGACAACGTTCTGGCCGCTGGCGCCGACTTCGTCCACTTCGACGTCATGGACAATCACTACGTGCCCAACCTGACCATTGGCCCGATGGTCTGCGCGGCATTGCGCAAGTACGGCATCACCGCGCCTATTGATGCGCACCTGATGGTCAGCCCTGTAGACCGCATTATTGGTGACTTCATCGAGGCCGGCGCGACGTACATCACCTTCCACCCGGAAGCGACCCAGCACGTTGACCGTTCACTGCAACTGATCCGCGAGGGCGGGTGCAAGGCCGGACTGGTATTCAACCCGGCGACCCCTTTGAGCGTGCTCGAATACGTGATGGACAAGGTCGACATGATATTGCTGATGAGCGTCAACCCTGGCTTTGGCGGGCAGAAGTTCATTCCGGGAACCCTCGACAAACTTCGACAGGCTCGTGCCTTGATCGACGCCAGTGGGCGTGACATTCGCCTTGAAATCGACGGTGGGGTGAACGTGAACAACATCCGCGAAATCGCCGCCGCTGGCGCCGACACTTTTGTGGCTGGCTCGGCAATCTTCAATGCGCCGAACTATCAGGACGTGATCGAGAAGATGCGATCCGAATTGGCGCTGGCCCGCCCATGAGTGGTTTTGAGCAGTTGTTCCCGGGGCGACTGCCGCGGCTGGTGATGTTCGATCTGGATGGCACGCTGATCGATTCGGTTCCGGACCTCGCAGTGGCGGTGGATAACATGCTGCTCAAGCTCGGCCGAAAACCTGCTGGCATTGAGTCGGTACGTGAGTGGGTCGGCAACGGCGCACCGGTACTGGTTCGTCGAGCGCTGGCTGGCGGCATTGATCATTCGGCGGTCGATGACGGCGAGGCGGAAGCGGCGCTGGAGATGTTCATGGAGGCTTACAGCGAAAGCCATGAGCTGACAGTGGTTTATCCCGGCGTGCGTGACACCCTCAAATGGCTGCACAAGCAGGGGGTCGAGATGGCATTGATCACCAATAAACCTGAGCGCTTCGTTGCGCCGCTGCTGGATCAGATGAAAATCGGCCGCTACTTCAAGTGGATCATTGGTGGCGACACCCTGCCGCAGCAAAAGCCTGACCCCGCAGCACTGTTTTTCGTGATGAAAATGGCCAACATTCCAGCGTCACAATCGTTGTTTATTGGCGACTCACGGAGCGATGTACTAGCGGCGAAAGCGGCCGGGGTCAAGTGCGTGGCGCTTAGTTACGGCTATAACCATGGCCGGCCGATTGCCGAAGAGTTGCCGGCGCTGGTCATCGACGATCTGCGCAAGCTAATTCCCGGTTGCCTGGATCTGGCGGCTGAGATAACGTTGCCCGACGCTGTTCAACCCCCTTTTGGAAACGCCATCGTGGTGGTCACTCGCAAACTCTGGATGAAAGTCATCAAGGCCCTGGCCCGCTGGCGTTGGCGCGCCTGACTTGTTCCTGGCCGGCCCCCCGGCGCGTTTGCACACCTGACTGTTAGACCCTCAAGCCACGAGGCTACCCCATGATCCGCGAAGAATTCCTGCGTTTGGCCGCTGCCGGCTATAACCGTATCCCGATGGCCTGCGAAACCCTGGCCGACTTCGACACACCGCTGTCGATCTACCTGAAACTGGCCGACGAGCCCAACTCCTACTTGCTGGAGTCGGTGCAGGGCGGCGAAAAGTGGGGCCGCTACTCGATCATCGGCTTGCCGTGTCGCACGGTACTACGGGTTCATGATCACCACATCAGCGTGACCCACGACGGCATCGAGATCGAAAGCCACGAAGCCGAAGACCCATTGGCCTTCGTCGAAGAATTCAAAGCCCGTTACAACGTACCGTCCATCCCTGGCCTGCCGCGCTTCAATGGCGGCCTGGTCGGTTACTTCGGTTATGACTGCGTGCGTTATGTGGAGAAACGTCTGGGCAAGTGCCCGAACCCCGATCCACTCGGTGTGCCAGACATTTTGCTGATGGTCTCCGATGCCGTTGTGGTGTTCGACAACCTTGCCGGCAAGATGCACGCGATTGTCCTGGCCGACCCTTCGCAGGCCGACGCTTTCGAACACGGTCAGGTGCGGTTGGAAGCGCTGCTGGAAAAACTCCGCCAGCCGATTACCCCGCGCCGTGGCCTGGATTTCAGCAAGCAGCAATCGGCTGATCCGGTGTTTCGTTCAAGCTTCACCCAGAACGATTATGAAAAAGCCGTCGACACTATCAAGGAATACATCCTGGCCGGCGACTGCATGCAGGTGGTGCCTTCTCAGCGCATGTCCATCGACTTCAAGGCTGCGCCGATCGACTTGTACCGGGCGCTGCGTTGTTTCAACCCGACGCCTTACATGTACTTCTTCAACTTCGGCGACTTCCATGTTGTCGGCAGTTCGCCGGAAGTGCTGGTGCGCGTCGAGGACAACCTGATCACCGTGCGCCCGATTGCTGGCACTCGCCCTCGTGGGGCCAGTGAAGAGGCAGATCTGGCACTGGAAAAAGACTTGTTGTCGGATGACAAGGAAATCGCCGAGCACCTGATGCTGATCGACCTTGGTCGTAACGACACTGGCCGTGTTTCGGAGATTGGCTCGGTGAAACTCACCGAGAAGATGGTCATCGAGCGTTACTCCAACGTGATGCACATTGTGTCCAACGTCACTGGGCAATTGAAAGCCGGTTTGACGGCGATGGATGCATTGCGGGCGATTCTGCCGGCGGGCACGTTGTCTGGCGCGCCGAAGATTCGCGCGATGGAAATCATCGACGAATTGGAGCCCGTCAAACGTGGTGTCTACGGTGGAGCCGTCGGTTATTTCGCCTGGAACGGCAACATGGACACGGCGATCGCGATCCGGACGGCAGTGATCAAGGACGGCGAGTTGCACGTGCAGGCTGGTGGCGGCATTGTTGCCGACTCGGTACCCGCGCTGGAGTGGGAAGAAACCCTGAACAAGCGCCGCGCCATGTTCCGCGCGGTGGCGCTGGCCGAACAAACCCCGCAAAGCTGAGTTCACGCCAGACCTGTGGTTTATCGGCATAAAAAAACGCGGCGCCTGTGAGGGCTCCGCGTTTTTTATGCCAGCGATTTAGAAGTCGAGACTGACCCCGACATTAATCCCCTGTTGGGTGAAGTCATCATCCTTGCGAATGATGTAGTTGGCCCGCAGTGCCAGGTCCTGGGTAAGTTTGTGGCTTACGCCCAGGTTCAGGCGGTTCAGGTTGGTTTGCGGGGTGTAGCCTTCGAGTGTGAAGTGGTTGTTCGGCAGGCTGTTGAGATTGATGGTTAGCGCTTGGGTGTCGTTGTTGTATTCACGCTCGTGAGCGAGTTCGCCAAATACCTGAGTCATTGGGGTGATCTGGTACTTGCCCTGAATACCGACGCCCAGGCGTTTGGAGTTGCGCGACTGGTCATCGAACGTCAACGCTGTCGCGTCGGCGCCTTTTTCCGAATAGCCATCGACCTCGACCTTGGCGAAGTCGGCACTCACGAATGGCGACAGGTGCCATGGACTGCTGGCCGACTGCGCAATGTCGTAACCGAGGCGACCACTGATGGCCAGCAAGTAGCCGCTGGTATCACCTTTTTCCCCGCGCTCGTTAACACCCAGATCGAATTTGCGCTTGAGACTGTCGTAGTCAAGGTGTCCGGCGGTCATCGCTACATCACCCCACCAGCGATTCTGCTGGTACTGCGCGAACGCCGTGCCCATGTAGGTGTTGAGTGTGTACTGCGAGTTGTCCTGGCCTGCTTCAAGTTTCTGGTTGTAGAAACCGGCGGCTACACCGAGGCGCCACGCCTCGTTGAGGCGGTAGCTGCCACCGATGTTCAGGTTGTAACCCGTGCCGTCGCCGCTGGCGGCGCTGTGTTGGTCGTCGAAGTCCTGATGTTGGCCGCCGCCGCTGACAATGGCTCGCCATTGACCGACGCCTTGCCAGTTTTCCCAGTCAGCCAGCCACTGGCTACGCAATTCGTCCTGATGCGCGCGCAAGGTGCCTTGGGCCATTTCCGGCAACAGTGTCAGTTCCCAGGGCGCCGACAGCAGGGAGTAGGCGTAATCGGCAATCAGGCGTTGCCCGGCTTCTGTGGGGTGGACCGAGTCGTTGTAGATCAGTTTGGTCGGGTCCGGCGTGGCACTGTTGATACCATATCGGGCGTTTTCGGTGCAGCTGTCGCCGCTAAAACAAGTCGCCGTCAGGTTCTGATCGGTGGCCAGCCCGAATTGCGCCGGGTTGGCGAACGTCTCTTTGAGCAGCAGCGGAATGTTGAGCGGAATGATCTCGGCGTTGACCGTTTGTAGTTTACTCACCAGTTCATTGTTGAACTGGGCGCTGAGTTGCGACGTAAAGGCTTGCAGCGGAGTGCCGTTGACGGCGGGCGTCAGTCCAATGTCTGGCAGCAGCCAGACCATGATGTATTTGGCGCCAGCGCTTTGCAGTGCCTGCACGCTGCTCACCAATCGATCGGCGGCGGCATTGGCTTGATCGAGGCTGAGCACGCGACCTTGCAGAAAGTCGTTGCCCCCGCCCGACAGGTAATACAGCGCATTCGGATCGGCACGGAAATTATTCGTCGGCAGGTACCCGGCACGAGTCCGTTCGCCGGTGGCGGAAGTGCTGGTGATCGAGTCTAGAATCTGGTCCGTGCGGTAACCGCCGGTGGCCCAGTTGTTACCGTCCGGCAAGCCTTCGCCGGCGCGTACTGCCGAGGTCGAGGCGGCAGTCTGGTTCGGCGTGAACCCGAGTTTTCCGCCCAGCAATTGCGTGGAGTTCAGCGAGCGCAATTCACCGCTACCGTCCTGATAAAGCGGACCGGTGCGGTTGGTGTAGCGTTGCGTGGCGCCGGCGGGACCGCCCGTATCGGTAAACTGCCCGGCATCGTTGAGGCTGTCGCCGAAGACCACGAAGTTTGAATAAGGATTGGGCGCCGCGATTGCTTGGGCGCAGGCTATGGCGAGCAGGCATCCGGTGAGCGGTACAAACAACTTCTGTTTGATCATGAGCAAGTCCGTTTATTTATTGTTGTATGAAACGAAACGACAGTACCAAAAACTCTCGGCCTTTTGCCATCCGTCGCGAACCCCTTCGATTGTTTCGCAAGCCACCGGCACCGCCATATTGCACGCCCTGCCCAGCTAAGTTACTGTGCCCGGACGCATAAATGAGACCTTCCCCGTGTTGATCGTCCGCAAACTCTTGGATCAAGTCATCAAGGCACACGCCCGTTGGCGTTGGCGCGCCTGAATCTTTTTGGCCGGCCCCGCCGACCTGTATCGCTTTGCCTTCTTTACCCGTCTCAAATGCCGCTTTGCTGGCGTAGCTCCAGCACCTGGCAACGCGCAGCGCACTGCGGGTAAATCATTCGAAGGCCATTTTTAAAGTCAGTGAATTCAAGAGGTCCTACACGCCATGTTGCTGATGATCGACAACTACGACTCATTTACTTACAACGTTGTGCAGTACCTGGGCGAGCTAGGCTCCCAGGTTAAAGTAGTGCGCAATGACGAACTCACCATTGCCGAAATTGAAGCGCTCAACCCAGAGCGCATCGTGGTGTCCCCAGGTCCTTGCACCCCGACCGAAGCCGGCATCTCCATCGAAGCCATCAAGCACTTCGCGGGTAAATTGCCGATTCTGGGGGTTTGCCTGGGCCACCAGTCCATCGGCCAAGCCTTTGGCGGCGATGTCGTTCGCGCCCGTCAGGTCATGCACGGTAAGACTAGTCCGGTATTCCATGAGGACAAGGGCGTTTTCGAAGGGTTGAACCATCCGCTGACCGTGACGCGTTATCACTCGTTGATCGTCAAGCGCGAGACCCTGCCCGATTGCCTGGAGCTGACCGCCTGGACCCAACTTGAGGACGGCTCTGTGGACGAGATCATGGGCCTGCGCCACAAAACGCTGAACATCGAGGGGGTGCAGTTTCACCCTGAGTCGATCCTCACTGAACAGGGCCATGAGCTGTTCGCCAACTTCCTCAAACAAACCGGCGGCATGCGCTAAGGACTTTGTATGAATATCAAGACAGCCCTGAGCCGTATCGTCGATCACCTCGACCTCAGTACCGATGAGATGCGCGATGTGATGCGCGAAATCATGACGGGGCAATGCTCGGACGCGCAGATCGGTGCGTTCATGATGGCCATGCGCATGAAGAGCGAAAGCATTGACGAAATCGTCGGTGCTGTCTCGGTCATGCGTGAGCTGGCGGACAAGGTTGAACTCAAGACCCTCGACGGCGTAGTCGACGTGGTCGGCACGGGCGGTGATGGCGCTAACATCTTTAACGTATCGACCGCGTCATCCTTCGTGGTCGCTGCTGCCGGTTGCACGGTAGCCAAGCACGGTAATCGTGCCGTCTCGGGTAAAAGTGGCAGTGCCGACTTGCTGGAAGCGGCGGGTATCTATCTGAACCTGACCCCGGTTCAGGTGGCGCGCTGCATCGACAATGTCGGCATCGGTTTCATGTTCGCCCAGACCCATCACAGTGCCATGAAGCATGCCGCCGGGCCGCGCCGTGACCTAGGGCTGCGGACGTTGTTCAACATGCTTGGCCCGCTTACGAATCCGGCCGGCGTGAAGCATCAGGTCGTAGGGGTGTTCAATCAGGCATTGTGCCTCCCGTTGGCCGAAGTCTTGCAGCGTCTGGGCAGCAAACATGTGTTGGTGGTGCATTCCAAGGATGGCCTCGACGAATTCAGCCTCGCTGCGCCGACCTTTGTCGCAGAACTGAAGAACGACCAGATCAGCGAGTATTGGGTCGAGCCCGAAGACCTGGGCATGAAAAGCCAAAGTCTGCACGGTCTGTCCGTCGAAAGCCCGGCGGCTTCGCTTGAATTGATTCGCGATGCGTTGGGCAAGCGCAAGACCGAGAACGGTCAGAAGGCTGCCGAGATGATCGTGCTCAATGCCGGTGCTGCGCTGTATGCCGCCGACCATGCGACAAGTTTGAAAGAGGGCGTTGCCCTGGCGCACGATGCGCTGCACACCGGCCTCGCTCGGGAAAAACTTGAGGAGTTGGGTGCATTTACCGCGGTATTCAGAGTGGAGAATGAGGGATGAGTGTACCGACGGTTCTGGAAAACATCTTGGCCCGCAAAGCCCAGGAAGTTGCCGAGCGTAGCGCCCGTGTGAGCCTGGCCGAGCTTGAGGTGTTGGCGAAGGCCGCGGGTGCGCCCCGTGGCTTCGCCAAGGCATTGATCACTCAGGCCAAGCTCAAGCAGCCGGCGGTGATTGCGGAAATCAAGAAAGCTTCGCCAAGCAAAGGTGTGATTCGGGATAATTTCGTTCCCTCCGACATCGCCAAAAGCTATGAGAAGGGTGGTGCAACGTGCCTGTCGGTCTTGACCGACATCGACTTCTTTCAGGGCGCTGATGCGTACCTGCAACAGGCACGTTCCGCGTGTAAATTGCCGGTGATTCGCAAGGACTTCATGATCGATCCGTACCAGATCGTCGAAGCCCGCGCCTTGGGCGCCGATTGTATTTTGTTGATCGTGTCTGCACTGGATAACGTGAAAATGGCCGAGCTGGCCGCCGTCGCTAAAGGCGTCGGCCTTGATGTGTTGGTTGAAGTCCACGACGCTGATGAGCTGGAGCGGGCCTTGAAAACGCTTGATACACCGTTGGTGGGGGTGAACAACCGTAACCTGCACACATTCGATGTGAACCTGGAAACCACGCTTGACCTGTTGCCGCGCATCCCGCGCGATCGTTTGGTGATCACTGAGAGCGGTATTTTCAACCGGGCAGATGTCGAGCTGATGGAAATCAGCGACGTGTACGCGTTCCTGGTCGGCGAAGCCTTCATGCGCGCCGAAAGCCCCGGAACGGAACTGCAACGTCTGTTCTTCCCGGAGCGTGGCACGGTGGTGAGTGGCTCTACACTCGACTGATCGACCACACGTTGACCGGTCGCCTTCGAACAGGCTCGCTCCCACTGTAAGTCTGCCAACTCTGGAGATCCAATGTGTGAGCGAGTTTGCTCGCGAAGACGTCATCAGATGCGACACAGACCCAACGCCCTACGGATCCTCTATGACTCAACCGACCTCTCTGACTGTCGAAGGCGGCTTGCTCGCCGAGCAGGATCTGCTGGCTCACGTGTGCAGCGGTGATTCGGAGTTTGGGTTGCTGTTTTGGCAGCCCAGCGATCGAGCGTTGGTCATGCCGCGTCGCTTGAGTCGTCTGTCTGGGTTCGAGGCTGCGTGCGAAGTGTCGGCGGCGGCGGGGTGGCCCGTGCTGCTACGTGAAACCGGTGGCGAGCCGGTCCCGCAATCCGCCTCAACTATCAACATCGCACTGGTCTATGCACCCCCGCGCAGCGAGGGTGATCAGCAGCGAATCGAAACGGCTTATCGCCGACTCTGCGAACCGATTTGCCACCTGCTCGATGAGTTGGGGGGCGTTTCTTCATTGGGTGAAGTCGAAGGTGCCTTTTGTGATGGCCGGTTCAACGTCAACCTTGACGGGCGCAAGATGGTTGGCACGGCCCAGCGCTGGCGCCAAAGCAAGGGCGGGCAGCGTCCCGTTGGATTGGTGCATGGTGCCTTGCTGCTGGATGACGAGCGGGCTTCGATGGTTGCTGCGGTCAATCGGTTCAATGCGGCGTGCGGCCTGGAGCAGCGGGTTCGCGCCGAGAGCCACATCGCCTTGCATGAGAAATTCAGTGCGCCCGAGGCATTGGCGCGTCTGGACGCGTTGTATCGCCAAATACTGGCTCGAATGTTCGAGGGTTAGCGCGTTCCGAAGACCACCATGGTCTTGCCTTTAACGTCCACCAGGTTGCGCTCCTCCAGGTCCTTGAGCACGCGTCCGACCATCTCCCTCGAACAGCCGACAATCCGCCCGATCTCCTGGCGGGTTACTTTGATTTGCATGCCGTCTGGATGGGTCATGGCGTCCGGTTGCTTGCACAACTCCAGCAGGCAGCGCGCGACTCGTCCGGTCACGTCAAAGAAGGCCAAGTCTCCTACTTTGCGCGTGGTATTGCGCAGACGCTGTGCGATTTGTCCGCTGAGCACGTAAAGAATGTCTGGATCCTGCTGCGACAGTTCACGGAATTTCGCGTAGCTGATTTCCGCGACTTCGCATTCGATCTTGGCTCGCACCCAGGCGCTACGTTCCTGTTCTTGACCGGCCTGCTCAAACAGCCCCAGCTCGCCAAAGAAGTCCCCGGAATTTAAATAGGAAATGATCATTTCGCGGCCCTCATCATCCTCGATGATGATGGTCACTGACCCCTTGATGATAAAGAACAGCGTGTCTGAGCGATCACCGGCACAGATGATGTTGCTCTTGGCTGCATAGCGGCGGCGCTGGCAATGCATCAGTAGCTTGTCGAGGTTTTTGATTTTTGGGGTTGGGGCACTAGCAACCATGGTTGTATCCCGAAAGGACTTCACTGTGTGTTTGGTTTTTTTATGAGGTGCAGATGACGGTCGCTACAAAGCTGGCTATGCGCCAGCGAATTGGCGCCAGCTTAACAGACACTTCCTTGATAATTCGAGAATTTACCTACGCCGAATGTGCATGCGTCCTAGGACGGCGAAGCGCCGTCATACCGGGGCCTTGTGCTAAGCTGGCGACCCTTTTTTAGACAGTGGAGTCTTGGCGATGAAGGCACGCATCCAATGGGCTGGCGAAGCCATGTTCCTCGGTGAATCCGGCAGCGGTCATGTCGTTGTCATGGACGGTCCGCCTGAGGCCGGTGGTCGCAATCTGGGTGTTCGCCCGATGGAAATGCTGCTGTTGGGCGTTGGCGGTTGCAGCAATTTTGATGTGGTCAGCATCCTCAAGAAATCCCGTCAGGCAGTCGAAAGCTGTGAAGCGTTTCTCGACGCCGAGCGTGCGACCGAAGACCCTAAGGTCTTTACCAAGATCCACATGCACTTTGTGGTCAAGGGGCGGGGGCTGAAAGAAGCGCAGGTCAAGCGTGCCATCGAGCTGTCGGCCGAGAAGTATTGCTCGGCCTCGATCATGCTCGGCGCAGCCGGCGTGGCCATTACTCATGACTACGAGATCATTGAACTCGGCTGATTCGACATTCAACTATCATAAAAGCAGTGCAGACTCTGGCGATCCATAGCTGACGTCTGCATAATGCGCCACTTTTTTCAGGGTAGTGGCCCGCTAATCGAGAGGCCGCACACCCGAACAGACAACCAAAATCGCCATCGCGAAGAGGTGTTAACCGTCCTACGCAGGTGCGTTGTTCGCATCTGACGGGCATGCTTGATCACGCGGCCGGGCCGCTTACATAGAGAGTTTTTAACGGTGAAAAGCAAACTCAAGCTCCATGGGTTCAATAACCTGACAAAGACCTTGAGCTTCAACATCTATGACATCTGCTACGCGGAAACCCCGCAAGACCAGCAGGCTTACGTTGAGTACATCAATAAAGAGTACAACGCGAAACGCCTGACGCAGATTCTCACTGAAGTTGTCGAAATCATTGGTGCCAACATCCTGAACATTGCCAGTCAGGACTATGAACCCCAGGGTGCCAGCGTCACGATTCTGATCTCTGAAGAGCCGGTGACCCCAACCGACAGTCAGATCGAAGAGTCACCAGGCCCGTTGCCCGAGATTATCCTGGCCCACCTCGACAAAAGTCATATCACGGTGCATACCTACCCGGAAATCCACCCGGTGGATGGCATTGCGACATTCCGTGTAGACATAGATGTGTCGACCTGTGGCGTCATTTCACCGCTTAAGGCGCTCAACTTCCTGATTCACCAGTTCGAATCGGACATCGTGACCGTGGATTACCGCGTGCGCGGTTTCACCCGTGACGTTGAAGGCAAAAAGCACTTCATCGACCATGAGATCAACTCGATTCAGAATTATCTTTCCGAAGACACTCGCGACAGTTACCAGATGACTGACGTGAACGTGTACCAGGAAAACCTGTTCCACACGAAGATGCTGTTGAAGAACTTCGAGCTGGATAACTACCTGTTTGGTGATGCCACCAGCAGCCTGTCTTCCGAGCAGCGCTCGCAGGTGACTGAGCGGGTGAAACACGAAATGTTGGAAATCTTCTACGCACGCAATATGCCGAGCTAAGATTTTTTGTACAAAAAAGGCGACTACTTTGCGGTAGTCGCCTTTTTTATGGCTGAAATGCATCGCTCTGTTGAAGCGAGCGTGGCTCGGACGGCGATTTGACGATAAGTCTTAGATCCGGTAACTGCTCTTGGTCATCACCTTTGCCAACAGGCTCATGCCGAATTTAACCGGCGCCGGAAAACGGAAACCGCCTGCATCCAGCGCACTTTCCGCATGATGCTCTTCATCGACGCGCATCTGCTCAAGGATCGCCCGTGATTTCTCGTCCTCGGCCGGCAGTTGCTCCAGATGTTCATTCAAGTGCTTGCACACTTGATGCTCTGTCGCGGCAACAAATCCGAGGCTGACCTTGTCGCTGATCAAGCCGGCCACCGCGCCAATTCCGAACGACATGCCGTAGAACAGCGGATTGAGGATGCTGGTGTGGCTGCCCAACTGCTGGATGCGTTGTTCGCACCAGACCAAATGATCGATTTCTTCCTCGGCGGCATGTTCCATTGCCGCGCGCACGTGCGGTAACTTGGCGGTGAGGGCTTGTCCCTGGTAAAGCGCCTGGGCGCACACTTCACCGGTATGGTTGATGCGCATCAGGCCGGCAACATGTCGGGTGTCTTCGTCGCTCATTTTTACGTCCGGCTGAACGATGGCTGGCGACGGGCGGTACGGCTGGCCACTGAAGGGCAGCAAGGTACGCATCGCTGCGTCGGCTTGCAGCAGAAGACGGTCAATCGGCGAGTAATGACGTTGTGTAGACATGCTGACCTCCGGGAGGAATCTCGGCGGCCAGTTTAACCCAATCGGCCGCGCAAGGTTTGCGCTGGGTCATCCATAAGCGCCAGCACTTCTGTAATTAGCCCGGCGGCCAGTTCATTTGCCGCTGACCCAGTACGTGCATGTGAATGTGATAGACAGTCTGACCGCCCAGTTCATTGCAGTTCATGACGATGCGAAAACCTTCTTCGCAACCCAGCTCCAGCGCCAGTCGCTGGGCGGTGAACAGAATATGCCCGGCCAGTGCCTTGTCGTCTTCGGTCAGGTCATTGAGGGTGCGTATTGGCTTTTTCGGGATGACCAGAAAATGTACCGGTGCCTGTGGGGCAATATCGTGGAAGGCCAGTACCTGGTCGTCCTCAAAAATAATCTTCGCCGGTATTTCCCGGTTGATGATCTTGGTGAACAGAGTATCCACAGCTTTTTTCTCCGTTGTTTGGGCTGGCCTGAGTGTACTCATGGGCCATGCCCGAGCCCAGTCTTTTGCTTTGTGGGCACTCAGCGCGGGCAATAGGCTTTGTTAACCATGCCGGTGATGGTCCGAGTCAGCCACCGCGAGCCAAGCCTTGGCAGGAAGGCGAACCAGCGATTCAAGCGTCCGGGAATGATGATGGCGCGGTTTTTCTCCAACGCACGAACCGTGTAAAGCGCGACCTCTTCCGGGCTCATGAGCCGTTGACTGTTCGCTAGTTTTGCGATGTCCAGTTGCGCGGTACGGAAAAACGACGTTCGTGTTGGCCCTGGGCAGAGCACCGATACCTTTACTGCGCATTTCTTCAGCTCGACGCGCAAGCCTTCGGAAAAATGCAGTACATAAGCTTTGCTGGCGTAGTAAGTGCTCATCCATGGGCCCGGTTGAAATGCCGCCACCGAGGCGACATTCAGAATTTGCCCGCCGCCCTGCAGAGCCATGCTATTGCCGATGGCATGACACAGCCGTGTCAGCGCGAGAATATTGACCTCAATCAGGTCTTGTTCGGTCATCCAGTCCTGGGCCAGAAATGGGCCGCAGGTGCCAATACCGGCGCAGTTGACCAGTAAATCAATTTGCCGATCACCCTCTTCCAGTTCCAGCAGAAATCCTGAAAGCCGCAATGGCTCACCGAGATCACAGGCCCGGAACAATACTTCCACGCCAAACCGTTGCGTTAGTTCAATCGCAATACTTTCCAGCTGATCACGTTGTCGGGCCACCAGGATCAAGCTGCGGCCGCGCCGGGCAAGCGCTTCTGCCAGCGCTAGGCCGATGCCGCTGGAAGCACCAGTGATCAGAGCGTAACGGGTCATGCATTTCTCCATCGCAACAGCTCCGCGCCGGCGACGCAGGTGTCACGGACGGGGAGCGCTGTTCATTCTTTCGCAGAGTCTACAGGGGGCTGGGCTGCTTCGGCTGCATCGTCGGTTGAATTTGGCGCTTGTTCGGCCGACTCAGCCGGCTCCACCTCAACGTCGTCGGTGGTCACAGAGCCACTGTCATAGCTGGTTTCCGTGGCGCTTTCGTACTCATTTCGTAGAGTACTGATACCGCCGGACAAACCAGCAAAGAACATGATGGCAATAAACGCTACCCACAACGATGACAACACCTTCACCGCTGTGCTGTTGGGCGGTGGCGGCGCGCCGTATCGATTGGCGATGTTGTTGCCGGGGGCAATCATCAGTACAAACGGAAAAAAGCTGCCCACGAAGGGCACCAGGCTCAGCAGCCAGAGCCAGCCGGACCAGCCGATGTCGTGCAAACGCTGCACGCTGATCTGGATGCTGATGAACGCAAACGCTACGCAGAGGAGCGCTGCCAGCAGACCACCGATCACCAAACCAGCCGTGGAGTTGGCGCTTATGAGCGTGAGTGCTATCGAGGCAAATACAGCGACGGTCATCAGCATGACCAGCGCCAGCACCATCGTCCATGCGAGGAAGCGCAAGCGACCGATGCGCCCCTCAATGCTGAAGGGTTTGAGTGTGGCGAACTCGGGCAGCGTTTCACCGACACTTGCCTGAGGAGGAGCGTAAGGGGATTGTGGGGCAGGCGACAGCGTTGGGTCGTTGGCGTGATGATGCTCGTGGACGTCTGACAAGTTCAGCTCGATGGCGGGCTCTGCTTCGATGCGCGCATCGATTCCGGTTTTCTTCAGTGCTTGAAGGTAGGTCTGCGCATCTGCTTGTGACAGGTCACGTTTGAGCGCTACGCAATGGCCACTAAAGAGCCGTTCGATGGCTTCCACATCGCTTTTGAACAGCTCGGCGATATTGAGTTTTGCGGTGGCAACATCAACGCCTGGCAGCAAGGCGCCGTCGAAGACAATCTTGAACCGGTTTTCGCTCATGGCCGAGGCATCCTTGTCACAAATTTTTTTAAATAGAAAAGGCTGTAGGCGCGGAGTGTAAAGCCAGCCGGTCAAGGCTGGCCAAGTTTTCCTTTCAGCGTGGCCAGCGTTTGGGCAACTGTGCGGCGAGTTCCTGCGCCTTGCGGTACTCGGCGTCCAGCCGCGCAATCAACTGATCGACACTTGGCAGGTCATTGATTTCTCCGACGCCTTGTCCGGCGGACCACACGGTTTTCCAGGCTTTGGCTTCATCGCTCAATGGCTTTAGCTTTGAGCCGAAATTCATTTCGCCCTTACCTTGCAGTGTTGCCATGTCGAAACCGGCATTCTCCAGGCTCTGGCGCATAAAGCTTGCCGGTACTCCGGAGACAGCGGGAGTATGAACGATGTCGGCTGCCTTGGAAGTCAGCAGCATCTGCTTGTAGGCGTCAGGCGCATGACTTTCAGTGGTGCCGATAAATCGCGTACCGAAGTAGGCCAGATCCGCGTCGAGCAATTGTGCCGCGAGAATCTCGTGGCCGTGGTTCAGGCAGCCCGCGAGTAACAGGGTCTTGTCGAAGAATTGGCGGATCTCGGCAATCAGCGAGAATGGGCTCCAGGTGCCGGCGTGTCCACCGGCGCCTGCGGCGACAGCGATGAGCCCGTCCACGCCAGCTTCGGCAGCTTTCTCGGCATGGCGGCGGGTGGTCACATCATGGAATACCAAGCCTCCATAGCTGTGGACGGCATCGACCAGTTCTTTTACGGCTCCGAGGCTGGTGATCACGATCGGGACTTTATGTTCGACGCAGATGTCCAGATCCGCTTGCAGGCGTGGATTGCTGTTGTGAACGATAAGATTCACGGCATAAGGTGCCGGATTTTCCAATATCGCCAGCCCCGCTTCGATCTCTTCCAGCCAGGCCTTGAAGCCACTGCTTTCACGCTGGTTCAGCGCAGGAAAGCTGCCCACGATGCCATTGCGACAGCAGGCAAGCACCAGTTGAGGGTTAGAGATCAGAAACATCGGCGCCACCACAACAGGTAGGCGCAAACGTTGGTCGAGTAGCGCGGGCAGCGACATTGGAAGTACCCCGGTGAGTAATGGCTTATTGGTTTAGAACGGGCGAACGACGACCAGAATTACGATAGCCAGCAATATCAGAACCGGCACTTCATTGAACCAGCGATAAAAGACATGGCTGCGGGTGTTTTCGCCACGGGCAAAACGTTTTACTTGCGCGCCGCACATATGGTGATAGCCGATGAGGATCACCACAAGTGTCAACTTGGCGTGCATCCAGGCGCCTTGGCCGAAATACGCGCTTGGATTGAGGCTGATCAGCCAGATGCCGAAGGCCAGAGTGGCGATCATCGCCGGACCCATGATGCCGCGGTAAAGTTTGCGCTCCATGATGCTGAAGCGTTCTTTACTGACAGTGTCTTCACTTTGAGCGTGGTAGACGAACAGTCGCGGCAGATAGAATAGGCCGGCAAACCAGCAGACCATGCTGACGATGTGAAGCGCTTTGAGCCATAGATAAAGCATTTTTAGTTATTCCCAGGTTCACGGTAGTCCGAATAGTAGAGGCTTGAGCGGCCGCGCGTCACCTTGGCGGTTGTCGCAGGGCTGCGTGCCCCCTATTATCGACGGCTTTCCAGTGGGTTCGTTGAGGGCAGGTTTATGGTCAAGGTCGGTATCGTCGGCGGCACGGGTTACACCGGTGTCGAACTGCTGCGTCTGTTGGCACAGCATCCGCAAGCGGAAGTGGTGGTCATTACTTCTCGATCCGAGGCTGGCCTGCCTGTGGCCGACCTGTATCCGAACCTGCGAGGCCACTACGATGGTTTGGCGTTCAGCGTGCCTGACATCAAAACCTTGGGTGCCTGTGACGTGGTGTTCTTTGCCACGCCTCATGGTGTGGCCCATGCATTGGCAGGTGAGTTGCTGGCTGCCGGGACCAAGGTCATCGACCTGTCGGCAGACTTCCGCCTGCAAGACGCCGATGAATGGGCTAAATGGTACGGTCAGCCTCATGGTGCGCCAGAGTTGCTGGAAGAGGCAGTTTACGGCTTGCCGGAAGTTAATCGTGAGCAGATCAAGCATGCACGTCTGATTGCCGTGCCCGGTTGCTATCCGACTGCTACGCAATTGGGTTTCCTGCCGTTGCTTGAGGCGGGTCTGGCGGATACTTCGCGTCTGATAGCTGACTGCAAATCCGGTGTCAGCGGTGCCGGTCGTGGTGCTTCTGTCGGTTCGCTTTATTCCGAAACGTCGGAAAGCATGAAGGCCTACGCAGTAAAAGGGCATCGTCACCTGCCGGAAATTCGCCAAGGACTACGTCTTGCGTCCGGCAAGGAAGTCGGTTTGACCTTCGTTCCGCACCTGACCCCGATGATTCGCGGCATTCATTCGACACTTTATGCGACCGTCGTTGATCGTTCCGTGGACCTGCAAGCACTGTTTGAAAAGCGTTACGCCAACGAGCCGTTCGTCGATGTGATGCCGGCCGGTAGCCATCCTGAAACCCGCAGTGTGCGCGGGGCAAACGTGTGCCGTATTGCCGTGCATCGTCCGCAGGATGGTGACCTGGTTGTGGTGTTGTCGGTGATCGATAACCTGGTCAAGGGCGCGTCGGGTCAGGCGGTGCAGAACTTGAACATCTTGTTCGGGCTGGATGAACGCTTGGGCTTGTCTCACGCAGGCATGCTTCCATAAACCCTGCTAAGAGCTTGGCAAAAGGCCCGTTAATCGGGCTTTTTTGCATTTTGGTCTAACAATTTTGGCGATTGATATACCGTAACAATAGTTGACCAATTTTCTAGGAGAAGCGGATAATGCGCGTCATCACGCATTATGGCGGCATCACGCCGGGAGATAGTTAGCATGAGCGTCGAATCCTTCACCCCCACGGCTTTGCAATTCACTCACGGTGCTGCGCACAAGGTGAAGAGCCTGGTCGATGAAGAGGGGAATGATCGTTTGAAGCTGCGCGTATTTGTTACGGGTGGCGGTTGTTCAGGTTTTCAGTACGGCTTTACCTTTGATGAAGAAGTAGCTGACGACGACACCATCGTCGAGCGCGAAGGCGTTAGTCTGGTGGTCGATCCTATGAGCTTCCAATACCTGGCGGGTGCCGAGGTGGATTATCAGGAAGGTCTGGAAGGTTCGCGTTTCGTGATCAAGAACCCCAATGCAACCACCACCTGTGGCTGCGGTTCTTCGTTTTCGATCTGATCGCGCTTTATTGCATCATCAAGCGCCGCACAGCTCATGGCTTTGCGGCGTTTTGCTGTGTGGGGCTCAGGCCGGGTAGATGGCACCGAGCACGCGCAGGCCGCGGGCGCCGGTGACGCTCGGGCGATTGGCCGCAATACCTTCCAGGCAGCAGTGAGCCAGCCACGCAAAGGCCATGGCTTCGACCCAGTCGGGGTCGACACCGTAAGCGGCGGTGCTGCTGACCTTCGTGTTCGGCAGCAGGCTGGCCAGGCGACTCATCAATGTCGAGTTGTGGGCTCCGCCCCCGCAAACCAACAACTCTCTTGTGCCCAACTGGGCACTTTGTAGTGATTCGACGATAGTCATGGCGGTCAGTTCGAGCAGTGTCGCCTGTACATTTTCGGCGGTGAAGGTCGGCAGGCGGGACAGGTGCTGCATCAGCCAAGGCAGGTTGAACACCTCGCGACCTGTGCTCTTCGGGCCTTTGGTCTGGAAGAACGGATCGCTGAGCAGCGCGTTCAACAAGTCTGGCTCAACCTTGCCGCTGGCTGCCCATTGTCCGTCACGATCAAAGTTATCGCCGCGTTGCTGGTGAATCCAGGCATCCAGCAGAACGTTACCCGGACCGCAATCGAAACCCGCGACAGCGGTGTCGGGCGTTATAAGGCTGAGGTTGCTGAAACCGCCCACGTTAAGCACCGCGCGGTTACCCGGCTGTTTTTCAAACAATGCTTCGTGAAAGGCTGGAACCAATGGCGCGCCTTGGCCGCCGGCCGCTACGTCTCGACTGCGGAAGTCGCTGACTACCGAAATACCTGTTAGCTCTGCCAGCAGGGCAGGGTTGCCGATTTGCACGGTGAATCCGCGCGCGGGCTCGTGGCGAATGGTCTGCCCATGGCTGCCAATCGCACGAATATTTTTAGGCTTTAGTTGCTGCTGTTCCAGAAGCGTATGAATCCCCCCTGCGGCCAGTTTCACCCAGTTTTGCTGGGCAATGGCAGAGCGGGCAATCTCGTCTGGGCCGCTGGCGCACAATCCAAGTAGCTCAGCGCGCAGGCATTCAGGCATGGCGATGTAGTGCGTTGCCATCAGCCTTATCGCCGTGTCTTGCTTGATCAACGCAATGTCCAGGCCATCAAGGCTGGTCCCGGACATCACGCCTATATACAGAGTCATGGCTTAGCGCTTGCTCGAAGCCAGCATTGTGGCTTTCTCTTGATCCATCCGTGCCATTAGCGGCTGGCTTTGTGCGAGGAAGCGTGTTCGCTCTGCCTTCGCGATTGGATCAGCCATTGGCAGTTTCTGACCTAGTGGGTCGACGTGTACGCCATTGACCTGGAACTCGTAGTGCAAGTGCGGACCAGTGGAAAGGCCGGTGGTGCCGATGTAACCGATTACCTGGCCTTGCTTGACGTTGCTGCCGGTCTGGACGCCTTTGGCGAAGCCTTGCATGTGGCCGTAGAGCGTGCGGTAAGTGTTGCCGTGCTGAATGATAACGGTGTTGCCGTAGCCGCCACGACGACCAGCCAATAACACTTTGCCGTCACCGGCGGCTTTAATCGGTGTACCACGAGGGGCGGCATAGTCGACGCCTTTGTGCGCGCGAATCTTGTTCAGAATCGGGTGCTTGCGCCCCATTGAGAATTTCGAACTGATGCGGGCAAAGTCTACCGGGGTACGGATGAATGCTTTGCGCATGCTATTGCCATCAGCCGTGTAGTAGCTGCTGTTGCCTTGCTTGTTGGTGTAACGCACAGCGGTGTAGGTTTTACCGCGATTGGTGAAGCGTGCAGAAAGGATTGGGCCATTACCCACGGGCTTGCCGTTAACGACTTTCTGTTCATAGATCACATCGAACTCATCGCCCTGACGAATATCCTGGGCGAAGTCGACGTCATAGCCAAATACGCTAGCCATATCCATCGTCAGGCTATGTGAGAGTCCGGCGCGGGCGGCTGACTGTGAAAGAGAGCTGTTGATCACGCCATGTACATAGGCGGTGCGCACGGTTGGTTTTGCAGTAATACGGTTGAACACATAGCCCTTGGCATTTCTGGTCAAGGTAATGCTTTCGAGGTCGCTGACCTTGGTGTGTAGGTTGGTCAGTTTGCCATCAGGGCTTAATTCGAATTCGAGTTTCTGGCCATGTTTGAGCTGGCTGAATTGCTTGGCTTGTTTGTCGCTGGCCAGGATTTCATGCACCGAAGCGGCGGGAAGGCCGACTTTCTCGAACAGTGTGGACAGGGTGTCACCCTTGGCAACAATCACCTCCCTGTGGCCTGGAGCTTTCTTTTCTCCTGCTCCTGGCGCGGATGCGGTCTCGGCTGCTTGTTGGGTATCTTCGGCGCCGTTTTCGATCTGCGCAAAAGGCGAGGTTGCCGGTTCATTTGTGGCTTGGGCGGCGTCAGCGGCGTCTTGATCTTGTGTCAGTTGTTCAGCAGGACTTTCCAGTTCAAGGCTTCGGGTCGTCTTTTTGGCTTCAACATCACTGGAAGGGAATACCAGGAGCGCCAGGCTGAGAAGGGCGGCTATACCACTTGCAGCGAGCAGGTGGGTCTTCGGGTAAAGCGGAGGCGCTTTAGACGGTTCTGTGGTCATAAGTAATTTTGACTTTGAAAGGATGAATTGGAAAAGATGAATGACATGATGAAGATTAAATAACTGTATAAAATATAACCAAATCATCTCTGAAGCAAGTCTACGGGTGTTCATGCTGTGGATTGGCTTCCGTGCGCCGGCCAGAACTTGTATTCGGTGTGCGATCTTGTATGGTTGGTTCCCTTTGAATCTGAGCCTTGCGGGTCTGTTATGAAGTCGGTTGAAGAACAGCTAGCGCTGATCAAACGTGGTGCTGAAGAACTGTTGGTTGAGTCCGAGTTGATCGAAAAGCTCAAGCGTGGCCAACCGCTACGTATTAAGGCTGGCTTCGATCCGACTGCGCCGGATTTGCACCTGGGCCACACGGTGCTTATTAATAAGCTGCGCCAGTTTCAGGAGCTGGGCCACCAGGTGATTTTCCTGATCGGTGATTTCACCGGGATGATTGGAGATCCGAGTGGTAAGAGTGCTACTCGTCCTCCGCTCACTCGTGAGCAGGTTCTCGAGAATGCCGAGACCTACAAGACCCAGGTTTTCAAAATTCTTGATCCGGCTAAAACCGAAGTTGCCTTCAACTCCACCTGGATGGATAAGATGGCGCCGGCCGACTTCATCCGTCTTACCTCGCAGTACACCGTCGCTCGCATGCTTGAGCGCGATGACTTCGATAAACGCTACAAGACCAATCAGCCTATCGCTATTCACGAGTTTCTATATCCGCTGGTTCAGGGGTATGACTCGGTTGCTCTGTGTGCTGATGTTGAGTTGGGTGGTACCGATCAAAAGTTCAACCTGTTGATGGGGCGTGAGCTCCAGCGCGGCTATGGTCAGGAGCCGCAGTGCATCCTGACGATGCCGCTGCTTGAGGGTTTGGATGGTGTCAAGAAAATGTCCAAGTCGCTGGGCAATTATGTTGGCATCCAGGAAGCGCCAGGTGTCATGTACAGCAAGCTGGTCTCCATTCCAGATGCCTTGATGTGGCGTTACTTCGAGTTGCTCAGCTTCCTTTCTCTGGATGAAATCAGTGCCCTGCGTGCTGATGTTGAAGCGGGAGCCAATCCTCGCGATATCAAGATCAAGCTCGCTGAGGAGATTGTCGCGCGCTTCCACGGCGATGAGGCTGCGGCTAACGCTCATCGTGCGGCTGGTAATCGCATGAAGGAGGGCGAGTTGCCTGATGATCTTCCGGAGATCCAGTTGGCCGCTTCTGAGGACATGCCGATTGCTGCCGTCCTTAATAAGTCTGGCTTGGTGAAGAACTCGGCTGTCGCGCGTGATCTTCTGAATTCAGGCGGTGTGCGTATAGATGGTGAGGTTGTCGATCGCACCTTTATATACGTGCTTGGTGCGACCCACATTTGCCAAGCTGGGAAGAAGGCATTCGCACGTATCACCCTTAAGGCTGAATAATGCTGTAATTAGATGCTTGACGGCAGATTCTGGAAGTCTATAATTCGCCCCACTTCCGGCGCAGTCGAAACGGAAAACTCCTTGGTAAACAAAGAGTTATGTAGGTTTCGACAGCGAGCTGCTTCAGATCATCGAAGCCCAGAAGGAGTTGATAAGGCAGTGTGTTTTAGCCTTATAAACGATTCGATCTTCTCGATCGAAAGCGGAGAAAAAGAGGTGTTGACAGCAGCGAGTAACGCTGTAGAATTCGCCTCCCGCTAACGAGAGATCGAAAGCGCAAGTGGTTGAAGTTGCAGAGGAAACTTTGAAACTTCTTAAAATAACCGCTTGACAGTAACAGGGGCTGCTGTAGAATGCGCGCCTCGGTTGAGACGAAAGATCTTAGCCACCCGCTCTTTAACAACTGAATCAAGCAATTCGTGTGGGTGCTTGTGGAGTCAGACTGATAGTCAACAAGATTATCAGCATCACAAGTTACTCCGCGAGAAATCAAAGATGTAACCAACGATTGCTGAGCCAAGTTTAGGGTTTCTTAAAAACCCAAAGATGTTTGAACTGAAGAGTTTGATCATGGCTCAGATTGAACGCTGGCGGCAGGCCTAACACATGCAAGTCGAGCGGCAGCACGGGTACTTGTACCTGGTGGCGAGCGGCGGACGGGTGAGTAATGCCTAGGAATCTGCCTGGTAGTGGGGGATAACGCTCGGAAACGGACGCTAATACCGCATACGTCCTACGGGAGAAAGCAGGGGACCTTCGGGCCTTGCGCTATCAGATGAGCCTAGGTCGGATTAGCTAGTTGGTGAGGTAACGGCTCACCAAGGCGACGATCCGTAACTGGTCTGAGAGGATGATCAGTCACACTGGAACTGAGACACGGTCCAGACTCCTACGGGAGGCAGCAGTGGGGAATATTGGACAATGGGCGAAAGCCTGATCCAGCCATGCCGCGTGTGTGAAGAAGGTCTTCGGATTGTAAAGCACTTTAAGTTGGGAGGAAGGGCATTAACCTAATACGTTAGTGTTTTGACGTTACCGACAGAATAAGCACCGGCTAACTCTGTGCCAGCAGCCGCGGTAATACAGAGGGTGCAAGCGTTAATCGGAATTACTGGGCGTAAAGCGCGCGTAGGTGGTTCGTTAAGTTGGATGTGAAATCCCCGGGCTCAACCTGGGAACTGCATTCAAAACTGTCGAGCTAGAGTATGGTAGAGGGTGGTGGAATTTCCTGTGTAGCGGTGAAATGCGTAGATATAGGAAGGAACACCAGTGGCGAAGGCGACCACCTGGACTAATACTGACACTGAGGTGCGAAAGCGTGGGGAGCAAACAGGATTAGATACCCTGGTAGTCCACGCCGTAAACGATGTCAACTAGCCGTTGGGAGCCTTGAGCTCTTAGTGGCGCAGCTAACGCATTAAGTTGACCGCCTGGGGAGTACGGCCGCAAGGTTAAAACTCAAATGAATTGACGGGGGCCCGCACAAGCGGTGGAGCATGTGGTTTAATTCGAAGCAACGCGAAGAACCTTACCAGGCCTTGACATCCAATGAACTTTCTAGAGATAGATTGGTGCCTTCGGGAACATTGAGACAGGTGCTGCATGGCTGTCGTCAGCTCGTGTCGTGAGATGTTGGGTTAAGTCCCGTAACGAGCGCAACCCTTGTCCTTAGTTACCAGCACGTAATGGTGGGCACTCTAAGGAGACTGCCGGTGACAAACCGGAGGAAGGTGGGGATGACGTCAAGTCATCATGGCCCTTACGGCCTGGGCTACACACGTGCTACAATGGTCGGTACAGAGGGTTGCCAAGCCGCGAGGTGGAGCTAATCCCAGAAAACCGATCGTAGTCCGGATCGCAGTCTGCAACTCGACTGCGTGAAGTCGGAATCGCTAGTAATCGCGAATCAGAATGTCGCGGTGAATACGTTCCCGGGCCTTGTACACACCGCCCGTCACACCATGGGAGTGGGTTGCACCAGAAGTAGCTAGTCTAACCTTCGGGAGGACGGTTACCACGGTGTGATTCATGACTGGGGTGAAGTCGTAACAAGGTAGCCGTAGGGGAACCTGCGGCTGGATCACCTCCTTAATCGACGACATCAGCTGCTCCATAAGTTCCCACACGAATTGCTTGATTCATTGAAGAAGACGATTTAGAAGCAGCCCGAAATTGGGTCTGTAGCTCAGTTGGTTAGAGCGCACCCCTGATAAGGGTGAGGTCGGCAGTTCGAATCTGCCCAGACCCACCAATTTTGTGTGGGAAACGCCTGTAGAGATACGGGGCCATAGCTCAGCTGGGAGAGCGCCTGCCTTGCACGCAGGAGGTCAACGGTTCGATCCCGTTTGGCTCCACCACTTACTGCTTCTGTATTGTAAAGCTTAGAAATGAGCATTCCATTGTTAAGATGGTGAATGTTGATTTCTAGTCTTTGATTAGATCGTTCTTTAAAAATTTGGGTATGTGATAGAAAGATAGACTGGACGTTACTTTCACTGGTAACGGATCAGGCTAAGGTAAAATTTGTGAGTTAAATTGCGAATTTTCGGCGAATGTCGTCTTCACAGTATAACCAGATTGCTTGGGGTTATATGGTCAAGTGAAGAAGCGCATACGGTGGATGCCTTGGCAGTCAGAGGCGATGAAAGACGTGGTAGCCTGCGAAAAGCTTCGGGGAGTCGGCAAACAGACTTTGATCCGGAGATGTCTGAATGGGGGAACCCAGCCATCATAAGATGGTTATCTTAAGCTGAATACATAGGCTTAAGAGGCGAACCAGGGGAACTGAAACATCTAAGTACCCTGAGGAAAAGAAATCAACCGAGATTCCCTTAGTAGTGGCGAGCGAACGGGGACTAGCCCTTAAGTGGCTTTGAGATTAGCGGAACGTTCTGGAAAGTACGGCCATAGTGGGTGATAGCCCTGTACGCGAAAATCTCTTAGTCATGAAATCGAGTAGGACGGAGCACGAGAAACTTTGTCTGAATATGGGGGGACCATCCTCCAAGGCTAAATACTACTGACTGACCGATAGTGAACTAGTACCGTGAGGGAAAGGCGAAAAGAACCCCGGAGAGGGGAGTGAAATAGATCCTGAAACCGTATGCGTACAAGCAGTGGGAGCCCACTTTGTTGGGTGACTGCGTACCTTTTGTATAATGGGTCAGCGACTTATTTTCAGTGGCGAGCTTAACCGAATAGGGGAGGCGTAGCGAAAGCGAGTCTTAATAGGGCGTCTAGTCGCTGGGAATAGACCCGAAACCGGGCGATCTATCCATGGGCAGGTTGAAGGTTGGGTAACACTAACTGGAGGACCGAACCGACTACCGTTGAAAAGTTAGCGGATGACCTGTGGATCGGAGTGAAAGGCTAATCAAGCTCGGAGATAGCTGGTTCTCCTCGAAAGCTATTTAGGTAGCGCCTCATGTATCACTGTAGGGGGTAGAGCACTGTTTCGGCTAGGGGGTCATCCCGACTTACCAAACCGATGCAAACTCCGAATACCTACAAGTGCCGAGCATGGGAGACACACGGCGGGTGCTAACGTCCGTCGTGAAAAGGGAAACAACCCAGACCGTCAGCTAAGGTCCCAAAGTTATGGTTAAGTGGGAAACGATGTGGGAAGGCTTAGACAGCTAGGAGGTTGGCTTAGAAGCAGCCACCCTTTAAAGAAAGCGTAATAGCTCACTAGTCGAGTCGGCCTGCGCGGAAGATGTAACGGGGCTCAAACCATACACCGAAGCTACGGGTATCACTTAGGTGATGCGGTAGAGGAGCGTTCTGTAAGCCTGTGAAGGTGAGTTGAGAAGCTTGCTGGAGGTATCAGAAGTGCGAATGCTGACATGAGTAACGACAATGGGTGTGAAAAACACCCACGCCGAAAGACCAAGGTTTCCTGCGCAACGTTAATCGACGCAGGGTTAGTCGGTCCCTAAGGCGAGGCTGAAAAGCGTAGTCGATGGAAAACAGGTTAATATTCCTGTACTTCTGGTTATTGCGATGGAGGGACGGAGAAGGCTAGGCCAGCTTGGCGTTGGTTGTCCAAGTTTAAGGTGGTAGGCTGGAATCTTAGGTAAATCCGGGATTCTAAGGCCGAGAGCTGATGACGAGTTGTCTTTTAGACGACGAAGTGGTTGATGCCATGCTTCCAAGAAAAGCTTCTAAGCTTCAGGTAACCAGGAACCGTACCCCAAACCGACACAGGTGGTTGGGTAGAGAATACCAAGGCGCTTGAGAGAACTCGGGTGAAGGAACTAGGCAAAATGGCACCGTAACTTCGGGAGAAGGTGCGCCGGTGAGGGTGAAGCATTTACTGCGTAAGCCCATGCCGGTCGAAGATACCAGGCCGCTGCGACTGTTTATTAAAAACACAGCACTCTGCAAACACGAAAGTGGACGTATAGGGTGTGACGCCTGCCCGGTGCCGGAAGGTTAATTGATGGGGTTAGCTAACGCGAAGCTCTTGATCGAAGCCCCGGTAAACGGCGGCCGTAACTATAACGGTCCTAAGGTAGCGAAATTCCTTGTCGGGTAAGTTCCGACCTGCACGAATGGCGTAACGATGGCGGCGCTGTCTCCACCCGAGACTCAGTGAAATTGAAATCGCTGTGAAGATGCAGTGTATCCGCGGCTAGACGGAAAGACCCCGTGAACCTTTACTATAGCTTTGCACTGGACTTTGAATTTGCTTGTGTAGGATAGGTGGGAGGCTTTGAAGCGTGGACGCCAGTTCGCGTGGAGCCAACCTTGAAATACCACCCTGGCAACTTTGAGGTTCTAACTCAGGTCCGTTATCCGGATCGAGGACAGTGTATGGTGGGTAGTTTGACTGGGGCGGTCTCCTCCTAAAGAGTAACGGAGGAGTACGAAGGTGCGCTCAGACCGGTCGGAAATCGGTCGTAGAGTATAAAGGCAAAAGCGCGCTTGACTGCGAGACAGACACGTCGAGCAGGTACGAAAGTAGGTCTTAGTGATCCGGTGGTTCTGTATGGAAGGGCCATCGCTCAACGGATAAAAGGTACTCCGGGGATAACAGGCTGATACCGCCCAAGAGTTCATATCGACGGCGGTGTTTGGCACCTCGATGTCGGCTCATCACATCCTGGGGCTGAAGCCGGTCCCAAGGGTATGGCTGTTCGCCATTTAAAGTGGTACGCGAGCTGGGTTTAGAACGTCGTGAGACAGTTCGGTCCCTATCTGCCGTGGACGTTTGAGATTTGAGAGGGGCTGCTCCTAGTACGAGAGGACCGGAGTGGACGAACCTCTGGTGTTCCGGTTGTCACGCCAGTGGCATTGCCGGGTAGCTATGTTCGGAATAGATAACCGCTGAAAGCATCTAAGCGGGAAACTAGCCTCAAGATGAGATCTCACTGGGACCTTGAGTCCCCTGAAGGGCCGTCGAAGACTACGACGTTGATAGGTTGGGTGTGTAAGCGCTGTGAGGCGTTGAGCTAACCAATACTAATTGCCCGTGAGGCTTGACCATATAACACCCAAGCAATTTGCAGGCTTTGAGCCCAAGGGCGAAAGAGCACCAGATTGCGGTGTGTGAAGACGACACAAGTCGAAAGTTTGCGATCAAACACACAAATCTATTACATACCCATTCGCTGGCGTGTTACCCGTAAGGGCTGACGCACTGGCTACCGAATTTCTTGACGACCATAGAGCATTGGAACCACCTGATCCCATCCCGAACTCAGTAGTGAAACGATGCATCGCCGATGGTAGTGTGGGGTTTCCCCATGTGAGAGTAGGTCATCGTCAAGATTAAATTCCGAAACCCCTATCTGCTTATGCAGGTAGGGGTTTTGTTTTTGCGTCCAGGAAAGTTCTTACAATAGGGTTTCTATGCAACCGCTCTGCGCATGGCTATTATTCGGGCCTCATTGTGAGGCGAGACTTGCATGCTGACGTTGTTAAAGCTTCTTGGGGATGGCCGATTCCATTCAGGACAGGCCCTTGGCGTTGCCTTAGGTATAAGTCGCAGTGCCGTTTGGAAACAGCTTCAGCATCTGGAGGCTGAACTGGGCTTGTCTATACATAAGGTTCGCGGTCGCGGCTATCAATTGGCGATGCCAATGACGCTTCTCGATCCTGCCGAGATAGCTGAAAAGTCGCCTGCGAGCGGTTGGCCCATCCAGGTACTCGAGTCTATTGATTCAACCAACGCGCATGCCTTGCGTGCCGTAGGGCTGGGTGAGGTCGCACCATTTCTGGTACTTGCTGAACGGCAAACAGCAGGTCGGGGGCGGCGCGGGCGCAAGTGGGTCAGTCCGTTTGCTGAGAATATCTATTACAGCTTGCTGTTGCGCATTGAGGGTGGAATGCGGCAGTTGGAGGGGTTGAGTCTGGTTGTTGGCCTCGCTGTCATGCATACCTTACGAGGCCAGGGGATTCCTGGTGTCGGGTTGAAGTGGCCCAACGACCTTCTTGTGGGTCAAAAAAAAATCGCGGGTATATTACTCGAGTTAGTAGGCGATCCAGCCGACGTTTGTCATGTGGTGCTGGGTGTCGGAATTAATGTGAATATGAAGGAAGCTGATGAGGTTGATCAGCTATGGACGTCCATGCTGCTTGAATCTGGTAGGGCGTTCGACCGTAATCATCTGGTCGCAGAGCTGAGTAGGACGCTCCAGGCGTATTTGGAGCGACATCGGGTAGAGGGTTTTTTAGCCATTCGAGATGAGTGGGAGAAGAGCCATCTATGGCAAGGGCGAGCAGTGTCATTGATTGCAGGCGTTAATCAAATTGATGGTGAGGTGATGGGTATCGATGCCCAGGGCGCCTTGCGTTTGAGGGTGGGGGGAGTGGAGAGAGTTTTCAGTGGTGGTGAGCTCAGTCTGAGGTTGCGAGATGATTCTTGAGCTCGACTGCGGAAATAGCTTCATCAAGTGGCGTGTGCTTGATGTGGATGCTAAAAGAGTTTTTGGTGAGGGTGCGGTCGACTCGGATTTCGCGCTGCAGGAAAGCTTGAAGGCGCTTGAGGGGCTTGCTCTTACTCACTGTCGTTTGGTTAGTGTAAGAACAGCTGATGAAACCAGTGCCCTGGTATCACTGCTTGCCGAATCTTTTGGTGTGATTGTGGCGTGCGCGACGCCGGCTCGTGAAGCCTCAGGTGTCCGCAATGGTTACAGCGAATTCGAGCGGCTCGGGCTTGATCGTTGGCTTGCAATGGTTGGCGGTTTCCATTTGGCGGCAGGTGCATGCGTCGTACTTGATTTTGGTACGGCAGTTACCGCCGACTTTATTGCGCGTGATGGTGAGCATCTCGGCGGATTCATCTGTCCTGGGATACCTCTGATGCGTAACCAATTACGTACTCACACCCGCAGAATTAGATATGGAGATTTCGCGGCCGAGCGTACCTTGGAAAGCCTTGCGCCGGGTCGTACAACAGTCGAGGCGGTAGAGCGAGGGTGCCTGCTGATGCTGAGGGGCTTTGTTATCGCTCAGTTGGACCTGGCGCGAGGCTATTGGGGTGAGGATTTTTCAGTATTTCTCACCGGGGGAGACGCGGGCTTGGTCTCGGAGATCGTGCCTGAGGCCCGGGTTGTTCCGGACCTGGTGTTTGTAGGTTTGGCTATGGTCTGCCCGTTGTCTTGAGGTCTATATGCGTTGGTTGTTCCTGCTTTTTCTAGTGCTTAATGTGTTTTATTACGTCTGGCATCAACAAGAGGCGCCGCTTCGTGCGAAGGATGTAACGCCCCTAAGCCTGTATCGAGGTTCTCAGCAAGATATTCGTTTGTTGAGCGAGGCGCCTGATTTGGGGCGTGACAAGACAAAATCCGATCAGATTGATAGCGGCTGCCTCTATCTGGGCGGCTTTAGTCGCCAAGACATTGCTCAAGCAGTTGAGCGACGATTGTCGGGGATAGATGTTACGTCTCAATCAATGCCCAAGGACTCGCCTTTGTTTGGAGGCTACTGGGTTCGCGTCGCGCCTGAAAGCCGACGCTTGGTGAGTGACCTGGAGTTACAAAACCTTTCGAAAGAATTCAATGAGTTAAAACATAAAATAATGCCCTGTGAAGGGGTTGCGCCTGTCGAATAGTTTGCATAGAATGGCGCCCGCTTCGCAGTGAAGACCTTTAGGGGTTGGCAGTGTGACGCAGCGTCAACGCAGGTAACCTCAGGTTTTTAATGAGAAAATGCTTGACAGAAGGCCGGCATGATATAGAATGCCGGCTCGCTTAGGAGGGGTTCCCGAGCGGCCAAAGGGATCAGACTGTAAATCTGACGTCTACGACTTCGAAGGTTCGAATCCTTCCCCCTCCACCATTTTTAGCGAGAGCTGCAAGCCTCGCGGGTATAGTTTAGTGGTAGAACCTCAGCCTTCCAAGCTGATGATGCGGGTTCGATTCCCGCTACCCGCTCCAAGTTTGCAGGTCCTGCAAAGTGTTGCGCTCTTGTAGCTCAGTTGGTAGAGCACACCCTTGGTAAGGGTGAGGTCAGCGGTTCGAATCCGCTCAAGAGCTCCATATAACAAGGCAGATATGAAAATATCTGCCTTTGTTTTAATGGTTGGTGTTACTTGCTCAATTCTTCTGCTGGGAGTGATTTCGATGGCTAAGGAAAAGTTCGAACGTAACAAGCCGCATGTTAACGTCGGTACCATTGGTCACGTAGATCATGGTAAGACTACTTTGACTGCGGCTCTGACTCGAGTTTGTTCTGAAGTCTTCGGTTCCGCGAAGGTCGATTTTGATAAGATCGATAGCGCCCCAGAAGAAAAAGCGCGCGGTATTACAATTAACACTGCTCATGTTGAGTACGATTCTGCGGTGCGCCATTACGCGCACGTTGACTGTCCTGGTCACGCCGACTACGTAAAGAACATGATCACTGGCGCTGCTCAGATGGATGGTGCAATCTTGGTCTGCTCGGCCGCTGATGGTCCGATGCCGCAGACTCGTGAGCACATACTGCTCTCTCGCCAAGTTGGCGTTCCGTACATCGTTGTTTTCCTGAATAAGGCTGACATGGTTGATGATGCGGAGCTGCTTGAGTTGGTTGAGATGGAGGTGCGCGATCTTCTGAGTGTTTATGATTTTCCGGGTGATGATACCCCGATCATTATTGGTTCTGCGCTCATGGCGTTGAACGGTCAAGACGATAACGAGATGGGCACAACTGCCGTTAAGAAGTTGGTTGAGACCCTCGATAGCTATATTCCGCAGCCGGAGCGTGCTATTGATAAGCCTTTCTTGATGCCGATTGAGGATGTTTTCTCAATCTCTGGTCGCGGTACTGTGGTGACTGGTCGTGTTGAGCGTGGCATTGTTCGTATTCAAGAAGAAGTTGAGATTGTTGGTCTTCGCGACACTGTCAAAACTACTTGTACGGGCGTTGAAATGTTTCGTAAGTTGCTCGATGAAGGTCGTGCAGGCGAGAATTGTGGTGTGTTACTTCGTGGTACTAAGCGTGATGATGTTGAGCGAGGCCAGGTTCTGGTTAAGCCGGGCACTGTCAAGCCGCATACCAAATTCACCGCAGAGGTTTATGTTCTGAGTAAGGAGGAGGGTGGTCGTCATACGCCGTTCTTCAAGGGCTACCGTCCGCAGTTCTACTTCCGTACGACTGATGTGACTGGTAACTGCGAATTGCCAGAAGGTGTTGAGATGGCGATGCCGGGCGATAACGTCCAGATGACAGTCACCCTGATCAAAACCATCGCGATGGAAGATGGTCTGCGTTTCGCTATTCGTGAAGGCGGTCGTACCGTCGGCGCAGGTGTCGTTGCGAAGGTTATCGAGTAAATTGTTGTAATGTCTTTTTCGGGCCGGCATAATGGTCGGCCTGATTTTGTTTTAGGTCAGTAGCTCAATTGGCAGAGCGACGGTCTCCAAAACCGTAGGTTGGGGGTTCGATTCCCTCCTGACCTGCCAGATTCACTCGGTGTGTCTGGCTTTCTTTTCACAGGATCTTCATAGATGACTCCTAAAGCTGAAGCTCAAGCCTCTCGCTTCGATTTGCTCAAGTGGCTAGTAGTAGTCGTCTTGGTGGTTGTTGGCGTTGTTGGTAATCAGTATTACTCTGCGTCGCCGATCCTGTACCGTGTACTCGCTTTACTTGCCATTGCTGCTGTAGCTGCCTTTGTAGGCCTGCAAACAGCCAAGGGCAAGTCTTTCTTTGTACTGGTTAAGGAAGCTCGCACCGAGATTCGTAAAGTCGTGTGGCCTACTCGCCAAGAAACCACGCAGACCACCCTCATTGTGGTGGCTGTTGTTCTGGTTATGGCGTTGCTGTTGTGGGGGCTTGATTCCCTGCTCGGTTGGCTTGTTTCCTTGATTGTCGGCTAAGGGTGTCCCGTGGCTAAGCGTTGGTACGTTGTGCATGCTTACTCCGGTTACGAGAAGCATGTAATGCGCTCGTTGGTAGAGCGCGTAAAGCTGGCTGGCATGGAAGATGGCTTTGGCGAGATTCTGGTTCCCACTGAAGAAGTGGTTGAAATGCGTAATGGCCAGAAGCGCAAAAGCGAACGTAAATTCTTTCCAGGCTATGTGCTGGTTCAGATGGACATGAATGAGGGTACTTGGCATTTGGTCAAGGACACTCCTCGTGTTATGGGTTTCATTGGCGGTACGGCCGATAAGCCGGCAGCAATCACAGACAAAGAGGCAGAAGCAATTCTGCGTCGCGTCGCTGATGGTAGCGATAAGCCTAAGCCGAAGACTCTCTTCGAGCCGGGCGAGTCGGTGCGTGTCAATGACGGGCCGTTTGCTGACTTTACGGGCACGGTCGAAGAAGTTAACTACGAAAAGAGCCGGATCCAAGTGGCAGTGCTCATTTTCGGTCGCTCTACTCCGGTAGAGTTAGAGTTCAGCCAGGTCGAAAAAGTCTAGCTGAGCAAGCATCCCAACCCCGCAGCCCTGGCTGTGGGGTTTTGTCGTCACTGGGATAAACGCGCAAGTAACCGGGGAGCCTTTTAAGGCGTTTGAACCCGTAATTGGAGTGCCTCATGGCCAAGAAGATTACCGCTTACATCAAGCTGCAAGTGAAAGCCGCTCAGGCTAACCCAAGCCCACCTGTTGGTCCTGCACTGGGTCAGCATGGCGTGAACATCATGGAGTTCTGCAAGGCTTTCAACGCCCGTACTCAGGGTCTTGAAGCTGGTCTGCCGACTCCAGTGATCATCACTGTCTACAGCGACCGTAGCTTTACTTTCGAAACAAAATCCACACCTGCTTCGGTTCTTCTGAAGAAGGCTGCTGGTTTGACTAGCGGTTCCGCTCGTCCGAATACAGTTAAGGTTGGCACTGTCACTCGTGCTCAGCTGGAAGAAATCGCGAAAACAAAAAACGCGGATCTGACTGCAGCTGATATGGATGCGGCCGTGCGTACTATCGCCGGTTCTGCTCGTAGCATGGGCCTTAACGTGGAGGGTGTGTAATGGCTAAGCTGACCAAGCGCCAAAAGGCTATCGCCGGCAAAATCGAAGCTGGCAAGTCCTACAATTTTGTAGACGCCGCTGCACTGCTGGCTGAGCTGTCGACTGTCAAGTTCAGCGAGTCGTTTGACGTTGCTGTAAACCTTGGCGTTGACCCGCGTAAATCTGACCAGGTTGTTCGTAGCGCTACTGTGCTGCCACACGGCACTGGCAAGACCGTTCGCGTTGCTGTGTTCACCCAAGGCCCAGCTGCTGAGGCCGCTCTGGCTGCCGGCGCTGACCGTGTAGGTATGGACGATCTGGCTGCCGAAATGAAAGCCGGTAACCTGAACTTCGACGTAGTAATCGCATCCCCGGATGCAATGCGCGTTGTGGGTCAGTTGGGTCAGATCCTCGGCCCACGTGGCCTGATGCCTAACCCTAAAGTCGGCACCGTAACTCCAGACGTAGCTACTGCGGTTAAGAACGCAAAAGCTGGTCAGGTTCGTTATCGCACCGACAAAAACGGCATCATTCACACCTCCGTTGGCAAAGTCGGTTTCGACGCCGTCAAGCTGAAGGAAAACGTTGAAGCCCTGATCTCTGATCTGAAGCGCATCAAGCCGGCTTCCTCGAAAGGCATTTACGTTAAGCGCATCACCCTGAGCACCACCATGGGTCCGGGCCTGGTCATCGACCAAGGTTCGCTGGAAGCGTAAGACAAAAATTGGTGCAAGCGATTGCGCCGATTGAAGCAAATTGGGGTCCCTGCCTGGCGGGGGCTATCCAAGACCGTAGGCGACGCAAGTCTTAAACCATAAGCCTACGCAGATGGTGCTCCCGGTTCCTTACCGAATCAGACACCAAAACGACATCCGGCTTCGGTTGGATGAAACGGTAACAAGCAGGAGTTAAACCCGTGGCAATTAAACTCGAAGACAAGAAGGCCATCGTCGCTGAAGTCAACGAGGCTGCCAAAGTTGCCCTGTCCGCTGTTGTGGTTGATGCCCGCGGTGTGACAGTAAGCGCTATGACCGGACTCCGTAAAGAGGCTCGTGAAGCTGGCGTTTACGTACGTGTTGTACGTAACACCCTGCTAAAGCGCGCTGTTGCCGACACTGAATACAGTGTTCTCAACGACGTGTTCACCGGCCCGACCTTGATCGCGTTTTCCAACGAACATCCAGGCGCTGCTGCCCGTTTGTTCAAGGAATTCGCTAAAGGTCAGGATAAGTTCGAGATCAAGGCAGCTGCGTTCGAGGGCAAGTTCCTCGCAGCTAATCAGATCGACGTACTGGCAAGTCTGCCGACCCGTGACGAAGCAATTTCTCAGCTGATGAGCGTGATTCAAGGCGCAACCAGCAAATTGGCTCGTACTCTGGCGGCCCTTCGCGACCAGAAAGAAGCCGCCGCAGCCTAAAGCTGAGCGACTCCTTTCAGCGTTTATTGTTTATTTCGATGGCCGCGTAGGCTGTCACCCCAATACAGGAATTTATAGTCATGTCTCTGACTAACGACCAAATCATCGAAGCAATCGGCGAAAAATCCGTTCTGGAAATCGTTGAGCTGATCAAAGCAATGGAAGAGAAGTTCGGCGTTTCCGCTGCTGCTGCTTCTGCTGGTCCAGCTGCTGTTGCAGCTGTTGCTGAAGAGCAAACTGAATTCAACGTCATGCTGCTGGAAGCTGGCGAGAAGAAAGTTAACGTCATCAAGGCAGTACGTGAACTGACCGGTCTTGGCTTGAAAGAAGCCAAGGCTGTAGTTGACGGCGCTCCTGGCGTGGTTCTGGAAGCTGTTTCGAAAGACGCAGCTGACAAAGCCAAAGCTACTCTGGAAGAAGCAGGCGCTAAAGTCGAGCTGAAGTAAGCATCGACTTTGCGTCTCCAGCCCGAGCGTTAAGCGAAAGGCTGATGGCTGGTGGCTCTTGCCACCGGCCTTTTTCCGTTATTGGCAGCCGACTGGGTCGGTGCTGATAACGTGCTGTAACCACCCGATGCGGTGGAGCAAACCATGGGGTTTGCACGATTTTCTGGCTGCTCCCGTCGGGAGGGGCCAAACAAGCAGGTGACCAAGCTGGGGAACGCTGATGGCTTACTCATATACTGAGAAAAAACGTATCCGCAAGGACTTTAGCAAGTTGCCGGACGTCATGGATGTGCCGTACCTCCTGGCCATCCAGCTGGATTCGTATCGTGAATTCTTGCAAGCGGGAGCGACTAAAGATCAGTTCCGCGACGTGGGCCTGCATGCGGCCTTCAAATCCGTTTTCCCGATCATCAGCTACTCCGGCAATGCTGCGCTGGAGTACGTCGGTTATCGCCTGGGCGAACCGGCATTTGATGTCAAAGAATGCGTATTGCGCGGTGTAACTTACGCCGTGCCTTTGCGGGTAAAAGTGCGCCTGATCATTTTCGACAAAGAATCGTCGAACAAAGCGATCAAGGACATCAAAGAGCAAGAAGTCTACATGGGTGAAATCCCCCTGATGACTGAGAACGGTACCTTTGTAATCAACGGTACCGAGCGTGTAATCGTTTCCCAGCTGCACCGTTCCCCGGGCGTGTTCTTCGACCACGACCGTGGCAAGACGCACAGCTCCGGTAAACTGCTGTACTCCGCGCGCATCATTCCTTACCGCGGTTCGTGGTTGGACTTTGAGTTTGACCCGAAAGACTGCGTATTCGTGCGTATCGACCGTCGTCGCAAGCTGCCAGCATCGGTACTGCTGCGCGCGCTCGGTTACACCACTGAAGAAGTGCTCGACGCGTTCTACACCACCAACGTATTCCACGTGCAGGGCGAAAGCATCAGCCTGGAATTGGTGCCGCATCGCCTTCGTGGTGAAATTGCAGCCATCGATATTCTCGATGACAAAGGCAAGGTTATTGTCGAGCAGGGTCGTCGTATTACCGCTCGCCACATTAACCAGCTGGAAAAAGCAGGGATCAAAGAGCTGGTCATGCCTCTGGACTACGTCCTGGGTCGGACTACCGCCAAGGTCATCGTGCATCCGGCAACTGGCGAAATCCTGGCAGAGTGCAACACCGAGCTGAACACCGAGATCCTGGCAAAAATCGCCAAGTCTCAGGTTGTGCGTATCGAAACTCTGTACACCAACGATATCGACTGCGGTCCGTTCGTCTCCGATACGCTGAAGATCGACTCCACCAGCAACCAATTGGAAGCGCTGGTAGAGATCTATCGCATGATGCGTCCAGGCGAGCCGCCAACTAAAGACGCTGCCGAGACTCTGTTCAACAACCTGTTCTTCAGCCCTGAGCGCTATGACCTGTCTGCGGTCGGCCGGATGAAGTTCAACCGTCGTATCGGTCGTACCGAGATCGAAGGTTCGGGCGTGTTGTGCAAAGAAGACATCGTTGCGGTTCTGAAGACTCTGGTCGACATCCGTAACGGTAAAGGCATCGTCGATGACATCGACCACCTGGGTAACCGTCGTGTTCGCTGCGTAGGCGAAATGGCCGAGAACCAGTTCCGCGTTGGCCTGGTACGTGTTGAGCGTGCGGTCAAAGAGCGTCTGTCGATGGCTGAAAGCGAAGGCCTGATGCCGCAAGACCTGATCAACGCCAAGCCAGTGGCTGCGGCGGTGAAAGAGTTCTTCGGTTCCAGCCAACTCTCGCAGTTCATGGACCAGAACAACCCGCTGTCCGAGATCACCCACAAGCGTCGTGTGTCTGCACTGGGCCCTGGCGGTTTGACTCGTGAGCGTGCTGGCTTTGAAGTGCGTGACGTACACCCGACTCACTACGGTCGTGTGTGCCCGATTGAAACGCCAGAAGGTCCGAACATCGGCCTGATCAACTCCCTGGCCGCTTATGCGCGTACCAACCAGTACGGCTTCCTCGAGAGCCCGTACCGTGTGGTGAAAGACGCTCTGGTCACCGACGAGATCGTGTTCCTGTCCGCCATCGAAGAAGCTGATCACGTGATCGCTCAGGCTTCGGCCACGATGAACGACAAGAAAATGCTGATCGACGAACTGGTAGCTGTTCGTCACTTGAACGAGTTCACTGTCAAGGCGCCGGAAGACGTCACCTTGATGGACGTATCGCCGAAGCAGGTTGTTTCGGTCGCCGCGTCGCTGATCCCGTTCCTCGAGCACGATGACGCCAACCGTGCGTTGATGGGTTCGAACATGCAGCGTCAAGCTGTACCTACCTTGCGCGCCGACAAGCCGCTGGTTGGTACGGGTATGGAGCGTAACGTAGCCCGTGACTCCGGCGTTTGTGTCGTGGCTCGTCGTGGCGGCGTGATCGACTCCGTTGATGCCAGCCGTATTGTGGTTCGTGTTGCAGATGATGAAGTTGAAACCGGCGAAGCTGGTGTCGACATCTATAACCTGACCAAATACACCCGCTCCAACCAGAACACCTGCATCAACCAGCGTCCGCTGGTGCGTAAAGGTGATCGGGTTCAGCGTAGCGACATCATGGCCGACGGTCCGTCCACCGATATGGGTGAGCTGGCGCTGGGTCAGAACATGCGCATCGCGTTCATGGCCTGGAACGGTTACAACTTCGAAGACTCCATCTGCCTGTCGGAACGAGTTGTTCAAGAAGATCGCTTTACCACGATCCACATTCAGGAACTGACCTGTGTGGCGCGTGACACCAAGCTTGGGCCTGAAGAGATCACTGCAGACATCCCTAACGTGGGTGAAGCTGCACTGAACAAACTGGACGAAGCCGGTATCGTTTATGTAGGTGCCGAAGTGGGCGCTGGCGACATTCTGGTGGGCAAGGTCACTCCAAAAGGCGAGACCCAGCTGACGCCAGAAGAGAAGCTGTTGCGTGCCATCTTTGGTGAAAAAGCCAGCGACGTTAAAGATACTTCCCTGCGCGTGCCTACCGGCACCAAGGGTACTGTCATCGACGTACAGGTCTTCACCCGCGACGGCGTTGAGCGTGATGCTCGCGCACTGTCGATCGAGAAGACTCAACTCGACGAGATCCGCAAAGATCTGAACGAAGAGTTCCGTATTGTTGAAGGCGCTACTTTCGAACGTCTGCGTTCCGCTTTGGTCGGCCATAAAGCCGAAGGCGGCGTTGGGCTGAAGAAAGGTCAGGACATCACCGACGAAGTTCTCGACGGTCTTGAACATGGTCAGTGGTTCAAACTGCGCATGGCTGAAGATGCTCTGAACGAGCAACTCGAGAAGGCTCAGGCCTACATCGTTGATCGCCGCCGTCTGCTGGACGACAAGTTCGAAGACAAGAAGCGCAAACTGCAGCAGGGCGATGACCTGGCTCCAGGCGTGCTGAAAATCGTCAAGGTTTACCTGGCAATCCGTCGCCGCATCCAGCCGGGCGACAAGATGGCCGGTCGTCACGGTAACAAAGGTGTGGTCTCTGTGATCATGCCGGTTGAAGACATGCCGCACGATGCCAATGGCACCCCGGTCGACGTCGTTCTCAACCCGTTGGGCGTACCTTCGCGTATGAACGTTGGTCAGATCCTTGAAACCCACTTGGGCCTCGCGGCTAAAGGTTTGGGCGAGAAGATCAACCGGATGATCGAAGAGCAGCGTAAAGTCGCTGAACTTCGCACCTTCCTGGACGAGATCTACAACCAGATCGGCGGTCGTAACGAAGATCTGGATAGCTTCTCTGACCAGGAAATCCTGGATCTGGCGAAGAACCTGCGTGGCGGCGTACCAATGGCCACTCCAGTGTTCGACGGCGCCAAGGAAAGCGAAATCAAGGCCATGCTGAAACTGGCAGACCTGCCAGAAAGCGGCCAGATGCAGCTGACCGACGGCCGTACCGGCAACAAGTTCGAGCGCCCGGTTACTGTTGGCTACATGTACATGCTGAAGCTGAACCACTTGGTAGACGACAAGATGCACGCTCGTTCTACCGGTTCGTACAGCCTGGTTACCCAGCAGCCGCTGGGTGGTAAGGCACAGTTCGGTGGTCAGCGTTTCGGGGAGATGGAGGTCTGGGCACTGGAAGCATACGGTGCTGCTTACACTCTGCAAGAAATGCTCACAGTGAAGTCGGACGATGTGAACGGCCGGACCAAGATGTACAAAAACATCGTGGATGGCGATCACCGTATGGAGCCGGGCATGCCCGAGTCTTTCAACGTGTTGATCAAGGAAATTCGTTCCCTCGGCATCGATATCGATCTGGAAACCGAATAACACGTGACGCGAATCGAGAGCGGGGCATGATTGCCCGCTCTCTGCTCCGCCAGGAGGAAAGGCCTTGAAAGACCTACTGAATTTGCTGAAAAACCAGGGTCAAGTCGAAGAGTTCGACGCCATCCGTATTGGATTGGCCTCGCCTGAGATGATCCGTTCGTGGTCGTTCGGTGAAGTTAAAAAGCCGGAAACCATCAACTACCGTACGTTCAAACCTGAGCGTGACGGCCTGTTCTGCGCCAAGATCTTTGGCCCGGTAAAGGATTACGAGTGCCTGTGCGGTAAGTACAAGCGCTTGAAGCACCGTGGTGTGATCTGCGAGAAGTGTGGCGTTGAAGTCGCATTGGCTAAAGTTCGTCGTGAGCGCATGGCGCACATCGAGTTGGCCTCGCCAGTTGCCCACATCTGGTTCCTGAAGTCGCTGCCGTCGCGTATCGGCTTGCTGATGGACATGACCCTGCGTGATATCGAACGCGTTCTCTACTTCGAGAGCTATGTCGTTATCGACCCAGGCATGACCACCCTTGAGAAGGGTCAGCTGCTTAATGACGAGCAGTACTTCGAGGCGCTGGAAGAGTTCGGCGACGATTTCGATGCCCGCATGGGTGCTGAAGCTGTTCGCGAGCTGCTACACGCTATCGATCTGGAGCACGAGATTGGCCGTCTGCGTGAAGAAATTCCGCAAACCAACTCCGAAACCAAAATCAAGAAGCTGTCTAAGCGTCTGAAGTTGATGGAGGCCTTCCAGGGCTCCGGCAACCTCCCAGAATGGATGGTGCTGACCGTTCTGCCGGTTCTGCCGCCAGATCTGCGTCCACTCGTCCCGCTGGATGGTGGTCGCTTCGCGACTTCCGACCTCAACGATCTGTATCGTCGAGTGATCAACCGTAACAACCGCTTGAAGCGTCTGCTCGATCTGTCCGCTCCGGACATCATCGTGCGCAACGAAAAGCGTATGTTGCAGGAAGCCGTCGATGCGCTGCTCGATAACGGTCGTCGTGGCCGCGCTATCACCGGTTCCAACAAGCGTCCTCTGAAATCCCTGGCTGACATGATCAAGGGTAAGCAGGGTCGTTTCCGTCAGAACTTGCTCGGTAAGCGTGTTGACTACTCCGGTCGTTCGGTAATTACCGTAGGTCCGACCCTGCGTCTGCACCAGTGCGGTCTGCCGAAGAAAATGGCTCTCGAGCTGTTCAAGCCATTCATTTTCGGCAAGCTGGAAATGCGTGGTCTCGCGACCACCATTAAAGCGGCCAAGAAAATGGTTGAGCGCGAGCTGCCAGAGGTTTGGGACGTTCTCGCTGAAGTAATTCGAGAACACCCGGTTCTTCTCAACCGTGCGCCGACCCTTCACCGTCTGGGTATCCAAGCGTTTGAACCGGTACTGATCGAAGGTAAAGCTATCCAGCTGCACCCGTTGGTCTGCGCCGCGTACAACGCCGACTTCGACGGCGACCAAATGGCCGTACACGTACCGCTGACACTGGAAGCCCAGTTGGAAGCGCGTGCGTTGATGATGTCGACCAACAACATTCTGTCGCCAGCCAACGGTGAGCCAATCATCGTTCCGTCGCAGGACGTTGTATTGGGTCTGTACTACATGACGCGTGAAGCGATCAACGCCAAGGGCGAAGGTCGTGTGTTCGCGGATCTGCAAGAAGTTGACCGTGTGTTCCGTGCTGGCGAAGCTGCACTGCACGCTAAAGTCAAAGTGCGGATCAACGAAACTGTCAACGATCGTGATGGCGGCAGCGTTAAGAACACCCGCATCGTCGACACCACTGTTGGCCGTGCGCTGTTGTTCCAGGTTGTTCCACCTGGCCTGTCGTACGACGTCGTCAACCAGCCGATGAAGAAAAAGGCGATCTCGAAGCTGATCAACCAATGCTACCGCGTGGTTGGTTTGAAAGAGACTGTGATCTTCGCTGACCAGTTGATGTACACCGGTTTTGCCTATTCGACCATTTCCGGCGTTTCCATCGGTGTTAACGACTTCGTTATCCCGGATGAAAAGGCCCGCATCATCAGCGCTGCTACTGATGAAGTGAAAGAAATCGAAAGTCAGTACGCCTCCGGCCTGGTAACCCAGGGCGAGAAGTACAACAAAGTAATCGACCTTTGGTCCAAGGCGAACGACGAAGTATCCAAGGCGATGATGGCCAACCTCTCGAAAGAGAAAGTCATCGATCGTCATGGCGTCGAAGTCGACCAAGAGTCCTTCAACTCGATGTACATGATGGCCGACTCGGGCGCACGGGGTTCTGCTGCGCAGATCCGTCAGCTCGCCGGTATGCGTGGCCTGATGGCCAAGCCGGACGGTTCCATCATCGAAACGCCGATTACTGCGAACTTCCGTGAAGGTTTGAGCGTACTTCAGTACTTCATCTCCACTCACGGTGCTCGTAAAGGTTTGGCGGACACCGCGTTGAAAACTGCGAACTCTGGTTACCTGACTCGTCGTCTGGTAGACGTGGCGCAGGATCTGGTTGTGACCGAGGTTGATTGCGGCACGGAACACGGCTTGGTAATGACTCCGCACATTGAAGGCGGTGACGTTGTTGAGCCGCTGGGCGAGCGTGTATTGGGTCGAGTTATTGCCCGTGACGTGTACAAGCCGGGTACCGAGGAAATCATCGTTCCTGCCGGCACGCTGGTAGACGAGAAGTGGGTTGAATTCATCGAGCTGAACAGCATCGATGAAGTGATCGTGCGTTCGCCGATCAGTTGCGAAACTCGCTATGGCATTTGTGCCAAGTGCTACGGCCGTGATTTGGCTCGTGGTCACCAAGTGAACATCGGTGAAGCGGTCGGCGTTATCGCTGCCCAGTCCATCGGTGAGCCGGGTACCCAGCTGACCATGCGTACGTTCCACATTGGTGGTGCGGCAAGCCGGACCTCCGCAGCGGACAGCGTTCAGGTGAAGAATGGCGGTACCGTCCGTCTGCACAACCTGAAGCACGTTGAGCGAGTGGATGGTTGCCTGGTTGCGGTGTCCCGTTCCGGCGAGCTAGCGATTGCTGATGACTTCGGTCGTGAGCGCGAGCGTTACAAGCTGCCATACGGTGCCGTGATTTCGGTTAAAGAAGGTGACAAGGTCGACGCTGGCGCAATCGTGGCCAAGTGGGATCCGCACACTCACCCAATCGTTACCGAAATGAAAGGTACCGTGACCTACGTGGGCATGGAAGAAGGCATCACGATCAAGCGTCAGACTGACGAATTGACCGGTATGACCAACATTGAAGTACTCGACGCCAAAGACCGTCCAGCTGCCGGTAAAGATATCCGTCCTGCTGTGAAGATGGTTGATGACAATGGCAAGGATCTCTTGCTGCCGGGTACCGACGTAATTGCTCAGTACTTCCTGCCTGCCAACGCCCTTGTCGGTGTTGCGGATGGTGCGAAAATTGCGATCGGTGATGTTATCGCTCGTATTCCGCAAGAGACTTCGAAGACTCGCGACATCACCGGTGGTTTGCCGCGTGTTGCCGACTTGTTCGAAGCCCGTCGTCCGAAAGAAGCCTCGATTCTGGCTGAAGTCAGCGGCACCATCGCGTTCGGTAAAGAAACCAAAGGCAAGCGCCGTCTGGTTATTACGCCGAACGACGGTAGCGATCCGTATGAAGAGCTGATTCCGAAGTGGCGTCACCTGAACGTCTTCGAAGGCGAACAGGTTAACCGCGGCGAAGTTATCTCCGATGGTCCAAGCGATCCACACGACATCCTGCGTCTGCTGGGTGTGAGTGCGTTGGCCAAGTACATCGTGAACGAGATCCAGGACGTTTATCGTCTGCAAGGCGTGAAGATCAACGATAAGCACATCGAGACCATCCTGCGTCAGATGTTGCGTAAAGTTGAAATCGCTGAATCTGGCGACTCCACTTTCATCAAGGGCGACCAGATGGAATTGACTCACGTTCTGGTAGAGAACGAGCGTCTGGCGGGCGACGAGAAATTCGTTTCCAAGTTCACTCGCGTGCTGCTGGGTATCACCAAGGCGTCGTTGTCCACCGAATCGTTCATCTCGGCGGCTTCCTTCCAGGAAACCACTCGTGTACTGACCGAAGCGGCGGTAACCGGCAAGCGCGATTATCTGCGCGGCCTGAAAGAAAACGTAGTCGTGGGTCGTCTGATCCCGGCGGGTACCGGTTTGGCGTATCACAGCGAGCGTAAGCGTCGTCGTGAAGCGGACAAGCCGTTGCGCGTAAGCGCCAGTGAAGTGGAAGCTGCACTGACCGAAGCATTGAACTCAAGCGGTAACTGAGTTCTGCGGTAAATGAGCGTGAGGCCCTGGTCGCTGCGTTCATCCAATCTCGGCAATTTGTCGAGATTGGATGAGTGGAGAGATCGGGGCCTTGCCTTGACTGGGGGCAAGATCCTCTTTAGACTCTTGTACCCCTAAATTTGGCGGGAATTCGTTCCTGCCATTTTGCTTTTCTTGCAAGACAATAGCGTCGCAAGACAACAGTGGAGCTAGTAGATGGCAACTATCAACCAGCTGGTACGTCAGCCGCGTAAGCGTATCGTCGAGAAATCCGACGTGCCTGCGCTGCAGAACTGCCCGCAACGTCGTGGCGTATGCACCCGTGTGTATACCACCACGCCGAAAAAACCTAACTCGGCACTGCGTAAAGTATGCCGTGTGCGTTTGACCAACGGTTTCGAGGTTTCCTCGTACATCGGCGGTGAAGGCCACAACCTGCAAGAACACAGCGTGGTACTGATCCGCGGCGGTCGTGTAAAAGACTTGCCAGGTGTTCGTTATCACACCGTTCGCGGCTCTTTGGATACTTCCGGCGTCAAAGGTCGTAACCAAGGTCGTTCGAAGTACGGTACCAAGAAGCCTAAGTAGTAGTGGCTTTTTGTAAAAACTGATTTTCTATTTTTCTGAGTCGATAAGAGTAAGGTCGGAGGCGTCCCGAAAGGGCACCGATTCCGAGCGAACCTGAAGACCGTTTGAGGGCTTATCCATGCCAAGAAGACGCGTAGCAGCCAAGCGCGAAGTGCTTGACGATCCAAAATACGGAAGCCAAATTCTGGCCAAGTTCATGAACCACGTAATGGAAAGCGGCAAGAAAGCCGTTGCCGAGCGTATCGTTTATGGCGCGCTGGAAAAGGTTAAAGAACGCAAGAACAGCGATCCCCTGGAAATCTTCGAGAAAGCTCTCGACGCCATCGCTCCGCTGGTCGAAGTGAAGTCGCGCCGTGTAGGCGGTGCTACTTACCAGGTTCCGGTCGAAGTTCGCCCGTCCCGTCGTAACGCCCTGGCAATGCGCTGGTTGGTAGACTTCGCCCGCAAGCGCGGCGAAAAGTCTATGGCTCTGCGCTTAGCTGGCGAGCTGTTGGATGCTGCTGAAGGTAAAGGTGCTGCAGTTAAGAAGCGTGAAGACGTGCACCGTATGGCTGAAGCCAACAAGGCTTTCTCGCACTACCGCTTCTAATTTTAGCGTCACTAATTTTGCGAGGGCTTTATGGCTCGTACTACTCCGATTAACCGCTACCGTAACATTGGTATCGTTGCTCACGTGGATGCTGGTAAAACCACCACCACCGAGCGCGTCCTTTTTTACACTGGCGTAAACCACAAAATGGGCGAGGTGCATGACGGCGCCGCGACCATGGACTGGATGGTGCAGGAGCAGGAGCGTGGTATCACTATCACCTCCGCTGCAACCACGGCCTTCTGGTCGGGTTCTGTCAAGCAGTTCGACAAGTATCGCTTCAATATCATCGATACCCCGGGTCACGTTGACTTCACCATCGAAGTAGAGCGCTCGTTGCGCGTACTCGACGGTGCAGTCGTTGTGTTCTGCGGTACTTCGGGTGTTGAGCCGCAGTCCGAAACCGTATGGCGTCAAGCCAACAAATACGGCGTTCCACGTCTTGTTTACGTAAACAAGATGGACCGTGCGGGCGCGAACTTCCTGCGTGTAGTTGAGCAGATCAAGAAGCGTCTGGGTCACACTCCGGTGCCGATTCAGCTGGCTATCGGTGCAGAAGACAACTTTCAGGGCCAGATCGATCTGGTCAACATGGAAGCGGTCTACTGGGATGACGCTGACAAAGGCATGGCTCCTCGTCGCGAGGCTATTCCTGCCGAGCTGCAGGAACTGGCTGAAGAATGGCGTAGCAACATGGTAGAGGCTGCGGCTGAAGCCAACGAAGAGCTGATGAACAAATACCTCGAGGGTGAAGAACTCACCATCGCGGAAATCAAGGGCGCTCTGCGTCAGCGTACTATCGCTGGCGAAATCGTTCTGGCTGTTTGCGGTTCTTCCTTCAAGAACAAGGGTGTTCCCCTGGTTCTCGACGCCGTTATCGACTACCTGCCTGCACCTGTAGACATTCCTGCCATCAAGGGTTCCGACCCGGATGATGAGACTGTTGAAATGGAGCGTCATGCAGACGACAGCGAGCCGTTCTCGGCTCTGGCGTTCAAAATTGCTACTGACCCATTCGTGGGTACTTTGACCTTTGCTCGCGTTTACTCGGGCGTGTTGAGCTCCGGTGATGGCGTGATCAACTCGGTTAAAGGCAAGAAAGAGCGCGTGGGTCGTATGGTGCAAATGCACGCAAACACCCGTGAAGAAATCAAGGAAGTTCGCGCTGGCGACATCGCGGCCTTGATTGGCATGAAGGACGTCACCACTGGTGACACTCTGTGCTCTGCTGAGAAGCCAATCATCCTGGTTCGCATGGACTTCCCGGAGCCGGTTATTTCGGTTGCCGTAGAGCCTAAGACCAAGGATGACCAGGAAAAAATGGGTATCGCACTGGGCAAGCTTGCTCAGGAAGATCCATCTTTCCGCGTCAAAACTGATGAAGAGACTGGTCAAACGATCATCTCCGGCATGGGCGAGTTGCACCTGGACATCCTGGTTGACCGGATGCGCCGTGAGTTCAACGTCGAAGCCAACATCGGTAAGCCTCAGGTTTCCTATCGTGAGAAGATCACGAAGAACTGCGAAATCGAAGGCAAGTTCGTTCGTCAGTCCGGCGGTCGTGGCCAGTTCGGTCACTGCTGGATTCGTTTTGCTCCTGCTGACGAAGGTCAGGAAGGTCTGCAATTCGTGAACGAAGTAGTGGGTGGTGTGGTTCCTAAGGAATACATCCCGGCTATCCAGAAGGGTATCGAAGAGCAGATGAAGAACGGCGTTGTAGCCGGCTATCCGCTGATCGGCCTGAAGGCGACCGTTTTTGATGGTTCTTACCATGACGTCGACTCCAACGAGATGGCGTTTAAGGTGGCTGCTTCCATGGCGACCAAGCAACTGGCTACCAAAGGTGGCGGTGTGTTGCTTGAGCCGATCATGGCAGTAGAGGTTGTTACGCCTGAAGACTATATGGGTGACGTGATGGGCGACTTGAATCGTCGTCGCGGCATGATCTTGGGTATGGAAGACACGGTCTCCGGCAAAGTAATTCGTGCTGAAGTTCCGCTGGGCGAGATGTTCGGTTATGCGACCGACGTCCGTTCCATGTCCCAGGGTCGCGCAAGCTACTCTATGGAATTCAAAAAATATGATACGGCTCCGTCGCACATCGTCGAAGCTGTCACCAAAAAACAAGGCTGATTCAGCCCTTTAGGCAAGGAGTTAATTGTCGTGGCTAAAGAAAAATTTGTACGTGACCTCCCGCACGTTAACGTTGGCACCATCGGTCACGTTGACCACGGTAAAACCACGCTGACTGCTGCTCTGACTCGTGTCTGCTCCGAAGTTTTCGGTTCGGCCGCTGTTGCTTTCGATAAAATCGACAGCGCACCGGAAGAAAAGGCTCGTGGTATCACCATCAACACCGCGCACGTTGAATACAACTCGCTGATCCGTCACTACGCTCACGTTGACTGCCCAGGTCACGCTGACTATGTGAAGAACATGATCACCGGTGCTGCTCAGATGGACGGCGCTATCCTGGTTTGCTCGGCCGCTGATGGTCCGATGCCGCAAACTCGTGAGCACATCCTGCTGTCCCGTCAGGTTGGCGTTCCGTACATCGTTGTCTTCCTGAACAAGGCTGACATGGTAGACGACGCTGAGCTGCTGGAACTGGTTGAGATGGAAGTGCGCGATCTGCTGAGCACTTACGACTTCCCGGGCGACGACACTCCGATCATCATCGGTTCTGCTCTGATGGCTCTGAACGGCCAAGATGACAACGAAATGGGCACCACTGCCGTTCGTAAACTGGTTGAGACTCTGGACAGCTACATCCCAGATCCGGTCCGTGTTATCGACAAGCCGTTCCTGATGCCAATCGAAGACGTATTCTCGATCTCCGGTCGCGGTACTGTTGTGACTGGTCGTATCGAGCGCGGTATCGTCAAGGTTCAGGATTCGCTGGAAATCGTTGGTCTGCGTGACACTGTTGTCACCACCTGCACCGGCGTTGAAATGTTCCGTAAGCTGCTCGACGAAGGTCGTGCTGGTGAGAACTGCGGCGTGCTGTTGCGCGGCACCAAGCGTGACGACGTTGAGCGTGGCCAGGTTCTGGTCAAGCCAGGTTCGGTTAAGCCGCACACTACCTTCGAAGCTGAAGTGTACGTGTTGAGCAAAGAAGAAGGCGGTCGCCACACTCCGTTCTTCAAAGGCTACCGTCCACAGTTCTACTTCCGGACCACTGACGTGACCGGTAACTGCGAACTGCCGGAAGGCGTTGAAATGGTAATGCCAGGCGACAACATCAAAATGGTTGTCACCCTGATCAAAACCATCGCAATGGAAGATGGTCTGCGTTTCGCTATTCGTGAAGGCGGTCGTACCGTCGGCGCTGGCGTCGTAGCCAAAATCATCGCCTAAGCGTTGATTGATTAAAAAGCCCCCGCAGCGGCCTCCGCTTGCGGGGGCTTTTTTATTGAGTTGACACTGGGTTGGCCCCTCTATAGAATTGCGCCTCCTTTTAACGGGCGTATTGCGCTCGCTGGGAATAGCAGCCGGAGTCTGAAATCCAATGCAAAATCAGCAAATCCGTATCAGGTTGAAGGCTTTTGACCATCGCCTGATCGACCAATCCACCCAGGAAATCGTGGAAACCGCGAAACGTACTGGTGCTCAAGTGCGTGGTCCAATTCCACTGCCTACCCGTAAAGAGCGGTTCACCGTTCTGGTCTCCCCGCACGTCAACAAAGACGCGCGCGACCAGTACGAGATCCGTACTCATAAGCGCGTTCTGGACATCGTCCAGCCAACGGATAAAACCGTTGATGCTCTTATGAAGCTTGATCTTGCGGCCGGTGTGGAAGTGCAGATCAGCCTCGGCTAAGACTCGGTCTTAGTCGTGTAACGCTCTGAAATGGGCGGCCATAGCGGGTGAAAGCCCCGTACACTCATGAGGTTTACAACATGACTATTGGTGTAGTCGGTCGTAAATGCGGTATGACCCGTATTTTCACCGAAGAAGGTGTCTCCATTCCGGTCACGGTCATTGAGATCGAACCGAATCGCGTCACCCAGTTCAAAACTGAAGAGACCGATGGCTATCGTGCAGTGCAAGTCACTGTAGGTGAGCGTCGTGCTTCGCGCGTTACAGCTGCTCAAGCTGGCCACTTCGCTAAAGCGAACGTTGCCGCTGGTCGTACCGTAATGGAATTCCGTCTTGAAGAAGGCGAGTACCAGGCCGGCGATCTGATCAACGCTGAAATCTTCGCTGCTGGTCAACTGGTTGATGTGACCGGTCAGTCCAAAGGTAAAGGCTTCCAGGGTACGATCAAGCGCTGGAATTTCCGCGGGCAAGATAATACCCACGGTAACTCCGTGTCCCACCGCGTTCCAGGCTCTATCGGCCAGTGCCAGACTCCTGGTCGTGTATTCAAGGGCAAAAAAATGTCCGGTCATATGGGCGCTGAGCGCGTGACCGTGCAGTCCCTCGAAGTAGTGCGCGTGGACGCTGAACGCAATCTGTTGTTGGTCAAGGGCGCTGTTCCTGGCGCTACTGGCGGCAACTTGGTTGTACGTCCAGCAGCCAAGGCTCGCGGTTAAGGGGAAGCTGACATGCAATTAAATGTAAATGACGCTCAAGCGATCGAAGTTTCCGAACTGACATTTGGCGGCGAGTTCAACGAGACGCTGGTTCACCAAGCAGTCGTGGCCTACATGGCCGGCGGCCGTCAAGGTAGCAAGCAGCAAAAGACCCGTTCCGACGTTCGTGGTGGCGGTAAGCGCCCATGGCGTCAGAAAGGTACTGGCCGTGCTCGTGCCGGTACTATCCGTAGCCCAATCTGGCGTGGCGGCGGTACCACTTTCGCAGCTCGTCCTCAGGATCACACCCAGAAGCTGAACAAGAAGATGTATCGCGCAGCAATGCGTTCCATCCTTGCTGAGCTGGTGCGTACTGATCGTCTGGTTGTGGTTCAGGACTTCGCTGTTGATGCACCGAAGACCAAAGATCTGCTGAACAAGCTGACCGGCATGGGCCTGACTGACGTCTTGATCGTGTCTGAAGTGGTTGATCAGAACCTGTACCTGGCTGCTCGCAACCTGCCACACGTCGATGTACGTGATGTGCAAGGTTCCGATCCAGTTAGTCTGATCGCATACGACAAGGTGTTGATCACCGTGTCGGCCGTGAAGAAATTCGAGGAGCTGCTGGGATGAACCAGGAACGCGTATTTAAAGTTCTGCTTGGCCCGCACGTTTCCGAGAAGGCTACGGTTCTGGCTGACAAGAAAGGCCAGTTCGTTTTCAAGGTTGCAACTGACGCAACCAAGCTGGAAATCAAGAAGGCCGTCGAAAGCCTGTTCAGCGTGAAAGTAGAGCGTGTTACTACCCTGAATGTTCTGGGTAAGAGCAAGCGCACTGCTCGCGGTCTGGGCAAGCGTAATGACTGGAAGAAGGCAGTTATCTCCCTTCAGCCAGGCCAAGATCTCGATTTCAGCAGCAGTGCTGAGTAAGGAAGGGGTGCATCATGGCAATCGTTAAATGCAAACCGACTTCCCCTGGCCGCCGTTTTGTGGTCAAGGTGGTCAACCAGGAGCTGCATAAAGGCGCTCCTCACGCACCGCTGCTCGAGAAAAAATCGAAGACTGGTGGTCGTAACAACAATGGTCGTATTACCACTCGTCACATCGGTGGTGGCCATAAGCAGCATTATCGTCTGGTCGATTTCCGTCGCAACGACAAAGATGGCATCTCTGCCACTGTCGAGCGTATTGAATACGATCCAAACCGTACTGCTCACATCGCTCTGCTGCTGTACGCAGATGGCGAGCGTCGCTACATCATCGCCCCTAAAGGCGTGAGTGCTGGCGACCAGCTGATCGCAGGTGCTTTGGCGCCGATCAAGCCGGGCAACGCTCTGCAACTGCGTAACATTCCAGTTGGTAGCACCGTACACGGCATCGAATTGAAGCCAGGTAAAGGCGCGCAAATCGCTCGTTCCGCTGGTGCTTCGGCTCAGCTGATCGCTCGTGAAGGTGTCTACGTGACCCTGCGTCTGCGTTCTGGTGAGATGCGTAAAGTGCTGGCTGAATGCCGTGCGACCCTGGGTGAAGTCTCGAACTCCGAGCACAGCCTGCGTTCGCTGGGTAAAGCTGGTGCCAAACGCTGGCGTGGCGTTCGCCCAACCGTTCGTGGTGTTGCCATGAACCCGGTTGACCACCCACATGGTGGTGGTGAAGGTCGTACCTCTGGTGGTCGTCATCCGGTATCGCCATGGGGCTTCCCGACTAAGGGCGCGAAGACTCGTGGTAATAAGCGTACCGACAAAATGATCGTCCGTCGTCGCAAGTAAATAGAGGGATACGACAGTGCCACGTTCTCTGAAAAAAGGTCCTTTTATTGATCTTCACCTACTGAAGAAGATCGAAGTGGCGGCGGAAAAGAACGATCGCAAACCAGTGAAAACCTGGTCGCGCCGTTCCATGATCCTGCCACAAATGGTCGGTTTGACCATTGCAGTGCATAACGGTCGTCAACATGTTCCAGTTCTCGTGAACGAAGACATGGTCGGCCACAAACTGGGCGAGTTTGCCGGTACCCGCACATATCGTGGGCACGTGGCAGACAAGAAAGCCAAGCGTTAAGGGGTAAGGAACGATGGAAGTAGCCGCTAAGTTGTCGGGCGCTCGAATCTCCGCCCAGAAAGCCCGCTTGGTCGCCGACCAGATCCGCGGGAAGAAGGTGGGCGAAGCGCTCAACCTGTTGGCTTTCAGCAGTAAGAAAGCCGCCGAGATCATCAAGAAAGTGCTGGAGTCGGCCGTAGCCAACGCCGAGCATAACGAAGGCGCAGACGTTGATGACCTTAAAGTCAGCACCGTTTTCGTCAACGAAGGGCGTTCGCTGAAGCGAATCATGCCACGTGCCAAAGGCCGTGCTGATCGCATCGTCAAGCGGTCTTGCCATATCACTGTCAAGGTTGCTGACAAGTAACGGAGTCGAAGAGATGGGTCAGAAAGTACATCCCATTGGCATTCGCCTGGGAATCGTCAAGGAGCACACCTCCGTCTGGTACGCAGACGGTCGGACTTATGCGGACTATTTGTTCGCTGATCTGAAGGTGCGTGAGTATCTCCAAGACAAACTAAAAAGCGCGTCCGTAAGCCGTATCGATATCCATCGTCCGGCTCAAACTGCACGTATCACCATCCACACTGCTCGTCCAGGTATCGTTATCGGGAAGAAAGGTGAAGATGTTGAGAAACTGCGTCAGGACCTGACCAAGCAAATGGGTGTGCCTGTGCACATCAATATCGAAGAGATCCGTAAGCCGGAGCTCGACGGTATGCTGGTTGCGCAGAGCGTAGCTCAGCAGCTGGAGCGTCGCGTAATGTTCCGTCGCGCTATGAAGCGCGCTGTTCAGAACGCCATGCGCATTGGTGCCAAAGGCATCAAAATCCAAGTGAGCGGTCGTCTCGGCGGTGCTGAAATCGCACGTACTGAATGGTATCGCGAAGGTCGTGTGCCACTGCACACCCTGCGTGCCGACATCGACTATGCCAACTACGAAGCTCACACCACTTATGGTGTGATCGGTGTAAAGGTTTGGATCTTCAAAGGCGAAGTAATTGGTGGTCGCCAAGAAGAACTGAAACCACAAGCACCAGCGCCTCGTAAAAAAGCTGCTAAGTAAGGGGTACGCCAAATGTTGCAACCAAAGCGTACGAAGTTCCGCAAGCAGATGACTGGCCACAACCGTGGCTTGGCTCAGCGCGGTAGCAAAGTCAGCTTCGGCGAATATGCGCTGAAGTCTGTAGCTCGTGGTCGTCTCACCGCTCGTCAGATCGAGTCAGCGCGTCGTGCTCTGACCCGTCACGTTAAACGTGGCGGCAAGATCTGGATCCGTGTGTTCCCGGACAAGCCTGTAACCAAAAAGCCACTCGAAGTTCGGATGGGTAAAGGTAAGGGTAACGTGGAATATTGGGTTGCCCAGATTCAGCCAGGCAAAGTCCTGTATGAAATCGAGGGTGTTACTGAAGAGCTGGCGCGTGAGGCTTTCGCCCTGGCTGCTGCGAAGCTGCCACTCGCCACCTCCTTTGTTAAACGGACGGTGATGTGATGAAAGCGAATGAACTTCGTGAAAAATCCGCACAGCAGCTGAACGAGCAACTGCTCGGCCTGCTGCGCGACCAGTTCAATCTGCGTATGCAGAAAGCAACTGGCCAGTTGGGGCAGTCTCATCTGCTCTCGCAAGTTAAGCGCGATATTGCTCGCGTGAAGACTGTGCTCAACCAGCAGGCAGGTAAGTGATCATGGCTGAAGCCGAAAAAACTGTCCGTACGCTGACTGGCCGTGTTGTCAGCGACAAGATGGACAAAACCATCACCGTTTTGATCGAGCGTCGCGTTAAGCACCCGATCTACGGTAAATACGTTAAGCGTTCGACTAAGCTGCACGCGCACGACGAAACCAATCAGTGCCACATCGGCGACAAAGTCACTATTCGTGAAACTCGTCCTTTGGCCAAGACTAAGTCTTGGGCGCTGGTTGATGTTCTCGAACGCGCTGTGGAAGTCTAAGGACTAGGGGTCGGAGAAATTATATGATTCAGACTCAATCCATGCTCGATGTGGCCGATAACAGCGGCGCTCGCCGTGTTATGTGCATCAAGGTGCTGGGTGGCTCCCATCGTCGTTACGCTGGTATCGGTGACATCATCAAAGTTACCGTGAAGGAAGCAATTCCTCGCGGTAAAGTGAAAAAAGGCCAAGTGATGACTGCTGTTGTAGTCCGCACTCGTCACGGCGTACGTCGTGCTGATGGCTCCATTATCCGCTTTGATGGCAACGCTGCTGTTCTTCTGAACAACAAGCAAGAGCCGATCGGCACCCGTATCTTTGGGCCAGTGACCCGTGAACTTCGTACCGAGAAGTTCATGAAGATCGTCTCGCTCGCCCCAGAAGTGCTGTAAGGAGATCCGACATGCAAAAGATTCGTCGTGACGACGAGATCATCGTGATCGCCGGCAAAGACAAAGGTAAGCGCGGTAAGGTGCTTAAGGTTCTCGCTGATGACCGTTTGGTCATCGGTGGTCTGAACCTGGTTAAGCGTCATACCAAGCCAAACCCTGCGTCGGGCGTACAAGGCGGTATCGTCGAGAAAGAAGCGCCACTGCACGCTTCCAACGTTGCCATTTTCAACGGCGAAACCAACAAGGCTGATCGCGTTGGTTTCAAAGTAGAAGACGGTAAGAAAATTCGTGTCTTCAAGTCGACCCAAAAAGCGGTTGATGCTTGAACACTGCTAGGTAGAAGACCATGGCACGACTAAAAGAGATTTACCGGAAGGAAATCGCACCGAAACTTAAGGAAGAACTTAAGCTTTCGAACGTGATGGAAGTTCCGCGCGTTACCAAAATCACCCTGAACATGGGTCTGGGCGAAGCGATCGGCGACAAAAAAGTCATCGAGCACGCTGTTGCTGACCTGGAAAAGATCACCGGCCAAAAAGTCGTTGTGACCTACGCTCGCAAATCCATCGCTGGCTTTAAAGTCCGTGAAGGTTGGCCGATCGGCGTCAAAGTGACCTTGCGCCGTGAGCGTATGTACGAATTCCTGGATCGTCTGCTGTCGATCTCCCTGCCTCGGGTTCGCGACTTTCGCGGCCTGAATGCCAAGTCCTTCGATGGTCGTGGTAACTACAGCATGGGCGTAAAAGAGCAGATCATCTTCCCGGAAATCGACTACGACAAGATCGATGCTCTCCGCGGTCTGGACATTACCCTGACCACCACTGCCAAGAACGATGATGAAGGTCGCGCATTGCTGCGTGCTTTCAAATTCCCGTTCCGCAACTGATTGGAGTAGGAAAATGGCCAAGATGAGCATGAAAAACCGCGAGCTGAAACGTCAGCTCACGGTTGCCAAGTACGCCAAAAAGCGTGCAGCACTGAAAGCTATCATCGTTGATCTGAACGCAAGTCCAGAAGCGCGTTGGGAAGCTACAGTAGCTCTGCAGAAGCAGCCACGTGACGCAAGCGCTTCGCGCATGCGCAACCGCTGCCGCCTGACCGGTCGTCCACACGGCGTTTACCGCAAGTTCGGCCTCGGCCGTAACAAACTGCGTGAAGCTGCAATGCGTGGTGACGTACCTGGTCTGGTTAAAGCCAGCTGGTAAGCACTATCAAAGTCTCGGCGTTCAGGATCGCAAGATACTGACCGCCGGTGACCTTGAGCTTGAATCAAGCCCCTATTGGGGCTTGATTCATTTGTGGGGTGTGTCTAGAATACCCGGCTCGCCTGAGCCCGTGCTTTTTTCGCGCGGATGTTCTCGGCGAAGGTAGTAGCCGCAAGGCTTATTTTTTTGTATTAGGAGCGTCTAGCCCATGAGTATGCAGGACCCGTTAGCGGACATGCTAACTCGAATCCGTAATGCCCAGATGGCTGAAAAGTCCGTCGTAAGCATGCCATCTTCTACGTTGAAGGTAGCTGTAGCCAAAGTCCTGAAGGATGAAGGTTATATTGCGGGTTATCAGATCAGCAGCGAAATCAAACCTCTGCTGTCTATCGAGCTGAAATATTTCGAAGGCCGTCCGGTCATCGAAGAAGTGAAGCGCGTTAGCCGTCCAGGCCTGCGTCAGTACAAGTCCGTCGATGATCTGCCAAAAGTTCGTGGCGGTCTCGGTGTGTCTATCGTCTCCACCAACAAAGGTGTGATGACGGATCGTGCTGCGCGCGCTGCCGGTGTCGGCGGCGAAGTTCTTTGCACTGTGTTCTAAGGGGGGATAAGCATGTCACGCGTCGCTAAGAACCCCGTTAAGCTGCCAGCCGGTGTCGAAGTAAAATTCGCAGGCCAACAGCTTTCGGTGAAGGGTGCCAAGGGCACTCTCGAACTGAATATCCATTCGTCCGTTGAGATCGTTGAAGAAGCTGGTGAGTTGCGTTTCGCTGCTCGCAATGGCGATCAACAAACTCGCGCAATGGCCGGTACCACTCGTGCGTTGGTAAACAACATGGTCCAAGGCGTAAGCCAAGGCTTCGAGCGTAAGCTCCAGCTGGTCGGTGTTGGTTACAAAGCGCAAGCAAAAGGCACGGTGCTGAACCTGGCCCTTGGCTTCTCGCACCCAGTGGATTACGAACTGCCGCAAGGCATCACCGCTGAGACACCTAGCCAGACCGATATCCTGATTCGGGGTATCGACAAGCAGCTGGTAGGTCAGGTGGCCGCTGAGATCCGCGGTTTCCGTCCACCAGAACCTTATAAAGGTAAAGGTGTACGTTACGCGGACGAAGTCGTCCGTCGTAAAGAAGCCAAGAAGAAGTAGGGCATAGCAAATGACCGACAAAAAAGTTACTCGCCTGCGTCGCGCTCGCAAAGCACGCCTGAAAATGCACGAACTCGAAGTCGTGCGTCTCTGCGTGTTCCGCTCGTCGCAGCACATATACGCCCAGGTCATCTCGGCCGACGGCAACAAAGTCCTGGCAAGTGCCTCGACTTTGGATAAAGAACTGCGTGATGGCGCCACTGGCAACATCGACGCGGCCACTAAGGTTGGCCAGCTGGTCGCTACGCGTGCAAAAGCCGCTGGCGTCTCGCAGGTGGCTTTCGACCGCTCTGGCTTCAAGTACCACGGTCGCGTCAAGGCGCTGGCTGATGCTGCTCGTGAAGCTGGGCTGGAGTTCTAAGTTATGTCAAATAACGACCAAAAGCGCGACGAAGGCTACATTGAGAAGCTGGTTCAAGTTAACCGCGTAGCCAAAACCGTTAAAGGCGGCCGTATCTTCACTTTCACCGCGTTGACCGTGGTTGGTGATGGTAAAGGGCGTGTTGGCTTCGGCCGTGGCAAGTCACGTGAAGTGCCTGCTGCGATCCAGAAGGCAATGGAAGCGGCTCGCCGCAACATGATCCAAGTTGATCTGAACGGCACTACTCTGCAGTACGCAATGAAGTCCGCTCATGGCGCTTCGAAGGTGTACATGCAGCCTGCTTCTGAAGGTACAGGTATCATCGCTGGCGGCGCTATGCGTGCTGTCCTCGAGGTTGCTGGCGTTCATAACGTTCTGGCCAAGTGCTACGGCTCGACTAACCCGGTAAACGTGGTTCACGCCACTTTTAAAGGTTTGAAAGCTATGCAGTCTCCTGAGTCTATTGCCGCCAAGCGTGGCAAAAGTGTCAAGGAGATCTTCTGATCATGGCTACCGTTAAAGTTACGCTGATCAAAAGCATGACCGGCCGCATCCCTAATCACAAACTGTGCATTAAGGGTCTGGGTCTGCGTCGCATCGGTCACACTGTAGAAGTACTTGATACTCCCGAGAATCGCGGGATGATCAACAAGGCTTACTACATGCTGCGTGTCGAGGGTTAATCGATGAAACTCAATGATCTGAGTCCAGCGCCGGGTTCCCGTCGCGAAAAGCATCGTCCGGGCCGTGGTATCGGTAGTGGTTTGGGCAAGACCGGTGGCCGTGGCCACAAAGGTCAGTCCTCCCGCTCCGGTGGCACCATTGCACCAGGCTTTGAAGGCGGTCAACAGCCGCTGCATCGTCGTCTGCCGAAGTTCGGTTTCGTTTCCCTGAAGGCCATGGACCGCGCAGAAGTGCGTTTGTCCGAGCTGGCTAAAGTGGAAGGCGACATCGTCACCGTGCAGTCTCTGAAAGATGCCAACGTGATCAACGTAAACGTTCAGCGTGTGAAAATCATGCTGTCCGGCGAAGTTACTCGCGCTGTTACCATCGGAAAGGGAATCGGCGCCACCAAAGGTGCGCGTGCGGCTATCGAAGCAGCTGGCGGCAAGTTCGAGGAATAAATGGCTAAGCAAGGTGCTCTCTCTGCGCTCGGCAAAGGCGGTATGTCTGAACTCTGGGCTCGTCTGCGTTTTCTGTTCCTGGCGATTATCGTCTACCGAATAGGCGCACACATCCCGGTTCCAGGTATTAACCCGGACCGACTCGCGGACCTGTTTCGACAGAATGAGGGGACCATTCTTAGCTTGTTCAACATGTTTTCCGGCGGCGCGCTGGAACGGATGAGTATCTTTGCACTGGGGATCATGCCGTACATCTCGGCATCGATCATCATGCAATTGATGACCGCCGTCAGCCCGCAGCTGGAGCAGTTGAAGAAGGAAGGTGAAGCTGGCCGTCGCAAGATCAGCCAGTACACCCGCTACGGCACTGTCGTCCTTGCTCTTGTTCAGGCTATTGGCATGTCCATTGGTCTGGCGGGGCAGGGCGTTGCGTTCACTGGTGACTTTGGCTTCCATTTCGTCGCGGTATCCACTTTTGTGGCTGGTGCGATGTTCATGATGTGGCTGGGTGAGCAGATTACAGAGCGCGGTGTTGGCAACGGTATCTCGATGTTGATTTTTTCGGGTATCGTCGCCGGTCTTCCGAGAGCGATAGGGCAGTCTTTCGAGTCTGCGCGTCAGGGTGATATCAATATTTTTGCCTTGGTTGCCATCGGTTTGCTGGCAGTAGCGATTATCGGTTTTGTGGTGTTCATTGAGCGTGGTCAGCGTCGTATTGCTGTTCACTACGCCAAGCGTCAGCAGGGCCGCAAGGTTTTCGCTGCGCAGACCAGCCACTTGCCGCTGAAGGTGAATATGGCCGGTGTTATTCCGGCTATTTTCGCGAGCAGCATTTTGCTGTTCCCGGCTTCGTTGGGTGCCTGGTTTGGTCAGTCTGAAGGTATGGGCTGGCTGCAGGACATCTCGCAGTCGATCGCTCCTGGTCAGCCGTTGAATATTCTGCTGTTTAGTGCAGGGATTATTTTCTTCTGCTTCTTCTATACGGCGTTGATGTTCAATCCGAAAGACGTAGCGGAAAACCTGAAGAAGTCCGGTGCCTTTATTCCGGGTATTCGTCCAGGTGAGCAGTCTGCGCGCTACATTGATGGCGTTTTGACTCGCTTGACCATGTTCGGTGCCCTATACATGACGGCCGTGTGCTTGCTACCCCAGTTTCTGGTGGTAGCGGCAAACGTACCGTTCTATCTTGGCGGGACCTCGTTGCTGATCGTCGTAGTGGTTGTTATGGACTTCATGTCCCAAGTACAATCCCACCTCGTTTCGCACCAGTACGAATCCCTGATGAAGAAAGCCAACCTGAAGGGTTACGGCAGCGGCATGTTGCGCTGAGTACCCATAAGGTTCGAGGAGTTGGTGATGAAAGTTCGTGCATCGGTGAAAAAGCTGTGCCGTAACTGCAAAATTATTCGCCGCGAAGGTGTTGTTCGAGTAATTTGCAGCGCGGAACCGCGTCACAAGCAGCGCCAAGGCTGAGTGTGATCCGCTTGAAGCCCGGTAGCTAGTGCGCTGCCGGGTTGATTATTTGTTATTACAGCGATATTATCTCGCGCCCTATTTCTTGGCTTCCGGGGCGTAGGTAGCTGTCAATTGGAGTCCCACTGAATGGCCCGTATTGCAGGCGTTAACATTCCAGATAACAAGCACACTGTTATCTCGCTGACCTACATCTATGGTGTTGGTCGCACTACTGCACAGAAAATTTGTGCAGTGACTGGGGTAAACCCAGCCGCAAAGATCAAAGATCTGAGCGACGAGCAGATTGAACAGCTGCGTGGCGAAGTGGCGAAGTTCACCACTGAAGGTGATCTGCGTCGCGAAATCAACATGAAAATCAAGCGTTTGATGGACCTCGGTTGCTATCGCGGTCTGCGTCATCGTCGTGGTCTTCCAGTACGCGGTCAGCGTACCAAGACTAACGCGCGTACCCGTAAAGGTCCGCGTAAGCCGATCCGCAAGTAATCGCCCCAGCGAATCGACAGGAAATTAATCATGGCAAAACCTGCTGCTCGTCCTCGTAAAAAAGTTAAAAAGACAGTGGTTGATGGCATCGCCCACATCCATGCTTCTTTTAACAACACAATCGTGACCATTACCGACCGTCAAGGTAACGCGCTTTCTTGGGCTACCTCCGGTGGTTCGGGTTTCCGCGGTTCCCGCAAGTCCACCCCGTTTGCTGCTCAAGTAGCTGCTGAACGTGCTGGTCAAGCTGCGCTGGAATACGGCCTGAAAAACCTCGACGTTAACGTCAAAGGTCCAGGTCCAGGTCGTGAGTCTGCTGTCCGTGCTTTGAACGGCTGTGGCTATAAGATCGCCAGCATCACCGACGTGACGCCAATCCCGCACAACGGGTGCCGTCCGCCGAAGAAGCGCCGCGTGTAATCCAGGAGATTGTAAAGAATGGCTCGTTACATTGGTCCAAAATGCAAACTCGCTCGTCGCGAAGGCACCGATCTCTTCCTGAAGAGCGGCGTGCGCGCGATCGAATCGAAGTGCAACATCGAAGCAGCACCTGGTATCCACGGCCAACGCCGCGGTCGCCAGTCCGATTACGGCACCCAACTGCGTGAAAAGCAGAAGGTCCGTCGTATTTACGGCGTTCTCGAGCGTCAGTTCAGCGGCTACTACAAAGAAGCTGCTGGCAAAAAAGGTGCAACCGGTGAAAACCTGCTGCAACTGCTCGAATGCCGTCTGGACAACGTTGTATACCGTATGGGTTTTGGCTCTACTCGTGCCGAATCCCGTCAGCTGGTATCGCACAAATCCGTCAGCGTTAACGGTCAAACCGTAAACGTACCGTCTTACCAGGTTCGTGCTGGTGACGTAGTCGCGATTCGCGAGAAAGCAAAGAACCAACTTCGCATTGTCCAAGCTCTCGATCTGTGTGCCCAACGTGGCCGCGTAGAATGGGTAGAAGTAGACACTGAGAAGAAGTCGGGCGTTTTCAAGAACGTTCCTGCTCGCAGTGATCTGTCCGCCGACATCAACGAAAGCCTGATTGTCGAGCTCTACTCCAAGTAAGGGCTAGAAAATAGGTGCATCCATGCAGATTTCGGTAAATGAGTTCCTGACACCCCGCCATATTGATGTGCAGGTTGTCAGTCCAACCCGCGCCAAGATCACTCTCGAGCCTCTCGAGCGTGGTTTCGGCCACACCCTGGGCAACGCGCTGCGACGCATCTTGTTGTCCTCAATGCCCGGCTGTGCAGTAGTCGAGGCCGAGATTGACGGTGTGCTCCACGAGTACAGCGCCATCGAAGGTGTACAGGAAGACGTAATTGAAATCCTGTTGAACCTTAAAGGTCTGGCTATCAAGCTGCACGGCCGTGACGAAGTTACGCTGACCTTGTCGAAGAAGGGTTCGGGGGTGGTTACCGCTGCCGATATTCAGCTGGATCATGATGTCGAGATCGTTAACCCCGATCACGTAATCGCTAACCTGGCGTCTAACGGCGCCCTGAACATGAAGCTCACTGTAGCTCGTGGTCGTGGTTATGAACCGGCCGACTCGCGTCAGAGCGATGAAGACGAAAGCCGCAGCATCGGTCGCTTGCAGCTTGATTCTTCGTTCAGCCCGGTTCGCCGTATCGCATACGTGGTGGAAAACGCCCGTGTCGAACAGCGTACTAACCTGGACAAGCTGGTTATTGATCTGGAAACCAACGGTACTCTGGATCCTGAAGAGGCTATTCGCCGCGCTGCAACCATTCTGCAACAGCAGTTGGCTGCGTTCGTCGACCTCAAAGGTGACAGTGAGCCAGTGGTTGTTGAGCAGGAAGACGAGATCGATCCGATCCTGCTTCGCCCGGTTGACGATCTGGAACTGACTGTACGTTCGGCTAACTGCCTTAAGGCGGAAAACATCTACTACATCGGTGACCTGATTCAGCGTACCGAAGTAGAGCTGTTGAAGACTCCGAACCTTGGCAAGAAATCCTTGACTGAAATCAAGGACGTTCTGGCCTCCCGCGGTCTGTCCCTCGGCATGCGCCTCGACAACTGGCCGCCTGCAAGTCTTAAGAAGGACGACAAGGCGACTGCCTGATCGTCGTAATCACCGAACGTTGTGTTTGGTAAGGAATGAACCATGCGTCATCGTAAAAGTGGTCGTCACCTGAGCCGCACTAGCTCGCACCGCAAGGCCATGTTTCAAAACATGGCAGTGTCGCTGTTCGAGCACGAGCTGATCAAAACTACACTGCCGAAAGCTAAAGAACTGCGTCGCGTTGCTGAGCCGCTGATCACTTTGGCCAAGACAGACAGCCTGGCTAACCGCCGTCTGGTTTTCGACCGTACTCGTTCGAAAGCTATCGTTGGTAAGCTCTTCAACGACCTGGGCAAGCGCTACGCTACCCGTGAGGGTGGCTACCTGCGCATCCTCAAGTGCGGTTTCCGCACTGGCGACAACGCGCCTATGGCGTACGTCGAGTTGGTTGATCGTCCTGCCGGCGGCGAAGCAGTATCCGCTGAGTAAGATGTCAGTCTGAAACGAAGAACCGGGCCTAGCGCCCGGTTTTTTGTGCGCGCGAGAAAGATGGGGCCGTTGGTTATTTGGTGCAAGAAAGTTGTTAGTAATTATCTATCGACTATAGCTGCTTAATAAATTTGAAGATGTCATCTTGTTCATCGATACTCCTCGTCAGCCGGTTAACCGGCAGTTCCAAGACTGACTGAGGAAGAAGTCGTATGAGCCAGAGTAAAACGCTTACCACCGCCAGTGGCGCTCCTGTCGCCGACAACCAGAACTCCCGCTCTGCCGGCCCTCGTGGCCCGCTGTTACTCGACGATTTTCATCTGATCGAGAAACTTGCCCACTTCAACCGAGAAAACATCCCTGAGCGTCGCGTGCATGCTAAAGGCTCGGGTGCTTACGGTACATTCACGGTCACTCGTGACATCACGCAGTACACCAGTGCGAAACTATTTGAGTCCGTCGGCAAACAGACCCCGACCTTTCTTCGCTTTTCTACTGTGGGTGGCGAACGTGGTTCGGCGGATACCGAGCGTGACCCGCGTGGTTTTGCTCTGAAGTTTTACACCGAAGAAGGTAACTGGGACATCGTCGGCAACAACACGCCGGTTTTCTTCATCCGTGATCCACTCAAGTTTCCTGACTTTATCCACACCCAAAAGCGTCTGCCGCAAAGCAACCTGAAAAGTGCGCAGATGATGTGGGACTTCTGGTCGCATTCGCCTGAGGCGCTGCACCAGGTCACCATTCTGTTTTCAGACCGTGGGATCCCTGACGGCTACCGGCATATGCATGGCTTTGGCAGTCACACCTATAGCCTCATCAGCGCCAATGGTGAACGCCACTGGGTTAAATGGCATTACAAGACGCAGCAGGGAATCAAGAACCTTACTCCGGCAGATGCTGCGCGCTTGGCCGGCACCGATCCGGATTACGCTCAGCGCGATCTGTTCGGTGCGATTGATCGCGGTGACTTCCCGAAGTGGCGCGTATGCATTCAGATCATGACCGAAGCCCAGGCCACGGCGCACTACGAGAACCCGTTTGACGTGACCAAAACTTGGTCGCAAAAAGAGTTCCCGTTGATCGAGGTCGGTGAATTGGAGCTCAACCGTAATCCGCAGAACTACTTTGCTGAGGTCGAGCAAGCGGCATTCGGGCCGAGCAACATGGTTCCAGGCGTTGGCCTATCACCGGATCGTATGCTGCAGGGTCGCGTATTCGCCTATGCCGATGCTCACCGCTACCGTGTTGGCACCAATCACCAGCAACTGCCGGTGAATGCTCCGCGTATTCAGGTCAATACCTATCAGCGTGATGGTTCGATGGCATTTGGCAGCAACGGCGGTGCTACACCTAACTACGAGCCGAACAGCTACGTAGAGTCGCCAAAGCAAGCACCTCGTTACGCTGAGCCGGCGTTGGCCTTGAGCGGTGCTGCGGATCGTTATGATCATCGCGAAGACACCGACTACTACAGCCACGCTGGCGCGCTGTTCCGTTTGATGAGCAACGAACAGAAAGCGCTGTTGGTGGATAACATTGCAGGCGCTATGGCCGGTGTATCCAGCGATGTGGTTGATCGTCAATTGCAGCACTTCTTCCGCGCAGATCCTGCGTATGGAGAAGCAATCGCAAAGGCGTTGAACGTATAGCTTAACTAAGTCTAAACGATAAGCAGAACCGCCCTCATTTGGGCGGTTTTTGCGTTATTTAAGCTACTTTTCTCGGGGTTTCTTCGCTTTTATTGCGTCAAGTGAGTGACCTTCGGGCTAGGTTGGTTCAGACTACGCACTTTCAAGCAGGGAGATGTAGGGCGATGCAAGGCCACCCAGACGTAATCGATTACCTCAACACGCTACTCACCGGTGAACTGGCGGCGCGTGATCAATATTTCGTTCATTCGCGGATGTATGAGGACTGGGGGTTCACCGAACTCTACGAACGTATCAATCACGAGATGGAAGAAGAGGCGCAGCACGCTGATGCGTTGATGCGTCGAATCCTGATGCTCGAAGGTACGCCACGTATGCGCCCGGATGACTTGGATGTCGGCACGACAGTGCCTGACATGTTTGCTGCCGACCTGCGCCTGGAATACAAAGTCCGTGCAGCCCTTTGCAAAGGCATCGAGCTGTGCGAGCTGCACAAGGACTATGTGACCCGCGAGATCCTGCGCGTTCAGCTAGCCGACACCGAAGAAGATCACACTTACTGGCTGGAAAAACAGCTCGGGCTGATCAAGCTGGTTGGTCTGGAGAATTACCTGCAATCACAGTTCTGATACTCCTAGACTGCAAAAAAAGCCCCTGTCACCGACTCAGTGACAGGGGCTTTTTCGTAGGTTTGAATCAGGCCTTGTCGCGAGCTAATAATGGCTTGAGGTAGAAGCCCGTGTAAGACTGCTTCATCTCAGACACTTCTTCCGGCGTACCGACGGCAATGATCTGTCCGCCCTTGGAGCCGCCCTCTGGCCCGAGGTCGATCAACCAGTCGGCGGTCTTGATCACATCAAGGTTGTGCTCAATCACCACCACGGTGTTGCCGTGGTCGCGCAGTCGATGCAGCACGTCGAGCAATTGCTGGATGTCTGCGAAATGCAAACCAGTGGTTGGCTCATCAAGGATGTACAGGGTTTTGCCGGTATCGCGCTTTGACAGCTCGCGAGAGAGCTTCACCCGTTGGGCTTCACCACCGGACAGCGTGGTCGCTGATTGACCCAGTTTGATGTACGACAAGCCAACGTCCATCAGCGTTTGAAGCTTGCGTGCCAAGGCCGGGACCGCATCGAAGAACACGCGTGCTTCCTCGATGGTCATCTCGAGGGTTTCGTGGATGCTCTTGCCTTTGTACTTGATCTCCAGAGTCTCGCGGTTATAACGCTTGCTTTTGCAAACGTCGCACGGGACGTAGATGTCCGGCAGGAAGTGCATTTCTACCTTGATCAAGCCATCGCCCTGGCAGGCCTCGCAGCGCCCGCCCTTCACATTGAAGGAGAAGCGGCCCGGGCCGTAACCTCGGGAGCGAGACTCCGGTACGCCGGCGAACAGTTCGCGAATCGGTGTGAACAAGCCGGTGTACGTCGCTGGGTTGGAGCGTGGTGTGCGACCGATCGGGCTCTGGTCGATGTCCACAACCTTGTCCAGGTGCTCCAGGCCCTTGATGCTGTCGTGAGCGGCAGCCTCAAGGGTCGTGGCACCGTTGAGTGCCGTTGCACTCAACGGGAACAGGGTGTTGTTGATCAGCGTCGATTTTCCCGAACCCGACACGCCAGTCACGCAGGTCAGCAGCCCCAGCGGAATTTCCAGATCGACATTGCGCAGGTTGTTGCCGCGAGCGCCCTTGAGCGACAGCATCAGCTTCTTGTTGCGTGGTGTGCGCTTGGCGGGCACTGCGATCTTCACTCGGCCCGACAAGTATTTGCCGGTCAGCGAGTCAGGGTGAGCCATGACTTCGGCTGGCGTACCTTCGGCAACGATGTGCCCGCCATGTACACCGGCGCCTGGGCCGATATCTACCACATAGTCCGCTAGGCGAATGGCGTCCTCGTCGTGCTCGACCACGATCACCGTGTTGCCGATGTCCCTCAGGTGCTTGAGGGTGCCGAGCAGGCGATCGTTGTCCCGCTGGTGCAAGCCAATCGAGGGTTCGTCGAGGATATAAAGAACCCCCACCAAGCCTGCGCCAATCTGACTGGCCAGACGAATACGCTGCGCTTCACCGCCCGAGAGGGTGTCGGCGCTGCGATCCAATGAGAGATAGTCGAGACCCACGTTGACCAGAAATTGCAGGCGCTCGCGAATTTCCTTGAGAATCTTGTCGGCGATTTCACCGCGGCGGCCAGTCAGTTTCAGCCCCCCGAAATATTCACAGGCATCGCCAATGGGCAGGTTGGTCACCGCCGGTAATGTCTTCTCGCCAACCCATACGTGCCGTGCCTCGCGTCGCAATCGGGTGCCGCGGCAGTCGGGGCAGTGCTGGGTGCTGAGGAACTTGGCCAGCTCTTCGCGCACGGAGGCAGACTCGGTTTCGCGGTAGCGGCGTTCCAAGTTCGGCACGATGCCTTCGAATGGGTGCGAGCGTTTGACGATGTCGCCCCGGTCGTTCAGGTACTTGAAGTCAACGTTCTGCGAGCCGCTACCGTGCAGGATGAATTTCTGCTGTTCGGTCGGTAATTCATTGAAGGGCACTTCAAGACTGAACTTGTAATGCGAGGCCAGCGACCCGAGCATTTGAAAGTAATAGACGTTGCGCCGGTCCCAGCCGCGTATTGCGCCTTCGGCCAGCGTCAGCTCACCGTTCACCAGCCGTTTGATGTCGAAGAACTGTTTAACGCCCAGACCATCGCAAGTCGGGCAGGCGCCAGCTGGATTGTTGAAGGAAAAGAGCTTGGGTTCCAGCTCGCTGATCGCATGACCGCAAATCGGGCAAGCGAAGCGTGCAGAGAAAATCATTTCTTCGCCGGGCTCGTCGTCCATCGGTGCGACCAGCGCGATGCCGTCTGCGAGCTTTAGCGCGGTCTCGAAAGATTCGGCCAGGCGCTGTTGCATGTCGGCCCGGACCTTGAAACGGTCGACCACCACATCGATCGAGTGTTTTTTCTGTTTATCCAGTTTCGGCAATTCGTCCAGCTCGCACAGCCGGCCGTTGACGCGGGCCCGAACAAAGCCTTGGGCGCGCAGTTCCTCGAAAACGGACAGGTGCTCGCCTTTGCGTTCGCGGATGACCGGGGCCAGCAGCATGAGTTTGCTGCCTTCCGGTTGTGCCAGGACCAGGTCAACCATCTGACTGACGGTCTGCGCTTCCAGCGGGATGTCGTGATCCGGGCAGCGTGGAATGCCAACGCGGGCGTAGAGCAGGCGCAGGTAGTCGTAGATTTCGGTGATGGTGCCGACTGTCGAGCGGGGGTTGTGCGAGGTCGATTTCTGTTCAATGGAAATGGCTGGAGAGAGACCCTCGATGGTATCGACGTCAGGTTTTTCCATCATCGACAAAAACTGCCGGGCATAGGCCGACAGCGACTCGACGTAGCGCCGTTGACCTTCCGCATAGAGCGTATCGAAGGCCAGCGATGACTTGCCGGACCCGGACAGGCCGGTGATGACGATCAGTTTGTCCCGCGGCAGGGTCAGGTCGATGTTCTTCAGGTTGTGGGTTCGGGCCCCACGAATCAGGATCTTGTCCAAAGTGGCCTCGATTGGCGGGCGGCGAAAACGTAGGAGTATACGGCCAAATACTGGATGGATGCACACTATCAAATGAGGGCTTCGCAGCCTTATATGAAGACTGCGTCATCTGTGCGCGTCAAAGCGTCGCGATGTACCCCGTCAATCGATGGGACTGGTAGAATCGCCGCCGGTTCACATGAGGTTTTTCCATGCACGATCCCCACAGCGAACGCATGAGTGGCAGTGAGACCCGCGCAGCAAGCGGTCTGGCCCTGGTGTTCGCCTTCCGTATGCTTGGCATGTTCATGGTGTTGCCGGTACTGGCGACCTATGGGATGGATCTGGCCGGAGCGACCCCGGCCCTTATCGGGCTGGCGATTGGCGCTTACGGCTTGACCCAGGCGATTTTTCAAATTCCGTTCGGTATCATTTCCGACCGTATCGGGCGCCGGCCGGTTATCTACCTCGGGTTGATTGTGTTTGCGCTCGGCAGTGTGTTGGCAGCTAATGCGGACTCGATCTGGGGCGTGATCGCCGGGCGCATCCTGCAAGGTGCCGGGGCGATTTCCGCCGCCGTCATGGCCTTGCTGTCAGACCTGACGCGCGAGCAGCACCGGACTAAAGCCATGGCCATGATCGGTATGACCATCGGCCTGTCGTTCGCTGTCGCGATGGTTGTCGGGCCTTTGTTGACGCGGGCCTTTGGCCTGTCTGGCCTGTTTCTGGCGACCGGCGGCATGGCGCTGTTCGGCATTGTCATCGTCATGTTTATGGTGCCGAAGTCCATCGGCCCATTACAGCACCGCGAGTCGGGTGTCGCGCGTCAGGCGCTGTTGCCGACGCTCAAGCATCCAGACTTGCTACGCCTGGACTTGGGCATTTTTGTGCTGCACGCGATGTTGATGTCGAGTTTTGTCGCATTGCCCCTGGCGCTGGTCGAGAAAGCCGGGCTGCCCAAAGAGCAGCACTGGTGGGTCTACCTTACCGCGCTGCTGATTTCTTTCTTCGCCATGATCCCGTTCATTATCTACGGCGAGAAGAAACGCAAAATGAAACGAGTTTTACTCGGTGCCGTCGTGACGCTGATGCTCACTGAGCTATTCTTCTGGAAGTTCGGTGATAGCTTGCGGGCTCTGGTGATAGGGACGGTGGTGTTTTTTACCGCGTTCAATTTGCTCGAAGCGTCCTTGCCATCACTGATCAGCAAGGTCTCCCCGGCAGGCGGCAAGGGCACGGCGATGGGGGTTTACTCCACCAGTCAGTTCCTCGGTTCAGCACTGGGCGGGATTATGGGCGGCTGGATGTTCCAGCACGGCGGTTTGTCGGTTGTGTTCCTCGGATGCGCCGGCCTGGCTGCCCTCTGGCTGGCCTTTGCTGTTACCATGCGCGAACCTCCCTACGTGACGAGCCTGCGCTTGCCGCTGTCGGCCGAAGCGATCCGCGAAGCGGGTCTGGTCGAGCGCCTGAAGGCCGTTGTAGGGGTAACAGATGCAGTGATCGTCGAAGAAGAAGCGGCGATTTACATCAAATTGGACACAGAACTATTGGATCGCACCACCCTCGAGCGCTTGGTGAACAACCCGGCCGAGGCAGCGTGCGTAGCCTAGGAGAACGTTATGGCCCGTGGGGTTAACAAAGTCATATTGGTCGGTACTTGCGGCCAGGATCCCGAAGTTCGCTACCTGCCTAACGGTAACGCCGTGACTAACCTGAGTCTGGCGACCAGCGAACAGTGGACCGATAAGCAAACCGGTCAGAAGGTCGAGAAGACTGAATGGCACCGTGTATCGATGTTTGGCAAGGTTGCCGAAATCGCCGGCGAGTATCTGCGTAAAGGTTCGCAGGTTTATATCGAAGGCAAGTTGCAAACCCGCGAGTGGGAAAAAGACGGTATCAAGCGTTACACCACGGAAATCGTGGTCGACATGCAAGGCACCATGCAACTGTTGGGCGGCCGTCCACAGCAGGGCGAGCAACAAGGCGGGGGCAATAACTACCAGCAATCCGCCCCGGCCCCGCGCCAACAGGCTCCGCGTCCTCAGCAGTCGGCACCGCAACAGTCTTCACCGCAACAATCGCGCCCGGCACCACAGCAGGCTGCCCCGCAGCCGGCTCCGGATTTCGACAGCTTTGATGACGATATTCCGTTCTAGCAGTTACGCGATGTAAAAAAGGCCCGAAGCTGATCCCTTCGGGCCTTTTTTGTGGGCGCTGAGTGGGTCAGTCGAGTATCAGGTGTGGCAAAAAACGGCTTGAGTCTTTGGTGATCAAGCTGTTGTCTTCCCTCACCCCGATGCCAGCCGCTTGGTCACCTATGACCCAAGAGCCGACCAGCGTAAAGCTGTCGCCAAACCGAGGCAGAGGCGCGAACTCTTGCAGGATGAAGGGCGCGTCGGTGTAGGGCCCATCCTCTTTAACGATCTGGCCATCGGCGGTTTGCAACTCGATGTTGGCGCCTTCGCGGGAGAAAAACGGCTTGCGCACCCAACCTTTCGGCACGGCTTTACTCGGGTCAGCGTCCAGGTGCGAGGCCAACAGGTTCGGATGACCTTTGTTGAACTCCCACAATAAAGGCAGGATGCCCTTGTTGGAGAGGATCGATTTCCAGGCCGGTTCGAAAAACTGCGTGTCGGATTGGGCAATGGCAGCCCCGAAGGGTTCGTGAAAGATGAACTCCCAGGCATGCAGTTTGAATAAATGAGGAATCCATCGATCCTCGAGATCGACGAAACGTCCTTCCCTGGTGAGACCAATGTCTTCGATATCAATATGCCGTGATTCTATTCCGACGTGCTCTGCGATCAAACGCAGGTAGTCGGTGGTGCCCTTGTCCTCGACCGAGTCTTTCATCGAAGCAAAATAGAACGGCTGCTTGAGCTGCAACTGCGCAAAGGCTTGGTGCAGCTTGGTGTCGATGCTATTGAACTGATCGGCATGCGTGGGCAGCAAACCGCGCTCGATGCATTGCTCCAGCCACCCCCACTGAAACGCGGCGGCTTCATACAGGCTCGTCGGCGTGTCGTAGTTGAGTTCCAGTAACTTGGCGGGGGCGATGCCGTTGTAGGAAAAGTCCATGCGCCCGTACAGATGCGGGTGGCCCTCACGCCAGGACGTGCGAATCATGTCGAAGAATGATGCGGGAATGCTCAGGCGTTCCAGCAATTCTTCGCTCTGCACCACCCGATTCACCAGCTCCATGCACATCTCATGAATCTCGGTGGTCGGGTCTTCGAGGTCGTTCTCGATCTGCTTGAGCGTGAACTGGTAGTACGCGCGTTCGTCCCAGTAAGGCTCGCCGTCGATGGTGTGGAACAGGAAGCCCAGGCTTTCGGCCGTCTGTCTCCAGTCATGACGCTCTGTACAGAGAATCTTCTTCATGGCCGTGTTTCCTTAACTGCTCGATCCGCCAAAACTCTTACCCGATCCGCCCCAGCCGCTACGTGCGCTGGCCTGGCTGCCGAAGCCGCCACGGGAGGTGGACGATGCCACGGAAATCGGCTTGCTGGCCGAGCGGCTGATGGCGTCTCTGTAACTGCTGCCGGACTTTGCCTGATTGGATCGGGTAAAAGTCGAGCCCGTCGAAATACGCTGGCTGAGCGTTGAGGAGCCGTAGTCTCCCCGAGAATCACGGTAGCGGTAGACCGGTTGTGAGTAATAACTGTTGCGGTTGTTGCTCAGCATGTTGCCGATCAGCATTCCGGTCAGCAGGCTGCTGCCGGAGAACCCCGAGCCTCCAGTGTTTGCTTCAGAGGCGGGCAGTTGAGCCTTGGCGGCATCAACCTGGGTTTGTGTGACCTGGCCATCAGCAGTCAGCTCGAAACCGCCCAGCTTGGGCAGAAACTTGCCGGCGGAATCCTGCTGGCACCAGCCCACGACGAAGTCGGCGTCGCAATCGGCCTGGTTGTCGTACACCGGTGCTATTCGGCGGTGTTCGGCCATGGCGTTCATGTAGGCATCCGAGCAGATATCCACCGGGAGCTTTTCATCGGCGCACTGCTGAACGGACTGGAAGTTGTACTTCTTCTGTACTGCGTAGGTTTTTTCCGTTGGCCCGCAGCCGGATATCGCCATTGCGACCGACGCGGCCAGCGAGAGCTGAACGTACTTGCTTCGTTTCATCGGAATCTCCGTGGCGCGATCAGTTCTGGGAAGGGGTCATGCACGCGGCGTTCAACATGCCGACGCTGATGGCCACGGCTGCGACATAGATGCCCGCAGCGATTTCACCTTTGCGGATGCGTTCGGAGGTGCCTTTGAGCACCAGGCTGGTCATCAGGAATGCCAGCAGTTGCACGAACGCGGCGATCACCGCCCAAACGACGAAGTCCAGAATGCTGATGGAGTAGGCAATCACGTTGCTGGCCGGAATGGCGAAACCGATGATGGCGCCCCCCAGAGCAATCGCGGCGGCCACGTTGCCCGAACGGATCAGTTCGAACTCCTTGTGCGGTGTGATTCGGGTGTAGATGAACTGGAACAGCGCGAACAGCAAAGCCGCGCCGAGGATGTAGGAGACAAATCCGAGCACGGCGGCCTTGTTCAGGGAAATGGAGAGCGCATCAAGCATGGACATGTTCCTTTTAAAGAGTGTTCAGGTCGGTGGTGTACAGCGAGATGCCCAGCGAAGTGCTCAAACTGATAGTGCCTTCGAGGTCTTCCTCGACAGAAAACAGCAGAAACTCCCGGCGATCCGTCAGGCCGGTTTCGCGGGCGTACAGCATCGAGCGGTGCGAGATGCTGTACGCCTCATCCGGGTTTTTCAGCTGTTCAGTCAGGGCTACCAGTTCTGTTTGTCCGTTCTCGGTGCCCCATTCACGCGTGTATTCGACACCGTTTTGGTGGTAGCTCGGTAGCCCGATCAGGCTCTGCGGGCCGGCGAGGCGACGTAGCTCGGCTTCGCTGCTGATGGTCACGTAACTGAGGTAATTGAACAGAATGACCGACTCGACCTGGCCGTCAATGTCGCCAGTGGTATGCACTTGCAGCCAGTAGTCTTCGTCGTTCATGTAATAGCGCGACAGCCAAGTCGACTGCCCGAGTTCAATCGTGCCGACGCTCCATATTTGTTGAGAGCCGGGGATGGTCACGCTGGTTTTTTCGTCGAGCAACAAACGCAGGGTGGTATCGAACATCACACCTTTGCCCATGGCCAGACCGAGTGGACCGATAACCGGTGCAATGTCGTTGCCTTTGGCTTGCGGGGCCTCAAGGCCCATCAACTGTTTAAACCATCCCATGAGAGAGTTCCTTGGGGCGAATGGAGGCGATGCCGGAGTGTTCACTGAAGAGGGCGCACTGGCGTTCTATTTTCAGCGCGCGCTCGGCATTGCACCTCAAGGGCGAGGTGGCAATACGCAATAAAAAGAAAATAGACATGTTGTCCCTGATTCCTTGGGGGCTCTCATTCCTGGCGACTAACCGCCCTGGCCGATGAGTGCTCAAGTGGGGTTACCGGGCGGCATTAAACCTGCTGCGCGGCGCAGAGAAAAGCACTTTGGCTGCAATAAATCCGGCGAACGCACCCGCGATATGTCCTTCGAAGGAAATGCCCTGGCGAGGAAGGAAGCCAAAAATCAGGCCGCCATAAAGCGCGGCCACCCCACCGGCCATGATCAGGTTGCCCCAGCTTCTTTGGAACCAGGCGCGCGACAGAATGTACGCCCACAGCCCGAACACCCAACCGCTCGCACCGACGTGCGCGCCGGAAAAACCGAACAGCCAGACCAGCGCACCGCCCAGCAGAATGATGATGGCGCTAACGGCCAGGAACCGGTTAAGTCCTTCGATAATGACCAGCGTACCGAGGATCAAAAAGGCAATCAGGTTAGCGCTCAGGTGTGCAAAGGAGGCATGCAAAAAGGGCGAGGTAATAATCCCTGGCAATCCGTGCAAGGTTCTCGGTACCAGGCTGAAGGCGATAAGGCTGTAGCCAGTCGCCGCATTGACCAGTTGCACTGCGACCATGAAGATCGCCACGCCTGCGATTGTTTTGAAACCTTTCAGGGTATCCATCCTTGCCCTCGACTCGACAACAAAGAAGGGCAATCAATGCCCTTCCTGTTGCGCTATTGCCCTGGTTTGTTACTCGGCCGATTTTTTCTTCAGGCGATCCAGGATCGCGTTGGCGCTGCCCTGGTCCGGTGTGATGCCGGCTTCGCGAAGCTTGCGCTCCAGGTCGTTACCGGTCGACGCTTCGGCCAGTTCGTCCTGGGCCTCCAGTTCGGCGGCGCGTTGCTGTTGCTTGGCTTGCAGGCGGTTCAGCGTACCGACGGCGGTTTCCAGCTTGCCGTTGGCGCCCCCACTGGCAATCGAAGCGCTGACCTGTGCTTTCTGCACGCTTTCGCGGGCCTTGGCCATGTCCACTTGCTGGCGCAGGCTTTTGATGCGGCTTTCGGCTTTGGTGATGTCTTTGCGCATGTTGTCAGCGTAACCGCCGAATTCGGTGGCCTGCTTTTGCTCGACATCGAGTTCGTTGGTCAGGGTCGAAATGGCTTCGGCCACTTCCATTGCCAAGTCTTCACGGTTGGCCTGGATCGCGGCCATGGCCTTGGACTCCAGGTCCTTGATCTTGGCGTTGTACTCGCTGACCCGGTCGGCCGAGAGTTTGTGCTTCGCCATAATGGTGACCAGCTCACGCTTGGCGTTGGCGAGTGCGCTGTCTGCGTCACGAATTTCCTGGTCGAGGATGCGCAGGGCCTGTTGATCGACGATCGATTCGCCGACTTCGTTGGCACCGCCGCGCAGCGCGGTGAACAATTTGCTCCAGATGGACTGAGTCATTGGATATTCCCTATTCCCGAATAATTAATTGAAGAAACGTTCAAAGGCTTCGCTCGCGCGCTGCACGTTGTCGACCAGGGTTTTGACCTCGGTCACGACGTTGGTCAGGCTGGAGTCGGAACTCAGCGAGCCAAACATGTTGTACACAATTTGCCCGTTGGGCATGGACTCGATCCCGATCGAGGACAGCGGGAACATTTCACGACTGCGCAGCACCGCGTCATTGAAGGCTGGCACGTCGTTGATGGACTCGACGTCGACCAGAACGGTGTCAACGATGATCTGCTCGCCAACCACTGCGATGTAAATCGGCAAGCCACCGAAATCGTTCATTTCCAGCTTGATGCTGGACTCGGAGCCTTGAACGAGGGAGAGGGTGATGTCATTCGAGACCACTTCATCCAGAGCCTGAAGTGCGCTGCTGAGGCGATCGATGTTCCAGTTAGTACCTGCGCTCATGTAATTCTCCGACATGAATGAGCCAGCCAGGATCGGTTGGCGTAGCTGTTTCTCCATCTGCTTGAGCAGGCTTCGATTTTCAGGAAGCACCCAAGTCTCGTGTTTCACATAACCGGCGGCCCCCAGGCCCGCGCGCATCTGCTTCATGTAAAAGCTCGATGGTTTTTTCGCGGACGGTTTCGAGCGCTCTTCCTTTTGGTGTGTTGTATCGGTCGCGGGCGCGACAGGCGTACCCATTGGAGAGCTGCTTTTCATGGTGCTGATCCCGTTGTGAAAACTCACGCGTGAGAAACCTTACAGGCAATTTTTTAAGCTCTCAATAGCTCACGCGTGAGATTTTTCATCGCGCGCAATAACAAAGGCCCGCAGCGCCAAAACGCTACGGGCCTATTGTTTGTCTAGTTGTTTCGCGAGCTGAAAATGGGCCGGTGGGCTGTGGATTAATCGCCGCTGCGCAGGAATTCGTCAGCCGAGATCACGCTGGCATACGCGAAACCCAGGGACGACATGAACGCGGCGTGGACATGGGCCGCGGGTACGGTGAGGCCGTTGAATTCCAGATCACGGGTCGCGCAGGCGTCGTGGATCACCGTGACGGTGTAGCCGAGGTCGGCCGCATGACGGGTGATGCCATCGATACACATATGGCTCATGCTGCCGACAATCACCAGGTGCTCAATGTGTTGCTGGTCGAGCATTGCCTTCAATTCGGTTTCGCGAAACGCGTTGACGAAGTGTTTGAGCACCACGGGCTCGTCGGCTTGGTTGAGGACTTTGCGGTGCAGTTTCGCGCCTTCTGAGCCCGGGGTGAAAAACGGCGCGTCGGCGGAGGTGAACTCATGACGGATGTGCAGCACCGCATCACCCGCTTGGCGAAACGCCTGGATGATCCGTTCTGCGTTGTCTGCGGCGGCATCGGCGCCGACCAAGGGCCACTTGCCGTGGGGGAAGTAGTCATTCTGGATATCGACTACGATGAGCGCTTGCTTGGCCATGGGTGTTTCCTCTACGTGCAGATGGAAGTGGCCTCCAGTATCGGGTTCGGCGGGCTGTCCGAGGATTGGCTGCACCGACAATAGAAGGGGGAAAACTGACAATGGACGCACAAAGGGCCGTCGCTGAGTTGGGAGTGTTGATCTATCCCGGCGCGCAGATGGCTGCGGTGCATGGGCTGACGGATTTGTTCGCCGTTGCCAACCGCATCGCCACCGAGCATCAAACGGCACAATTGCCGTTGCTGCGGGTCAGCCATTGGCGGGTTGATGGCGATCAGGCACCTGAGCGGGTGTATGACAGTCATCCGGGGTCGGACAGCGTCTTGGTGGCGGTCATGATCCCGCCGTCGATTGCCGGTTTTTCCGAGGGCCAGGCACCACAGGGGTTGATTCGCTGGCTTCGTCAGCAGCACGCTCAAGGTGCGATCCTCGGCGGGGTCTGTGTGGGTTCTATTCTGCTCGCCGAAAGTGGCCTGCTCGATGGCCGCAGCGCCACCACTCATTGGTCCTCGGCGAAGGCCTTTGCCGAGCGTTATCCGGCCATTAAACTCAAGGCCGATACGCCCATCGTCGACGATGGTGACCTGATTACCACCGCTGGGCTGATGGCGTGGTCCGAGCTGGGCTTGCGCATGGTCAACCGTCTATTGGGGCCAAGCCTCGCTACGCTCACCGCGCGTTTTTTGGTGGTGGAACACAGCGACAGTGCGAGCCAGTGCGGTAGCCATTTTTCGCCGATCCTGAGCCATGGCGACGCCTCGATTCTCAAAACCCAGCATTGGCTGCAAAGCACCGGGGCGACAGAGGTTTCATTGGCTGTTATGGCGCAGCAGGCCGGGCTGGAGGAACGTACCTTCCTGCGCCGATTCCGGGCCGCGACCGGGCTCAAGCCTACCGAGTATTGCCAGCACCTGAGGGTTGGCAAGGCGCGGGAAATGCTTGAGTTCACCAATGGCACCATTGATCACATTGCCTGGACCGTTGGCTACCAGGACCCCAGTGCGTTTCGCGCCATGTTCAAGAAAATTACCGGTCTGTCGCCCAATGATTACCGGACAAGGTTTGGCGTGACAGCGCCTGCAAGTGTGGCGCGCTAACGCGCGTTCAGCGCCGAACCAATAGAGGCGCAAACGTGCTCGCGCAGCGAATGTTTGCACGCGTTATCTCGCGCTAAACCGAACTTGCCCGTCATTTATCAATCAGTTCCTTACAGACCCTTCTGAAGGAGCTCGGCGTGTTGTTCAAGTTCAAGATCGCGAGACTAATGGGCATGCTGCTGGTTCTGAGCAGTGCCGGACTGCAAGCTGCCACGCTGCCGGGTGTTCCCGCCTCAGCCACTGCCCAGGCACCGGCCAAGCCTGAACCGCTGGTTCAGGGCGGTCTGCTCGGGGCCATCAGTACCAGCATTGACGACGTGCAAGACAAACTCGACCTCAATGAAAACCTGGTAGACGCCTGGCGCCTGCGGGCCGACCGTGCGGCAGATGAAGTCGACAAACTGGTTAATCAGCCATCGTCGCGCTCTACCTGGAGCGTGGCGGGCGATTTTCTGCTGCTGTCCGGCGTCTGGCTGGGCACGTTTGTTGTGTTGACGGTACTGGGTGGTCTCTTCGGTAAGCGTTTGATTCAGGGGCGCTGGCTGCGCACCCGGCAACGCAGTCAGGACCTGATTGGCTACGTGCTGCCTTACACGCTGCCCGCCCTGATTTGCCTGCCGCTGACCCTTTATGCCAGCCATTTCTTGCAAGCTTCGGTGGGGCGTGCGTTGGCGTTGTGCTTTGCCTACGCGACCAGCAGCGGCATTTTCTCGACCTCGATGTTGCTGTGCGTGATTGTCATGTTCAACACCGGACACAAGCGCGCGGCGGTGCGGATCATCCGTGATTACGGGCCCAGGCCGCTGTTCCTGATCGGTTTCCTCGCCGCGCTGAGTGATGCATTGACCAGCCCTCAGATCGCTCGGCAACTGGGCGGCAACATCACCAGCAGCGTCGCGGTATTCACCGGTCTGTTGGCCTCGATCATCTTCGGTTACGTGGTGATCCGCTTGCGTCGTCCGGTGGCGCACCTGATCCGTAATCGTCCCTTGGCCCCGCGCCTCAAACAGCCTTCGTTGCAAGAGTCACTGCGCATATTTTCCGGTCTGTGGTATTGGCCGATTCTGTTGATGGTGCTGGTCTCGGCGATCAACCTGATCGGTGTCGGCGAGGACAACCAGAAGGCGTTGCGTTGTGCGCTGTTGACCACGGTGCTGTTGATCGCGACGGTGTTTCTCAGCACGATTTTCCAGCACGTGTTCAAGTCCCGAAAAGCCGAAGCGATCCAGCGTAGCAGTGCTTACAAGGAACGCTTCCTGAGTTTGCTGCACGCATTGCTGCGAATCGTCATGGCCGTGGCGTTCATTGAAATACTCGGGCGGATCTGGGGCATTTCACTGTTTGAGTTCGCCGAACAAAACTCAGTCGGGCGGGCGATCAGTGATTCGCTGAGCCGTATCGGGTTGATCTTGTTGGTGACCTGGTTGTTCTGGGTCGTGCTCGACACCGCGATTCAGGAAGCGCTGAAACCGCCGCTCAACAAGCGTTCGGCGCGCCAACCGAGTACACGGGTGAAAACCATCCTGCCGTTGCTGCGCAACGCCGTCAAAATCATCCTGGTGGTGATCTGCGCGATTACCACGATGGCCAACTTGGGGATCAACGTCGCGCCGCTGCTGGCCGGTGCCGGGGTGGTCGGCCTGGCCATCGGTTTCGGTTCGCAGCAACTGGTGCAGGACGTGATTACCGGGCTGTTCATCATCATCGAAGACACCCTGTCGATTGGTGATTGGGTGGTGCTCGATTCCGGCCATGCCGGGACCGTCGAAGGCTTGACCATCCGGACTTTGCGACTGCGCGACGGCAAGGGGTTTGTGCATTCGGTGCCGTTCGGGCAGATCAAAGCCGTGACCAATCAATCGCGGCAGTTCGCCTACGCCTTCTTCTCGGTGCAATTCACTTACGACACAGACGTGGACAAGGCCATCGAACTGATCCGCGAGGCCGGTGACTCGATCCGTGACGATGCGTTTCTCAAGTACAACCTGCAAGGCCCGCTGGATGTCTTTGGGGTGGACAAAATGGACCTTAACGGCGTGGTGCTCACGGCGCAGTTCCGCACCGTGTCAGGCGGGCAATACGCCGTGAGTCGCGCGTTTAACCAGCGCTTGAAAAAGCTGGTGGATAACAGCCCGTGGGTACATTTTGCGCAAACTTATCCACAGCAGGTTTTATTGCCCACGCGTGCGGTCGATGAAAGCGACGGCCCGGCACCGCAGCCTTCGCCGGTGTTGCTGCCAGACCCGCCGCGGACTCAATAGTGCGCACCTCCTCTCAAGAGATCCGTGTCGTACACCCTTCAAATGGCGCCCGTGCCTGCTCGCCAAGGGGCGAGTAGCTGCACCCTAAATTCCGGCAACTACACTTTACGGATGACGGTTGCGCTCTAAACCCGCAAAATGCAACGATTCCGGCATCTCTCGACGACACCGCCTGCGAGCGCTGTCGATAAAGCCATTGTTTCAATCAGACTGGGCCTGCTGACTCTATGCGAATGCGCCTTATGTTACTGGGCGGCGGAAATGCCCTTGGGCAAGCGCTGATTCGCCTTGGTGCGGAGGAAGACATCGGTTTCCTCGCTCCCCGTCCACCACAAGACGGCTGGGACGCCGCGAGCCTGACGCAACTGCTCGACGACACCCGCCCGGACGCGCTCATCAACCTTGCCTACTATTTCGACTGGTTTCAGGCGGAGAACGTGAATGAGGCTCGGCTGACCGGGCAGGAACGATCGGTCGAACGTCTTGCCGAACTGTGCCAGCACCACAACATTGTTCTGGTGCAGCCGTCGAGCTATCGCGTGTTCGATGGCTCACGAGCCACCGCTTACAGCGAAAAGGATGAGCCGGTGCCTCTGGGCCTGCGCGGTCAAGCGCTGTGGCGGATCGAGCAAAGCGTGCGCGCCACCTGCCCGCAACACGTGCTGCTGCGTTTCGGCTGGCTGCTCGATGATAGCCCTGACGGCGCGCTCGGACGTTTCCTCGCTCGCGCGCTAGTGCCTGAAGAACTCCTAATGGCCGACGATCGACGGGGTAACCCGACACCGGTGGAAGACGCTGCCCGGGTGATCATCTCGGTGCTCAAACAACTCGATTGCGCGGCGCCGCTCTGGGGCACTTACCATTACGCCGGACATGAGGCGACCACGCCGCTGGCATTGGGACAGGCGATTCTCAACGAAGCACGCAACCTACACGAGCTTGCGATCGAAGCGCCGACGGCCCAGGCTCACGCGGCAAGGCCCGATGCCGCTGAAGAGCCGCAACACGCGGTGCTTGCCTGCAAGAAAATTCTGCACACTTTCGGGATCAAACCGCGTGCCTGGCGCGCGGCGCTCCCGGGCTTACTGGATAGGTTTTATCGTCATGGCTGAAGGCCCTGTTTTAATCACCGGCGGCGCCGGTTTCATAGGCTCGCACCTTACGGAAGCCTTGCTCGCCACGGGTCACTCGGTGCGGATCCTCGATGATCTGTCCACCGGTAAACGCAGCAACCTGCCGCTGGACAATCCCCAGGTTGAACTGATTGTCGGCGATGTGGCTGATGCCGCCCTGGTCCACCGGTCGATGATCGGTTGCAGCGCGGTAGCACACCTGGCCGCCGTGGCGTCGGTGCAGGCGTCGGTGGACGACCCGGTGAAGACGCACCAGAGCAACTTCATCGGCTCGTTGAACGTCTGCGAAGCCATGCGTCAGGCCGGCGTCAAGCGGGTGTTATTCGCCTCCAGCGCCGCGGTGTATGGCAACAACGGCGAAGGCGAGTCGATTGACGAAGACACCGCCAAAGCACCACTGACGCCCTACGCGTCGGACAAACTGGCCGGTGAATACTACTTTGACTTCTACCGCCGCCAGCATGGTCTGGAGCCGGTGGTGTTCCGCTTCTTCAACATCTTCGGCCCGCGCCAGGATCCGTCCTCGCCGTACTCTGGGGTGATCAGCATTTTCAGCGAGCGTGCGCGCAAAGGCCTGCCTATCACCGTGTTCGGGGATGGCGAGCAGACACGCGACTTCGTTTACGTCGAGGACTTGGTGGACTTGCTGGTGCAGGCGATCGATAAACCGCAGATTGAAGTGGGCGCGGTCAACGTTGGTTGGAACCAAGCCACAACGCTCAAGCAGATGCTGGCAGCCTTGGGCGAAGTGGTGGGTGAGTTACCGCCCGTGAGCTACGGCCCGGCGCGTTCTGGTGATATTCGTCACTCGCGAGCCAACAACCGCCGTTTACTGGAGCGGTTTACCTACCCGCAGCAGACGCCGATGAGCGTTGGTCTGGCGCGGTTGCTGGGTCGCTGAGTCTTTCGCAGCCATGAAAAAGGCGCCTGTTGAGGCGCCTTGTTCATTCCGGATTTTTGTTGCCCGGTTGGACGTCTTCGCGAGCCTGCTCGTGAAGGGGCCTTAGAACTTGTAGCCGAGCCCGACCATGTACACGAACGGATCGACATCCACGTTAACCCTGGCCCGAGTGCCCGGTGCTACGGCGTCGTTTTCCACAGTGGCGCGGGTATTGATGTCGATGTAACGCATCTGGGCGTTGAGCATGATGTTGTCGGTGATCATGTAGTCGGCACCGACCTGGAATGCCATGCCCCAGGAGTTTTTCGCCTTGAAGTTGCTGAAGCCGTTGGCTTGAGCTTCGTTACTCAGTTTTTCGTCGTAGATCCAAGTGTAGTTAATGCCAGCACCGACATACGGTTGGAACGCGGACTTATTGTCGAGCGGGTAGTAGACCACGCTCAGGGTCGGCGGCAGATGTTTGAGAGTGCCGAGCTTACCGTTGGCCGCGCCCAGTGCGGTGCCTTTGAGGCTCACGTCATGTTCGAACGGGGAGGCGGCGAGCAGCTCGATGCCGATATTGTTGGTGAGCATGTAGGCGAAGTTCAGGCCCAGCTGCGTGTCGCTGTCCATGGTGGCCTTGCCACCCAGGTTGGTGCCTGCCAATGGACCTTGATCGACCTTGACGCTGGAACTGCTGGCTTTCGGGTTGACGGTGATCGCACCGGCACGAACGATGATATCGCCGGCGTCGAAGGCGTGGGCGAGCGGAGCTGTGAGCGCTAGGGCAAACAGCGAAGCGCTGAGCAAGGACTTGTTCATGGGGGCTCCAAAGGACGTTGAAAATGTTCGATGTCCAATGGTACGAAGCCATCTGATACGGTCTTTTGATTCAGCTCAATGAAACAGTGATGTGGCCATTAATAGGGGAACCTTTGCCCGCGAGGCCGATTGACCCGACAACACGGGACTGCCGGATTCACTCCGGCAGTTCGTACACATAAATTTTGTCGGCATTCATCTGATAGCCGGCATCCGCCAACTCGCTGCTGGACGCTTTGACCTGCAACGAACCCTCGATCCAGTAAGGCTGATACAGCTCATCAAGCTTCACACCGACTTTACTTTTCACATGCACGATCTGGTTCGATGGCGGCGGCGGTACGTGGATGCAGGCGCCGAAATACGGCACCAACAGAAACTCCGTGGTACGGCCTTCTTCACTCACTTCCAGCGGCACGATGTAACCCGGCAAGCGGATGTGCTGGCCATCAAGGTTTTTCACCACCGGCGCATCGGGCAGATCCTGTTTAGCCGCTGGCGCTGACTCAAGCGCGCTGCCCATCTGCGACAAGTCATGCAGCGGCTTCATGTTTGGCACTTCGGCCGGAGCGTCTGGCGGGATCATTTCCTGCCAGGTCAAATCCTTTGGCTCGGCCGCCCACAGCGGCAGGGCGACTAGCATCAATAGCGCGAGCAGAGCGCGGGGCATCTTTAACGTCCTCATAAACGGATCGATAGGCCATCAGCCAATGATTGGCGATATGCGCGCCAAGCCGGCACGCAGCCCATCAGCAGGGCCGCGATCAGGATGCCGGCGAGCAGCGTCCATTCATATTCGCTTGGCCAGGACAGCGGCAAATACAAGCCGTAATTGGCCTGCACGTAACCCTGAGCGGCCGCGATGCCGATGTAAAGCAGGGCCACGCCGGCAATCACTCCCGACAGCGCGAGGGCAAACGCTTCCAGAATCAGCAAAGTCGCAATGTGCCACGGCCGGGCACCCACTGACCGCAGAATCGCCATCTCGCGCCGTCGTTCATTGAGGCTGGTGAGAATGGCCGTGAGCATACCAATCAGCCCGGTTAGCACGACGAACAGCGAAACCACGAACAGGGCTTTTTCAGCGGTGCTCATCAAACTCCACAGCTCTTGCAACGCTACGCCCGGCAGGATCGCCAGCATCGGTTCGCCACGGAATTCGTTGATCTCACGCTGCACGGCGAAGGTCGAAATCTTGCTGTTGAGGCCGAGCATGAACGCGGTGATCGCTTGCGGCGTCAGGTCCATATTGCGCGCCTGATCAGCGCTGATCCGGCCTTTGCCCTGTGCGGGCACGCCGTTGTGCCAGTCGATGTGGATCGCTTCCATGCCGCCGAGGCTGATGTGCAACGTGCGATCGACCGGCGTGCCGGTGCGTTTGAGAATGCCGACCACGGTGAACGGCTTATCGTCGTGCTTGACCAGGCTGATCACCGCCACGCCGTGGGCCAGCACCAGTTTGTCGCCGAGTGTGTAGTGCAACGCATCCGCCACTTCGGCGCCGAGCACCACTTCAAACGGGTCGGTGGCGAAGGCCCGGCCGTTGGCGATTTCCAGGTGTTGTTGATGACCGTACTGGTAATGCTCGAAGTACGCCTCGGTGGTGCCCATCACCCGATAACCGCGATGGGAATCGCCAAGGGACATCGGGATCGCCCACTTCACTTTCGGGTCGTTGGCGAAGTGTTCGAAGCTGTCCCAACGGATGTTGTTGGTGGCGTTGCCGATGCGAAACACCGAATACAGCAGCAGGTTTACTGAGCCGGAACGGGCGCCAACGATCAAATCGGTGCCGCTGATGGTGCTGGCGAAACTGGCCTTGGCTTCGGTGCGCACCCGTTCAACGGCCAATAACAGGCAGACCGACAGCGCAATCGCGAATGCTGTGAGGATCGCGGTGAAGCGGCGGTTGGCCAGACTGGCCAGCGCTAGACGAAACAAATACATCTCAGACCTCGAACGGGGTAGCGGCACGATTGAGTTCGGCCAGCGACAGGTTGCGATCAAACAGCGGCGCCAGGCTCTGGTCGTGGCTGACGAACAACAGGCTCGACCCGGCTTCGCGGCATTCGGCGAACAGCAGGCGGATGAAGTTTTCGCGTGCGTCGTAGTCCAGGGCTGACGTGGGTTCGTCGGCGATCACCAGTTCCGGTTGACCGATCAACGCGCGGGCGGCGGCGACCCGTTGCTGCTGGCCGATGGACAAGGAGTCGGCGCGGCGGCTGAGCAGGTTTTGATCTTTGAGGCCCAAGTGAGCGAGCAGGGTCGCGGCGGCTTGATCAACGCTCCCGTGGCGCTGTATCGCCCGCTCGGCGCGCAGTTTGGAAAAGTGGCAGGGCAGCTCCACGTTCTCGCGCACCGAGAGAAACGGCAGCAAGTTGAATTGCTGAAAGATGTAGCCGGTGTGATCGACCCGAAACCGATCGCGAGCCCCGGCAGACAGTTCAGTCAGCTCCTGGCCAAGTAGGCGGATGCTGCCGCGTTCGGGTTTTTGTACGCCGCCAAGCAAGCCAAGCAGCGTGGTCTTGCCACTGCCGCTGGGGCCTTTGAGAAACAGGGTTTCGCCAGGCTCCAGGCGAAACGCCGGGATGTCCAGTAGTGGCGGGTGACCGGGCCAGTTGAAGCCCAGGTCGGACAGTTCGATAAGTGCTTGGGTCATGTGAAACCGGTCAGGTAAAGAGGTGAACCCTGTGGGAGCGCGCCGTCAGCCTCAACATCAATGTTGACGGTCAGAGCGCTTTCGCCAGCAGGCGCGCTCGCACAGTGGCGTTGCCATAGGTCAGAAGTTCAGGGCAGCAGCCTTGGCCGTCACTTCAACCCCTTGCTGGCCGCTCGGGCTGATCAGTTGTACCTGAATTTTCTGGGTCGCCGGGAAGGTATTGAAGATCGTTGCCAGGTCCAGGGTCTTCAGTGCGCCCGGTGCCGAGCAACTGAATTGATAATGGGCGTGGATTTCGCTGTGCTCGTGGTGGTGGGGTTGGCCGTTAGCTTCCTTGGCGTCTTCGTCGTGGTCATCGTCTTCGTCGGCATCCGCCGCCGGTTTGTCGCCGAACAGCGGGCTTTCCAGTTGCTGCGTCGCGACGACGCAACCAGCGGCTTTGGGCAGGTTGAACAGCACCAATGGGTTTTCCAGTCGGGCACGGGCAGCGGCGACTTTGGCCTTGTCGGCGTCGGTGCTGGCGGCGTGCTCGAAACCCACCAGGTTCATCGCCGGGCTGTCCAGTTCCAGCTCCAGGGTTTGACCGTCGAGCGCTGCGTTCAGGCGACCGACGCCATGCTCGTGGGCGCCAAGGCTGCCGTGCTCATGATCGTGATCGTGAGCATGTTCGTCGGCAGCGTGGGCGATGGCCAGCGGCAACAGGGCAAACGGCAGAGCGAGAAGCAGGCGGCGCATGGCAATTCTCCGGGAAGTAAAGTGAATGGTTTGTTATGTGATCTTATAACGAAAGTGCCGAGAGTTTGACCGTCTGCTTGGCGTTGCACAAGAGCCATGGGAGCATGCAGGCCAGAAATGTGCAGGAGCAGACCCATGTTGCGAATACGCGGAAGCATCGGCGACTGGCCGGTGGATTTGACCCTCGAGATGGATGACGGTGACTGGGCACGGCTCGGCGCGCAGTTGCACGTCAGCAAAACCGAAGAAGTCAGCGCCCCGGTGGCCAAGCCACTGAATCAGGATGAAGCGCTATGGCTGATCGCCAAAGACCTGTTGCGCAAGGCCGGGCAATTGAGCGGTCCGGATTTGCTGGAGCAATTGGAAGGCCTGACCGGCAGCGCGGCGTCGGGCAAACGCTTGCTGGTGCGCTTACGCCATTGTGCGGACGTGAAAGTGGTGAGCGGCGGGGATACACCGCTCTACAGTTGGATCGAGGTCGCTTAGTACAGCGCCGCAAACAATTTACGACGGTACGCGGCGACCAGCGGGTGATCATTGCCCAGCAGTTCGAACACTTGCAGCAAGGTCTTGTGCGGCAAGCCTTCGCTGTAGCTGCGGTTGCGGATGAACAACTTCAGCAGCGACTCCAGCGCCGGTTCGTATTGCTGGCGGGCCAGTTGCTGAATCGCCAGTTGATACACCGCTTCATCGTCCTGTGGATCTTTCGCCAGGCGCGCTTTCAGGTCGGCGGCATCCGGCAAATCCTTGGCCTGGCCGAGGAATTGAATCTGCGCCTTGGCACCGGCCAGGGCCGCCTTGTGCTGGTCGGTCTTGACCGCGTCGAGCACGCTTTGCGCTTCGCCCAACTCACCACGTTCAGTCAGGCAACGGGCATACAGGATCAGCGCTTTGGCGTTGGTGTTGTCTTCGCCCCGCAGCACTTTGAGAATGGCTTCGGCGTCGGCGAAACGGCCTTCATCGAACAAAGCCTGAGCCTGTTCGAACGGATCGGCAGCTGCCGGCGGCGGCATTTGCACGTGAGGTTCAAGCATCGCGCGCACGGCGGACTCCGGTTGCGCACCGGCAAAACCATCCACCGGTTGACCGTCCTTGAACAACACCACCGTTGGCAGGCTCTGAATGCCGAAACGCGCGACGATGTCTGATTCGGCTTCGCAATCGACCTTGGCCAGCAGCAGCTCGCCCTGATAACTCTGGGCGACGGTTTGCAGCATCGGCATCATCGCTTTGCACGGCGCACACCATTCGGCCCAGAAATCCACCAGCACCGGTTTGTGGAAAGAGTTAGCAATCACCGACTGCTCGAAATCGGCAGTTGTGGCGTCGAAGATGTACGGCGTTTCCTGACTCATGGGGGATCTCTTGAAAGCGTGAATGGGGCCACTATAAGGCTTGGCGGGGTGCCGCCGGAAGCGGTAGCGCAGATCGTTCCCACGCGCAGCGTGGTAGCGGTCATGGGCGAGTGGCATGGTAAAGGCTCACATGCCGAAACTCTTCGGGCTCGGCCAGATCGGGCAAGGTCATCGCCTCGAGCATCTCGATACGCCGGTACAGCGGATGCCGAAAATCCCGAACCCGCGAATCCGCCACCAGTGCTTCCCGGCCACGACTCAAAAACTCATCGAACAACGGCAGGTTCGCCCGGTCATACAGCACATCCGCGACCAGAATCAGATCAAACCGATCGTCCTCGGCAAAGAAGTCCGTCGAGTAATTGAGGTGAACGTCATTGAGTTGAGCATTCGCCCGACATGCGGTAATGGCCAGCGGGTCGAGGTCGCAAGCCACCACTTCCACTGCGCCGGCCTTCATGGCGGCTATTGCGGCGACCCCGGAACCGGCGCCGAAATCCAGCACGCGCTTACCTTTGACCCACTCCGGAAAAGCCGTCAGATAACGTGCCACCGCCAGCCCACTGGCCCAGCAGAAACTCCAGTACGGCGGGTCATGCAGAATCCGCCGGGTTTCTTCAGGGTTGAAGGCTCGGTCCATGTTGTCGCCGTCGATCAGCCACAGCTTGAGGTCAGTTCCCGGTAAGTCACGTGCAATCAACTGCGCATCACCGAGCAATTCACTTAACGGCTGTTGCAGGCCGAGCGGTGCATTCATGGCGCTTTGACAAATTGCAGCTGGCCCATCGCCTGGGTAGTCGGTTGTGCGATGCGTTGCGGCGGCAGGTGCAGAATCAACTGCCCCGATTGAGTGGCGCGGCCACGCAGTTCAACGCGTGCGCCTGCCGGGAAGGACTCCGGATTGAAGCGCAGGCGAAATGGCAAGGCTTGATTGGTGCCGATCAGGCTGGAACTGGCCAGCAGTTGTTGCGGCCGGCCTTTTTCGTCAATCACCAACATTGCCAGTTCGACTTCGGCGCCGGTCGGAACGCCTTGCATCGTGCCGCTCAACTCACGCTGATACGCGGGCAGTGGGCCAAGGTTAGCCGACTCGCGGGCTTTTTTTACCGCCTCTTGCGGTGCCGGGCCTGGCGCTGGAGGTTGGGGCTTGGGCGCACCGCTGCCGCAGGCCACCAATAGGCTGAAAAGACTGAGCAATACGAGCGGTCTGAGTGACATTTGCGGCTCCAGCAAGGTGAAATCCATAGATCAGGACACTAGCCCGTCTATATACCGTAAACCCTATGGCTTGTCTTGCCACCGGGATGCGCTACCATGGCCCTCCCTTTTTTTGTTGCCTGCCACCATGCACTGTCCCTTCTGCGGTGCCAACGACACCAAGGTCATCGACTCGCGTCTGGTCGCCGAGGGCGAACAGGTGCGCCGCCGGCGTGAATGCCTGGCCTGCGGCGAACGTTTTACAACGTTCGAGACCGCCGAACTGGTGTTGCCGCGCCTGATCAAAACTGACGGTAGCCGTCAGCCGTTCGACGAAGAAAAACTGCGTGCCGGCATGCAGCGAGCGCTGGAAAAGCGCCCGGTGAGTGTCGAGCGCCTGGAGTCGTCGCTGGTACACATCAAGCACAAACTGCGCGCCACCGGCGAACGTGAGGTCAAATCACTCGTGGTCGGTGAACTGGTGATGGCCGAGCTGCAAAAGCTCGACGAAGTCGCCTACATTCGTTTCGCCTCCGTGTATCGGCGCTTTCAGGACCTCAACGAGTTCCGTGAAGAGATCGATCGCCTGGCCCGTGAGCCGGTGAAAGAATGATCCCCTCCCCAGAACAAGCCATCCTCGACGCGCACTACATGGCCCGTGCCCTGGAACTGGCGCGTAAAGGTCACTACACGACGCACCCCAATCCGAGGGTCGGCTGCGTGATCGTGCGTGACGGGCAGATCGTCGGCGAAGGCTGGCATGTGCGCACCGGTGAACCTCATGCCGAAGTCCATGCCTTGCGTGCGGCCGGGGAATTGGCTCGGGGCGCCACGGCGTATGTGACCCTCGAACCTTGCAGCCACCACGGCCATACGCCGCCCTGTGCCGATGCGCTGGTGAATGCCGGTGTCGCCCGCGTGGTTGCCGCCATGCAGGACCCGAACCCGTCGGTGGCCGGTCGCGGCATGGCGCGTCTGGCCCAAGCCGGTATTACCACTGCAAGCGGTGTGCTGGAAGGCGAGGCGCGCCTGCTCAACCAAGGTTTCCTCAAGCGCATGGAGCACGGCTTGCCGTTCGTGCGCGTCAAACTGGCCATGAGCCTGGATGGCCGCACGGCGATGGACAGCGGCGAAAGCCAGTGGATCACCGGCCCGGCGGCGCGCTCGGCGGTGCAGCGGCTGCGTGCTCAGGCCAGTGTGGTACTGACCGGCGCCGATACGGTGCTGGCAGACAACGCGCGCTTGACCGTGCGCGCCGACGAGTTAGGCCTGGACCCCGAGCAAACAGCGCTCATCATGAGTCGTCCGCCGCTGCGGGTGCTGATTGACGGCCGTTTGCGAGTGCCGCTGGATGCGCCGTTTTTCAAGGCCGGCCCGGTGTTGGTTGCGACCTGCATGGCTGTCGAAGAGCAATACGCCAACGGCCCGGAATGCTTGATCGTGGCCGGTGATGATGGCGTGGTCGACCTGCGCAAACTGCTGGTCGAACTCGCCCATCGTGGGGTCAACGAGGTACTGGTCGAGGCCGGTCCTCGCTTGGCTGGGGCGTTTGCCCAACAAGGTCTGGTGGATGAGTTTCAGATTTTCATCGCCGGCAAGTTTTTAGGCTCGTCTGCGCGCCCCTTGTTGGACTGGCCGCTGGCGCACATGAAAGACGCGCCCGAACTCAAAATCACTGAAATTCGCGCGGTTGGCGATGACTGGCGAGTCATCGCCATACCTGTGCCAGCAGCGAGCGTATAATTCCCGGCTTGCGCCAAGCGACAGCCCTGTTCTCGAGGAGGACTTCATGTTTACCGGCATCATCGAATCCATCGGCAGTATTCGTGCATTGACCCCAAAAGGCGGAGATGTGCGGGTCTATGTAGACACCGGCAAGCTCGACCTGAGCGACGTCAAACTGGGCGACAGCATCGCGGTCAACGGCGTGTGCCTGACCGCCGTTGAGTTGCCTGGCAACGGCTTTGCGGCAGACGTCAGTCGCGAAACCCTCGACTGCACCGCCATGAATGACCTCAAAAGCGGTAGCCCGGTCAACCTGGAAAAAGCCCTGACCCCGACCACGCGTCTGGGTGGGCACCTGGTCAGCGGTCACGTTGATGGCGTGGGCGAAGTGGTTGCCCGTTCCGAAAATGCCCGCGCGGTGGAGTTTCGCATCCGCGCGCCGAAAGACCTCGCCAAGTACATCGCCCATAAAGGCTCAGTCACCGTCGACGGCACCAGCCTGACCGTGAACGCGGTCGATGGCGCTGAATTCATGCTGACGATCATTCCGCACACCCTGAGCGAAACCATCATGGCGTCCTACCAGCCAGGTCGCCGGGTGAACCTCGAAGTTGACTTGCTGGCACGTTACCTGGAGCGCCTGTTGCTGGGCGATAAGGCCGCAGAGCCAACGTCCGGGAACATCACCGAAAGCTTTCTGGCCGCTAATGGCTACCTCAAATCCTGACCCAAGGGGGTGCCTTGTGGCGCTCAATAGCATCGAAGAACTGGTTGAAGATATCCGCCAAGGCAAGATGGTCATCCTCATGGATGACGAAGATCGCGAGAACGAAGGTGATCTGATCATGGCCGCCGAATGCTGCCAGCCGGAACACATCAACTTCATGGCCAAGCACGCCCGTGGCCTGATTTGCATGCCCATGAGCCGCGAACGCTGCGAACTGCTGAAGCTGCCCTTGATGGCGCCGCGCAACGGTTCCGGTTTCGGCACCAAGTTCACCGTGTCCATTGAAGCCGCTGAAGGCGTGACCACCGGTATTTCTGCTGCTGACCGCGCTCGCACCGTGCAAGCGGCTGCCGCCAAGGACGCCAAAGCAGAAGACATCGTCAGCCCAGGCCACATCTTCCCGCTGATGGCCCAGGCCGGCGGCACGTTGGCCCGCGCCGGTCACACCGAAGCAGCGTGCGACCTTGCACGCATGGCCGGTTTCGAGCCGAGCGGCGTGATCTGCGAAGTGATGAACGACGACGGCACCATGTCCCGTCGCACGGAACTTGAAGCGTTTGCCGCCCAACACAACATCAAGATCGGCACTATTGCCGACCTGATTCACTACCGGATGATCCACGAACGTACCGTTCAGCGGATTGCCGAGCAGCCGCTGGACAGCGAACTGGGCCAATTCAACCTGGTGACCTATCGCGATTCCGTGGAGGGCGACGTACACATGGCGTTGACCCTGGGCACTGTGTGCGCAGAAGAACCGACCCTGGTTCGTGTACACAACATGGACCCGCTGCGCGACCTGCTGATGGTCAAGCAACCGGGCCGCTGGAGCCTGCGTGCCGCCATGGCCAAGGTCGCCGAGGCGGGTAGCGGCGTGGTGCTGTTGCTCGGTCACCCGCTCGACGGCGACGTCTTGTTGGCGCACATCCGTGAAACCACGGAGCAATTACCCGTGAAAAAGCCGACCACTTACAGCATCGTCGGTGCCGGTTCGCAGATCCTTCGCGACCTCGGTGTGCGCAAAATGCGCCTGATGAGTGCGCCGATGAAATTTAATGCGATATCCGGTTTCGATCTGGAAGTTGTAGAATACGTGCCCTCCGAATAATGACCGGTTGTTTCCAGTCCTTGATTCGCGGTTAACACATCACTGAGGGATGCGTAGAAAACGCATCCCGGCTCTTTAAGAGATCTAACGAATGACCCTGAAGACCATCGAAGGTACCTTCATCGCCCCCAAAGGCCGCTACGCTCTGGTAGTGGGCCGCTTCAACAGCTTCGTTGTTGAAAGTCTGGTCAGCGGTGCAGTTGATGCCCTGGTTCGCCATGGCGTGAGCGAAAGCGACATCACCATCATCCGTGCGCCTGGCGCCTTCGAAATCCCGCTGGTTGCGCAGAAAGTCGCTCAGAAGGGCGAATACGCGGCAATTATCGCCCTGGGCGCGGTCATTCGTGGCGGTACTCCGCACTTCGAATACGTGGCGGGCGAATGCACCAAGGGCTTGGCCCAGGTGTCCATGGAGTTTGGCGTACCGGTCGCTTTCGGCGTACTGACCGTTGATTCCATCGAGCAAGCCATCGAACGTTCCGGCACCAAGGCCGGCAACAAAGGTGCTGAAGCTGCCTTGTCCGCTCTGGAAATGGTCAGCCTGCTGGCGCAGTTGGAGGCCAAGTGATTAGCGACGAAAGTGATCGTTTCAACCCGCGCGATCCAAAGCCAGCGGATGCCGGCAAGCCATCGAAAAGCGTCAAGCGTCGCGAAGCCCGTCAGCTAGCGACTCAAGCGCTGTACCAATGGCACATGGCCAAGCAGTCGCTGAACGAGATCGAAGCGCAGTTCCGGGTCGATAACGATTTCAGTGATGTCGATGCGGCGTACTTCCACGACATCCTGCACGGTGTTCCGGCCCACAAGCCTGAGATCGATGCGGTGCTGAGCCCGTGCCTGGACATCACCATTGAAGAGCTTGATCCGGTTGAACTGGCCGTTCTGCGCCTGTCCACCTGGGAACTGCTCAAGCGGGTCGATGTGCCGTACCGCGTTGTGATCAACGAAGGTATCGAGCTGGCCAAAGTCTTCGGTTCCACCGACGGCCACAAGTTCGTCAACGGTGTGCTCGACAAGCTGGCCCCGCGTCTGCGTGAAGCTGAGGTGAAGGCGTTCAAGCGCTGAGCCATGGGCGAGTTTGAGCTGATCCGCAATTTCTTCGCTGCCGCGCCTTGTGCGCAGGGCGGCGAGGGCGTTGCACTGGGGATCGGCGATGACTGCGCCTTGCTGACTGTTCCTTTGGGGGAACAGTTGGCTATTTCCACCGACACCTTGGTGGCCGGTGTGCATTTCGCAGACCCCTGCGACCCGTTTTTGCTCGGTCAGCGTTCGCTGGCTGTTGCCATCAGTGACCTGGCCGCCATGGGCGCCACCCCCGTTGCCTTTACCCTTGCCCTGACCTTGCCGACGGTGACCGCCGAGTGGCTGGACGCCTACGCCCGTGGTTTGAACGTCATGGCACAGCGCTGTGGCGTAGCGTTGGTGGGCGGCGACACCACCCGTGGGCCGCTGAGCTTGACGATGACCGTATTGGGTCGGGTGCCGGTCGGCAAGGCGTTGACCCGAAGTGGCGCGCAGCCGGGCGACTTGCTGTGTGTCGGCGGTGAGCTGGGCAATGCCGCCGGGGCCCTGCCTCTGGTACTCGGTCAGCGGACCGCCGAAGCGAGCATCGCCGATCCACTGCTGGCCCATTACTGGTCGCCGCAACCGCAACTGGGTTTGGGGAGCGCGCTGCGAGGTAAAGCCACCTCGGCGCTGGATATCTCCGACGGCTTGCTCGCCGATTGCGGGCATATTGCGCTCGCCTCGAAGGTCGGCATTCAGGTTGAGCGGAGTAAGCTGCCTGTGTCGAAGGCGTTAGTCGCATTTCTCGGTCAATCGGGCGCTGAAGACGCCGCCCTGAGCGGTGGTGACGATTATGTGCTGGCCTTCACCTTACCGTCCTTCGAATTGCCGCCACTGCTGGCGGATGGCTGGCCAATTCATGTGGTCGGGCGTGTCGTGACAGGGCAGGGCGTTGTGCTGCTGGACGCTTTTGGGCAAGACATCACCCCGCAAACACGGGGCTATCAACATTTTCGGGAGACACCATGACAGATCACCCCAAACAGACCCCGGCGGAATTCGTACCGCCGTCGGTTTGGCGCAATCCATGGCATTTCCTGGCGTTTGGCTTCGGCTCGGGCACCTTGCCGAAGGCTCCAGGCACGTGGGGCTCTCTGGTCGCGCTGCCCTTTATTCCGTTATGGCAGATGTTGCCTGACTGGGGCTACTGGCTGATGCTGGGCATCACCATGCTGTTCGGCTTCTGGCTGTGCGGCAAAGTAGCCGACGACTTACGCGTTCACGATCACGAAGGCATCGTCTGGGACGAGATGGTCGGGATGTGGATCACCCTGTGGCTGGTGCCCGCAGGCTGGTACTGGCTGGTGGTGGGTTTTCTGATGTTCCGCTTCTTCGACATCCTCAAACCATGGCCAATTCGCTGGATCGACCGGCACGTTCACGGCGGCGTCGGGATCATGCTCGATGACGTATTGGCCGGGGTGTTTGCGTGGCTGGCGATGCAAGGGTTGGTGCTGCTCGTCGCTTGACGGCTCAACAGGGACTGCCCGTGCGCTGACGACGGTCAATCCTGCGCCCTGTTTTGGGCGGGGGATGGCAGGCCGTTGATCAAACTTTCTGATTGTTATCCCCCATAATTCAGCCTAAGCGTCTGTAGGAACGTGCTGTTACAATGCCGCCTCTGCGAATCTCCAGTACCTATTGATCAGGAGCACACCGGTGCCTGTCGTTTTTGTCGCCGCTTCCAAGCTGCCAACGCCTTTTGCGCAATTCACCATGCACGGGTTTCTCGATGAGGAAAACGGGCGCGAGCACGTGGTGCTGAGTCTGGGTGAGTTCGCCGACGGTGCCCCGGTACTCGGCCGGTTGCACTCCGAGTGCCTGACGGGCGATGCCTTGTTCAGCCAGCGTTGCGATTGCGGGTCACAGCTTGAGGCCGCGCTAAAGGCCATCGCCCGTGAAGGTCGTGGCGTATTGCTGTACCTGCGTCAGGAAGGTCGTGGTATTGGCCTGCTGAACAAAATCCGCGCCTATGCGCTTCAGGACGGCGGCGCCGACACCGTTGAAGCCAACGAGCGTCTGGGTTTCGCCGCTGACCAGCGCGACTACGCGATGTGCCTGCCGATGCTTGAACACCTGGGCGTTAAATCCCTGCGGCTGATGACCAACAACCCGCGCAAGGTCAAAGCCTTGACCGACATGGGGATCGTGGTCGCCGAGCGCGTGCCGCTGCACACGGGGCAAAACCCACACAACAAACTCTATTTGGCCACCAAGGCCAGCAAGCTCGACCACATGATGGGGAACGAGCATCAGGGCGAGGCCGATCGCGCGTGACTCGCGGCCAAGTGCGGCGGCGACTGTCCGTCAACTGGTGGCAATACCTGGCGCTGGCCTTGTTGCCGCTGTTCGTGATCAACGGTGTGTTTGGCCAGAGTGAGGCGATTCTGCCGGTGCTGGCGATGCCGTTGTTCATCGCGGGTGTGGCGTCGATGTTTGTCAGCCTGAAGTTTTTCGGCAGCTACAAACATGCACTGATCGCCACTCAGAAAGCCCTCGATACCCCTGAAGAGCCGGCCGCCTGGATCGCCCTGGCCGCGAAGCGTCGCGTAGCGCTTCTGGTCGCAGGCCTGCCGGCGTGGACTGGTGCGCTGGCGGTCTTCGTCGGTCTTGAAGCGGTGCCGCTGGTGTTGCTGGCGCTTTCTACCGCGGTGCTGTTCTACCTCTATCGTATTCCGCGTCAACTCGGCTAATGCGCCGACGTTGGCTGGCGCTGTTACTGCTGGCCGTCAGCGGTTCGGCTTTTGCCGTCCAGCGCGTGGTCAGCCTCGCGCCGTCGCTCTCTGAAATCGTTATCGAGCTGGACTCGGCAGACCTGTTGGTCGGTGTGCTGGATGCCGGTGAGCGACCTGTCGAGCTCAAGGACATCCCCTCCGTGGGCCGTTATGGCCAATTGGACATGGAGCGGCTCCTGAGCCTGAAACCTGACCTGTTACTGCTTTGGCCCGGCAGCGTCGGCCCGGCGCAGCGCGATCAGCTCAAGCAACTGAACATCCCCACCTATGTCGCCGAGCCGCACCGCCTCGAACAACTCACCGCGCAGATTGAAGCCATTGCCGCGCTACTCGGGCGACCCGCACGCGGCATGACGTTGGCAGCGCATCTGCAACAGAAACTGAATGCCTTGCGCCAGCGCTATCAGCGTGAGGTGCCGTTACGCGTGTTCTATCAAGTCTGGGATCAGCCGCTGTACACCGTCGGAGGTGGGCAGATCATCAGCGATGCGCTGGCGGTGTGCGGGGCGCGCAATGTGTTTGCCGACCTGGCCTTGCCTGCGCCGCAGGTCAGTATCGAGGCTGTGTTGCAGCGTAATCCCGAGGTGATTCTGGCCGGTAATCAGGCGCAGTTGGACGCGTGGAAGGCCTGGCCACAGGTGACAGCGGTGGCGCAGGGGCGATTATTGCAGGTGGCCGACAAAGGCCTTGAGCGCCCGAGCGGGCAGATGATCGAGGCGACCGCCAAACTGTGCCAACTCATCGCACCATCACGCTGACCGAGGGCTATAGCGGCGGTGTCCAGCTCACCCCAAACATCCACGCCCGTCCCTCCTCGCGATACCCGTACTGATTACCGTCGTAGCTGTACAGCGTCCGGCTGTAATCCTTGTCCAGCAGGTTGTCGACCTTAAGCTCCAGCTTCACCTGCCGATTCAGCGCCCAACTGCTGCGTAGCCCGAGCAATGCATAGCCCGCCAATGGCTGACGATTGCCCACATCGTCATAGCTGCTGCTGACGGCCTGCCAGCTGGCCCCCAGCCCCAGTCGATCAAACTGCCGATCAAGATCCAGACTCAACGTGCGCCGTGCGCGGCGGGCGAGGGTATGGCCGCTGTCGCGATCTCTGGGGTCGATGATTGCTACGCCGAGGTTGCTCTGCCAGCCGAACACTTCCTGTTTGAGTGCCGCTTCGAAGCCGTTGATTCGCGCCGAGGCGATATTCTGCGGGCGGTTGTTGCTGCCGAAAATAATCGCGTCTTTCAGATCAGTGCGATACAGCGAAGCTTCCAGGCGACTGTGCTCGGTCAATTGACTGCGCCATTGCACTTCATAACTCTTCGAGGTTTCGGGTTTCAGGTCCGGGTTGCTGAAGTCCGGGTAGTACAGGTCGTTGAACGTCGGCGCACGGAAACCTTCGCTGTAGGTCAGTAGCACGTCGTTTTCCGGGTTCAGCGGCAGGGTGAACGTGCCGCTCCAGCTGTTCTGGCCGCCAAATTGCTGGTTCTGGTCGCGACGCAGGCCCAGTTCGGTGGAGAAGTGTTCAGCCTGATAGCGGTGCTGGATAAACGCTGCGCGATTCCAACGACTGTCCTTCTCGAACGGCGTGCTGCTGTTGATCCGGTCTTCGTACCAATCGCCGCCCAGGATCAGGTTGTTGCGCGCATTCAACGTCAGGTCGTTCTGCCAGTTCAGCGAATTGCGGTAGGTGTTGAACACGCTGCGTTCGTCGCTGAGCTGATCGAGGGTCGTCTCGCGATTTTCGCTGTGGCCGAGCTCAACGCGGGTGTTCCACCGGTCGTTGATTCGCGCATCGACGTAACTGCTGACGCTGCTGACGTCGTAATCGCTGTAGGGCCGCTGCTGGACCGAGGTGAGCGTACTCGTATCGAAGCGCCCGAACGGGTTGTCGAATTCGCTTTTGCCACGGTTATCCAGCAGATTGGCGCCGATTTCGACGTCGTCGCTCAGGGCATGGCTCAGGCTCAAGCTCATGGACTTATTGCGATACGCGTCGTGATCGCCGTCGCTGGGATAGGACTCGTGGGTACGATTGATCCCGGCGGTTTCATCAAGGCTGGCGCCGAGATTAAAGCGCGTGTTGTCGTCGCCACCGGACAACCCGAGGCTGCGCTCCCAGGTCTGGTTGCTACCAAATCCTACGTGCATCCGCGGCTGCAAACCCTGTTCGGCGCCGCGACGGGTGAAAATCTGGATCACCCCGCCAATTGCATCGCTGCCATAAATCACCGCACGCGATCCACGCAGCACTTCCACGCGTTCGACCTGTTCGATGTTGATGTGTTGCAGGTTACTGTCGCCGGAGGTGGCGTTGCCGATTCGCTGGCCATCGACCAGCACCAGGCTTTGCGCCGATTGGGTGCCGCGGATGTAAATTCCCGGCAGGCTGCCACGGCCGCCGCTTTGCGTCACTTGCACTCCTGGCACGCGGCGCAGCAGGTCAGTGACGCTGCTCGGTTGCAGACGGTCGATGTCTTCACGGGTGAACACGGTGTTGGCGGCGCTGCTGTCATTGCGTGCTTCGACCTGGCGGTTGGCGCTGATCAGCATTTCCGGCAGTTTCAGCGCCTGATCGCGCTCGAAGGTCTCGGCGAAGGCGTTGGCGGATGGCAGAAGGGTCAGCGTCAGGGCGAGGCGGGCGAGGTTCATTGGCAGTCCATTGGCATTTTGGGAGCGCAAATCAACTGTGGGAGCGAGCCTGCTCGCGATGACGGTGTGTCAGTCAACATCGTCGTTGACTGACACACCGCTTTCGCGAGCAGGCTCGCTCCCACAAGGGGTGTTTCATGGGGCCGGGGTTTAGAGGTTAAGCCGTTGCAGGCGTTCACGCACTGCCGCTTCGATCCCTGCCTCGTCCAGTCCGCATTCGGCCAACATTTGTCCAGGCTTGGCGTGTTCGACGTAGGCATCTGGCAGGCCCAGGTGCAGCACTGACTTAAGGATGTTTTCCCTCGCGAGGAATTCGCTGACAGCGCCCCCGGCCCCGCCCATGATTGCGTTCTCTTCGATGGTCACCAGTAAATCGTGGCTGCCAGCAATTTCACGAACCAGTGCTTCATCCAGCGGTTTGACGAAACGCATGTCGACGACCGTCGCGTCCAGCGTTTCGGCGACTTTTAGCGCCTCGGCCAGTTGCACGCCGAATACCAGCAGGGCGGCTTTGCTGCCTTGGCGGCGAACCACGCCTTTGCCGATTTCGATCGGTTGCAGGTCGTTGTCGATGTGCGCATTCGGCCCCGTACCGCGTGGGTAACGCACCGCCGCCGGACCGTTGTAGAGGTAACCGGTGGTGAGCATTTTGCGCAGTTCGTTTTCATCGCTCGGGGTCATCACCAGCATGCCGGGGATGCAGCGCAGGAACGACAGGTCGAAGCTGCCGGCGTGCGTTGGGCCGTCTTCGCCCACCAGGCCAGCGCGGTCGATGGCGAACAGCACGTCGAGGTTTTGCACTGCCACGTCATGCACCAGCTGGTCGTAACCGCGTTGCAGGAACGTCGAATAGATCGCGACCACCGGTTTCGCGCCTTCGCAGGCCATGCCGGCGGCAAAGGTCACGGCGTGCTGCTCGGCAATCGCCACGTCGAAATAGCGCAGCGGGAAGCGCTCGCTGAAGGCCACCAAGTCGGAGCCTTCTTTCATTGCCGGGGTAATGCCCACCAGACGAGGGTCGGCTGCGGCCATGTTGCACAGCCACTCGCCGAACACCGCGGAGTACTTCGGCCCGCTGGCTTTCTTCGGCGCGGCGGCCGGAGCGTCCAGGGGGTCGAGTTTAGTGATGGCGTGGTAACCGATCGGGTCGACTTCTGCGGGGGCGAAGCCTTTACCTTTTTTGGTAACGACGTGCAGGAACTGCGGGCCTTTTAGATCGCGCATGTTGCGCAGCGTGGCGATCAGGGTCGGCAGGTCGTGGCCGTCGATCGGACCGATATAGTTCCAGCCCAGCTCTTCGAACAGCGTGCCGGGGACCAGCATGCCTTTTGCGTATTCTTCGGTACGACGAGCGATTTCCCAAGCGCCGGGCAAGCGCGACAGGACCTTTTTACTGCCCTCACGCATGCTCGCGTAAGTGCGGCTGGACAGGATTTTCGCCAGGTAGTTCGACAGCCCGCCAACGTTGCGCGAGATCGACATGTCGTTGTCGTTGAGGATCACCAGCATATTGGCGTTCACTTCCGGCGCATGGTTCAGCGCCTCGAAGGCCATGCCGGCGGTCAACGCGCCGTCACCGATCACGGCAATTGCCTTGCGATCACTGTTTTGCAGGCGCGACGCAATGGCCATGCCCAGTGCCGCACTGATCGAGGTGCTGGAATGGCCAACACCGAAGGTGTCGTACTCGCTCTCGGCGCGACGCGGGAAAGCGGCCACGCCGTCCTTCTGGCGCAGCGTGCTCATGCGCTCGCGACGGCCGGTGAGGATTTTGTGCGGATAGGCCTGATGACCCACGTCCCACACCAACCGGTCGTCCGGGGTGTCGAAAACGTAATGCAACGCGATGGTCAGCTCAATGACGCCCAGGCCGGCACCGAAATGCCCGCCGGTCTGACCGACCGTGTAGAGCAACTCCAGGCGCAACTCATCAGCCAGGGTTTCCAGCTCGGCTTCGCCTAACCGGCGCAGGCCGTCCGGCGTGTTAGCACGGTCGAGCAGGGGCGTGGTCGGGCGCTTGCGGGGAATCTCATGAAACGTCGTGGGCATCAGGCGAATCGTTATAGGTATAGAAGAGGCGGCAGTTTACCTGATGCATCGCCCCATGCCCACGCGTTGGTCTGAACTTGAGCGTGAGTCACTTAGCTGCGGCGCTCGACAATGTAGCGGGCCAGGTCGCGCAGGGGCTCGGCTGCCGCGTCAAACGGTCGCAGTGCATGCAGGGCCTGATCGCGCAGTTCCAAGGCATAGGTCTTGGCGGCATCGAGGCCGAGTAAGGCCGGGTAAGTGGGTTTGTCCCGAGCGATATCGGCGCCTTGGCGTTTGCCGAGGGTTTCAGTATCACTTTCGACGTCGAGAATATCGTCCTGCACCTGAAACGCCAGGCCAACGGCTTGGGCATAGGTCTGCAAAGACTTCAGCTCGTCCTTTTCGGCACGGCCGCTGGCCAGGGCGCCGAGTTTGACGCTGACCTCGATCAAGGCACCGGTCTTGTGCCGGTGCATGTACTCAAGGGCTTTTTGATCGAGCTTCAAACCGACGGAACCGAGGTCGATGGCCTGGCCGCCGACCATGCCCGCCGGGCCGGCTGCCAGCGCCAGGGCGCTGACCATCTGCAAGCTGATTTGCGCATCCAAGGTGCTCAGGCGCGAGTCGAGCAGGGCGCTGAAGGCCAGGCTCTGCAAGCCGTCGCCGGCGAGGATCGCACAGGCCTCATCGAATTTTTTGTGGGTGGTGGGCTGGCCGCGACGCAGATCATCGTCGTCCATGGCCGGTAAGTCGTCATGCACCAGGGAATAGGCGTGAATCAGCTCCACAGCGCACGCCGCGCCATTGGCCTGTTCAGCCTTGCCGCCCAGCGCTTCGCACGCGGCATAAGCCAGCAGCGGACGCACACGCTTGCCGCCGTTCATAACGCTATAGCGCATGGCCTCATAGAGACGGGCGAGTTCGGGGCCTGGCGCGTTGAACAGGGTTTGCAATGCTGCGTTAACCCTGGCCTGGCTGGTCGCCGAATAGGCAGCAATCATTCGGGCTGATCCGCGTCAAAGGGTTCCTCGGCCAGCTCGCCATCACGCTCGAGCAGCACTTGAACCTTTTGCTCTGCCTGGGCCAGCGCCGCCTGGCAATCGCGGGTCAGACCGATGCCTTGCTCGAAAGCCGTCAGCGAGTCTTCCAGCGACAACTCGCCGTTCTCCAGTCGCTCGACCAGTGTTTGCAGGTCAGCGAGGGATTGTTCGAAATCCAGTGCAGCTTTTTTGCGGGCCATGGCGGCTATTTCCGGTTGACGTTAAACCGGCGCGACACTAGCAGACATGGGGGTTGTCAGCAACGCGCGGACCGATGGAGATGCTGTATGCAGGTTTCTATCTGGCTACGTTTTAAAGGCGCTTGAGGATGTGCCGAAACTCTCTGGTGCTTAGATATAGCGGTGCAAGGGCAGGCATTTTTGCTTTCACTTCCAACAGTGCGTCGATCATTTTCTTTCGCTCAAGGACGAGCGGAGGGTGCTGAAGCCCGAGTATTCGGATTGTTTCACTTACTCGTTGTTTGTCGGCATCTGAAAGCGTCGGTGCTGGGCTTAGGTTTCCCTTTGTAGATATCGAAAAAAAACATTGCAGCCGGGTCTTGGCACGATAGGCAGAATTTCCGACCCCTTTTTTGGCCGCAGGTTTTCGAATTATTGCTAATGCAGCCGTGCGCGTAGTTTGTGTAATCGAACGTCAGGTGCGGATGAGCCTTTTTCCTCCTTTGGGCTTTATATGTTCCACCTGGCCTTTGTCAGCCTGTAATGATGTCTCGCAGTAGGCGCACAAACCTTCCTGGGTTTGATGGTGGGAGGCTTTGACGATTTTTTATACGGAAGAAAAGCCAGTGTATCGAACTCGTTCGGCCCTGCTCCGGGAGCGGCAGCGGCGTAGTCCGATAATGCTTTGCTCGCTTCAGCCGGAACGGGAGCATGAATCAGCTCAATCATTCTTTTGGCTCTCGGCATGCTCAGCAAGAAAATCCCAAAGTTCGGCTTCGATTTTTGGAATTTGATAGCCGGCTTTGTCGAGTTCTGCTTTCAATTCCTTTGCCTGTGGCTTATCAGCTTCACCGTCTCGGGCGAATTGTTCATAGGCGTTAGCCGTCTCTGTAATTGGAATGTCTGGACGCTCAGGCACTTCCATAATGCCTGCAAGAGCATCTCCGGCTTCTTGCCCAAGGGGGCTCATTTTGGGGCGCTCTGCAATCCAGGTGTCCTCTTGCCTGTAAATGACCCGAATCTGTTCGCGGTTGACGGTTGTCAGTACCTGGGGGCTATGGGTGCTGAGAATGAATTGAATTTTTGGAAAGGCCCTGCGCAAAGACGCTATGACTTGCTGCTGCCAGGCCGGATGCAGATGCAGTTCCACTTCATCGATCAAGACAATCCCTTTTGTCAGTAGAGAGGCTTGCTCCTTGAAGTGCCCATTAAGGCGGCTGCAGCGCAAGGCCATGTCGGTTGTAAGCGAAATCATGGCCCTTACGCCATCGCTCAACAGGCTGAGCGGTAAGAGACCGTGGTCTTGATGAAACATGGCGAGTTGGCGCTGCTTCTTTTGTAGTAGTGCGACTTTTCGGGCCGTGCAGTGCCCGCTGCCACTTAATGTCCGGTGCTTCCAGAGCGGCATCAATAATGACCGGGAATCGCTGCTCATTTTCAAAACTATTGCCTAAACGAACATAGCGGGCATCCGTGCGCTCGATGTGCTTGGACTTCCCCATGTCAAATGCGCCAACAAAAGGGCCGAGAGCGGTGGCAATGGCCTCCAGAATCGTGGTTTTGCCTTGCCCGTTTCGTGCGGCAATTACCGTCAGTTCAGGATGAAAGTCGATTTCAATGTCCTCGAATCGACGGAAATCCTTGAGTTTCAGTTTTTGCAGTATCACGGACTTACCTCTGGTTCTTTGCGCACTTGCCAGCGTATTTAGGGCCGTAGTTGACCATGAGACGGGATTGAGCTTCAGTCGAAATCTTTGTTGAAAAACGAATGGCCTGCGCCTCCGTCCCAGACCCGGTGTGGCGCCATGAATTTGGGCGCACCAGAGTCACTAAGCCGAATACTGATCCTATTCGGCTCATTTCGTGAGCCGAATAACCCCGCTATTCAGCTCGCGCCTGACATTCGCCGTGACTCTCACCACAAATCCAGATCTATCTGATTGTTAAAAAACTGCCGAATAGCTAACCTTCGCGCCTTCTACGACCCGTGCGATCACGGGTCTTTCTGACTAAACGCCGTTTTTTATCTGTCACGCGCCGAGGACCGGGCGCAAGGTTTAGTGATGCAGGGCAGGAGGCCTCACATGCGTTTTTTTCTTTCACTGCTGATACTGCTGGTTTGCGCCCAGGTTGCGTGGGCAGCGCCTGCGGCCGAGCTGTCGGAGCCGGTGGGCGGCTGGCGTTATAACGGTTTACTGGACCGCAGTGAATACCCTCAAGTGGCCTATCCCACACCGCCCATCGACCGGGGCGTGCAGCGCAATCGCACGATGATCGAAGGCCAGCTCAAGGCCATCGGCACGCAACGCGGGCCTCACACGCTGGCGGTCAACGGTAATCCGCTGAACCTGTACACCGACGAGCAAGGGCGCTTTGCCCGGCCGTATGCGTTTGGCGCTGGTTCCAACAGCGTCGAAGTGCGCAGTGCCGAGGGTAAATCGCTCAAGCGCGTTCAATTCTATGAAGCCAACACCCTGCGAACTCCGGCGCGGATTCGTGTGGTGCTGGGCTGGGACGATCCCAAAGCCGAACTCGACTTGCACATCATTACTCCCGACGGCCAGCACGCGTTCTTCGCCCACACGGCGTTGACCAATGGCGGCGGTCTGGACCCGGACGGTGTCGATGGCCCCGGCCCGGAAATGTTCACCATGACCGCGCCGATGCATGGCACCTATCTGGTTTATGTGAACTATTGGGGCAACTTCGGCAGCGAAGGCTATAACTTCGATGAGCACAGTAACCAGAACGAGGTGATTACCTCGCAGATCAACCTGGTGCTTAACGAAAACACCGTCGACGAAAAACGCGAGACCTTCATCGTGCCCCTGCGGGCCATCGGTGATCTGCTGCTGGTCAAGACTTTCAACTATTAAGCATCCCGCCTCACGGATGAATTGCTGAGCTTTGGGAACATGAGCGTGAACATGAGCGATAACACGATTTCCCCTGCCGTTCCCCCGGCCGCTGACGTACCGGTTGCCAAATCTTCCCGGCGTTGGCCGGCCGTGCTGATCGGGCTGTGCCTGGTGGCTGGCGTGGCAGGCGGGTTGGGCTGGCTCATGCACAAACCCAAAGTGCCCGCGGCGGCGCTAGCCAGCGACAAACTGGGCATGAGCCGCCCGGATGGTCTGCTGGAAACCCATTCCTTGAGCCAATTGCCCAAGGATTTGCTGGCGGTGCCATTCCTCAAGGCAACCCTGACCGAAGATTTCGTCTTCTATTACGAAACGCATGCGGATCGCCTCGGTTTGATCGGTAGCTTGCGGCGGATCATTTACGAACATGACCTGAAGTTGCAGGACAGCCTGATCGAGCAACTCTTCGATCAACCGGCTGATGTGGCGCTGTGGCGCGGGGCGGACGGGCGCCTGAAAGACTTCTTGTTGGTGATGGATCGCGGTGGTCTGGCCAAGGTGCTGGAGCCACTGGCCAAGGTTGCGCTGGACGATACGCAACTGACCAAAGTCGGCGACGTGAAAGTCGGCACCGACGATGTGGCGCTCTATCAACTGGTCTACAACGCCACCAAATCGCTGCTGTTCGCCTCCCATGGCGACAAACTGGTGGTGCTGTCGAACCCGGCCAAACTCTACGATCCGGACAATGGCGCCACTGAGGAGCCGGGCAGCGTATCGACCAACGCCATCGCCGCGCTGCTCAACGGCGACAAACTGTTCCCGGAAGCCTTCGGCCTGCAACCCCGCGCGCCGGAAGTGAAGCAGCGCCTGTCGGTCAACTCCAGCGTGTTGGCCATGGGTTATCAGCGCTTTATCCCGAACTTCGCCGGCCTGCGTTTCGACATGGACGACAAGGGCTGGCGCAGCTACCTGGCCATGGACGAACTGGATAACCAGCCGGATTTCGATTTCAAACCGATCTGGCAAGCCATGCCCATGGGGGCCAGTGCCTGCGTAGCCTTGCCGCTGGCTGCTGAGCAACAGAAACCGCTGCTGGTAAAACTGGGCGCCGAAGAAAAAATCGCCGAGGCCCTGACCGAACATGTGGCCGGTGCCGCTGGCCTGTGCTGGTACGCCGATTCGCGGCTGTACACGCCACTGCTGGTGGTCAGTCTGAACGACAAGGACAGCGCCAAACTCGACGGCGACCTGGGTAGCCTGTTTGGCTCGATGGTGGGTGCCTATGAAGGCAAGGTCGACGAGCACGCGTTCCCGGTGGTCGAGAAGCAAGAAGGCGAAACCCATCAGTGGCAGCGTCAGGTCAGCTCCAACTTTGGCCCGTATGCGGCCAAGGACGCCGAGAATCCTGATGCGGTCACCGGCAAGGCGTTCATGAAAGTCAGCCTGGCCCGTCACGGTTCGACGCTGCTGTTCTCCCTCGACGACAAACTGTTGGACAAAGCCCTCGGCACCCTCGACAGACACTTCCCGCCGCTGGCCGATGTGTTGCCCAACGACTTGCTGATGCCGGTCTACTTCGGCCCGGATTCCATGGCGCAGTTGATGCAACAGGAAACCCTCGACAGCCTGCCGCAAGACATGGAACCGGTGTTCTACAACGCCGCGCAAACCTACTTGATCCCGAAACTGCGCACGCTCGGCGGCTACGGCAAATACGCGCTGACCCTGCCCAAGGGCAGCGAGCCGAACGGCCATTGGCAGTGGCTGCCGCTGGAATGGAAAGCCCTGTGATCGCGCTTATCCGAGGCCTCGGCCTGCTGGCGATGCTGCTCGGTAGTCGGGCGTTTGCCAATGAGCCGCCGCCGCTGGACGTGCAGCAATCCCAGGTGTTTCGCGCCTGGTTTGTGCGCATCGCCCAAGAGCAGCTGACCCAGGGCCCGAGCCCGCGCTGGTATCAACAGGACTGCGCCGGGCTGGTTCGTTTTGCCGCCAACGAAGCCCTGAAAGTGCATGACGACAAATGGCTGCGCAGCAATGGCCTGTCCAACCGTTACCTGCCACCGGAACTGCAACTGAGCGAAGCCCAGCGCGGCCTCGCCCAGCAATGGCAACAGGGTGGCGGTAAGGTCGGGCCTTACGTCAACGCGATCAAATTGATTCAGTTCAACAGCCACCTGGTCGGCCGAGACCTGGCGCAAGCCCGGCCCGGCGACCTGATGTTTTTCGATCAGGGCGACGACCAGCACCTGATGATCTGGATGGGCCGCTACATCGCCTATCACACCGGCACGACCACCCCCACTGACAACGGCATGCGATCCGCGAGCCTGCAGCAACTCATGACATGGAAGGACACCCGATGGATACCCGACGCAGCCAACCCCAACTTCATCGGCGTCTATCGACTGAACTTTCTCTCCCAATGACCGGTGCCCGCATGCTGCGCATTTGCTCTCGAATTCCTTTATTGCTGGCGTTGCTGATTCCGTTCGCCACGGTCAATGCCGAAGACACCGTCGAGCCCAGCGGCTACACGCCGGTGGCCGGTGAAAGCTTTTTCCTGTTGGCCGATAGCAGTTTCGCCAGTGACGAACAGGCGATGGTGCGCCTCGAAGCGCCGGGCCGCGACTATCGCCGGTTCCGCATGGAGCCTTACGGTGGCGCTGACATTCGCGTCTATCGCATCGACAAGCCGCTGGATTTCCTCAAGCGCCAGAAGAACCTGCACCGTGTGGTCAGCGACGGCCAGTTCAAGGGCGAAGGCCTGTCGAATACCCTCGCGTACCTGTGGGACAACTGGTACCGCAAATCCCGTCGTGTGATGCAACGGGCGTTTTCCTACGAGTCGCGCAAACAAGTCACCGAGGAAGTGCCTGAGCTGAAGATGGGCAGCGCGATCTCTGCGCCAACGCCCTACGACGCTCAGCCGCAATTCGCGCTGATTCCGGGCCTGCCAGTGGTCAGCCAATTCCGTTATCCACTGTGGGAAGCCAAACCGATCCAGCCGCCGGCCGGTGTGAACCTGGCCGGTTCTTCCAGCGAATTTGTCAGTGTTGCTCCGGGCAATGTGTACATCCCGTTGGGTCATCTGAAACCGGGTTTGTATTTGGTCGAAGCGCTGATCGGCAAGTACCGCGCGACCACCATGGTCTTCGTTTCCAATACCGTGGCCGTAAGCAAAATTGCCGGCGATGAGCTGGTGGTCTGGGCGGCGCGTAAACACGAAGGCAGTTCGGTGCCCAAGGTCAACGTGCTGTGGACCGATGGCCTGGGCGTGATGAGCAGTGGTGCGACGGATGCCGATGGTTTACTGCGACTGAAACACGTCAGCCCCGAACGTTCGTTCGTGATCGGCGAAGACGAAGAGGGTGGTGTTTTTGTCTCCGAGAACTTCTATTACGACAGCGAAATCTACGACACCAAACTCTATGCCTTCACCGACCGGCCGCTGTACCGGCCGGGGGATTGGGTGTCGCTGAAAATCGTCGGTCGCGAGTTCAAGAACGCTCGGGATTCGGTAGTGCCGAGCGCGGCCGATGTCAACGTGACGGTGCTCGATGCAACCGGCTCTGCGCTACAGTCGTTGGCGCTGAAGCTCGATTCCAAGGCCGGCACCCAGGGTCGTTTCCAATTGCCGGAAAACGCGGTGGCGGGCGGTTATGAGCTGCGGTTCAGCTACAAGGATCAGGCCTACAGCAGCGCCTTTCGCGTCGCTGAATACATCAAGCCGCACTTCGAAATCTCGTTGAACCTCGCCAAGCAGGATTACCACACGGGCGAGCCGGTGAAGGGCAGCCTGGTGCTGCTGTACCCGGACGGCAAACCGGTGGTCGGCGCCAAGTTGACCTTGGGCCTGCGCGCCCAGCAACTGTCGATGGTCGACAACGAACTGCAATACCTCGGGCAATTTCCGATTGAGCTGAGCAGCACCGAGTTGACCACCGATTCCAAGGGCAACGCGACCCTCGACTTGCCGGCCGCCGACAAACCGAGCCGTTACATGCTCACGGTTTTTGCCAGCGACGGCGCGGCGTATCGGGTCAAGACCACCAAGGAAATCCTGATCGACCGTGGTGCCGCCAGCTTTCGTTTGAGCGCACCGCAGCGCTTTAGCGCCGTGGGCGACAAGGTTGCGTTCAGCTACGCCAACGAAGGTGGCAGCGAGCAAAGTAAAGCCGTCACTGCGAGCAGCTACAACTGGGTCCGTCTGGAAGACCAGAGCACCGGCGATGGCAAGCTCAGCGCCAAAGACCAAGGCTTCAGCCTGGCGTTCGAGCGTCCTGGCACTTATAACCTGACCCTGAAGGATGAACATGGCCGCGTGGTCGGCGCCACTGGTCATTCGGTCACGGGTGATGGCGTCAAAGCCGTGCCGGGCACCGTGGAAATTGTCCTCGATAAACCCGAGTACAAGGCTGGCGACGAAGCGCTTGCATTGATCACCTTCCCAGAACCTGTCAGCGATGCGCTGTTGTCGCTGGAGCGGGACAAGGTCGAGGCTACGGCGCTGCTGTCCAAGGGCGGCGATTGGCTGAAGATGGAAAAACTCAGCGACACCCAATACCGCGCGCGCATTGCGGTGAAGGATAACTTCGCACCGAACCTGACGTTCTCGGTGTTGTACACCAAGGGCGGTCAGTACAGCTTTCAGAACGCCGGCATCAAGGTGATTACGCCGCAAATCGACGTGGCGATTGCCACTGACAAAGAGGCTTATCAGCCAGGCGATACCGTGTCGGTGGACCTGACCACGCAGTTCGCCGGCAAGCCAATCCCGGCGCACCTGACGGTCAGCGTGGTCGACGAAATGATCTACGCGCTGCAACCGGAAGTCGCGCCGAGCATCGACCAATTCTTCTATCACCCGCGCCGCAATAACGTGCGTACCAGCGCGAGTTTGTCGTTCATCAGTTATGACGTTGCGTTACCGGGCAGCCCAGGCGCGCCGGGCAAAGCCAACCGCAGCGAGCGTGGAGTGAAAGTGTTGGAGCGGCCGCGCCGTGAGGACGTCGATACCGCTGCATGGCAGCCTGAATTGGTGACCGACGCCAACGGCAAAACCCGCTTCACCTTCAAAATGCCGGACTCGCTGACCCGCTGGCGCATCACCGCCCGTGCCATCGCCGATGACGGTCAGGTTGGGCAGAAAAAACAATTCGTTCGTTCGGAAAAACCGCTGTACCTGAAGTGGAGCGGTCCGACCAAATTCCGTACCGGTGACAAACCGGATCTCGGTGTGTTTGCGTTCAGTCAGGCCGAGAAACCGGTCAAGGCTGAGCTGGTGATTCATTACGGCGCCGCCGATCAGCGGGTGCCGGTGACTCTGAACAACGGCATCAACTACATCGCACTGCCGGCGTTTGCGTTGACCAATGGCGAGTGGACCGCCGAGTTGGTGCAGGACGGCAAAACGGTCGATGCCTTGGCTGTGCGCCTGGCCGCGAGCGGTGAGGGTTGGCAAGTGACGCGCAGCCAAAGCCTGAACGTGGTCAGCGGTGAAACGCCGCTGACGCTGCCGGTCGACGCCACGGATATTCGCCTGCGCCTGGATGACAGCCCGCAAGCGCTATTGCGCTCGGCCCTCGACGATTTGTTGGGCTACCCCTATGGTGGCGTTGAACAAACCGCCAGCCGTCTGCTGCCGCTGAGCATCGCCTATCCGTCGCTGTCGTCGAACCCACAGGTACGCGACCGCTTGCGCCTAATCCTGCAAAACAGCCGGCTGCGACTGGTGCAAATGGCCGGTCCTTCGGCGAGTTTTACTTGGTGGGGCCAGGACGGTGAACCGGACGCGTTCCTGACCGCATACGCCTATTACGCCGACTGGTACGCCAGCAAAGCTTTGTCGTTGAGCCTGCCGCCGGAGCATTGGCAGCGGGTGTTGGAGGTGTACGCGAAACAGGCGAAGACCACGCCACTGTTGCAGCGTGCGCTGACCCTTTCGTTTGCCAAGTCTATGCAGTTGCCGGTGAACACCTTGCTCAGCGGTTTGATGGATGACCTGGCGAAGGCTGGCGATGGCAATGCCGCAAACCTGATGGACGATGGTGAAGACAGCATCGTCATGAGCGATCCCGATTCAGCGCTGGGGTTGGCGGCGGCGCGTGCGTTGACCGCTTCTTTGGCCAAGCAGTCGAAAGTGGCTCTGCCAGATGCGTTCAACCGTCAATTGGCGGATGCGCAACAACGATTGGCCGTGAGTTCGCAGCCGTTTGCCGAAGCCTTGAACCTGTCGCTGCAAGCCTTCGATCAGGCTCACGCGCAAGCGTTGTTGCAACGTTTGTTGCCACAGCAATCGACCCTGGAACGCGCCTTGGCGCTGACCTGGTTGCAACGTAGCATCGAGCAGGCCTCGCCCACCATCGCCTTGGCGCCGGGTGACGGCTGGAAGAAAAAATACGGTGATAGCGGTGAGGTGTACTGGACGTGGCAGGGTGCTGCGCCCGTGCCTGCCCTGTTGTCGGTGACGGGGACGCAAGAGCGCCCGTTGCGCGCGACGCTGAGCTATCAGACCCAACAACCGGCAATCGACCCGATGGCCGTGACCATCACCCGTCGCTTGTCGCGTCTGGTGCCGGGTGACGAAGCGTTCGCCTTCAAACTTGAAGCCGTCGGTGACAAGCCGCTGTCGAGCGATAGCCTGTACCTGGACGAAGTGATCATCACCAGCAAAGCGCCGAAGCCGCTGCGCTACGGCATGATCGAAGTGCCGCTGCCACCGGGCGCCGACGTTGAGCGCACCACGTGGGGCATCAAGTTGATGGGCAAGGCCGGTACTGAACCGACCGCGCTGGAGAAAGCGCGTTTTGAACCGGGGCAAATGGCTTACGCGATTCCGGTGGACGCCTTGAGCGGTGAGTTGCGTGTGCGTCACTTGGTGCGTTTCTCGCAGAAAGGTCAATTCAATCTACCGCCGGTGCGTTTCACTCAGGTCTATGCGCCACAGCACCAGGCGCAGGAACAGAAGCCGGCCCTCGGCCAAGCCACGGTCCACTGACATGAGCTGGCTACGGGTCTGGTTGCTGCTGTGTTTGATCCCTGCGCTGGCGACAGCGCAGGACGAGCCGCTGCGGCTAGGCTTTAAAGGTGAGTTGTTGTCGTTGGGCCGCACTCAGTTGATATCCCGTGAGCTGTTACCGACGGATTTACAAACGCCGCTGGGCAGTGTGTGGAAGTTGTTTGTCTACGCTTGGTTGGCGGACACCGGCGCCCGTGAACCGGCGTATGAGTGTCGTGGGCAATCGAAGGAGGAAGTTTATTGCTGCACGGCCGGCGGCAAAATTGAGCGGGATGAGGCGTTGGTCAAATCTTGCGGGTTGTACTTTGAGCCAGCGCGGCTGGGCATTGTTAATGCTGATTGGCGCACGTATTGGCAGGCTCGACAGGCGCCGGAGTGGCTGCTGAACGTGCAGTCATTGCAGCCTTCGACGCGAGTTCCCGTGGCCGAATTGCTTAAGGTGCTGGCCGTGATGCCGGCGCAGGATCAGGCGCGGCGAGTGCTGCTGGACGTGGTGTTGAACGCCGCTGACGGCAATCTCGTGGGTGAAATGGGTGGCCGGTTGCGGGTCAAAACCTGGAGCTGGTTGGGCGATCAGGACCCAACGTCGCGTCAGGGCGGGTTCGCCGGTTGGACGGTGGATGGCGCGCCGATCTGGGCCGGTGGGCGCGGGACCAGTCAACAGGTGCTGCGCAATTACGGGGAGGCGTTGGCGTCGGTGTTGCCGGCGGATTGGCCTGCGGATGTCGGGCGTTGTGTTGAGGTCGGACTGTTTTCACGTTATCCGATCAGCCGCGTTTTGGCCGGGGATCGGGTTGCTGACTCCGGGCCGTTGCAAGGCGACTATCGCGTCGAATTCGCCAGCGGCAATCAACTGGATATCCACAGCGACGGCGAACTCTTTCTGCTGAAAGACAAACTCGTTGCGCGTCTGGACCGCGAAGAATACGTCGCCCGCGTCCTGCAACGGGAAGCCAAATCCGAACCTGTTGAGGCCGCCAAAGCACTGGCCATCGCGATCAGAACCTACCTGCTGCAAAACGCCACCCGCAACGGCGACTGCCTGAGCATCGACGACAGCAGCAGCCGCCAACGCGTCGCCCCGCGCCCGGCCACCGCACAATCGCGCTACATCGCGGCGTGGACCAGTGACCTCGTCCTGGCCGGCAGTACCGTCACCTACCACTCCGACCAGCCCGGTCTGGACAAACTCTCCTGGCAACAAGCCGTCGAACAAGCCAATGCCGGCCAACGCTACGACGCCATTTTGTTGCACGCCTACCCGCGCGCCAGCCTCAGCCGTTGGGACAATCCGGTAGCCTCCTGCGAAGCATTGCCCGCCGCGCAAGACTGGCTGCTCAACCAGCGTCGCGGCTGGCGCCAACGCCTCGAAAATGAGGTCGGCTACAACGAAGTCAGCACCTTCGCCGTCTGCCGCCTGGCCTTCGGCCGTCCCTACGTTGACCGTGAGCGCCAGCGCATTTACGTGCGCGGCGTGCTGTCGCTGCAAGACCGACTCGACCTGACCCACGAATACCTGCACCTGGCCTTCGACGCACACCCCAACGGCCAGGATGAAATCTACATCGAAGGGCTCGCCCGCCACCTCTTGCTGGAATAGGCCATGAAACTCAGTTATCCACAGGTCTTCCTGTTCCTCTGCACCTTCTGCGTGTTGCCGACGTCCTTCGCCGCCGACGCCGCCGTCAAACTCGACACCCCCGTCGGCGGCTGGCGCACGGGGGCTGTCGAGGGCGAAGGCGAAAACTACCGCCAGACGGTCAACTACCCAGCCTCCTCGGTGAACACACCGCTCGGTCAGGCCAACACCGCGCGTATCAGCGGCCAGATCAAAGCCACACCCAAGTCCAACGACCCCGGCCGACTGATCGTCAACGGCATCAGCATGCCGCTAAAAATCGACCCCGCCGGGCACTTTGATCGCCCGTATTCATTTCCCAGCGGCAGCAACAGCGTCGAAGTACGCAGCCCTGACGGCCAACAGCGCCATCGAACACAGTTTCTCCACGCCAGTGGCGGCGCCACACCGGCCAAACTGCGGGTGCTGCTGTCGTGGGATAGCGACAACACGGACCTCGACTTACACCTCATCACCCCCGACGGTGCGCACATCTGGTACGGCAACCGGGTGGCGCCCAACGGCGCTGCACTCGACGTCGATGTCACCACCGGCTATGGCCCGGAAATCTTCTCCATGCCTGCGCCGATCAAAGGCCAATACCTGATCTATGTGAACTACTTCGGCGGCGGCTATCGCAGTGATGAAGACGGGCAGACGGATGCGGTGCAGCCGCTGACCACGGCGCAAGTGACGGTGATTACGGAAGAGGGAACACCGAACGAGAAAATGGAAACGTTCGTGGTGCCGATGCGGGCGGTGGGGGAGTTGACGCTGGTTAGGTCGTTTAGTTATCCGTGAAGCGTGATCGTCTGGGAGGGTGGAGGACAATTCTTGGGGGGCGCAGTCGGCGTTAACATGGGGCCAAATGGCGTTGAACGCTATTGGAAAGGGGGACGCCTGAATCACCTTTAATAGCGGAGCTATCAGGTGGGCTCTCGGGTGATTTCGGACAATTAAAAAGCCGGCTTGTGGCCGGCTTCTCGGGGACTGGCTTGGTTTATTTTTGGTAAACCGCGCCGGCCTTCAAAACGTACACCCGGATCTTGCGTCCGGCTGTGGGACTTGGCTAGAAAGTGATCTGCCTTGTCGGTGCGATTCTTCGCCGCGAAGCGGGTTGATGCGCAAATGTGGGGCGCAGCATACTGATTTTTTTGGGAGATTCCCAGTGGGACGTGCAGTTTAGAGCGTTGGCTGCACGTTTTTACGTCACTTTGCCCAATCGCTGGCGCATGTACCGATCTTGTGAAAAGTGCTGCGCCCGAGTGATCACAGGAACGGCACCAGCGGGCGTCGCTTGTTAAGTGTTGACCACCAGAATACCCATCCCAATATTTTGATGTTTTGCTCTTCGATAAGTTTGGCGCTGAATATTTCGTCCGGGTATTCAGCGTTGTTGTGACTGCGTAATCGCAGGGCATTGCCGGGCATGCGGTGCAAGTATTTGATGCGTAGCATCCCGTCATGTTCGATCGCATATATTTCTCCATCGATGACTTGGGTCAGCCCGCGATCAATGGCCAGCGTGGAGCCGTCTTCAATTTTCTCGGCCATGCTGTTGCCAATCATCCGGGTGCATATCGCATCGCGTGGATTTATTTCCAGGGAGTCGAGGTGACTACGTGGTAGTCGGATGGATTGCTCGGAGTCTTCGACGACATGGGTCTTGTCAGTGTGGGGGCGCGCTACTTCCTTGTAGTAGGAAAGTTCGACGTCGATGGCCTCGATGACGGTGTAGACGCCACGGATGGCCTGGGCGTCGAAGGTGTTACCGGATTCGTCGAACACGCGCAGAAGCGTCGAGTCTTTCGGACCCTCGCCGGTTTTGAGCCAATCGCTGCTCACGGACAGTATTCTCGCCACTTCTTCCATGCGATAGGCGGGCACACCGCGGGTGTACCAGTTGTGGATGTTTTGTGCTTCTGTGTTCCAGAAGACTGCAAATCCTGTCGTCGTGATGTTCGCCGCTTGGAGCAGTGCTTTAAACCGTGGGCCGCTAGTGTTCTTTTTCATAAACACGAGTTTACGGGCGTGGTTTAAGGGTTTGAATAAACCAACTGTTCAAATTACGCCGGAATTTTAAGTCTTTATGTAAGACGTGCTGGGTAACAATTAAACAGATTAAAACAATGCTTAGAGCTTTTTAAACATGCCGTTTAAGTACGCCTTTATAAGCACCCACAAAAAACCCCGGACTAACCGGGGTTTTTCAAGTCGTCAAAGGCGCAATACGCCATGGCGTCTTAGCCTTTGTAGGCTGCAACCGACTTCATGATCTCGGTGCGAGCGGCTTCTGAGTCGCCCCAACCTTCGATCTTCACCCATTTGCCTTTTTCGAGGTCTTTGTAGTTCGCGAAGAAGTGCTCGATCTGCTGAATCAGCAGAGGTGGCAGATCGCTGCACTCTTTCACGTCGACGTACAGCTGCGATAGCTTGTCGTGTGGGACTGCGATGACTTTGGCATCGCCGCCGCCGTCGTCGGTCATGTGCAGAATGCCGATTGGACGAGCGCGGATGACCGAACCAGGGGCAACCGGGTAAGGGGTCACGACCAGTACGTCGAGGGGGTCACCGTCGTCCGCCAGGGTGTTCGGGATGAAACCGTAGTTGGCCGGGTAGAACATCGGGGTGGCCATGAAACGGTCAACGAACAGGCAATCGCTGTCTTTGTCGATTTCGTATTTGATCGGCGCGTGGTTGGCCGGAATCTCGATCGCGACGTAGATGTCGTTCGGCAGGTCTTTGCCAGCCGGAATCTTGCTGTAGCTCATTGGGCGGTGCCCCCGTTAGTTGACCAAAATCACTTGGTCGGATTGACCAAAAAGTGGCGGCGATTATAGGCATATTCCGCCACCGATGCCACGCACCAGAGGTCTTGTAGACCTTAGTCGTGTGCCTGATAGACCGGGTCATTCGCCTGAAGTTGCCGCAGTCTGTTCAAAGGGTCCTGCCGGTAGAAAAGCTTCAACTGCTCATAGACCTGTGGATAAGCCTCGTGCAGCAAATCCGGCGCGCTGAAGAAGTATTCGCTGGTGACGGCGAAGAACTCTGCCGGGTTCTCGGCGGCGTAAGGGTCGATGGCGGTTTCGGCGTCAGGATGGCGGTCCAGTTGCCGGTTTAGGTCGTCGTAGGCCTTTTGCATGATGGTTGCCCAGTCACTGACGCGCATATCGGGGTGCAGCGGCGGCAGGCCGTTGGCGTCACCGTTGAGCATGTCCAGTTTGTGTGCAAGTTCGTGGATAACCAGGTTATAGCCTTCCCAACCACCGCTCGCCATCACACCGGGCCAGGCGAGGATGATCGGTCCTTGTTGCCAGGCTTCGCCGCTGTGTTCGCCGTCCCATTCATGTTCGACGCCGCTGGCATCGCGGTGGCGCTGAGGGCTGAGGAAGTCATCGGGATACAGAACGATTTCGTGAAAGCCCTGATACCAGTTCAGGTCGCCCAGGTTCAGCAGTGGCAACTGGGCTTGCGCGGCCAGCAGCAGGCGTTGCTCCTGATGGAGTTCGACGCCGGGCAGGGCGGTCAGGTGTTTATCGTGCAGAAACAGCACGCAGGCTTCACGTAGCCACTGGTCCTGCTCGGTGCTGAGGCCGTCGAGAAAGCTTAGGTGGTGGCGCACCCGCTGCCAAAGGTCATCGGCAATCGGGTGCTTGGCCAGGGTGCGCTGGCGTCGCCAGGCGCTGAGGGACCACATCGCCAGTTAGCGCGTTTCGGTCTTGGAGTTCGAACCGCCGAGCCGGCTGCGCACGATACCGATGATCATTGGCAGCAGCGACAGCAGGATGATGCCGACGACCAGCAACGAAAGGTTTTTCTTGATGAACGGTACGTTGCCGAAGAAGTAACCGAGGGTAACCAGGCCGCCGACCCAAAAAATCGTACCCAGCACGCTGAAGCCGAAGAAACGTGGGTAAGGCATTCTCGCCACGCCGGCGACGAACGGTGCGAAGGTGCGGATGATCGGCAGGAAGCGCGCCAAGGTCACGGTTTTGCCGCCGTGCTTGTCGTAGAAGTCGTGGGTTTGTTGCAGGTAGTCGCGGCGGAAGATTTTCGAGTTTGGGTTGCTAAAGAGCTTCTCGCCCGCCGTTCGGCCGATGACGTAATTGGTGCTGTCGCCCAGGATCGCCGCCAGCATCAACAGGCCGCCCAGCAGCACCGGGTCCATGCCGCCGCCTGCTGCCACGGCACCGGCGATGAAGAGCAGGGAGTCGCCCGGCAGGAATGGCATTACCACCAGGCCGGTTTCACAGAAGATCACTAGAAACAGGATGGCGTATATCCATGGCCCGTAATTGGTCACTAGCATATCGAGGTACACATCGAGATGCAGGATAAGGTCAAGGGGGTTGAAATCCATGGAAAGCACCTGTGGTTATGGCCCGGCTCAGCAGGCCTGTGCGGACGACTTTATGTAAGCCTACACGCGAGTGTAGTTTTTCTTACAAGCCAGAAAGGTCGCGATTATACGGTGTGAGAGGTGAAAAGCGCGTCGAGATTGTAGCGGGGGATGTCGATAGAGATGGGTGGTCGTTGCGGGTTTTTGTGAGCGCGAGCTTGCTCGCGATGGCCTCGGTGTCGCTGAAACACTGAGGTGCCTGTATCGCGAGCAGACTCGCTTGGACCCTGCCTAGGGTGAATCAGAGTTCGTCGCTGATCGGCAGCACGTAGTTCTTGAATTCGGTGTCTTCCTTAAAGCCAATCGACTCGTAAGTCTTCTGTGCCACTTCATTGTTGCTGCTGGTGGACACACGCATGCGCACGGCATGGGTTTCCTTGGCCATTTTCTTTGCGGTGCGTATCAGGTTGTCGGCGACCAGTTGGCGGCGCGCATCTTCGGCAACGTAAATGTCATTGAGAATCCAGACCCGTTTAAGTGAGAGGGACGAGAAGCTTGGGTAGAGCTGACAAAAGCCCATGAGTTTGTTGTTGTCGTCATCGGCCAGCGCGAGGTAGATCACCGACTCTTTACGACGCAGGCGTTTTTCGAGAAATGCCCGGGACGAGTCCGGATACGGCAAGGCGCCATAAAACTCGCGGTATTTGACGAACAACGGGGTCAGGATGTCCAGGTGTTCGAGGGTCGCTTGAATAATCCGCATGGTAGGTCTCGTCTTCAAGTGGCTGTCTTCACGTGCGCTGGCGGCGGTTTGTTACTCGGGCAGCCGTGCTTCGATCCTGCCTGAAACCGGATCAGAAACGCAATGCAGAAACGGTTCAGGCATCCGGCGGACTGAGTAGGAAATTTCCTTTCATGTCCGTGCCGGTGTCTGACGCCAGGGTCTGAACCTGGGCCTCGTCCTTGAGATTGACCCCCGACAACTGCCTTCGACAAGCTTCGCGCATCAAATACAGCAAGCGGTGCGCCGCCATGCCGTAGCTCAAGCCTTCGAGCCGGACATTGGAGATGCAATTGCGGTAGGCGTCTGTGAGGCCGACTTTGGGATTGTAGGTGAAATATAACCCCAGGCTGTCCGGTGAGCTGAGGCCGGGGCGTTCACCGATCAGGATTACTACCATTTTCGCGCCCAGCAGTTCGCCGATCTCGTCGGCCACGGCTACGCGTCCCTGCTCCACTAAAACGACCGGTGACATCGACCAGCCGTCCGCTGCAGCCTGTTCTTCCAGGCGCGTCAGAAACGGCACGGTATGGCGATGAACGGCCAATGCCGACAAACCGTCGGCGACAACGATGACGCAATCCACACCACCGGGGTGCGCCAGGGCGTAGTTGCGCAGGCTCTGCGCCGACGCATCACTCAACTTGCGCCCCAGATCAGGACGCTGCAAATAACTGTTCCGATCCGTGGCAGCGCTGTGCAGCAGCAGGCTCTCGCGACCGTGCTTGGCCAGTTGCGCGCTCAGCCCCGCGTGGTCGAACGGCAAATGCACCGCGTCCCGGGCCTGCGCATGGGCGTACTGGAAATCCAGTTGCGCCTTGGTGGGCAGGCTGGTGCCGGTGCGGCCGAGCGCAATGCGTGCCGGGGTCAGGCGACGCAGCTGCAGCCACGGGTTCTGCGGATCGACGGGGGGCTTATCCATATCAACACTCATCCCAATTGCGCCAGGGCCTGGCGGAAGGCTGGCGGCAAGCTGTTGCCGAAGCGAACCTTGCCGTCCGCCTGAGTGAAAATGCCCATCTTCGCCAGCCATTGTTCGAACTCCGGTGCCGGTTTCAGGCCCAACGTCTGGCGCGCGTAAAGGGCATCGTGGAACGAAGTGGTCTGGTAGTTGAGCATGATGTCGTCGGAGCCGGGGATGCCCATGATGAAGTTGATCCCGGCGACGCCGAGCAGGGTTAGCAGGGTGTCCATGTCGTCCTGGTCGGCTTCGGCGTGGTTGGTGTAGCAAATGTCGCACCCCATCGGCACGCCCAGCAGCTTGCCGCAGAAGTGGTCTTCGAGGCCGGCGCGAATGATTTGTTTACCGTTGTAAAGGTATTCCGGGCCGATGAAGCCGACGACGGTGTTCACCAGGAACGGCTTAAAATGGCGCGCCACCGCGTAGGCGCGGGTTTCGCAGGTTTGTTGATCGATGCCGTGGTGAGCATTGGCCGACAGGGCGCTGCCCTGGCCTGTTTCGAAATACATCAGGTTTTGCCCAAGCGTCCCGCGATTCAGGCTCAACCCCGCGTCATAACCCTCCTGCAACACATTCAGGTTGATGCCGAAACTGGCATTCGCCGCTTCGGTGCCGGCAATCGACTGGAACACCAGGTCCAGTGGCACGCCTCGATTCACCGCTTCAATAGAGGTGGTGACGTGAGTCAGTACGCACGCCTGGGTCGGGATGTCGTAGCGCTGGATGATTGCGTCGAGCATTTCCAGCATGGCGCAGATTGAGGCGATGCTGTCGGTGGCCGGGTTGATGCCGATCATTGCATCGCCGTTGCCGTACAGCAGGCCATCGAGAATGCTCGCCGCGATGCCGGCCGGTTCGTCGGTCGGGTGATTGGGTTGCAGCCGAGTGGATAACCGGCCGCGCAGGCCCATCGTGCCGCGAAACTGCGTGACCACGCGGATTTTCTGCGCCACCAGCACCAAGTCCTGTACGCGCATGATCTTCGACACGGCGGCGGCCATTTCTGGGGTGAGGCCGGGCGCGAGGGCGCGTAGGCTCGTTTCGTCGGCGGCATCGCTGAGCAGCCAGTCGCGAAAACCGCCGACGGTCAGGTGGCTGACCACGCTGAAAGCGTGTGGGTCGTGGGTGTCGATGATCAGTCGGGTAACTTCATCGGCTTCATACGCAATCAGCACCTCCTGCAGGAAGTGCGAGAGCGGGATGTCGGCCAAGGCCATTTGCGCGGCGACCCGCTCGCCGTCGTTAAGCGCGGCGACACCGGCCAGGAAGTCCCCGGAACGGGCCGGGCTGGCCTTGGCCATCACGTCCTTGAGGCTCTCGAAACGGTAGGTCTGGGCGCCGACGGTATGGGCAAATACGGCCATGAGACGGAGGCCTCCTGATTCTGTGGATAACTCAAAAACACCACCAAACCCTTGTGGGATGTGTATGCACGTCGATGTAGCAGGCGCCGGACGATAAATCCGGCGCCGATACCGCTTAGTTACCTGTGAGCATAGCGTCAGCCGGTGCGTCCGAACGTTGTTTGGCGGTCAGTTGGAAGTAGATGAAGCCGGCGGCCATAAAGCCGAGGAACACCAGCCCGATCACCGCATTGAACCATGCCATCGCCACCAGGCAGACCACCGCCAGAAACAGCGCAATCCCCGGCACAATCGGATACCCCGGCGCGCGGAAGGTGCGCTCCAGGTTTGGCTCGGTTTTACGCAATTTGAACAGGCTCAGCATGCTGATGATGTACATCACGATGGCGCCGAATACCGACATGGTAATCATCGCCGCCGTCAGGGTCATGCCTTGCAGGTTGACCAGGCCGTCGCTGTAGATAGCGGCGATGCCGATGACGCCGCCGGCCAGGATCGACCGGTGCGGGGTCTGAAAGCGCGAGAGTTTGGCCAGCGAGCGGGGCAGGTAGCCAGCGCGAGCCAGGGCGAAGAACTGTCGCGAGTAGCCGAGGATGATGCCGTGGAAACTTGCCACCAGACCGAACAGGCCAATCCAGACCAGCATGTGCATCCAGTTGGAGTTGTTGCCCACCACGGTTTTCATTGCTTGTGGCAAGGGATCGTTGATGTTGGCCAGCAGACGCCAGTCACCCACACCGCCCGCCAGGATCATCACGCCGATGGCCAGGAACACCAGGGTCAGGATGCCACTGACGTAGGCTTTGGGAATCGTCCGTTTCGGGTCCTTGGCTTCCTCGGCCGCCATGGCGGCGCCTTCAATGGCGAGGAAAAACCAGATCGCAAACGGGATCGCCGCAAAGATGCCGGGGATCGAAGCCATGGTGAACTCGTTGGCGCCGGACCAGCCGTTGAGCACGAAGTTACTGACGCTGAAGCCTGGTGCAACCACGCCCATGAACACCAGCAACTCGGCGACGGCCAGCACCGTGACCACCAGTTCAAAGGTCGCGGCGATGCTGACGCCGAGGATGTTCAGGGTCATGAACACAAAGTAGGCGCCGACCGCTGCAATCTTGGGGTCCAGATCCGGGTATTGCACATTGAGGTAGGCGCCGATGGCCATGGCAATCGCCGGTGGCGCAAACACGAATTCAATCAGGGTGGCGATACCGGCGATCAATCCGCCTTTTTCCCCGAAGGCCCTTCGGCTGTAGGCAAACGGCCCGCCCGCGTGGGGAATCGCGGTGGTCAGTTCGGTAAAACTGAAGATGAAGCAGGTGTACATCGTCGCCACCATCAATGCGGTGACGAGAAACCCCAAGGTGCCGGCAGTGCCCCAGCCGTAACTCCAGCCAAAGTATTCGCCGGAAATCACCAGGCCAACGGCAATGCCCCATAAATGCAGGGTGCCGAGTGTGGGTTTGAGCTGTGTAGTAGACGTCATAAGTCCTCTCTGTCTTTTTTTATTGTTTGATCTATTGGACTTTCAGGTGCAGCGATTACGTAAAGAGCGGGCGCGCAAAGCCTGTGTCAGAGCAGCACGGCAGTTTTTTGATGGTGTCATCAAGGACAACTTCGCGAGCGGGTTCACTCCCAGAGTGCTAGGCAATGCATAGGTGGGAGCGAGCCTGCTCGCGAAAGCTATTTGAAGGGCGATACAGGATTACCTGCATCGCCCCGGTTTTTAGAAGAAGCCCAGCGGGTTGATGTCGTAGCTCACCAGCAGGTTTTTGGTCTGCTGATAGTGGTCGAGCATCATTTTGTGGGTTTCACGGCCAACGCCAGACTTCTTGTACCCACCAAACGCAGCGTGCGCCGGGTACAGGTGGTAGCAGTTGGTCCAGACTCGACCGGCCTTGATGGCACGGCCCATGCGGTAAGCGCGGTTGATGTCGCGAGTCCAGAGGCCGGCACCCAGCCCGAACTCGGTATCGTTGGCGATGGCCAGGGCTTCGGCTTCGTCCTTGAAGGTGGTGATGCTCACCACCGGGCCAAAGATTTCTTCCTGGAACACGCGCATTTTGTTGGTGCCCTTGAGCAGGGTCGGCTGGATGTAGTAACCGGTCGCCAGGTTCCCCTCGAGTTTTTCTACCTTGCCGCCGGTCAGCAACTCGGCGCCCTCGCCCTTGGCAATTTCCAGGTAGGAGAGGATTTTGTCGAATTGCTGCTCAGACGCCTGGGCGCCGACCATGGTGTCGGTGTCCAGCGGGTCGCCACGTTTGATTTGCAGGACTTTCTTCATCACCACTTTCATGAAATCGTCGTAGATCGACTCTTGCACCAGCGCTCGTGATGGGCAGGTGCAGACTTCGCCTTGGTTGAAGAACGCCAACACCAGGCCTTCGGCTGCTTTTTCGATGAAGGTGGGTTCGGCTTGCATGATGTCGGCGAAGAAGATGTTCGGCGACTTGCCGCCCAGCTCGACGGTGGACGGAATGATGTTTTCGGCGGCGCACTTCATGATGTGCGAGCCGACCGGTGTCGAACCGGTGAAGGCGATTTTGGCGATGCGCTTGCTGGTGGCCAAGGCTTCGCCGGCTTCTTTACCGTAACCTTGCACCACGTTCAGCACGCCTGGTGGGAGCAGGTCGCCGATCAGTTCCATCAGCACGGTGATGCCCAGCGGGGTTTGCTCGGCAGGCTTGAGCACCACGCAGTTACCGGCCGCCAGGGCTGGGGCGAGTTTCCACGCGGCCATCAGAATCGGGAAGTTCCACGGGATGATCTGCCCGACCACGCCCAACGGTTCATGGATGTGGTAAGCCACGGTGTTGCCGTCGATTTCGGCGGCGCTGCCTTCCTGGGCGCGAATGCAGCCGGCGAAGTAGCGGAAGTGATCTGCCGCCAGTGGGATGTCGGCGTTGAGGGTTTCGCGAACGGCTTTGCCATTGTCCCAAGACTCGGTAACCGCCAGCACCTCGAGGTTTTGCTCGATGCGATCGGCAATTTTCAGCAGCACCAGCGACCGCGCCTGGGCAGACGTGGCGCCCCAGGCATCGGCGGCGGCGTGGGCAGCGTCCAGGGCTTTGTCGATGTCTTCAGCGGTGGAACGCGGGAATTCGGCAATCGGTTGGCCGTTCACTGGCGAAGTATTGGTGAAGTACTGACCTTTGACAGGCGCGACGAATTCGCCGCCGATGTAGTTACCGTATTGGCTCTTGAACGAGACGATAGCGCCTTCAGTACCGGGGTGAGCGTAACGCATGACGGGTTTCTCCTTGGCTTTTGTGCTTATAAGGGAGTGGCGCATGAGCGCTTGTTATAAGCGTAGAGCAAAGGTCGGGCCACTGCCTTGCAGCTCAGGAAAATCAAGGCGTTGCGCACTTTTTGTCGGACCAACGGGGGCCGGCTGTGACGGTTTTGGTACAGCCGGGGTGACACTTTGTACCGCTTGTGGCGCAGTGTGTGACCGGGCGGTCTGCTCAGCATTGCAAAGCATCGGTGGCTGGAGGATGCTGGGCGTCACTTCACGCACGGGCCCCCGAGCCCCGGGGAGAATAATAAGAAATGCACGACAACCATTTGAGTCGCCATGCCCAACAAGTCTTGACGGTCACCCAGGGCAAGTCGCACCTGCACGGTCCCGGCAGTGACCCTTCCATCGCGCGGTCCTGGCTGCGCTGCCTTGAGGACTATCACCTCGACCCCGCACTGACCATCGCGCCGACCGTGCTAGAACATGGTCGCGTGCTTGAAAGCCGCGAACGCCTGCAACACGTTCTGCAGATCGCCGGCAATGAAATGACCAGCCTGCATCAGCAACTTTCCGGTGCCGGGCATGCGGTGCTGCTCACCGATGCGCGGGGGGTGATCCTCAATTGCGTCACCGCTCCTGCCGAACGCAAGATTTTCGAGCGTGCCGGGTTGTGGCTCGGCGCCGACTGGAGCGAAGCGTGCGAGGGCACCAACGGCATTGGCACCTGCCTAGTGGAGCGCCAGTCCCTCACCATCCATCAGGACGAACATTTCCGTGGCCGCCACACGGGCCTGACCTGCTCGGCGAGCCCGGTGTTCGATCCCCAGGGCGAACTGCTAGCCGTGCTGGACGTCTCGTCGGCGCGGCATGATGTCTCGCGTCAGAGCCAGTTTCACACCATGGCCTTGGTCAATCTGTCGGCGAAGATGATCGAAAGCTGCTATTTCCTGCGTTACTTCGATAATCAATGGCTGCTGCGTTTTCACCTTCAGGCCGAGTCCGTCGGGCTGTTCAGTGAAGGGTTGCTGGCGTTCGACGGGGACGGGCGGATCAGCGCGGTCAATCAAAGCGCGCTGAATCTGTTGGGGCATGTACGCGGCGGTCTGCTGGGCAAATCAGTCGATGCTTTTTTTGACTGCTCGCTGGATGAACTGATGGGGCGGGCGAGCGTCGATGCCAGCGCCAGTTGGCCGTTGCGCAGCCGCGATGGGCGTAGCCTGTTTGCGGTATTGCGTGGCCAATCGCGGAGCATTCCGGTGCCCGTGGCAAAAGCGCCGCTTAGGGCCCAGGGCCCGCATCTTTCGGGTATCTGCCTGGGCGATAGCGCCTTACAGGAAGATTTCCGCAAGGCCCTGCGGGTGTTCGAGCGAGACGTGCCGCTGTTGATCAACGGCGAAACCGGCTCGGGCAAAGAGGCATTCGCCAAAGCCGTACACCACGCCAGCCAGCGCGCCGAAAAAGCCTTCGTCGCGCTCAACTGCGCGGCCATCCCTGAAAGCCTGATCGAGAGTGAACTGTTCGGCTATCGCGGTGGCAGCTTCACCGGTGCTCGCAAGGAAGGCATGCGTGGCAAGTTGCAGCAGGCCGACGGCGGCACCTTGTTCCTCGACGAAATTGGCGACATGCCCTTGGCCCTGCAAACTCGACTGTTACGCGTGTTGGAGGATCGCCAGGTCGTGCCGATTGGTGGGGAACCGGAGTCCGTCAACGTCAGAATTATCAGCGCGACTCACCGCAATTTGCTGGAGCGAGTCCAGGGCGGTGGCTTTCGTGAGGATTTGTATTACCGCCTCAACGGTCTGGAAGTGGCGCTGCCGGCGCTGCGCGACCGCACCGACAAAGCCCAACTGCTTGATTTTCTGTTGGTCGAAGAGGCCGGCGCGCAAACCGTGTTGATTGATCAGCCGGCGCGACAAGCGTTGCTCGGGTTCGCGTGGCCGGGGAATGTTCGGCAGTTACGCAATGTGTTGCGCACCTTGGCGGCGTTGTGTGACGACGGGCGGATCGGGCTGGAGGATTTGCCGGCGATGATCCGTCAGGCGCGGCCGGTCGTTGCATTGCCTGCCGAGGAGCCTTGCGACCATCCGCTGGAGGACGCCGAGCGGCTGGCACTGCTCAATGCGCTGGAGCAACAGCGCTGGCACATGACGCATACCGCCGAACAGCTCGGTGTCAGCCGCAATACCCTCTATAGAAAGCTGCGTAAACACGGTATCGCCCGCTCGGCGTAACCGATCGTTCCCACGGTCGACGTGGGAATGCCTCAACAGACGCTCTGTGTCTTCGTCTGCTTCTGAGTCCGCTTCTGGGGCGCAGAGTGTCCTGCTGCCCGAAACACAGGGTGCGAATTTTCCCACCCTACGCTAACCTGCGGCCATGTTTTACGAGGTCGACTATGCACATTCATATTCTTGGTATCTGCGGCACTTTCATGGGTTCTATGGCGGTTCTGGCCAAAGAGCTGGGCCATCACGTAACCGGCTCCGATGCCAACGTGTATCCGCCTATGAGCACTCAGCTTGAGGCGCAAGGCATTGAGTTGACCCAAGGTTACGACCCTGCGCAGCTCGATCCGGCCCCCGACCTGGTGGTCATCGGCAATGCGATGTCGCGTGGTAACCCGGCCGTTGAATATGTGTTGAACAAAGGCCTGCCTTACGTCTCCGGTCCGCAATGGCTGGCGGATCACGTATTACAGGATCGCTGGGTGTTGGCCGTCGCCGGTACTCACGGCAAGACCACGACCAGCAGCATGCTCGCCTGGGTGCTGGAGCACGCGGGCATGAGCCCGGGTTTTCTGATCGGCGGCGTACCGCAGAATTTCTCGGTGTCGGCACGTCTGGGCGACACCCCTTTCTTTGTGATCGAAGCCGATGAATATGACAGCGCCTTCTTCGATAAGCGCTCCAAGTTCGTCCACTACCGTCCGCGCACGGCGATCCTGAATAACCTTGAGTTCGATCACGCCGACATCTTTCCCGATCTGCCGGCTATCGAGCGGCAGTTCCATCATTTGGTGCGCACCATCCCGAGTGAAGGCTTGGTCATCCATCCGACCACTGAGCCAGCCTTGCAGCGCGTGATCGAGATGGGTTGCTGGACTCCCGTGCAAACCACCGGCGCTGGCGGCCAGTGGCGGGTCAAGCTGCTGAGTGAAGACGGGTCCAGGTTTGAAGTGATGTTTGAAGGCACTGCCCAGGGCGTGGTTGAGTGGGACATGACCGGTCAGCACAACGTCGCCAATGCCTTGGCCACCCTGGCGGCGGCCCGTCATGTCGGTGTTGTGCCATCAATGGGTATCGCCGCCCTGAGTGCATTCAAAAGCGTGAAGCGGCGCATGGAAAAAGTCGCAGAGGTGCGTGGTATCACCATTTATGACGATTTCGCCCACCACCCCACGGCCATCGCCACCACACTTGATGGCCTGCGTAAACGCATTGGCGATGCGCCGTTGATCGCAATCATCGAACCGCGCTCCAACTCGATGAAGCTTGGCGCACACCGTGATGGCCTTCCGCAAAGCGTGGTCGATGCCGATCAAGTGATCTGGTATGCGCCGGCCAATCTTGGCTGGGACCTGGCGGGTACTGCGGCGCTGTGTACGGTGCCGTCGATTGTCAGCGACTCCCTTGAAGGCATCATTGAGCGCGTGAAAAGCCAGGCTCAGCCCGGCACTCACGTGGTGATTATGAGCAACGGCGGCTTTGGCGGCCTGCACGGCAAACTCGCCGAGGCGCTGCAATGAACAATGGACCTGAACGCATTACGCTGGCGATGACCGGTGCATCGGGTGCGCAGTATGGTTTACGCCTGCTTGATTGCCTGGTGCGCGAGGACCGCGAGGTGCATTTTCTGATCTCAAAAGCCGCACAACTGGTGTTGGCGACGGAGACGGACGTGTCGCTGCCACCCAAAACGCAAATGATGCAAGCCTTCCTCACCGAGTACACGGGCGCGGCGGCGGGTCAGATTCGGGTGTACGGCAAGGAAGACTGGATGTCACCGGTGGCCTCCGGCTCCGGCGCACCGGCGGCGATGGTGGTGGTGCCGTGTTCCACCGGGACGCTGTCGGCCATCGCGACAGGGGCCTGCAATAACCTGATCGAGCGTGCCGCCGATGTCACCTTGAAGGAGCGTCGGCAACTGATTCTGGTGCCGCGTGAAGCGCCGTACTCCAGCATTCACCTGGAAAACATGCTCAAGCTGTCGAACATGGGCGTGACGATTTTACCGGCCTCGCCGGGCTTCTATCACCAGCCGCAAACCATCGATGATTTGATCGATTTTGTGGTGGCGCGGATTCTCAATGTGCTGAACATTCCTCAGGACATGCTGCCACGGTGGGGCGAACTCCATTTGAGCAGCGATGAATAAGCTACTGACTATTGTGTTGGCGTTGCAATTGGCAGGGTGCGCCACGGCGCGCACGCTCGATGCTGCGCAGCCTGGAGCACCGGTGGTCTACTCGGGCATGCGTCTGGATCTGTATGCCATCAACGGTGGTTGCTGCGCCAAGGACCGTTTTGGCGCCGAAGCCCCGAGCTATCCGCACATCGACCTGCCGGCCAGTGCCTTGCTCGACACACTGTTGTTACCGTTGTCGGTGCTGACAGTCTTGGGCGTTGCTTTTCAGGCGACTGGCGGGTTGTAGCAGGACGCTTCCCGCTATTCGCGAGCACGCGTGCTCGCGAGAGGTGCCGTTCAGGCGCACACCGTTATTTGCCTAATTTGCGTAACTCATCCGACTCAATAACCCGCACCCCATCCTGTTCTTCGAGCGCCAGTCGCCACATGGCGCGAGCCAATTGGCAGGCTTCGATGCCGCGGTATTTGCCCGGAATCAGTCGTGACAATGGCCCGGCAAGTTGCTCGGCCAAGCGCGGCTCAACACGGTCACCCAGCAGCAGCGAAGGTCGGCAGATGGTCAACTGTGGCCAGTCCTGTGCGCGCAGCGCCTGTTCCATTTCGCCTTTGACGCGATTGTAGAAAATCGAGGAGGTCGGATCGGCCCCCAGCGCGCTGATCACGATCAGGTGCCGCGCGCCCATCTCCCGCGCACGTTTGGCGAAGGCGACGACCATGTCCAGGTCCACCGCACGAAACGCTTGTTCGGAGCCCGCCTGTTTGATGGTGGTGCCCAGGCAGCAGTAAGCGATGTCAACGCGCCCGTTCAGTTGCGGCAGAAACACGGCCGGATCACCCACGGGGTTTTCCAGGTGCGGATGCTCGGCCAGTGGCCGGCGTGAGGGCGCCAGTACCCGAGTGATCGTGGGCTCATTGAGCAGGCGGTCAAGCAGGTGTTCGCCAGTCAAACCGGTGGCTCCGGCAAGCAATACATGCTGAGGCGTCAGGTACATAGTGTCTCCCCATTGATACTGTTCAGCTTAGTTGCTCTTCGCGTCCTTGCTGCTGATTGAGACACTTTGCAATGCCTTTCGTGCTTGTTGTTTTCGTAACAGTTGCCAGTGGGCGAGCACGGTTTTCGGCGCCCAGATTTGCGGCTCCGAGGCTTCGAAGTTATCGGCCAGTTCGCGCTCTGCGACGGTGGCTTTCGCCAGTTTGAAGGCTTTCTCCAAGTCGTCCGTCTGGTTCAACGCCTGGGCGAACAGGGCGTCGCCAAAGTAGGTGAAATTGGCTTCTTCCGAGCAACCGAAGGACACGCGATCAGCGCGCGAGGCGGTCATGATCAGCGTGTGTTCGTCCTTCAGGGCGGGGATGAAACCGCCGGAATAGCAGGATGAAATCACGATGATCTTGTCGCGACTCTTCAGTGGCGCGAGTACCGCTGCCAGTTCATCTGCCGGCAGATCCGCCAGCTCCATGCGTGGCTGGTCGAGCACGAGTTCATGTTCGCTGGTGCCGTGGCTGGTCAGGTAGATAAACACCAGGTCTTCCGGGCCGCTGCGCTCGGCCAGCGTCTGGATCGCGCGGCGCAGGTTTTCCCGGGTCGCCATCGGCCGGTCAGTAAGGTGGTCGCGATGGTTGACCAGACGGATCTGGCCATAGGCGCCGAAGCGGCTGGCCAGCATGTTGCTGACGTAGTCGGACTCACGCAGGAACACGCTCTGCTTGCCGTCGCCGCCAAGTGTCAGGGTGTACAGCTCTACTTCAGGGGTCGAGGCCGGCACGTTGGCCAGCGCTTCGTCGAGCAAGCGGCCCTGGGCCAGCAAGCCGAGCTCCAGAGGATCTGGCAGCAACTTGCCGCTGCCGTCGCGCACGCGTTGGCCGTTGACCCACGTACCGCTCAGCACCGTGCCATCGGTGAGCACCAGCGTGCCCAGCCCCTGATAACTGTCACTGTCGAACTGGCCCTCGTAGAAACTGCCGTCGGCCAGGTTCAAGCGCCCTGGACCGGTGAAACGCCAGTCGCTGAACTGACCGACGTAATGGCTACCGTCAGTGCCGATCAGCTCGCCCTTGCCATTGAGCACGCCGTCCTTGAACTGACCGATCCAGACGTCGCCGTCGGCGTTCTCGTAGCGGCCCTTGCCATTGAGCAGGTTGTTCTTGAATCCGCCGACATAAATATCGCCGTCGGCGCTGTTGAACGTCCCATTGCCTTCCAACTGTCCATCGACGAAATGCCCGGTGAACTGATTGCCGCTGGCATCGCCGCGCTGACCTTCGCCATTGGGTTTGCCGTGGGCGAATTGGCCTTGATACGAGCTGCCGTCCTCGAGTTCGAGACGACCGAGCCCTGAATATTGATCGGCTTTGAATTCACCACGGTAGGTCATGCCGTTTTCTTTGAGGGTGCCTTCACCGTCGCGTCGGCCTAGCCTGAAACCGCCGGTGTAGCTACTGCCAGGGGTGGTCAGCGTGCCCTGGCCATTGAATAACCCTTGCTGGAACAGTCCGCGATAGAGTTCGCCGTTGCTGCCGTGCCATTCGCCCTGGCCATGCCACTGGCCTTTATCGAACTGGCCGGCGTACCAGCTGCCGTTCGGGTAGTCGATGCGGCCCTGGCCTTGCAGCAACCCGTTGACCAGATCCCCACGGTAGCGTCCTCCGTCCGGCAAGCGGGCGTCAGGCGGCAGCAGCGATTCGCCATCGCCGCAAGCGGTGAGCAATAGGGTCAAAGCGAGCGGTACAAGTGAGCGCATAGCGGGATCCGGGCAGTTAGGCGACCGAGTATGCCGTAGCTATGTGTCCTTATATAGAGAAGGCATAAAGAGAGTCGCGAAACAGCCTGAGCTGCTTCGCATCCGGGATGGTCTAGACGAAGCAGAGTGACAGCGGTTCGGCGATATAAGCCGGTTTGTCCGAGCCTTCTATTTCAAGGGTGGCAGTGGCTTTCAGCAGCCATTGCCCGGGTTTTTTCTCGGTTACTTCGTTCATGTCGACCTTGAGTCGGACCCTCGAATTGACCTTCACTGGCTGAATGAAACGGACGCTGTCGAGGCCGTAATTGACCACCATCTTCACGCCTTCAGGCAGGATCAGAATGTCTTCCATCAGTTTGGGCATCAACGACAGCGACAGGAAACCGTGGGCGATGGTGCTGCCAAACGGGGTTTGCGCGGCTTTGGCCGGGTCGACGTGAATGAACTGATAATCGCCTGTGGCTTCGGCGAACAGGTTGATCCGTTCCTGATCGATGGTGAGCCATTGAGAGCGTCCGAGTTCCTTGCCGACATAATCTTTGAGCTCTGCAACTGGAACATAGGGCATTGAGACTCTCCTTGAGTTCATCGGTTTCTAGTGGTTGAGGTGGGGCGATGTGACGTCCCTGTGAACCACTTTAGATCAACATGACAATTTGCTCCGGTCAACCGACCATGCTTTTGGCGAATGCCGGTGTATAGCGCTGGCGTGCTTATAATGCTCGGCCCTGTCCTGTGGGGAGAACGTTGTGGGAGATGCCGGATGTTGTTACGTGGCCTGACCTGGCTGGTGCTGTTCCAATTATTGGGCACAGCCATCAACCACCTATTGTTGCCGGTGCTGCCGGGACCGATTGTCGGTCTGTTGCTGCTGCTGGTGTTTTTGATCTGCCATGGCGAAGTGGGTGAGCCATTAAGTCTGGCCGCGAGCAGCCTGTTACGTTACTTGCCGTTGCTGTTGGTGCCCCCCGCTGTGGGCGTGATGGTGTATGCCGCCGACATTGCGGCGGACTTCTGGGCCATTGTCGGGGCATTGGTGTTGTCGCTGGTGCTGTCGATGGCGTTCGCCGGGGTGCTAATGCAGCGCCTGATCAAGCGTCATGCGGCCCGCTCGGAGCACTCTCAATGATGGTCGACTGGCACGGCGCCTGGGCGTCGGTGATTCATCATCCGTTGTTCGGCATCGGCATTACATTGGGTGCCTACCAACTGGTGCTCGCGGTATTCGAGAAAACCCGCTGGATCTTTCTGCAGCCGGTGCTGGTCTCCATGCTGTTGGTGATCGGCATTTTGCTGAGCTGCGGGCTGACCTACGTGGAGTACCGCAAAAGCACCGAAATCCTCAGCATCCTGTTGGGCCCGGCGACGGTTGCCCTGGCGGTGCCGCTGTATCTGAACCTGCGGCGGATTCGGCAGTTGTTCTGGCCGATATTTACTACGCTGGTGATAGGCGGAGTGGTCGCCACCGGCTTGGGCGTGTTGCTGGGTTGGTGGTTTGGTGCCGAGCATATGATCCTGATGACCATGGCGCCCAAATCCGTGACCTCGCCAATCGCGATGCTGGTGGCCGAGCAGATCGGCGGTGTCGCGGCATTGGCTGCGGTGTTCGTGCTGATCACCGGCGTCATCGGCGCGATCTTTGGTCCGAGTCTTTTGACAAGGCTTGGTGTCCATAGTCCAGAGGCGCGAGGCATGGCGCTGGGCATGACCGCCCACGCGGTCGGCACGGCGGTGGCGATGCAGGAAGGTGAAGAGTGTGGCGCTTTCGCGGCGCTGGCGATGAGTCTGATGGGCGTGGCCACGGCAGTCTTCCTGCCGTTGGCGGTGTCGATGGTGGTGTAAGGAAATGTCTATGAGCTTGCCGCTTTTTCCGCTGAACACGGTGCTGTTTCCGGGTTGCATCCTCGACTTGCAGATTTTCGAGGCGCGCTATCTGGACATGATTAGCCGCTGCATGAAGCAAGGTGGCGGCTTCGGCGTGGTATGCATTCTGGATGGACGCGAAGTGGGGATCGCCCCGGCCGGTTACGCGCTGGTCGGGTGCGAGGCGCTGATTACTGACTTCAAGCAGCAGGACAACGGTTTGCTGGGTATTCGGGTGCAAGGTGGGCGGCGCTTCAATATCCTGCGCACGGAGGTTCAGCGCGATCAATTGACGGTCGCCGATATTGAGTGGCTCGAAGATGATCCCGAACAACCGTTGCAGGACGAAGATGCCGATCTTGTCGCGCTGCTCAAAGCGTTGGCCGAACATCCGATGGTCGAGGCCTTGAATATGGGCACCGAGGCGACCGGGCAACAATCATTGGCCAACCAGTTGGCGTATTTGTTGCCCTTTGCTGAAGTGGACAAGATTGATTTACTGCAACTTGATGATCCCCAGCAACGTCTGGACGCGATTCAGGCATTGCTTGATGAGTTGCAGGGTGAGTTGTTTGCCTAGTTTCACTTTGTATCAGGTTGCCCGCGATGCCAGTATTGCGTCTTTCTTGAGCTTTGCCTAAGTTGAAATCAGCTTCGAACAGGAAGTGAATTCAAATAATAGGGATAAGCACTATGACTCTTTATCAAGATGAGCTGGCGTTTTGGGATGATGTGGCAGCACGCTATATGTTCAAGTTTGCCGTGAGTGACGAAAATGCCCATAAAGTGGTCACTGGCGCGGCCGACTTCGCCGACTTGATGGTGGTTGAGCGTCGCAAGCGTAAGCGAGCAAAAGCCAAAGTGCCGGTGGCGATAAATTCGGTTTCGGCGATCAAGTAATGTGTTACTGCGTTGCACGATGTTGTTAATGCAAGTTAAGGAGCTTTTATGTCAATGGATGATAAACACGTCGCGTTCTATGCCTATCTCTTTCTCGATGGCTTTCCGCTGGTGCTGTATCAGCAGCGAATGCAACAGCAGTTGAAAGAGCCTCGCCTGACTCATCGTCAGCGTCTTGAGGCCGAAGTCATCGTTGGGGCTGACAGTCCAGCGGCACGCTGCATCACAATCGCTGCGCATGACGACAGTGAAGCGCTGCTGTTTAAGTTCGTCCCGGATGAGTTCGGTTACTCCATCCATGCGGTGGTCAGTGGTCGATATAACGAGTGGCGTTTTGCCCGGGCCGGCGACAGTGATCAGTTGATGATCGTGGATAAACCTATACGCGGCTTGCGATTTAAACTTGTGACATCGACCACTAACAATGCCTCTTTGGCCGATCTTGAGCCAGGGCCGGTGTATGTCACCTTGATCGGCGAGGACGCAAAAAGCGCCTTGTTTAAAGACGTTCAGGGTGAAACGGTGGCATTTGTCTACAGTGAGGTAAATCTACGATCAAGGGCGGGCGGTATCAGGGCGCCAACGACTTTCGTACTTAAACGGGTTGATGGGGCCGTCGCCTTGTTCAAGGGTTTGATAAGTGCAGTGCTGCCTTAGTGTGTGACTGCCTGAACGTTCGGGGATTAATCGCCGGGGTTGTCTGATCGCAATCAAATCACGTCGGAGCGGTATCTATTCATACCTTCGTAATCGACTGTTTTTTGTGAATTTTTTACGATTTTTATAGAAAATCCCCGCACTGTTGCTGTGCGGGGACGTGTGGCGGTGGGGTGCTAGTAGGCGTAACGCAGCAGGGTTTCGGGTAAGTGCCAGATGGCGAAAAATCCGAATAGCCCCACTAGCGCGGGCAGCACTATCCACCAGACTTTCGGCGGCATCGGGCTGAGCGGCGCCTGGCGCTGGTTTACCCACAGACTTGCCGCGCAGAAGCACGATGCGAGCATCGCGCCGGCCAGAATGTCGGTTGGCCAGTGGGCGCCCAGGTAGACCCGCGACAGCGAAATCCATAGCGCTGGCAGGCATCCCAGCAGCAACCAGGTCAGGCGCATCCGTGGCGGTTGTCCGCGACCGGCGAGTACCGCGATGGCCAGGAACAATGCAAAAGAACCGGAGGCGTGACCGCTGGGCAGGCTGAAACTGTCCAGTGGCTCAATCAGCACCTGCGGTCGCGCGCGGGCCAAAAGATGTTTGAGCGCGGTGTTGGCCAGCGCCGTTCCCAGCAATGTGCAGCCGACGAAAATCGCCTGACGCCATTGCCGCATCAACAGCAGCAGGCCGGTGAGCAGGGCGCTGAACAGCAGCATGTTGCGGAATTCGCCGATCAGCGTAAGCGTGACGGCTACTTTGTCGAGCGCTGGGCTGCGGTGTTCCTGAACCAGGGTCATGATGCCTTGGTCGAGTGCGGTCAGGTGCGGGTAGCCGATAAACAGTCCAATCAGGATCAGCAGACTCATCCCGGTAATCAGCAGAGTGGCCTTGCGGTGACGACGCAGGCTGCTGGTGACGCTCAAGCCGATCATCACGGCGATGCTGCCGATAACGATCCCCGCTTCAGGCCAGAAGCCTTCGGGCAAAGGCAGGCGAATGGCGGCCCCGGTGGCCCAGCCCGGCAGCAGATAGGCGACGCTCCAGCCCGCCGCCGCTAACAGGCTGACCGCGAAGAAGCGTGGGAAGGGCATGTCGAACATGCCAGCAACCATCGGCAGCATCGGTCGCAGTGGTCCGATAAAGCGTCCGACGAGCAGGCTGACGATGCCATAGCGCTGGAAATACGCCTCGGCCCCAGCGATCCACTCCGGATGATGACGCAGCCCAGGCAAGCGCCGGATGTTCTGGTGGAAGTGGCGACCCAGAAAATACGAGACCACGTCGCCCGTAATGCCGCCGATAAACCCCAATAACAGGGTTTCGCCCAGCGACAAGGTGCCACTGCCGGCCAGCACGGCCACGGCGAACAGCAACACGGTGCCGGGCACGATCAGCCCGACAATCGCCAGGCATTCGATTAAGGCCACTATCAGTACCGCGGCGGCTAGCCATTGCGGGTTGAGTGCCAACCAGCCGGTGATGCTATCGAGCCATGGGCCCATACCTATAACTCCATCGAATCATGAGATGGGCTCGCGCCCACAGTGGCTGTGTTTATTGCCCGGTGCCGCGACACTCAGGGCAATAAAAAATAATTTCGACCTTCGACCTGCCCCCTGCGCAACGGGTTCCTTGTGCAATAAGGCGCATAGGCTGCGTCGACAAAGCGGTACATCAAGTGCTCGTCACGGCCATGCGGAATGCCCAGGCGCGTGGTTTGAATAATGTTTCCGGGTTTTGGGCCAGTGTCTTCCACCAACAGCCGTTCCTGATCGAAGCGCTTGGCGTCCCACACTGGCACCTTCAGGCCCAGGGCTTTGCACAGCAACGTTTGCCCGGCACAGAGTTTCTGCGAGGGGCGCGGTCGGCCACTGGCGTCAGGATTATTCAGCAGCATTTGCGCCAGGCTTGCCGGCCCGCTCAGTGCATCGAGCCAAGGATAAGCGGATTTGATCAACACCGCGTTGCCGGGGCCCTGCGCGCTGAAATTCAACGAATCACCGCCCCTGGCGTAATACATATAGATGTGGCCGCCATCCAGAAACAAAGCCTTACGCTTTTCTGTGTACCCGAGGGAGGCATGACTGCCTTTTTCATCGCAGTAATAGGCCTCGGTTTCGATGATTCGGGCGCTTAGCCACAGATCGCCAACTCGATGCCGGATCACTTTTCCCAGTAAGTCCCGTGCCAGGACTTGTGCGTCACGGTCGAAAAAACCGTCTGGCAGCGCCTTGGGCAGACTCGAAACGGGGGCGCGAACAGTCAGGTTGGACATGATGAGCGGCGTTTGTCAGGGCTTATTGAGCCGCGATGATAACAATTTGCAGCTTAATCCCGGCTGAACGTCGGCAAATCGCCTTCCATTTCGACCATCCGCCCGTCACCGCTGTTAGTCGAGAGGTACGACAGCTATAATCTGCCGCTTTACTCTTTACCCTAACCTAAAGCAAAGACAACGCCCTACCATGACTGAGTCTGTCCTTGACTACATGACCCGCCTGGGTCGCGCAGCCCGCGAAGCGTCGCGCATCATCGGCCGTGCCAGCACTGCGCAGAAAAACCGCGCCCTGCAGGCCACCGCCCATGCGCTGGATGCTGCGCGTGCCGAGCTGACGGCCGCCAATGAGCTGGATTTGGCGGCGGGTCGTGCCAATGGTCTTGAACCGGCACTGCTGGAACGGCTGGCGCTGACCCCGGCACGCATCGACGGCATGATCGTCGGCCTGCGTCAGGTCGCGGCACTGCCGGATCCGGTGGGCGCGATCCGTGACATGAGCTATCGGCCATCGGGCATCCAGGTGGGCAAGATGCGTGTGCCTTTGGGCGTAATCGGGATCATCTACGAGTCCCGACCGAACGTGACCATCGATGCCGCCAGCTTGTGCCTGAAGTCCGGCAACGCGACCATCCTGCGCGGCGGTTCCGAGGCGATTCACTCCAACCGGGCAATCGCGGCCTGCATCCAGGCCGGTCTGGCAGAGGCCGACTTGCCTGCCGCCGTGGTGCAAGTGGTGGAAACTACTGACCGCGCCGCTGTTGGCGCGTTGATTACCATGCCCGAATACGTGGACGTCATCGTGCCCCGTGGCGGCCGGGGCCTGATCGAGCGGATCAGTCGTGATGCGCGGGTGCCGGTGATCAAGCACCTGGACGGTATCTGCCACGTTTACGTCAGTGCGCACGCCGACCTGCACAAAGCCCAGCGCATTGCGTTCAATGCCAAGACTTACCGCTATGGTATTTGCGGCGCCATGGAAACGCTGCTGGTGGATGAAATCGTTGCCAAAGATTTCTTGCCGCCGATGGCCGCGCAGTTCCGCGAGAAAGGCGTCGAACTGCGCGGTTGCGAGCGCACGCGGGCGATCATCGACGCTGTGGCGGCGACCGAGGACGACTGGAACACCGAATATCTGGCGCCGATTTTGTCGATTCGCGTGGTCGCCGGGCTGGACCAGGCCATTGAACACATCAACCGTCACGGCTCCCATCACACCGATTCGATTGTCAGCGAAGACCTGAGCGACACCCGGCGTTTTGTGGCTGAAGTCGACTCATCGTCGGTGATGATCAACACGCCGACGTGCTTTGCCGATGGCTTCGAATACGGATTGGGTGCCGAGATTGGCATTTCTACTGATAAGCTGCACGCCCGCGGCCCGGTGGGCCTCGAAGGACTGACCTGCGAAAAGTACATCGTGGTCGGTGATGGCCAGTTGCGCGGACAGGAGTCGGCCTGACTTGGGCGACCTCGACCCGTCAGCCAAGGTTTCTGCCCGCGAGCCGGTGCCTCGGCGCATTGGCGTGCTGGGCGGCACCTTCGACCCGGTACACATCGGCCATTTGCGCGGTGCGCTGGAGGTCGCTGAGTCCTTGAGTCTCGACGAGTTGCGCCTGACACCCAGTGCCAGGCCGCCTCATCGGGACACACCGCAGGTGTCCGCCAAGGATCGCTTGGCGATGGTCGAGTGCGCGGTGGCCGGTGTGGCGCCGTTGGTGGTGGACGCCCGTGAATTGCAGCGGAACAAACCGTCCTACACTATCGACACCCTGGAACTGATGCGCGCCGAGTTGGCCGCGTCAGACCAGGTGTTTCTACTTTTGGGCTGGGACGCTTTTTGCGGCCTGCCCACTTGGCACCGCTGGGAAGAGTTGCTCCAGCATTGCCACATCCTGGTGCTGCAACGCCCGGATGCCGACAGCGAACCGCCGGATGCCTTGCGCAATCTGTTGGCGGCGCGCTCGGTGAGCGACCCGCTGGCCCTCAAAGGGCCGAGCGGACAGATTGCATTCGTCTGGCAGACACCGCTCGCGGTATCCGCCACCCAGATCCGTCAACTGCTGGCCAGCGGTAAGTCGGTACGTTTCCTGGTGCCCGACGCGGTCCTGGCCTACATCGAAGCGCACGGACTTTACCGTGCGTCGAACTGAAAAAAAGGGCGCGCTTCAAGGCACGTGATCACGTGTATCGAAGCGCCCGAACATACGAGCAAAACGAGTTTTATATGACTGACAAAGACGTAACTAAAGTTAAGCGCAAAGGTTCGTTCAAGAGCGCTCCGCTGCCAGTAGCGGCAGAAACCGGCCCGGCACTCGTCGGCGAAGAGCTGGTCAAGGTCGCCGTTGCGGCCCTGGAAGACGTCAAGGGCCAGGACATCCTGGTGATCGACGTTCGTGAAAAGCAAAGCATCACTGACTTCATGATCATTGCTACAGGTACTTCCAACCGCCAGATCGGCGCGATGCTGGATAAGGTTCGTGATGCGGTCAAAGCCCTGGGCGTCAAGCCGCTGGGTGAAGAAGGCAAGGGCGACAGCGACTGGGTACTGCTCGACATGGACGATGTCATCGTTCACATGATGACCGCCAGTGCTCGCCAGTTCTATGACCTGGAACGTCTGTGGCAGGGCGCCGAACAGAGCCGTGCCGGCAGCGCTGCTCACCACAGCCCGGAAAACACCCATGAGCATTTCATCAAGCTCAACAAAGACCAGCAATAAGGGATCGCTGTGCGACTGCGACTGATCGCCGTCGGTTCACGCATGCCCAAGTGGGTGGAAGAAGGCTGGCATGAGTATGCCAAGCGTCTTCCGTCCGAGCTGGCGCTGGAACTGGTGGAAATACCGCTCAACACCCGTGGCAAGAATGCCGACGTGGCACGTTTCATCCGTCAGGAAGGCGAAGCGATGCTGGCCAAGGTCGGGCCGAATGAGCGGGTTGTGACCCTCGAAGTCCATGGCAAGCCCTGGAGTACCGAGCAGCTGGCGGTCGAACTCGATCGCTGGCGGCTGGATTCGCGCACGGTGAATTTCATGGTCGGCGGCCCCGAAGGGCTGGCGCCGGAAGTCTGTGTCCGGGCTGATCAGCGCTGGTCGTTGTCGCCGCTGACGTTGCCGCACCCGCTGGTGCGGATTCTGATCGGCGAACAGTTGTATCGTGCCTGGACAGTGCTGTCCGGTCACCCTTACCACAAGTAGCTTTGCCCTCATGTCCCAGCCGATCCGCATCAAGGACCACGAAAAAGACGCCCGTCTGGTGCGTGGCCGTGTCGTGTTCGGGGCCATTGCGGTGGTGGTGCTGATCTGTGTGTTGATCGCGCGGCTGTATTTCCTGCAGGTGATTCAGTACGAGTACCACTCCACGCTGTCGGAAAACAACCGTGTCCATGTGCAGCCGATTCCGCCGACCCGTGGGCTGATCTTCGACCGTAATGGCGTGGTGGTGGCCGATAACCGGCCCAGCTTCAGCCTGAGCATGACCCGCGAGCGCTCCGGGGACTGGCAGCAAGTGCTCGACGTGATCGTCCAGGTGCTGGAACTGACGCCCGAAGACCGGGAAATCTTCGAAAAGCGTATGAAACAGGGGCGCCGGCCATTTGAACCGGTGCCGATCCTGTTTGAGTTGAGCGAAGAACAGATTGCCCGGATTGCGGTGAATCAGTTTCGTCTTCCGGGGGTAGAGGTGGTTGCCCAGTTGGTTCGCCACTATCCGCAGGGCGCGCACTTTGCGCACTCCGTGGGTTATATGGGGCGGATCAATGAGAAGGAGCTCAAGGCCCTCGACCCGGTCAACTACAGCGGCACCCACCATATCGGCAAAACCGGCATCGAACGCTTCTACGAGCCTGAGCTGCATGGTCAGGTGGGCTACGAGGAAGTCGAGACCAACGCGCGGGGCCGCGTATTACGTGTGCTCAAGCGTACCGATCCAATTCCCGGCAAGGACATCGTCCTGAGCCTGGACATCAAATTGCAGGAAGCCGCCGAAGCCGCGTTGGGCGGTCGTCGTGGCGCGGTGGTGGCGCTGGACCCGAGCACCGGCGAAGTGTTGGCCATGGTCAGCCAACCGAGTTTCGATCCGAACCTGTTCGTCACCGGGATCAGCTTCAAGGCTTACGCTGAGCTGCGCGACTCGATTGATCGGCCGCTGTTCAACCGAGTGCTGCGCGGTCTGTACCCCCCAGGCTCGACCATCAAACCGGCGGTCGCCATTGCCGGGCTGGATTCGGGTGTGGTGACGGCGTCGACCCGCGTGTTCGACCCCGGCTACTACCAACTGCCCAACTACGATCACAAATATCGCAACTGGAACCGTACCGGCGATGGCTACGTGGACCTCGATACCGCGATCATGCGGTCCAACGACACCTACTTCTATGACCTGGCCCACAAACTTGGGATCGATCGGTTGTCGGCATACTTGGGCAAGTTCGGCATTGGGCAGAAGGTTTCTCTGGATATGTTCGAAGAATCGCCGGGGCTGATGCCGTCCCGTGAGTGGAAGCGTGCGACCCGGCGTCAAGCCTGGTTCCCCGGTGAAACCCTGATTCTGGGGATCGGCCAGGGCTACATGCAGTCCACACCGCTGCAACTGGCCCAAGCCACGGCGCTGGTGGCCAACAAAGGGGTCTGGAATCGCCCGCACCTGGCCAAGACCGTCGAAGGCCAGCGGCCGAAGGATGAAAACCCCATGCCGGACATCATCCTGCGCGACCCGTCCGACTGGACCAAGGTCAACCACGGAATGCAGCAAGTCATGCACGGCGCACGCGGTACGGCGCGCAAGGCTGCGGTGGGTTCGCAATACCGCATCGCTGGCAAAAGTGGTACGGCTCAGGTGGTTGCTATCAAACAGGGTGAGAAGTATGACCGCTCCAAGGTTCAGGAGCGCCATCGCGACCACGCCTTGTTCGTCGGTTTTGCACCGGCCGACAACCCGAAAATCGTGGTGTCGGTGATGGTTGAAAACGGTGAGTCCGGCTCCGGCGTGGCCGCGCCAGTCGTGCGTCAAGTCATGGACGCCTGGCTGCTGGACCCCGATGGCCGACTCAAACCGGAATACGCCGGCCCAATCAGTGCGGAGGCTACGGCCCGTGAAGAGTAATTTCGATCGCATCCTTTCCAGTGAGGACGTGATGCGTCGCCGGGCGACGCTGCTGCAACGCATGCACATCGACGGCCCGCTGCTGATCCTGCTGCTGACCCTCGCCGCCGGCAGCCTGTTCGTGCTGTATTCGGCCAGTGGCAAGAGCTGGGACTTGCTGGCCAAGCAAGCGACGTCGTTCGGCATCGGTCTGGTGTCGATGATCGTCATTGCCCAGTTCGAGCCGCGCTTTATGGCCCGATGGGTGCCGATCGGTTATGTGCTCGGTGTGCTGTTGCTGGTGGTGGTGGATGTCATGGGGCATAACGCCATGGGCGCCACGCGCTGGATCAACATCCCTGGAGTGATCCGCTTCCAGCCGTCCGAGTTCATGAAGATTCTGATGCCGGCGACCATCGCCTGGTACCTGTCCAAACGCACCTTGCCGCCGCAGCTAAAGCACGTCGGGGTCAGTCTGTTTTTGATCGGATTGCCGTTTATCCTGATTGTGCGTCAGCCGGATCTCGGCACCTCGCTGTTGATTCTCGCTGGCGGCGCGTTCGTACTGTTTATGGGGGGCTTGCGCTGGCGCTGGATCCTCAGCGTGATCGCTGCGGCGGTACCGGTGGCGGTGGCGATGTGGTTTTTCATCATGCATGACTACCAGAAGCAGCGAATCCTGACGTTCCTCGACCCGGAAAGCGATCCGCTGGGCACGGGCTGGAACATCATTCAATCCAAAGCCGCCATCGGTTCCGGTGGTGTGTTTGGCAAAGGCTGGCTGCTGGGCACCCAGTCGCACCTGGACTTCCTGCCGGAAAGCCACACCGACTTCATTATTGCGGTGCTGGGCGAAGAATTCGGCCTAGTGGGCATTTGTGCGCTGCTGTTGATCTACTTATTGTTGATCGGTCGCGGCCTGGTGATTACCGCCCAGGCCCAGACATTGTTCGGCAAATTGCTGGCAGGCAGCCTGACCATGACGTTTTTTGTTTATGTTTTCGTCAACATCGGTATGGTCAGTGGCCTGTTACCGGTTGTAGGGGTGCCGTTGCCGTTCATTAGCTACGGAGGAACTTCGCTAGTGACACTGCTGTCAGCGTTTGGGGTTTTGATGTCGATCCATACCCATCGTAAGTGGATCGCACAGGTTTGAATAAGGTGAAGATTTCAATGCAAGCAATGCGTGGCTGGGCGACTCGATACGCGCCGTGGGTCGGCCTGGTAGGCATCCTTGGTTCCGCGGAACATGCGCGGGCCGGCGATTACGAAGGCTCACCCCAAGTGGCCGAATTCGTCGGTGAAATGACCCGCGACTACGGCTTTGCCGGTGAACAGCTGATGGCGGTGTTCCGCGAAGCCGAGCGCAAACAGGCGATCCTCGACGCGATTTCCAAACCCGCCGAACGGGTAAAACAGTGGAAAGAGTATCGCCCAATGTTCCTCACTGAAGCGCGCATCGCCCGCGGTGTGGACTTTTGGCGCCAGCATGAGGCCGTGCTGGCCCGTGCCGAGCAGGAATACGGCGTGCCGGCCCAGGTGATTGTCTCGATCATCGGCGTTGAAACCTTTTTCGGCCGCAATACCGGCAATTACCGGGTGATCGATGCGTTGTCGACCCTGGGTTTCGACTATCCTCCCCGTGCCGAATTCTTCCGCAAGGAATTGCGTGAATTTCTATTGCTGGCGCGTGAAGAACAAGTCGATCCGTTGACCCTCAAAGGCTCTTACGCAGGGGCAATGGGCTTGCCGCAGTTCATGCCAAGCAGTTTTCGCGCCTACGCGGTGGACTTCGACGGTGACGGCCACATTAATATCTGGACCAATGCGGACGACGCCATCGGCAGCGTAGCCAGTTACTTCAAGCGTCACGGTTGGGTTGCGGGCGAGCCCGTGGTCAGTCGCGCCGATGTGCGTGGCGATCAGGTGGACGAAGGTTTGACCACGGGTATCGAGCCAACGAAAACCGTCGGGGAGTTGCGGGCGCTGGGCTGGTCGAGTCATGATGCGCTGCGCGATGATATGCCGGTCACTGCTTTCCGCCTGGAAGGGGAGAATGGCCCCGAATACTGGATGGGCCTGAAGAATTTTTACGCGATCACGCGTTATAACCGCAGCGTGATGTACGCCATGGCTGTACATCAACTGTCTGAACAGCTGGTCCAAGCACGGGGCGTTAAGTAATGCGGGCATTGCCTATGAATAAACCCCTGAAGCTGCTGGCATATGCCGCGTTGGCGATGCTGGTCGCCAGTTGTTCGACCAGTCGTGCGCCGACCCAGAAATACGCCTCCAACTCCGTGCGCTCAGCGCCGGGGCTGGACATCAACCGCGCCCACAAAGACGGCGCTCCGTGGTGGGACGTCGATGTCTCGCGCATTCCGGATGCCACGCCGACCCTGCACACCGGTCCTTACAAGGCCAATCCCTACACGGTGCTGGGCAAGACCTATTTCCCGTTGAACGACTCCAAGCGTTACGTCGCCTCGGGTACGGCGTCCTGGTATGGCACCAAGTTCCATGGTCAGAACACCGCCAACGGCGAAGTCTATGACCTGTACGGCATGAGTGCCGCTCACAAAACACTGCCACTGCCAAGTTATGTTCGGGTGACGAACCTGGACAACAACAAGAGCGTAATTCTGCGCGTTAACGACCGTGGACCGTTCTATTCGGATCGAATCATCGACTTGTCCTACGCTGCCGCCAAAAAGCTCGGCTATGCAGAGATCGGTACGGCACGGGTCAAGGTTGAAGGCATCGACCCACAGGAGTGGTGGGCACAGAAAGGACGTCCGGCGCCGTTGATGCTTAACGAGCCACAAATAGCGCAAAATGCCGCGCCGACAATTACCGCTTCTGCGGGGACCGTCGAGCAGTGGACTCCGCCGCCGCAGCAGCATGCCGCGGCCGTTGTGCCGGTGCAGATTGATGCAAAAAAAAACGGTTCTGTACCAGCGTCTGGCCAGTATCTGCAGGTGGGCGCGTTCGCCAACCCGGACGCTGCAGAACTCCTGAGGTCCAAGCTCAGCGGGATGGTGAGCGCTCCGGTGTTCATCAGCTCGATCGTGCGCAACCAGCAGACACTGCATCGGGTACGCTTGGGGCCGATCGGTTCTCAGGGTGAGATTCAGCAAGTGCAGAACAGTGTGCGGATGGCCAATCTCGGTTCGCCGAGCCTGGTGACTGCCGAGTAATACGCAGTACTTGATTGAAGGTTCGCTTGCGGTTTTGGGGGGTGAACCTGGTTGTTGGCTCGTTAAAGAACAAAAGCCCGGCAAGGGTTACAGAGTGAGCAACTGAACACGCGATGGCCCTTTAGAAGGCTGTCTGAATAAAGTTTTGCCCTTGGGCAAGTTTCCATTAGCGATTTCGAGAGACGGATGAACATCACCACCTTTGCCAAACGCCTGTGCCTGCTAGTCCCGCTGTTCATCACTCCTGCCGCATTTGCGGTAGAGATGATGCCGTCGCCACCGCAACTGGCCGCTAAATCCTACGTGCTCATGGACGCCAGCAGCGGCAACGTGCTGGTAGAGAACAACGGTGACCAGCGTCTGCCGCCGGCCAGCCTGACCAAGCTGATGACCGCTTACATCGCGACGCTGGAAATCCGTCGTGGCCAGATCGGCGAAAACGATCCGGTTACCGTCAGCGAAAATGCCTGGCGTACCGGCGGTTCGCGGATGTTCATCAAGGTTGGGTCGCAGGTGACTGTCAGCGACCTGCTGCACGGCATCATCATCCAGTCGGGTAACGACGCCAGTGTTGCGCTCTCGGAGCACATCGCCGGCAGCGAAGATGCGTTCGCCGACATGATGAACAAGACGGCCGGCGACCTGGGTATGACCAACAGCCACTTTATGAACCCGACCGGCCTGCCGAACCCGGAGCACTACTCGTCGGCTCACGACATGTCGTTGCTGGCTCGCGCGATCATCCACGAAGACCCAGCTCACTATGCGATCTACTCGCAGAAAGAGTTCTTCTGGAACGGCATCAAGCAACCTAACCGCAACCTGCTGCTGTGGCGCGACAAGACCGTCGATGGTCTGAAAACAGGTCACACCGACGAAGCTGGCTACTGCATGGTGTCGTCCGCTGTACGTGATGGCATGCGCCTGATCGCCGTGGTTTTCGGCACCAACAGCGAAGTGGCTCGTGCTACCGAAACCCAGAAGTTGCTGACTTATGGTTTCCGCTTTTTCGAAACCCAGACCTTCTATCAGAAAGGCGCCGAGCTGGCGCAGGCTCCTGTCTGGAAAGGCACCACTAATCAAGTCAAGGCCGGCCTGGCTGAAGACCTGACCATGACCCTGCCAAAAGGCCAGTTGAAGAAGCTTGCCGCCAGCATGACCATGAACCCGCAACTGGTTGCGCCAATCGCCAAGGGCGACGTAATCGGTAAAGTCGAAGTGAAACTGGACGACAAGGTGGTGCACAGCGCCAACCTGATCGCGCTGGACGCTGTCGAGGAAGGTGGTATCTTCCGCCGCATGTGGGATAGCATCCGTCTATTCTTCTACGGCTTGTTCAACTGAATTAGTGTGGACCTGCATGGGCCCGTTCCAATCCGGAGCGGGACCATGTCCGTTGCCACGGCTTACGAGGCCGTTACGCCATGACCGATACCGAAGTAAAGGCGCCAAAAATCGAATTCCCTGCCAATGATTACCCGATCAAAGTGATCGGCGACACCATTGTCGACATCAAGCAAAAGATCATCGACATCGTCAAGAAACACGCGACGATCAACGATGAACGTGTGGACGAGCGTCAAAGCAGCAACGGGAAGTACACCACTATCCAGTTGCACATTGTCGCCACCGGTCAAGACCAGTTGTACGACATCAACAGCGAGTTACGCGCCACCGGTTTCGTGCATATGGTGCTGTGATGTCTGGCACGCTGGGCTTTCGCGAGCTTGGCCAGATGGCTTATGAGCCGGTCTGGCATGCCATGCAACGCTTCACCAATGAACGCGGAACCGACGCGGCTGACGAGATTTGGCTGGTGGAACACCTGCCCGTGTTCACCCAGGGGCAGGCCGGCAAGGCCGAGCATCTATTGCTCCCCGGCGATATTGCGGTGGTGCAGGTCGATCGCGGTGGCCAGGTGACCTATCACGGCCCCGGCCAATTAGTGGCGTACCTGTTGCTGGACGTGCGCAAGCTGGGTTTCGGTGTGCGTGACCTGGTCACCCGCATGGAGCAGTGCCTGATCGCGTTGCTGGCCAGCTACGGCGTGAGCGCCGCTGCGAAGCCGGATGCACCGGGCGTCTACGTCGACGGGGCGAAAATCGCTTCTCTGGGTCTGCGGATCCGCCACGGTTGCTCCTTTCATGGCCTGGCACTGAACGTGGACATGAACCTGGAACCGTTTCGACGAATTAATCCCTGCGGCTACGCCGGGCTGGCGATGACCCAGCTGAGCGATCACGCAGGATCGATTGAATTTGCCGAGGTAAGTGCCCGGCTGCGCGCGCAGCTCGTCAAACACCTCGACTATGCTGAGCAGACGACCCTAACGGGCGGAATCGACTGATATGACTACTGATGCAGTGCAAACCATGATCCCGACGCTGGATGTCACCGAGCGCCCGGCCCCGCGTGCCAAGGTTGAAGCCGGCGTCAAGCTGCGCGGCGCCGAGAAGGTTGCACGCATCCCGGTGAAGATCATTCCGACGACTGAGCTGCCAAAGAAACCCGACTGGATTCGCGTGCGCATCCCGGTTTCCCCGGAAGTCGACCGCATCAAGGCTCTGCTGCGCAAACACAAACTGCACAGCGTGTGTGAAGAAGCATCCTGCCCGAACCTGGGCGAATGCTTCTCCGGTGGCACCGCGACGTTCATGATCATGGGCGACATCTGCACCCGTCGCTGCCCGTTTTGCGACGTCGGCCACGGTCGTCCGAAGCCATTGGACGTCAACGAACCGCAGAGCCTGGCCATCGCCATCGCCGACCTGAAACTCAAGTACGTGGTGATCACCTCGGTGGATCGCGACGACCTGCGTGACGGCGGTGCCCAGCACTTTGCCGATTGCATCCGTGAGATCCGCAAGCTGTCGCCGAACGTGCAGCTCGAAACCCTGGTTCCGGACTACCGTGGGCGCATGGACGTAGCGCTGGAAATCACTGCCGCTGAGCCACCTGATGTGTTCAACCACAACCTGGAAACCGTGCCGCGCCTCTACAAGGCTGCGCGTCCGGGTTCGGACTACCAGTGGTCGCTGACCCTGCTGCAACGCTTCAAGCAGATGATGCCGCACATCCCTACCAAGTCGGGTCTGATGCTGGGTCTGGGCGAAACCGACGAAGAAGTGATCGAAGTCATGAAGCGCATGCGCGAACACGACATCGATATGCTGACCCTGGGCCAATACCTGCAACCGTCCCGCAGCCACCTGCCGGTCGAGCGTTTCGTCCACCCGGATGTGTTCGCCTGGTTCGCTGAGGAAGGCTACAAAATGGGCTTCAAAAACGTTGCGTCGGGCCCACTGGTACGTTCCTCGTACCATGCTGACGAGCAGGCGAAATTGGTCAAGGCCGAGCTGATGTCGTCTTTGTCCTGATCGGCGATCAGAAAGACAAAAAACGCCCGCAAGGCTTATCGAGCCTTGCGGGCGTTTTTATGGCCTTGCCTACGTGACCTATAGTCTTTTCCTGCGCTGTGCGGGGGGACAGCCCCTCTTCTGTTTTCCCCCGTTCCTGACTACTGTGTGCTGATGTTTTCATGCAGGGAGATTCATGGATGACTGTTCGACCGCCCCATACCCTTTGTCCTCACGTCCCCGTCCCGGCTTTGCCGTCTGAAGGGCTGATCGGCGTCATTGCGCCTGCCGGTCCGGCAGCACTGGACACGGTCAAAGCGGTGCAATGGATACGCGCCCGAGGTTATTCGCTGCGGGTATTCCCCGGCGTTTACGAGCAAGACGGCTATCTGGCGGGCAGCGACGATGTGCGGCTCGATGACCTGCACGCGGCCTTTGCCGACAGGGATGTCGATGCCATCATCTGCCTACGCGGAGGTTACGGCACCCCTCGGTTGCTCGATCGCATCGACTTCGATTTGTTGCGCAGCAACGCCAAGCCGTTCGTCGGTTACAGCGACATCACGGCGCTGCACCTGGCCATCAGTCGGTATGCGGGCTTCGTAACCTTCCACGGGCCGTTACTCAACGCCGATCTGCTGGGCGGCAAACAGCAACCGACTGAATCCTCTTTCTTCAGCATGCTGCGTGGGCAGCTGAAAGCCGGCAGCGAGCTAAAGCACCCGGTCGCCTACCCGTTGACCACGATCGAGCCTGGCATTGCTCATGGGCGTTTGCTGGGAGGGAATTTGTCGATGATCGCTGCGACCATGGGCACGCCTTACGAAATCGACGCCGAAGGCGTGATTCTATTCATCGAGGACGTCAATGAGCCGCTGTATCGCATTGATCGATTACTGACGCACTTGCGCTTGGCTGGCACGCTGCACAAGCTGCGAGGGGTTCTGGTGGGGGACGTCGCGGGGGTGGATGCCGAAGCGCTTGCTCGACTGCTCAAGCAAACTTTCGAGCCGTTGCGGATTCCGGTGTTGGCGGGGTGGCGCAGCGGTCATTGCGATCCGAACCTGACGTTACCCATGGGCGCGTTGGTGCGCCTGGATGCGGGGAATAAGGTGTTGGTGTTGGAGCAAGATGTCGTGATCAGAGGTTAGCGCTCGCTTGCCTGAGCGTCCGTCGTCGCGAGCAAGCTCCCACACATTTGGCCGAACCCGGTCACTGCTGGGAGCAAGCTTGCTCGCTAAGCCTTTAACGATTGCGCAGTGCGTCCAGCAACTGATGTGTCGGGTAGCCATCCGCCGGCCAGCCAAACGACTGCTGCGCGATGCGAATCGCTTTGCGGGTGTTGGCGCCGATAATCCCGTCAGCAGTGCCCGCATCGTAGTTGCGGGCGCTCAGCAGGTTTTGTAGTTCGATCCGTTCAGTGCGACTCAAAGGCAAATCATCTTTGGGCCACATACCGTTGATCAAGCCTGCACCGTTGAATCGTTCAGATAGCAGACTCACGGCCAAGGCATAGGACGACGAGTTGTTGTACTTGAGGATTGCGCGGAAATTATCGAGGATCAGGAACGCTGGCCCGCGATAGCCCGCTGGCAGCAGCAGGGCCGCAGACAGGTGTTCGGAGCCTGTAGGAATCTGTCTGCCATTGGGCAACGTGACGCCCATTTGCAGCCATTCGGCGACGCTCTTGCGAATCGCCCCATCAGCCAGCGAATAATTGAAACCGCTGGCCAATTGCACTTCGAAACCCCACGGCTGGCCTTTCTGCCAGCCGGAGCTTTGCAAATAGTGCGCGGTGGAGGCGAGCGCATCGGTCGGGCTGCCCCAGATGTCGCGGCGACCTTTACCGTCAAAATCCACCGCATGGGTGTTGTAGGTGGTCGGAATGAACTGCGTCTGGCCCATCGCGCCGGCCCAGGAGCCCAGCATCTTCTCGGGCTCGATATCGCCATGTTGCAGGATCTGCAGGGCGGCGATCAGTTGTGCGTGTGCAAATGCCGGACGCCGGCCTTCATAGGCCAGCGTCGCCAGCGAATTGATCACCGACTTTGTGCCTTGGAATTGCCCGAAGTTGCTTTCCATGCCCCACACCGCGACCAGTGCCTGACGGTCGACACCATAGCGTTGCTCGATGCTCTGCAGAACGTCGCTGTATTGGCTGATCAGCGCCTGACCTTTGCGCACCCGCAGCGGTGACAAGGCACCGTCGAGGTATTCCCACACCGGGCGCGAAAATTCCGGCTGACTGCGGTCAGCGCGGATCACGCTCATGTCCACGCTGACATTGGCAAACGCGCGGTCAAAGACATCGGCGCGGATGCCGGCGGCGAGAGCGTCCTTGCGAAAACCGGCTTGCCATTCGGCGAAGGTCTGGGTCGGCTGGATGTCGAGGTTGTCACCGCTTGGCACCACTGGCGGGATGAGCGCAGGGGCCGTCGTGACGGGCACGGTCTGGAGCGGTTGGGCGTCGGCGGCGGTTGGTTTTTCCGCGCAGGCGACAAGCAGAATGAGGCTGGAGGCAGCGATCAGTTGGCGAAGGTGCCAACGACGGGAAAGACAAAGGGGCATGCACAGGTCCAGAGAATACGAATCAGGTGCCGACCTTATCACGGGGGAGGGTGGTTTTGCTTCAGGCGGCCAGAAAGTAAGAAGCCTCCCAGCTATTAGACTGGAAGGCTTCGCGGCGGTAGCTGCCTTTGCCCTTGCCGGCGGGTTCCTGACGGCTGCGGAACAGTGGCTGGGCGATGATTGATTTGGCCTTGTTGGGGCCATTCCTGGATGGCTTTTTGCTCATGATGATTTCTCGCAGATGAGTGGTTTTTGCGAGGCAAATCATCTGCCGATGTTGAGGCGCTGTCCAGTCCTGCATTGAGTAGGAGAGGACCGGCGCAACAACCTATTCGGCAGGCAACATCAGCCGTTGGCCAGCCATCAGTAACGACAAACGACTCAAACTCATCCATGGCGAACCCGCTGCCTGACCCTTGATCTGCGCATCAATGCGCTGTGCTTCGAGCAACAATTGTGCCCAGCGTTGCGCAGAGTAGCGTTGCAGGGCCTTGCTCATCAGTGGTTTGCGTTTGTCCCAGATCGGTGGACGTGCCTGGCTGAAGGCTTTATCCAACGGCACACCCTGGCTGTATTGCAGCGCCAGGTTCGCCAGCAGGCGCAGCTCTCGGGCCAGGGCCCAGAGAATCACGGGAGGTTCAACCCCTTCGCCCCGCAGTCCTTCGAGCATGCGCAAGGCGTGAGCGGCTTCGCCGTTAAGAATCGCGTCGGTCAGGCCGAAGACGTCGAAGCGCGCACTGTCGGCCACTGCCGCTTGCACGGTTTCGACGGTAATCTGACCGCCCTCGGCCATTAGCTTGAGCTTTTCGATTTCCTGGGCGGCGGCCAGCAGGTTGCCCTCGACCCTGGCGGCGATCAGTTCGACCGCGTCCTGGCTGGCAGACAAGCCGGCCTGGGACAAGCGTTGGCGAATCCAGCTCGGCAACTGGTTGGCATCCACCGGCCAGATCTGCACAAACTGGGTCTGTGCGCCTTCGACCAACGCCTTGCCCCACTTGGTCTTTTGGGCGGCGCCATCGAGCTTGGGCAGGCTGATTAGCAGCACCGTGTCTTCGGCAGGTCGTGAGCAATATTCGATGAACGCAGCGGCGCCTTTGTCGCCGGGTTTGCCGGAGGGCAGGCGCAGTTCCAGCAGACGCTTTTCAGCGAACAACGACATGCTGGCGCCGGCTTGTAGCAGCGTACCCCAGTCGAAACTGGCGTCGGCGGCAAACACCTGGCGCTCGTCGAAGCCTTGCTGGCGGGCGGCGGTGCGGATGGCGTCGGCCGCTTCCTGGCACAGCAGTGGGTCATCGCCACTGATGATATAGACTGGCGCGAGTGTACCTTGCAGGTGTTTACCGAGTTGGGCGGGGGCGAGTTTCATATAGAAGGGCGAACAGGGCGCCTGGGCGCCCCGTAAGTCTTATTGCTGCGGCAGTTCGACAGGCGACTGGCGCGGCGTTTGCGCTTCAAACTTCTTCGCCGCTTCCAGAGCATCGGCTTCTGCCTTCGCTCGGTTATTGGCGCTCTGCTGCAGTTGCTCCAACTGAGCTGGAGTGATCTGTTGCAGGCGCAGGATCATGCGTTGAACCAGGTCGCGACGCGTTTCCTGGCGGGCAGTGTTGGATTCCTGGTCGGATCCCACCAGGTTGTTGCCGTCGTGGATGAAGATTTTCTGCACTTCAAGCTTGTCGCTCAACAGGGAAAGGTCGTGCTCACCACGGATGTCGTAGTTCAGCACGGTACTCACCTGGTATTCGCCAGTGCGGCCGGCACCTGCATAGCTGAGGATGCGCTGGGTTTCCTGCTCATCGGTCAGAATCAGTTTGTAAGGCGCGCCGGTGTAGACCTTGACGCCGCTCCCCTCCAGTACCTGACGCAATTGCGTCACGGTATCGCCGTAGGCGTTGCGGGCGCTCAGGTCGAGCTCCTTGATCGTCAGTTCAGTGGTGCCAGTACCGCGCAGCTGGAAACCGCAGGCGCTCAACAGGACCGCGAGGCCCATCACCAGCAGATTGCGTTTGATCATCTTGTTGCTCCCCTTGAAACCATGTGGGCCGACGGTGCGGCCCGAAAGGTTTTACTCGGCGCCAGGCTCACCTGACGCCTGATCCAATTAGCTGGCGACGATATTGACCAGTTTCCCGGGCACTACAATCACTTTACGAATAGTTAGGCCATCGACGAAGCGCAGCACGTTTTCATTGGCCCGTGCGGCGGTTTCGACTTCTTCACGGCTGGCGCTGGCCGGCATTTCAAGGTGGCCGCGCAGCTTGCCGTTGACCTGAATCACCAGTTGCAGACTGTCCTGTACCAACGCGCTTTCGTCCAGCACCGGCCAGCCTGCGTCGATCACCGGATCGGCGTGACCCAGTTGATTCCATAGCGCGTGGCTGATGTGCGGCGTGATCGGAGCCAACAGCAAGGTTACGGTTTCCAGGCCTTCGTGAACCAGCGCACGATCCTGTTCGGTGCCTTGCGGGGCTTTTTCCAGCACGTTCATCAGCGTCATCACCTGGGCGATGGCGGTGTTGAATTTGTGGTGCTGGCCGACGTCCTGGCTGGCGTGTTTGATCGCCAAGTGGATCGAGCGGCGAATGACTTTCTGCTCGTCATTCAGGCCGGCGACATCAAGTTTGCCCGGCAGACCTTGAGTGACGTGTGCTTGCGCCAAGCGCCAGACACGCTTGAGGAAACGGTGCGAACCTTCTACTCCGGAGTCGGACCATTCCGCGCTCATGTCCGGCGGCGAGGCGAACATCATGAACAGACGGCAGGTGTCTGCGCCGAACTGGTCAATCATCGACTGTGGGTCAACGCCGTTGTTCTTTGATTTGGCCATCTTTTCAGTGCCGCCGATTTCCACCGGCAGGCCGTCTGCGATCAATTTGGCACTAATTACCTTGGCCTTGCTGTCACGCTCAAGTTCCACGTCTGCGGGGTTGAACCAGGTGTAGGCACCATTGGCTTCGCGACGATAGTACGTCTCGGCAATCACCATGCCCTGAGTCAGCAGGTTCTTGAACGGTTCGTTGGAACTCACCAAACCCTCATCGCGCATCAGCTTGTGGAAGAAGCGCGCATACAGCAGGTGCAGGATCGCGTGTTCGATACCGCCGATGTACTGATCTACCGGCAACCAATGGTCGGCAGCGGATTTTTCCACCAGACCGCCTTCATAGTGCGGTGAGGCGTAACGGGCGTAGTACCAAGAGGACTCGACGAAGGTGTCCATGGTGTCGGTTTCACGCTTGGCAGGCGCGCCGCATTTCGGGCACTCGCACTCGTAAAACTCGGGCATGCGCGCCAGTGGCGAACCCGCGCCGTCCGGCACCACGTCTTCCGGCAATACCACCGGCAGTTGATCTTCCGGGACCGGAACATCACCGCAGGTGTCGCAGTGGATGATCGGGATCGGGCAACCCCAATAGCGTTGGCGGCTGATGCCCCAGTCGCGCAGACGGAACTGGGTGCGCGAGGCGCCCAGGCTCTTCTTGATCAGCGCCACTTCCATTGCGTCGAAAGCGCCGGCGAAGTCGAGGCCGTCGAACTCGCCGGAATTGATCAGCGTGCCATGCTCGCCATAGGCGTCCTGCCACGGTGCCGGGTTGGTGTCGCCGGCGCTGGTGCGTACCACGGACTTGATCGGCAGGTTGTACTTGGTGGCGAACTCGAAATCACGTTCGTCGTGCGCCGGCACAGCCATTACCGCGCCATCGCCGTAATGCATCAGTACGTAGTTGGCGACCCACACCGGGAGTTTTTCACCGGTCAGCGGGTGCTCGACGAACAGTGACGTCGGCAGGCCTTTTTTCTCTTGAGTGGCGACATCCGCTTCAGCGACGCTGCCGCCCTTGCATTCAGCGATGAACGCTTGCAGCTCAGGGCTGCTCTTCGCGGCCAGGGTCGCCAACGGGTGCTCGGCGGCCACGGCAACGTAGGTCGCGCCCATCAGGGTGTCCGGGCGGGTAGTGAAGACTTTCAGTACGCCGCTTTCACCAATGGAATCGACGTTGTGCGGGAACTGAACTTCCATGCCGCGGGATTTGCCAATCCAGTTGCGCTGCATGGTCTTGACCTGTTCAGGCCAGCCCGTGAGCTCGTCGAGACTCTCCAGCAGCTCATCCGCGTAAGCGGTGATCTTGAAGTAGTACATCGGGATTTCGCGCTTTTCGATCAGCGCGCCGGAACGCCAGCCGCGACCGTCGATCACCTGTTCGTTGGCCAGAACGGTCTGGTCGACCGGGTCCCAGTTCACGGTACCGTTTTTGCGGTAGATCACGCCTTTTTCGAACAGGCGAGTGAACAGCCATTGTTCCCAGCGGTAGTAATCAGGCTTGCAGGTGGTCACCTCGCGGGACCAGTCCACGGCCAGGCCCAGGCTACGCAGCTGGGTTTTCATGTAGGCGATGTTTTCGTAGGTCCATTTGGCGGGCGCTACGTTGTTCTTCATCGCGGCGTTTTCCGCTGGCATGCCGAAGGCGTCCCAACCCATGGGTTGCAGGACATTTTTGCCGAGCATGCGCTGGTAGCGGGAGATCACGTCACCGATGGTGTAGTTACGCACGTGCCCCATGTGTAGCTTGCCGCTGGGGTAAGGGAACATCGACAGGCAGTAGAACGTCTCCTTGCCTGGCTGTTCACTGACTTCAAAGGACTTTTGCTCGTCCCAGAATGACTGGGCGGCGGCTTCGATTTCACGGGGCTGATATTGTTCGTGCATGGCTACTTTTGAACTGAATAGGGGTGGCCTAATCCTCTTCAATGCAACGCTGGACGGTGATCACGCCAATTCGGCGTTTCGGTGCCCAGGCGAGCTGGAAGTGGAGTTACAGGAAGCGCCGTAGCATACATGACCGTGCTCTACCGAGGGAAACCCTGATTACAGGCAGGTGGGCGGTCGATATTGGCTGTGAGGGCCGTTGGTCGCAGCGCTCAGCCGGTTTGTTCAGCGAAGCTAAGCTCTAAATGGGGAGTGAGTCTTATCTTCAATGAGGTGCTGGATGGTTGAATCACAGAGGAAAGTCACAACGCCTGAGTTGTATGAAAGGCTGATAGATCGTCTGGGAGTCGCCTTGGACGCCGCAAAAACTGCGGGTCTGCTACGTGATGAGCGTCCGTTGGAACTGGAGTTGCGTGGGTTGAGCCGCGCAGAGTTTGAACTGGTCAAGGCGTATCTGAATCGAAGAGAGCGTGAGATGCACGGATGTTTGTCAGAGGCAGTGAAGCAGCTCGGCTCAGCACGTTCGGCCAAGGTTATCTGGCTCAGGGACAGAGCACCCACAAGTGCGGTAAAGGCGAAGGCTCTGCAATGCAAATAAAGGCGCAGCGCCACGCCGACTGTTTTTTGAGTAAAAGGCCTTCTGTAATAGTTGTCGTATGGCGTCAAGCCAAATAGGCTTCGGGCATCTCAGGGAGATGCTCGATGCCTTTTCGTTATTTTGTAAAACAACTTCTGTTGCCCCCCGGTATTCTTTTGCTGCTGCTGGCGCTTGCCTGGTGGTTTCGTCGTTCCAGGCCCCGTCTGGCGGGCATATGCTTCGCGCTGGGCTTGGGCGGGTTCTGGCTGATGAGCCTTCCCGTCGTAGTGCAATGGGGTGCCAGCGCGCTGGAACGCCAGCCGCCGTTGTCACGTGACGAATGGGCGAGCCTGGCACTGCGGGCCGATGCGATTGTGGTGCTGGGGTCGGGGCGCGAGCGTGGGGATCTGGCCTGGGGCGCCGATCAGCCAACCGGTATCGGGCTGGAGCGCGAGCGGTATGCCGCGCGATTGGCCAAGGCGTCCGGTTTACCGGTCCTGACCAGCGGCGGCCTGCATTACGGCACCCCGCCCAGCGAAGCGAAGCTGATGGCCGATTCGATGCTTGATGATTTCGGTGTGACCGTTCGTTGGCAGGAGGGGCTTAGCCGCACCACGTGGGAAAACGCACAAATGAGCGCGCAGGTGCTGTTGCCTGAAGGCATCAAGCGAGTGGTCGTGGTGACGCAAGCCTGGCACATGCAGCGTGCGGTCTGGAGTTTCGAGCAGGCTGGCTTTGATGTGGTGCCCGGGCCTGTCGGGTTTTTAGGGGTGGACAATGCTCGGCCGCTGGGCGGCTGGATGCCAGAGTTTAAATCGATCTGGCAAAGTGGGCAGTTGCTCAACGAGGCGGTGGGGCAGATGGGGTATTGGTTGTTTTACCGCAATTGACGCCATGGGTTGAAGCGGTGGCGAGGGGGCGTTCCCTCGCCACGGCGTTTAGACCGTCTTGGCAATCCGGCCGGCCAGCAACGCCCAGCCAAACAACAACCCACACAGAATAATCAACGGCCACGAACGCCATTGCAGATAAGGCGTCAAGTTGTGCATCGGCACCACTTCGCCGTACAAAATGCCGCGTTCGAATTGCGGGATTTGCGCAGTGATCTGGCCAAACGGGTTGATCAGGCCGGTCACGCCATTGTTGGTCGCCCGGATCATCCATCGACCCGCCTCAAGCGCGCGCATTTGAGCCATCTGCAAGTGCTGCAACGGGCCAATAGAAGTGCCGAACCAGGTGTCGTTGCTGATGGTCAGCAACAAGTCGCTGCGAGCAGCAAGGCTGGCGGCGAATTCCGGATAAACCACTTCGTAGCAAATGAACGGTGCGATCTGATAGCCCTTGGCTTGTAGCAGCGCTTGGTCGGATGGGCCGCGAGCGAAGTCGGACATGGGCAGGTCGAAGAAGGCGATCACCCCACGCAGCAGGTCTTGCAACGGGACGTACTCGCCAAACGGCACCAGTTTTTGTTTCAGATAAGTACCGTCGCCTTCGCCGAGCACGGTAATGCCGTTGAAGAAGCGTTTTTCATGACGCACTTCCTGGCGGATTGGCACACCGGTAATCAGCGCAGTCTTACGTTCGGCGGCGAAGTTTCCCATCATGGACAAGTAGCCCTCGGCGGACTCCTTCAGTACCGGGACGGCAGTTTCCGGCCAGATCAGCAGGTCGACTCGCTTGGAGCTGAAGCTCATGTCGCGGTATAGGGCCAGTTGTGCGTTGAGCTGTGCCGGGTCCCACTTCATGCTTTGTTCGACGTTGCCCTGAAGGGCTGCGACGCTCAATGGTGCGCCCGCTGGGCTGGTCCAGGCGTGACCTTTGAGCGCCATGCCGGCAACCCAGGGCCCGACCAGCAGCAACACGCCCAGCGCGATAAAGCCTTTGCGTGCTGTGCGAATCAGGCGTGGAGCGTTGTAGATCAGTGCCGCTGTCAGCGCCAATACGAACGATACCAGCCACATCCCGCCCATCGGTGCGAGCCCGGCCAGTGGGCCATTGAGTTGGCTGTAACCGGAGTAGAGCCACGGGAAACCGGTGAGGAACCAGCCCCGGAAAGCTTCCTGGCCTACCCACAACGCGGCGAAGGCCAAGGCATCGGCCAGCGGCGCTTCGTTGCGGCGTAACCAGCGTGCCCAGAGCCAGGCCGGCAGAGCGAAGAACCAGGCAATCGCGGCGGTGAAGGCCAGCATCAGCAACCCGGCCAATAGCACCGAAGCACCGCCAAAATGGTGAATGCTGTAGTAGATCCAGCTGGTGCCGGCCCCAAACAGGCCGAAACCAAAGCACCAGCCACGGCCCAGGGCCTGGCGGGGGTTCAGTTCGCGCAACCCGGCGTAAAAGAAGCCGACTGCCAGCAATGCCAGCGGCCAGATATCAAACGGCGCCAACGCCAGGGTGGTGATTGCACCGGCCGCCACGGCCAGCAGGTTACCGGGCCAGCCGGGGCGGGTTATCCAGCGCATTTCAATCCTTAGAGTTACCGGGCGATAGGTGTCAGGCGCAGCAGATGAATCCGGCGGCTGTCGGCGTTCAAAATGCGGAAGCGATACGGGCCGATTTCCGTGATTTCGTTGCGTTTTGGCAAATGCCCGAACGCACTCATCACCAAGCCGCCGACGGTGTCGAACTCATCGTCGGAAAACTCGCTGTCAAAGAACTCGTTGAAGTTTTCGACTGGGGTGAGGGCCTTGATCAGAAAGTCACCGCTGGGCAGTGGCTTGATGTAGCTATCTTCTTCGACGTCATGCTCGTCTTCGATGTCGCCGACAATTTGCTCCAGCACGTCTTCGATGGTCACCAGTCCAGCCACGCCGCCGTATTCGTCAATCACGATGGCCATGTGGTTGTGGTTGGCGCGGAACTCGCGCAGCAGCACGTTAAGGCGCTTGGACTCCGGCACGAAGGTGGCCGGGCGCAAGAGGTCCTTGATGTTGAAGCTGTCGCCATTCTCCTTGAGGATCAACGGCAGTAAGTCCTTGGCCAGCAACACACCCATCACGTCATCGTGGCTTTCGCCGATCACCGGGTAGCGGGAGTGGGCCGAGTCGACCACGGCTGGCAGGAACTCACGGGGTGTCTGGGTCGCCTTGATGCTGACCATTTGCGAGCGTGGGACCATGATGTCCCGTACTTGCAGGTCCGCGACCTGGATGGCGCCTTCGACGATGGCCAGCGCTTCGCTGTCCAACAGTTTATTTTGGTGCGCGTCGCGCAGCAGCTCCAGCAGCTCCTGGCGGTTTTTCGGCTCGTGGGCAAAAGCCTGGGTGAGCTTACCCAGCCATGACTTCTGCCCGTTGCTCGATCGATCTTCGCTCATAGCGATTACTCTGAATCCTTTGTTATGACGATAGGGGATGTTTCGGGTTCGTCGTCCGCGTATGGGTCGGGGTACCCCAACTCTGCAAGCAACGTTCGTTCCAGTGCTTCCATTTCTTCGGCTTCGTCGTCATCTATGTGGTCGTAACCGAGTAGATGCAAGCAGCCGTGAATGACCAGATGTGCCCAGTGGGCGTTTAGTTCCTTGTCTTGTTCGGCCGCTTCGCGCTCGACCACGGCGACGCAAATCACCAGGTCGCCCAGCAAGGGAATGTCGAGAAATTCGTCGGGCACGTCGGCGGGGAACGACAACACGTTAGTGGCGTAGTCCTTCTGCCGCCAGGTGAAGTTCAGCTCGCGAGCTTCTTCTTCATCCACCAGGCGAATGGTCATTTCAGAGTCGGCAGTACGTTGGCGCAACGCCAGTTCGCACCATTGGCGCAACTTGGCTTCGCTTGGGACTGGCGCTTCGGTGGCCAGTTGCAGATCAAGCTCAAGCATCGCGACGGCTATCCTTCGGCGCTTCATCGTCCACGCGGTTCTCGAAGCGCTCATAGGCTTCGACAATCCGCTGCACCAAGGGGTGGCGCACAACATCTTTCGGCTTGAAGTGGGTGAAGCTGATGCCCGGCACGTCTTTGAGCACTTCGATCACGTGGTGCAGCCCAGACTTGGTGCCTTTCGGCAGGTCCACCTGTGTGATGTCACCGGTGATGACGGCGGTGGAACCGAAGCCGATCCGGGTCAGGAACATCTTCATCTGTTCAACGGTGGTGTTCTGGCTTTCGTCGAGAATGATGAAGCTGTTATTCAGCGTGCGACCGCGCATATAGGCCAGCGGCGCGACTTCAATCACTTGACGCTCGATCAGTTTGGCCACGTATTCGAAGCCGAGCATTTCATAAAGGGCGTCGTAGAGCGGTCGCAAGTACGGGTCAATTTTCTGCGACAAGTCACCGGGCAGGAAACCGAGCTTTTCGCCCGCTTCAACCGCTGGGCGCACCAGCAGGATGCGTCGAATCTGTTCGCGTTCCAGCGCGTCTACCGCGCAGGCAACGGCCAGATAGGTCTTGCCGGTACCGGCGGGACCGATGCCGAAATTGATGTCGTTACCGAGAATTTCCTTCACATAGCGCAACTGATTCAAGCCGCGAGGGCGGATCATGCCTTTTTTGGTGCGCAGGGCGACGGAGGGTTCAGCGGGGGAGACGTTGTCCATTTCCTCGACGGCCGATTCCTGCAGGAACAGGTGAACCATGTCCGGCGACAGCTCTGTCCCCTTGGTTTCTCGGTACAGACGGCGCAGAAGGTTTTCCGCGGAGGAAGTGTGCTTCGGGTCGCCTATCATCTCGAACTGGTTGCCGCGGTTGCGGATCTCGATAGTCAGGCGCTGTTCGATCAAGCGTAGATGCTCGTCGAATTGCCCGCACAGATTGGCGAAGCGCCGAGCTTCAAACGGCTCGAGGATAAAACGATGTGGTTCGATGGGTGCGTTCAAGGTCGTATTTAGCCGCCCTGGGGCAATTAAGATGAAATCAAGGATAACGCCAGAGGCCTGGGTGCGAAAGCTCTTAAATGGATGAGTCCGCTCTCAAGAACAAAGCAGTTCCATTGTGGGCGCTGGCTTACCAGCGATGAGGGCCTCACATCCAAAACAGATGCCGGCCGTGACAGCGCTTTCGCAAGCCGGCCAGCCCCCGCATTTGATCCTCGTTTATCTGAGGTCTGTGTTATTGGATTAACGACCCCCGCAGCGAGTGCGGCTGGGCGGCGTCGATGTGGACGTCGGCGAATTGACCGATCAAGGTTGGATTGTCGCAGCGGAAGTTGACGATACGATTATTCTCGGTACGGCCTTGCAGCTCGCCAGGGTCTTTTTTCGAATAATCGGTGACCAAAATACGCTGCGTCGAGCCGACCATTTGTCGGCTGATTTCGAAACCTTGTTGGTTCAGGCGATGTTGCAGGGCGTTCAGTCGTTCTTTTTTCAGCGCTTCCGGCGTTTCGTCTGCCAGATCTGCCGCTGGGGTGCCGGGGCGCTGGCTGTAAACGAACGAATAAGAGAAGTCGAAGCCGACGTCTTCGATCAGTTTCATGGTCTGCTCGAAATCTTTCTCGGTTTCGCCCGGGAAGCCGACGATGAAGTCCGAGCTGATGCAGATTCCCGGCACAGCAGCCCGCAGTTTGCGCAGTTTGGATTTGTATTCCAGTGCGGTGTGGTTGCGTTTCATGGCCGAAAGGATTCGGTCCGAGCCCGATTGCACCGGCAAGTGCAAGTGTTTGACCAGTTCCGGCACGTCGGCGTGTGCCTGGATCAGGCTGTCGGAAAACTCCAGCGGGTGTGACGTGGTGTAGCGAATCCGGTCGATGCCATCGACGGCAGCGACCACGCGGATCAGCTCGGCCAGATCTGCCAGGCGACCGTCGTGAGTGGTGCCGCGATAACCGTTGACGTTCTGCCCCAGCAAGGTCACTTCGCGCACGCCGTTTTCGGCCAAGTGAATGATCTCGGCGATCACGTCGTCGAACGGTCGGCTGACTTCTTCACCACGGGTGTAGGGCACCACGCAAAACGTGCAGTACTTGCTACAGCCTTCCATCACCGACACATAGGCGCTTGGACCGTCAACACGGGGCTCGGGCAGGTGGTCGAACTTTTCGATTTCGGGAAATGAGACGTCGACTTGCGGCAGTTTGGTGGCGCGCGCAGCGTCGATCATTTCCGGCAGCCGGTGCAGAGTCTGCGGGCCGAACACGACGTCAACATACGGTGCGCGATCGCGAATGGCCGCGCCTTCCTGGCTGGCCACGCAACCACCGACAGCGATGACCATGTCCGGATTGGCGAGCTTCAGTTCGCGCCAGCGGCCGAGCTGGGAGTAGACCCGGTCCTGGGCGCGCTCGCGAATGGAGCAGGTGTTGAGCAGGATCACGTCCGCGTCTTCAGCGCGCGCCGTGACTTCCAGGGCCTGATGTTCGCCCAGCAGATCGACCATGCGCGAGCTGTCGTACTCGTTCATCTGGCAACCGTGGGTTTCGATGTAAAGCTTCTTGGCCATGGAAAGAGTCATCACGTGATTCAAAGAACCGCGCATTATAGGGAACATGTCCCAAGGTTCCTACCGCTGTGCGTCCGGTGGCTATGCTATAGTTCGCGCCCTCATTTTTATCGCCGATGTGTTACCCGCCCACCATGACCAAACGTGAAGCTCCAATCTATAAGGTGATTTTCCTCAACCAAGGCCAGGTATACGAAATGTATGCCAAGCAGATCTATCAAAGTGATCTGTGGGGCTTCCTGGAAGTGGAAGAGTTCGTCTTTGGCGAGCGCACGCAAGTGGTCGTCGACCCGAGCGAAGAGAAACTCAAGGCTCAGTTCGAGGGTGTGGTGCGCAGTTTTGTGCCGATGCATTCTATTGTGCGCATCGACGAGGTCGAGCGGCTGGGTACACCGAAAATCAGCGAAGCTCGCGGCGCGGTCGGCAATGTCATGCCGTTTCCGATGCCTATGCCGATGCCTGAGAAGTAGTACTTGAGTCGAGTGGCCCCTTCGCGGGCAAACCCACGTATTTAATCGCGCCCTCACCTAGAGAGCCGGTCGAGTGTGGGCCAGGGTTTGTTCGCGAGCGGGGCAGAAAGATCGTCGGCGTGATTAAGGCAGTGGCGAGAAGGGCGTGCGCCCATCGGCGCTCTGCAATTCCATCAAGTATTTACGGAATATTTGCCCCAGCACCTGGGTCGCGACTTCCAGTTCTTCGCGTGGCATTTTTTCGGCGACTTCGTCGGCAGTGTCCAACGCATCTTCGGCGCCATTGACCGCCGCCATTTTCAGCACGATATACGCCTGGACGTTGTTGGCCGGTACGCCTTCGCCGTGAAAGAACATGGTGCCGAGTTTGAATTGCGCCTGGGCGTGCCCTTGTAGCGAGGCTTTTTCGAAGTAGCTGAGGGCTTGATTGAGGTCGCGCGGCGCATTTTTGCCGTCGTAGTAGAACTCACCCAACTCGTATTGCGCTTGCGCATCCCCTTCAGTCGCCGCTTTTTGGCAGGCGGCGAGGGCCTGCGTCACGTCTTGCGGCTGAGTATTAAGGGTGCAGCGACCCATCGCCGGGATCAACAACGAGTTGCCGCCTGCTTGTGCGTGCGCGAGCAGGGGCTGAAGGAGCAACAGGCAGCCCAATGCAAGGGTGCAGCCGATGCGGTTCATGGGAATCGACTTACCTCTGAAGGGCGCGCGGACCCATCGAGGGATCCAATAAGCGCGCATTATGAAATAAGCAGGGCCAACCTTACAAAGTCTTTACTCGTTTTTCTGCTGCTCGGGGAATATATAGCCCGATTTATGGGGGATCGTCAGCGCAAGGGTAGGAAAAAGGACAGCTATGTAGGTGAAAGCTGACGCTGGCAATGGCCAGCGTCAGCGCGGCGGCATTATTTCAGTGCGGCGAAGGCTCGTTCTGCGGCGTCCAATGTTAGTTTCAACTCGGTTTCGCCATGAGCGATCGAGGTGAAGCCGGCTTCGAATGCGCTGGGTGCCAGGTACACGCCACCTTCCAGCATCAGGTGGAAAAAGCGCTTGAACAGATTGGCGTCGCTGGACATCACGTCATCGAACGTGACGATGTTGTCAGCAGCGCTGAAGTACAAGCCAAACATGCCGCCGGCTTGAGTGGTCACGAACGGAATGCCAGCGGCGTCGGCGCGCTGTTGCAGGCCTTCAAGCAGGCGGCGGGTGTAGTCGCTCAGTTCGGCATGGAAGCCCGGACGGCTGATCAGGCGCAGAGTGGTCAGGCCGGCGGCCATGGCCAGTGGGTTACCCGACAAGGTGCCCGCCTGGTAGACCGGACCCAGTGGCGCGATGTGCGACATGATTTCGCGTTTGCCGCCGAAGCAGCCGACAGGCATGCCGCCACCAATGATCTTGCCGAAGGTGCTCAGGTCGGGTGTCACGCCGAAGTGCGCCTGGGCGCCGCCGAGTGCGACACGGAAACCGGTCATCACCTCGTCGAAGATCAGCACCACGCCGTGCTGGTCGCACAACGTCCGCAAGCCTTCGAGGAAGCCGGGTGCAGGCGGTACGCAGTTCATGTTGCCGGCCACCGGCTCGACGATGATGCACGCCACGTCCTGGCCGACTTCAGCGAGCATGGTTGCCACCGCGTCGATGTCGTTGAACGGCAGAGTCAGGGTGTGTTTGGCGAAGTCCGCCGGCACGCCGGCCGAGCTGGGTACACCCTGAGTCAGCAGGCCGGAACCGGCCTTGACCAGCAGGCTGTCGGAGTGGCCGTGGTAGCAGCCTTCAAACTTGATGATGTCGTCGCGGCCGGTAAAACCACGGGCCAGGCGGATGGCGCTCATGGTCGCTTCGGTGCCGGAGCTGACCATGCGCACCATTTCCATCGACGGCACGATTGAGCAGACCAGGTCCGCCATCTCGGTTTCCATGGCGGTCGGGGCGCCGTAAGACAGGCCGTGGCCCAGTTGTTTGCGCACCGCGTCCAGCACGTCCGGGTGGCTGTGACCGAGGATCATTGGCCCCCACGAACCAACGTAATCCACATAACGCTTGTCGTCTTCGTCAGTGACGTAGGCGCCTTCGGCATGTTTGAAAAACAACGGGGTGCCGCCAACGCTCTTGAAAGCGCGAACGGGCGAGTTCACGCCACCAGGGATGTGTTTCTGGGCATTGGCAAACAGGGTTTCGGAACGAGACATGATCGGGCTCTCAAAAATCAGGATTTGAACAGTTCGTTAAAGGCACGGGCACGGCGCGTCACCTCGGCGGTGCTGTCGGCGCCAAAAAGACCGTGGATCACCGCCAGCAAATCGACTCCGTGGGCTACCAATGGCGCGGCGTTGTCGAGGGTGATGCCGCCGATTGCGCAGATTGGCAGGTGCAGTTTGCTGCGGGCCTGGTCCAGCAGGTCCAGGCTGGCGGTCGGTGCGCCGGGTTTGGTGTTGGAGTTGAAAAAGCGTCCGAAGGCGACGTAACTGGCGCCCTCCTTGGCGGCGTGCTCTGCGAGTTCGAGTTGCGCGTGGCAGGTCGCGCCGATGATTGCTTGGCGTCCGAGCAGCGCGCGGGCAGGCGTTAGCGGACCGTCGGTCTGGCCCAGATGCACGCCGACGTTGAGGCGTGCGGCCAGTTCAGCGTCGTCGTTGATGATTAGTTGAGTCTTGTAGCGTTCGCACAGATCACGCAGGGCTTGGGCCTCACGCAGGCGTCGGGCCTCGTCGCTGCTCTTGTCGCGGTACTGAAGCAAGGTGACGCCGCCTTCCAGCGCCGCCTCCACGTATGAAAGAAATTTACCGGCCAGTAACTGGCTATCGGTAATGGCGTACAGGCCACGTAGTTTCATCGGGCAGGCCTCATGACGTTACGAACAAAAATCCAGCGGCAGGCGGCGCGGTACGAACTGGCCTTTGCCAAGTTGCTCCGCATCACGCAGGGTGCGCCACGTGTAGTTAAGCGCGGTCTGCACGGCGCTGGCGAGGTTTTCACCTTGAGCCAGACGACCGGCTAGGGCGCTGGCGAGGGTGCAGCCGGAGCCGTGATAACTGCCCGGCAAACGTTGGCAGGTGAAGGTTTCGCGGCGGCCGTCGCGGCTGTACAGGCGATTGTGGATTTCGTGTTCGTCGCCATGGCCGCCAGTGATCAGCAGGTGTTTGACGAAGGGCAGCAGTTTTTCAGCGCACTCGTCAGCGGTGCCTTCAGGCAGTTCGGCGAGGATGCGGGCTTCGGGGAGGTTAGGGGTGGCGATGATCGACAGCGGCAGCAGACGTTCGCGCATGGCATAGCCAACTTCGTCCTTGCCCAGGCGCCCGCCACCACCGGCGCGCAGCACCGGGTCGCAGACCACCGGCAAATGCGGATGCGCCGACAGCAGTTCGACCACGGTGTCGACCATTTCCAGGGACCCGAGCATGCCCAGTTTCACGGCCGCGACTTCGGAGTCGTTGAGCACGGCGTTGGCCTGGGCCAAGACCCACTCACGGTCGAGGACGCGGAAGTCAGTGACATTGACCGTGTCTTGCACGGTCAGGGCGGTGATGGCCGGGGCCGCATGACAACCCTGAGCGAGCAGGGCTTCGATATCTGCCTGCAAGCCGGCGCCACCACTAGGGTCGTGGCCGGAGAGACAGAGGACAACGGGACGAGAGCTGTAGATATTCATGGTGCGCGAGCTTACCACCAAACCTGTTTTTTCGGGTGTTGCGGCATCTGTACAGGCCAATACTGTGTGGCGAGGGAGCCCGCTTCGTTACCGCGCGCGCTCAAGGACCTCGGCAGTCTTTTCCATCGCAGACCAAGCCAACAGCTCTATCTCAATATGTTGCGCTGAAACACCCGTTCTAGAGCCTTTGTAGGAAAAATATCAATGGTGTTCAATGGCCATCAGCGGCTATGCTAGAGTGGATCCAAATCAATAACAGGTACTACCGGTTTTACGTCTACTCAAAAGGAATGGGGGGGCTTCCTGACACAACCGGAAAGGTCACGCTGGGGCTTAAATGCGCTATTTGCTGATGTTGCTGCTGTGTTTGCCCCTTTTGGCAAGCGCCGTCGAGTTTGATGAGTTCACCCAAAGCCTCCCCTTGGGGCGAACGATGCAGGTGTATGAAGACGCCAGTGCTCAGGCGACCATCGCCGACGTCCTGGCGCAATCTGCCGCCGGAAACTTCAAACCCCACGATAAAGCGGCGCTCAACGCCGGTTATTCTCGTTCGGTATTCTGGCTCAAAATCGACTTGCGTTATCGCCCGACCAACCCGGCGGCGCAACGCACTTGGTTGCTGGAACTGGCCTATCCGCCACTTGATCACCTCGATCTCTATTTGCCTGATGCTGATGGCCACTATCAGTTGATCCGCCGTACAGGTGATACGCTGCCGTTTGACAGTCGCGAGATTCGCCAAAACAACTATTTGTTCAGCCTGGACTTCAAGCCCGAGCAGGCACAAACGGCTTACTTGCGTCTGCAAAGTGAAGGTTCGATTCAGGCACCGGTGACGTTATGGTCGAGCACCGCCTACCTCGAAGACCAGCCGACCCGGCTCTATGTGCTGGGGCTGATTTACGGTGTGTTGCTGGGGATGGTGGTTTACAACCTGTTCATCTTTCTCAGCGTGCGCGACACCAGCTACCTCTATTACATTTTCTATATCGCCTCGTTCGGCTTTTATCAGTTGTCTGTAAACGGCGCTGGCGTGGAGTATTTCTGGCCGAACAGCCCGTGGTGGGCTAATGCTGCGACGCCGTTCTTCATCGGTTGCGCGGGGCTGTTCGGCAGCCAGTTCGCCCGCAGTTTCTTGCAGACCGCCACCTACAGTCGCTGGCTTGATCGCCTGCTGCTGGGTTTGATTGTGTTTGGCGCAGTGGTGGTCGGGTTGTCCTTGATGACCAGTTATGCCTTGGCCCTGCGTTTGGCGACGACGCTTGCCCTGCTCTTTACCGTGGTGATTTTTGCCGCCGGGATTTTCGCCTGGTGGCGCGGCCTGCGGGTGGCGCGTTATTTCATCATTGCCTGGTCAACGTTCTTGCTGGGCGGCATTGTTAATACGCTGATGGTGCTGGGTTACCTGCCCAACGTCTTCCTGACGATGTACGCCAGCCAGATCGGTTCTGCGATCGAAGTGGCGCTGCTGTCCCTGGCCCTGGCCGATCGCATCAATGCCATGCGCCAGCAGCAAGCCCAGACGCTGTTCGATGCGGGTCAGAAGCTTGAAGTGCTCAACCAGCAACTGGCCCGCAGCAACCAGCTCAAAGACGAGTTTCTCGCCACGCTGACCCATGAACTGCGCACGCCCATGAATGGTGTGATCGGTTCACTGGAGCTGATGCAAACCGTCGATATGGACCCGGAGCTTGAGCAATACCAGCAAACAGCCGCCGGTTCGGCGCGGGACATGATGCGCATGGTCAACGGTATTCTGACCCTGACTGAGTTGCAGGCCGGCAAGCTCAGGGCTAATCCGGCGACATTCAGTTTGCGCGGTGTCGTCGAGGCGTTGCGCGCGCAGTTCGAGGGTAACGCGTCGAGTAAGTCCCTCGACTTCAAGGTAGACGTGACGCCAGGCTTGCCCGATCGCTTGATTGGTGACAGCGCCAAGTTGGCGCAGTGCCTGGAGTGTTTGCTGGACAATGCCATCAAGTTCACCCGGGTCGGTGGGCTGGCGCTGCGAGTGACCGGCAAGCCGCTGGGCAACGAGCGGCTGGCGTTGTCTTTTGCGGTGATTGACACCGGTATCGGCTTCACCGATTTGGGTGAAGCGACGATGTATCAGCGCTTCTTCCAACTCGATAGCTCAATGACACGTGAATATGGCGGTCTTGGTGTCGGGCTGGCGATTTGTCGGCAACTGGTCGAGTTACTGGGCGGGCACTTGACCCACCGATCTGAACCGGGGCGCGGTAGTCGCTTCCAATTGGACGTCGAGTTTGCGCTGCCTGTTGTGGAGCCATCCGTTGCTCCGCCGATTGCCCGGCAGGGCATCCGTCTGCGCTCACCCCAGGAGTGCGCGGTATTGCTGGTGGATGGCAACAGCATCAACCAACTGGTGATGCGCGGGATGTTGCTCAAGCTTGGGTTCCGAGTACGGACCGCCGACAGCGGCAACGCTGCGCTCGATTACTTGCAGCGTGAAGTCTTTGACGCGGTTTTACTGGATTGTCAGTTGCAGTCACTGAACGGCGTGTCCGTCTGCTGTCAGATCCGCTCGCTGCCAGGCTGTGTCTATTTGCCGGTGTTTGTGTTGGCGCTGAGCGTTGAGCGCGAGCGCTGCCCGAGCTGCGGTTTGACCGATTACCTGAGTAAACCCGTGAAATTCGAGGATTTACAGGCCGCGCTCTATCGTCGAGTGCTGGCGAAAAAGCAAGGCGAAAGCGCCGATAGTTAGGCAGATATGACGCTTTGATCAGTCGGGGGGCAGTGCTTAACTGAAAATCCCCAGGCTGATCAAACGAGCCCGTCATGAACCTGCATCAGTTTGCCGAAACCCACGAAGTCACCAACCAACCGCCGTCGCTGGACGGCATCAACCTGTACCGCATCGACGTGCCGTTGCAGGAGTGGTCGCGATGTTTCGGGGGCGGTTGGGCCGAGTCTCGGATCGATGCGTATGGTGCGCTGGCCGGCGGTCCGCTGATGGAAGCCGGGTTTTTGGCCAATCAGAACAAGCCGGTTTTCGCCAGTCATGACCGTTACGGGCATCGCATTGACCTGGTGGAGTTTCATCCGGCCTATCACGAGCTGATGCGCACGGCGATCGAGCACGGTTTGACCTCGCTACCCTGGACGCACCCGCAGTCCGGTGCCCACGTCGCCCGTGCCGCCATGAGTTACCTGCACAGTCAGGCCGAGGCTGGCAGTGGTTGTCCGTTGACCATGACCTTCGCCAGCGTTCCCGCCCTGCGCCTGCAGGCGGATGTCGCCGAGCAGTGGCTGCCGAAAGTCCTCGCCACCGACTATGACCCGCGTAACGTTGGCATGGCACACAAGGCCGGCGTCACGCTCGGCATGGCCATGACTGAAAAGCAGGGCGGCACCGACGTGCGCGCCAACACTACCCAAGCGTATCCGGTCGGCGCTCGTGGTCCCGGCCAGCCTTATGAGCTGGTGGGGCATAAGTGGTTCTGCTCGGCGCCGATGTGCGATGCCTTTCTGACGTTGGCCCAGACTGAAAAGGGCTTGAGCTGTTTTTTGCTGCCGCGTCATCGTCCGGACGACACGCGCAATCAGTTCTACATTCAGCGGCTGAAAAACAAACTCGGTAACTGCTCCAACGCGTCCAGCGAGGTGGAGTTCCGTGGGGCGCTGGCCTTGATGATCGGCGAGGAGGGGCGAGGCGTGCCGACCATCATTGAAATGGTTGCAATGACCCGCTTCGATTGCATGGTGGGGTCCAGCGCGTTGATGCGTCAGGCCCTGACTCAGGCCAGCCATCACTGCGCCCATCGCCTAGTCGGCGGCAAGCTGCTCAGCGAGCAACCGCTGATGCAGAACGTGCTGGCTGATTTGGCGCTGGAAAGCGAAGCCGCTCTGGCACTCAGCCTGCGCATGGGCCGTGCCCTGGATCACCTGACGGATACTCATGAAGCGAAATTCGCTCGGCTGGTGACGGCGGTGGGCAAGTATTGGATTTGTAAGCGCGCGCCCGCCATGATCAACGAAGCCGCTGAATGCATGGGCGGCGCCGGTTATGTTGAAGAGAGCATCCTGCCGCGCTTGTACCGTGAGGCTCCAGTGAACTCGACGTGGGAAGGTTCTGGCAACGTGCAATGCCTCGATGTGCTGCGCGCCTTGTCGAAAGAGCCGGGGGTGCTCGATGTGTTGTTCAATGAGCTGGGCGATGGTCATGGCGATAAACGTCTGGCTGCGCACATCCACCAGTTGCAGGCAGCGTTCAAAGACACCTGTGACATTCAATACCGCGCCCGACAGTTGACCGAGGATATCGCGCTGGGGCTTCAAGCCAAGTTGCTGTTGGAGGCGGGCAATGCGGCGGTCAGCGATGCGTTTATCGCCAGTCGACTGGGATCGGCGGGCCGGGTGTACGGTGTGTTGCCGCGTGGGCTGGAGGTTGAAGCGATAGTCGCCCGCTCGACCCCGCTTCTATGATCGACACGCACTCATATCTGGATCGTGGGTGTTCTGAGTATTCGTATCAACACGCCGCGGTTCCCGTTGGACGACGATGCAGGCAAGATGAAGGCCTGCAAGTCAGAACACAGGAAGCTGATCGTGACCGAAGCGTTTATTGTCGTTCAAACCGCCGAACAAGCCGTAGACAGGCTTGCCGCTCTGCACGAGCGTGCAACCTCGGCACTGAGTCAGGCACTCAAGCGTTATCTCAAGGATCGTGTCGAGCCGGACGCCGAACAGCGTGCGATGTTTCGTTACCCGGAACTGCGCCTGACCTATCTTTGCCAGGGTGAAGTCCCACAGACCACGCGCGCCTATGCCAAGGTCCAGTTGCCGGGTACCTACAGCGTCACCGTCACCCATCCCGCCGCGTTCCGTAAATATTTGCTGGAACAGCTGGTGCCGTTGATGCACGACTTCACCGTCACGGTAGAAGTCGGCGTCAGCCAGCAGAATATTCCTTATCCGTACATCGTCGAGCAGGGCGATGAGCTGGCCGGCTCCGGCGTCACCGCTGCCGTGTTGGCGCGAGTATTCCCCAGTACCGACCTGTCTGCGGCCACCGACGGCATCGCCGACGGTTTATACGATTGGGAAAACACCGATCCACTGCCGCTGGCCCTGTTCGATGCGGCGCGGGTGGACTTCTCGCTGCGTCGGTTGGTGCATTACACCGGCAGTGACTGGCGTCATGTGCAGCCGTGGATTCTGCTGACCAACTACCACCGCTACGTGGACCAGTTCATCGTCCATGGCCTGGAGCAGTTGCGCAGCGACCCGCGTTTCGTGCGCATGGTGCTGCCGGGCAATGTGATCATCGAAAAAAGCATGGACCATGGCGAAGCGTCGGCGATTGCCGCTGGCGTGGTCTGGCACCGCTATCAGATGCCGGCTTATCACCTGATCGCCAACGACGGCCACGGTGTGACCTTAGTGAACATCGGTGTCGGCCCGTCCAATGCGAAAAACATCACCGACCACTTGGCCGTGTTGCGCCCGCATTGCTGGTTGATGATCGGCCACTGTGGCGGCTTGCGTCAGTCCCAGACCATTGGCGACTACGTGCTGGCTCACGCCTACATGCGTCGCGACGGGATTCTCGACCGGGTCGTGCCGCCGAACATTCCGATCCCGGCCCTGGCCGAAGTGCAGATGGCTTTGCAACAGGCGGCTGCCAACATCACTGGCGAGAAAGGTGACGAGCTTAAAAAGCGCCTGCGTACCGGCACCGTGCTGACCTACGACGACCGTAATTGGGAACTGCGCTGGGCTCAGGAGCGTCCGCTGATCAACCTGTCTCGCGCCGTGGCGGTGGACATGGAAAGCGGCACGATTGCCGCGCAAGGTTATCGCTTGCGGGTGCCTTACGGCACGCTGCTCTGTGTCTCAGACAAGCCGCTGCACAGTGAGATCAAGCTGCCGGGTTCGGCGAACGCCTTCTACGAGCGCGCCGTCAGCCAGCACTTGAAAATCGGCATCGAGGCGGTGGATCTGTTGCGCACCGAACTCAACTCGCTGCACTCGCGCAAGCTGCGTAGCTTCGACGAGCCGCCGTTCCGCTGATTGCGCGGTGGTCATTTAACGGTCAGACCACTAGCATTGTCGGTCCTGACCGTTAGATGTTCCTTTTCCTATGCCTCGTCCTCCACGTCCCGTTTCCCGCCGCCCTGGCGTGAATAATCCGCAATCTGCCCCGCGCCGTGTTGCCAAAGCACCGCCGGCCGAGCCCAAGCTTGTCCTGTTCAACAAGCCGTTCGATGTGCTGACGCAGTTCAGCGACGGGGAAGGCCGGGCGACGCTCAAGGATTTTATCGACATTGCGGGGATCTACCCGGCCGGGCGGCTGGACCGTGACAGCGAAGGTTTGTTGTTGCTGACCAACGACGGCCAGCTTCAGGCGCGGATTGCCGACCCTAAACACAAGTTGGCCAAGACTTATTGGGTGCAGGTGGAAGGCGAACCGAGTGCCGACCAATTGCAGCGCTTGCGCGAGGGAGTCGAGTTGAACGACGGCATGACCCTGCCCGCCGAGGCGCGGCAACTGGATGAGCCTGAGCTATGGCCACGCAACCCGCCGGTGCGTTTTCGCAAAAGCGTGCCGACCCGTTGGCTGGAGTTGGTCATTCGCGAAGGTCGCAACCGTCAAGTGCGGCGCATGACGGCGGCGGTCGGCTTGCCGACGTTACGTCTGGTACGAGTCAAAATTGGCGACTGGACGATCGAAGGGCTCGATCAGGGGCAGTGGAAGGAAGTGCCCGCGCGTTTATGACGAGCTGTTCTCGATGTACGCAATGACCACGCTTTTGATGATGAACGCGAGAATTCCCAGGCCCAGCACGAAGAACAAAATGAAGGTGCCGAACTTGCCGGCCTTGGACTTCTTCGCCAGGTCCCAGACGATGAAACCCATGAAAATGATCAGGATGCTGACCAGGCCAGTCATCATCCATTCTTCGAATACGGCAGGATCCATTGAACATCTCCGGCGCGGGCAGGGCTAAAAGGGCCGGGCGAGTATACGCCATGGCGGATTGACGCCGCATTGACCTGCGTCGGTGTGCCACCGTTATGGGGCGCTTGTGCGGACCTCTTCTGCGGCAATGCATTGCAACTATGGGGCGTGCCGGTGAAGGTGTGCTCAGCTGCGTAGATGAGTCAATGGCAACTCGGTACTGTTCAACACCTGGTTCAGCACGAAGCTTGAGCGCACGCTGGTCACCCCTTCAATACGGGTCAGATGGCCCAGCAGCAGTTTCTGATAGTGATCCATGTCTGGCACCACTACCTTCAACTGGTAGTCGGCGTCCATACCGGTCACAAGGCTGCATTCCAGCACTTGAGGAAGGGTGCGAATTGCGGCTTCGAAGTTCTCGAAACGCTCCGGTGTGTGCCGGTCCATGCCGATCAGCACATAGGCTGTCAGGCTCAGGCCCAGCATCTTGCGGTCCAGTAGGGCCACTTGGCGCGAGATGTAGCCGTCATCCTCCAATTGCTTGACCCGCCGTGAGCAAGGCGAAGGGGAGAGGCCGATGCGTTCGGCCAGCTCTTGATTGGAGATGCGCGCGTCACGCTGCAATTCCGCCAAAATGCTCAGGTCGTATCGGTCGAGTTTGCTCATCAATCAGGCCTTTGTCATAACTATTGCGGCGGATTATCTATCCAGGGTTAAAAATTGCGCAAGTGATGTTTAATCGAGCAATCTTCGCAATCCGCTGCCGGCGCTTCAAGCCTATTCTTATCACCAGAATCACTGCTCGGACAAACAGTCCAGTGCGGCTCGCCCATCAGGCCTGCTGCGGTCGCCACCCCTACCGGGGCTGAGTCGGCCCCCGAGCGACACACTGTCCAGAAGACGGCGTGATGTGAGCCGACGTCAAAAGCGTCGAGCAACGGACAAAATTCTCAAAGGGAGGCCGACAGGTCTCCCTTTTTTGTGCGTGTGATTGCGGTTAAGGCCTGCGAAATAAGTGGCGTGACTGATAACCTGTTGCCGAACCGGCCTGTGCTTTTTCAGTCTTACGTACAAGCCCTAACCCGCAGTGAGGAAAAGCATGAAGTCGCGCATCTGGCGTTTGGCCGGTGTTGGTTTGCTATGGGTAAGTATCACGGCGCAATCATTTGCCGATGAACCACAGAACCGCGGGCCCGAGGGTGAGCAGCGCGGGTCTGAGCACCGGGGAGAAAATCAGGGGCACGGTGGCGATCAGCCGCATCCGCAAAATAACCCGCAGCAGAATCAACCTCGCCCGCAGAACAACGAGATTATTCGTGGCGAGAACTATCGCCAGTTCGAGCACAACGGGCAGAATCAGGGCGGCCAGTGGCAAAACCATCCGCCCCAGCAGCAACCGAACGGGCAAGGCCGACCACCGCAGCAACCAGCCAATAATCTGCCGATCCAGGGCAAGCCCGATACCGTGCGTCAGACCCAGGAACCTCAACGCGGCTACTATCAGGATGTGCCACAGCGCAACAATTACAACCAGCACTGGCAGGCGGGTGGTCCGGGCTCACATCCCGACGATCATCGCTGGGCGGGTCGTCCGGATGGACATGGCAATGGTTGGGGCCCAGGGCCGCAGTATCGTCCCGGTTACATGATTGACCGCTTCCCGGACCGTAACTTCCGCGTGCCGTACCGTGGGCAGGATTACTTTTACTCAGGCGGCTACTGGTATCGTCCGCAAGGTCCGCGGTACATGGTGGTTGAGCCACCTCGCGGGATTCGAGTCAGTTACCTGCCCGACTACGCCCGTGAAGTGTGGGTCGGTGGCGCGTTGCTGTTTCTTGCGGCCGGCTCGTATTACGCCTACGAAGAAAGCACCCAGGACTACGTAGTGGTTGAGCCGCCGATGGGCGCACCGCAACCGCAGCCACAACCCGCCAACAATGGTTATGACGTGGTGGCCTATCCGGCCAACGGCCAGTCGCCGGAGCAGTCCCGTCAAGACGGTCAAGATTGCTCGCGCTGGGCGGTACAACAAAGTGGCTTTGACCCGAGAGCCGTCACCTATCAACCGGACCCGTCGGTAGTACAAGCCTACCGGCAGGCCGAGGGCAATTGCCTGAGCAGTCGCGGTTATCAGGTGACTGACTGAGCCCGAGCGGCCAAGACCACATCCCTCGGGTCGGCGTGTACCAGCACTTCGGCTCGCGGGTAAGCGGTATGGATGGCCTCGGCGACTTGGTCGCTGATGCCATGGGCCACGGACAGCGTCAACTCTCCCGGCAACTCCAGATGCAGCTGGACGAACCAGTGACTGCCGGAAATCCGTGTGCGCAGGTCATGGGCGCCAAGCACACCCGGCACACTGCAAGCCAACTCCAGCATGTGCTGGCTGACATTCAGCGGCAGTTCCTCATCCATCAGTACCGCAAAGCTTTCTCGTGCGATCTGAATCGCGCTCCACAGAATGTAGACGGCAATCCCCAAACCGAACCACGCGTCCAGTTGATGCCAGCCGAACCCGGCCAATACCAAGGCCACTAAAATGCTGCCGTTGAGCATCATGTCCGAGCGGTAATGCAGCGAGTCGGCGCGCACGGCGTTGGAACCCGTTTCGCGAATCACCCGATGTTGCAGCATCAGCAGCGCGAAGGTCAGGGCCAGGGAGAAAATGATGACCCCAATACTGAGCCACGGTGCCCCTACCGGTTCTGGATGCTTGAGCCGCTCAATCGCCTGCAAGGCAATCAATACCGCACTGCCGCCAATAAACAGCGCCTGGGCCATGCCCGACAGTGATTCGGCTTTGCCATGGCCGTAACGGTGATCGTTATCCGCCGGGCGCAATGCGTAATGCACCGCCAGCAGGTTGAGCAGCGAGGTAACACCATCGAGTGCCGAGTCGGTCAGCCCGGCGAGCATGCTCACCGATCCGCTCAGCCACCAGGCGATGGCTTTGGCGACGATCAGCGTACAGGCAACCGCCACGGAAGCGCGGGTTGCCAGTCGCAGCAGGCGGGCATGTTCGGGGCTGGTGGTCATGGGGGCGCGGGTTCCTTTACGCGGCAGGTTGCAGGCCGAACATGGCCAGTTGCTGAGTGCTGCCTTTGTGTTGGATCAGGCGCGGGTCGTCGAGCGGAAAGTCGCGGCCCAACTCGCTTTCGAGAATCGCTTGCAACTTGTGGTTATCGACCTTGCCGTCAGGGCCGACGGCTTGCTTGAGTTTTTCTGGCGCGACTTGCGCGGTCTTGCCCGGTTCGAAATAAATCGCGCCGGTGGTGAAGTCCACGGCAAAGGCGACGAGGCCGGGGATGATATAGAACAGCAGGCCCACGGCATCGAGGACGGCGATGGCCGGGTCGATCTTGCCGTCAATCTGACCGCGACGATCAGGGTAGAAGATCGAACCGCAGGCGCTGACCTGGGTCAGCAGGGTGGCGACCAAAACACCGCCAATCAAGCGAAAGGGAACACGCATGGAAAACCTCCTGGGTCATCTGGAAACGAAGCATCGTCGGTATGCATTAGGACCATGACGAACGCCTGACAGTTCGCCGTTATACTCGGCCCGGCGGGGCGTGCCCACCGTAAACTGCGGCGGCGTCTCACCCCCTATAGGGATCATTGAGGATTGATGTTGTTTTTTCCAGATCGACGACGCATGACGGCTGATAAATTTTCTAACGGGTCGGCCCTGCGGGTACGCCTTGGAGCGCTCGCATGATTTCTTTGCCGATTGACGACGTTTTACCCGCCCTGCGTGAAGCCCTCGCTACACGCCACGAAGCCGTGCTCGAAGCTCCGCCCGGTGCCGGTAAGACGACGCGGGTGCCGTTGGCGTTGCTCAGCGAGCCGTGGTTGGCGGGGCAGACTATTTTGATGCTCGAACCCCGGCGCTTAGCCGCACGGGCGGCGGCAGAGCGCCTGGCCAGTGAGCTGGGTGAGAAAGTCGGCGAAACAGTAGGTTATCGCATTCGACTCGACAGTAAGGTCGGCCCCAACACGCGCATTCAAGTGGTCACCGAAGGCATCCTTACCCGACGCTTGCAGGACGATCCGGCGCTTGAGGGCGTTGGGTTGTTAATCTTTGACGAGTTCCATGAGCGCAGTCTCGACGCCGACCTGGCGTTGGCCCTTAGCCTCAACGGCCGGGAGCTGTTTCGTGACGAGCAACCGCTGAAAATTCTTTTGATGTCGGCAACGCTGGAAGGCGAACGCTTGGCCGGGTTGCTGGGTGACGCGCCCATCCTGCGCAGCGAAGGCCGCATGTACCCGGTGGCGATGCGCTGGGGCCGGCCGTTTCAGTCGGGTGAATTCATCGAGCCGCGTCTGGTGCAGACCATTCTCGACGCGCTGAATGATGAAACTGGCAGCGTGCTGGTGTTTCTGCCGGGGCAGGCGGAAATCCGTCGTGTCCATCAGCAATTGGCCGATGCGCTGGGTGAGGGCTCGCCGGTTTTGCTTTGCCCGCTGCATGGTGAACTCGATCTGGCGGCCCAACGCGCGGCGATTGATCCGGCGCCGGCCGGCCTGCGCAAGGTGGTATTGGCGACCAACATCGCCGAGACCAGCCTGACCATCGACGGCGTGCGGGTGGTCATCGACGCGGGGCTGGCGCGCGTCCCGCGCTTTGATCCCGGCAGCGGCATGACTCGCCTGGAGACGCAGCGCATCTCCCGCGCGAGCGCCACCCAGCGCGCCGGTCGAGCCGGGCGACTGGAACCAGGCGTCTGCTATCGCCTGTGGTCGCAAGACCAGCACGAACAACTGGCGGCCTATGCCAGCGCGGAAATTCTTTCGGCGGACCTCGCCGGGCTGGCCTTGCAACTCGGTCGTTGGGGCGTAACGCCGGAGCAATTGGTATGGCTCGACGTGCCCCCCGCCGCCGCTTATGCACAGGCTCAGGACTTGCTCGACCGCCTCGGCGCATTGGACGGCGACGCGTTGACCCGTCACGGCCAGGCCATGGCTGAGCTGCCTGCGCACCCACGCATTGGCCACCTGTTGTTGCGCGGTCAGGCGCTCGGGTTATCGGACATGGCGTGTGATATCGCGGCGCTGCTCGGTGAACGCGATATTTTGCGTGGCGCCGGGGCGGACTTGCACAGCCGACTGGTGTTGTTGTCTGGCGCCGAGCGGGCTGCGCGCGGGGCGCAGGGTGGGGTGCAACGTGCTCGACAACTGGCGCGCCAGTATCGCGGGTACTTGCGTGGTAACGCGGCAGAACCGGTCAGCGACCCCGATCACCCGCGCTGGCTCGGCGCCTTGCTGGCACTGGCCTACCCGGACCGCATCGCCCAGCAGCGGCGTCCCGGCGGCGCGGAGTATCGCCTGGCCAATGGCCGGGCGGCGTTGTTTGCCGAGGCGGACAGTTTGATGAAGCAACCCTGGCTGGTGATCGCCGATCTGGGCAGTCGTCAGGGCCAGCGCGAGGAACGGATTTATCTGGCGACGGATTTCGATCCGACGTTGTTCGATTCCGTGTTGGCGGAGCAAGTGCGCTGCGTCGATCAACTGGACTGGGACGAGCGCGAAGGCGTATTGCGGGCTGAGCGTCAGCGCAAGGTCGGCGAATTGATCCTCAGCCGTGAACCGCTCACCGGGCTCGACGAAACCGCACGCAGTCAGGCACTGGTAAATCTGGTGCGGCGCAAAGGCCTGGAACTCTTACCGTGGACCCCGGAGTTGCGTCAGTGGCAGGCGCGAGTCGCGTTGCTAAGGCAGTTGGACCTCGACGCCAAACGGCCAAGCGAATGGCCGGATGTCAGCGACGTCGCGCTGCTCAAAAGCCTTGAACACTGGTTGATGCCTTATCTGGGAAAGGTTTCGCGGCTTAGTCACTTCGCTAACCTGGACCTGTCGAGCATCGTCCATAACCTGTTGCCGTGGCCGTTGCCGCAACGTTTGGATGAGCTGGCGCCGCATCATTTAAGGGTGCCGTCGGGTTCGTCGGTCCGGCTGGATTACAGCGAGCAACCGCCGATTCTGGCGGTGCGCTTACAGGAACTGTTTGGCTTGGCCGACACTCCGCGCATTGCCGGTGGCCGGCAAGTGGTCAAGCTGCACCTGCTGTCCCCGGCCAGGCGGCCGGTGCAGGTGACCCAAGACCTGGCGAATTTCTGGCGCAGTACCTACGCCGAGGTGAAGAAAGATTTGAAGGGGCGTTACCCCAAGCATTACTGGCCGGACGACCCGCTGGTCGCCGAGGCGACGGCGCGAATCAAGCCTCGCAAGTAGTGTCGCCCGTCGAGCTAAGGCACTACCGGCAATAAAAACCGTGCAATCACCGGCAGATGATCGGAAATACGCAAGGTATCGTCCTGCCGCACCCGCGCCTCGAGCCGTTTGATTTGCGGGCTGTAAAACAGGTAGTCGACGGTCCGGTCCGGGCCGTTCAGGCCTGGATCGTTGGGGTAATGGGTCAGCCATTGTTCCCGATCAATGCCGCTGGCTTCGTTATTGGTGGGGATCATCGGGTATTTGTCCCACAGCACATGCAATGCGCTGTCGGCGGAGTAGGGCGTGCGTTGCTCAGTGGGCAGGCGTTGGTATTGGCCCAGAGGCAGCAAGTTAAAATCACCGCCAATCAACCAGGGCGTACCGCGACTTTCGTAAGTGTCGAGGACCTTGGCCACCGCGGTGACCTGCAATTGAAGTGTGTCATCGGGTTGATGGGCACGGTCGAGGTGAGTGTTGATCATGGCGATCTGCCCGCCATCGCTCAATGGCAGATAAGCCACCAGCAAGGCGGTTTTCGGTTGGAACTGACGGCTGATGACGTTGCCCGGCGTGACCGGTAGCTGCACCCGTTCAGCGTGTTCGATCTGGTAGCGACTCAGTGTCGCCAGTTGCCGCCCCACGCTGCCCAAGATGTGCGGATCCGGAACGAAGTCGGCTTTCCAGTCGAAGGCTTGCGTGCTGCACGGATAAAGGTCGGCAACCCGTTCTTGAAGCAGCTTGAGCTGGTTTTGGTAATCGCTGGCCTTGGCGCCGTCGTCAAGTTCCTGAAGCAACACGATGTCAGGTTGTTCGTCGCGCACCACGCGCGCCACTTCATCAAGGCTGAACGCCATGTCTTCAGGCGTTGGGCTTTCGTCGTCGCCTTGAGCCAGGTCGTTCCAGAACACATAGCGCTTGCCGGCCAGGTACTGGACGTTCCAGATCATCACCTTCAGCGCTTGACCAGGCACCAGTGTCGGCGCTTTGGTGCTACAGCTGACCGGTAGCACTTCTCGGTCGTCGGGACGCCAGGTCAGGCTGAAGATCAGCGCGCCCATCAGGCAGAGAACAAGCAGCAGGCCCAGCAGGGTGTAGCGCAGTAGACGGGTCATGGCTCGGCTTATGGCGTTACAAAGATGCCCGAGCATACCTCAGAGCTTTGCCTGCGCCCAAGGGCCGCGCGGTCAGGCCCCGCCGTCGGTTTTTTCTGGCGCGTCACTGATCAGCATGAACAGACGGAACAACACCACGCTGGTGAACAGTTGCAAGAAGCTGTGGACACTGTCGATCATCAGGGTGACGGCCGGATTTTGTGGGGCCGGATAGATCGCGTAACTGGCGCCCTTGAGTACCCACAACGGCCCCGCCACACACAAAATACACACCAGGATGCGCAGAAAATGGCCGCGGGTCAGGCGCAGGCTTTCCTTCATTGCCGCCAGCGGCGTCAAGCCGCGCAGCACCAGCAGGTACTCGGCAAACGCCAGCATCACCATCAACCACAGGCCCGGCAGGTAATACATCCACAGGCCGATCAGGATCAACAGGGTGTTGAGTGCAGTCAACAGGGCGAAGCGCGGCCACAGGGTGACGGACATGGCCAACAAATCGCGCAGGCGCGGTGATTCGCCACGGCTGCGGGCATCCAGAAACAGAATCAGTGCGGCGGTGTACAACGGATACACCAGTAACCCGACGATTGTGCTGTCACCGGGAAAACCGTCGGGACCGGCGGTGGTGTCTACCAGTTGTTGCAGGAATGCCTCAAGGATGACCAGCGGCAGGCACAGCTGCACGATCTGGCCGAGATTGCGCTTGAAGAAGTACAGAGAGTCACGCAGCACGTCGAACGAATTCATCAGTCGATATCGCAGGTTGAAAGCAGTGGCTCACTTTAACCGATGAAGCGCTGCCTGAAGCAAACGTAAACGTTAGGTAAAGGCTATTGAAACATTCCGTATCACCCCCCATTACGAGTAAGCACCTTGTCCACCGTGGATGAGGACGACGAAATTCCCGGCAATCTACGAGGTCGCCATGAACAGCGAAGAACAAACCCTGATCGATGGACTGTTTTCCCGGCTGCAACAGGCCGAAACGGATTCAGCCCCGCGCGACGCGCTGGCCGAGGCGCGGATCAAGGAACACCTGACGCGTCAGCCTGCTGCGGGCTATTTCATGACCCAGGCGATTCTGGTGCAAGAGGCGGCGATTAAGAGCCTCGACGAACAGAACAAGCAACTGACCCAGCAAATCCAGCAATTGCAGGCTGACCTGCAACAGGCCAAGGCGCAGACAGCGGCTCCCGCGCCAGCCAGTGGTGGTTTCTTGTCGAGCATTTTCGGTGGTGGTTCGCGTGATCCGCAGCCGGCGCCGACGCAAAGCGCCCCGCCAGCGACTGGCGGCTGGCGTGAACCGGCGCGGCCGTCGTTCAATTCACAGCCGCCGCAGCAAAACTTCGGTGCGCCGCAACAGAACTTCGGTGCCCCTCAGCAGAACTACGCCCCGCAGCAGCAGGCACCGGCCGCCGCTGGTAGCAGCTTCCTCGGTGGCGCACTGAAAACCGCGGCCGGTGTGGCCGGTGGTGTAATGCTCGCTGAAGGTATCAGCAGCTTGTTCCACAGCAATCAACAGCCCCAGCAAATCGTTGAAGTCATCAAGGAAGAGCCGGCCCAGGTCAACGACCAGAACGGCAACGGTTGGAACGACGATCAACGCGTCGCTGATAACAGCTCGTATGGTAATGACCAGGGCGGTTATGCCGACAGCGACTACAGCGATGACAACTCATCGTCCTTCGGTGGCGATGACGACGACTCCTTCGTCTGACCTACCCTTCGTCCGGGGCGCTCAAGCGCCCCTGGCCGAATATTCGCGGAACAATCCTTCAGGCTGGCATACTGGGCAACTTTTCGGGCCCGGAGCCTGATCCTGCCCGCGCCTTGCGCGCTGAAAGAGGATGTACGGTGAAAAAAATCGCAGTGTTCGCCGATGTCCAAAACCTCTACTACACCGTGCGTCAGGCTTACGGTTGTCACTTCAACTATGCCGCGCTGTGGGCTGATATCAGCAAACAAGGCGAGATCGTTGAGGCTTACGCCTACGCCATCGACCGCGGTGACAGTAAGCAGCAGCAGTTCCAGCAGATCCTGCGCAACCTGGGCTTTGTCGTGAAGCTCAAGCCCTACATTCAGCGCAGCGACGGCTCGGCCAAGGGCGACTGGGACGTGGGCATCACCCTCGATATCATGGACGCCGCCGATCACGTCGACGAAGTGGTGCTGGCCTCCGGTGACGGTGATTTCGATATGCTCCTGGAGCGCATCATCAGCAAACACGGGGTTCAGGCAGTGGCTTACGGCGTGCCGGGGCTGACCGCCAATTCGCTGATCCGCGCGGCCAGCCGCTACGTGCCGATCGAAGGCGCGTTGCTGCTCAAGAATTGATTTTTACGGAGTTGAAACACGTTTGGAACGCATAGCAGTCATCGACTTTGAAACCACCGGAATCTCCCCAAGCAGTAGCTGCCGGGCCACGGAAATTGCCGTGGTGATCCTTGAACAGGGACGCATCGTCGAGCGTTACCAGAGCCTGATGAACGCCGGGGTGCGCGTACCGGCCTTCATCGAGCAACTCACCGGCATCAGCAACGCCATGCTGCGCACTGCGCCTTCGGCGGAGCAGGTGATGAACGAAGTTAACGAATTCGTCGGCACCACGCCGCTGTTGGCGCACAACGCCGCGTTCGACCAGAAGTTCTGGGATTTCGAGCTGGGGCGAATCAAGCGCACACGCCTGCAGAACTTTGCCTGCTCGTTGCTACTGGCGCGTCGCCTGATGCCCGCCGCACCGAATCACAAACTGGGCACCCTCACCACCTTCGCTTGCTTGCCTGACACCGGCAAGGCTCACCGGGCCATGGCCGATGCGGAAATGGCTGCTAACTTGACGGCACATTTAGCCGAAGAGTTGCGGCGCAGGCACGGGCTGCGCGAGTTATCGCATGATTTTCTGTGCAGCTTGCAGAAAGTGCCGGCAGCGAAGGTCAATGAGCATCTCAAACGCCACCGCGGCTTTTAAGCACGCGGCTCGCCTGGCTGCACTCACACGCGGAGCGTGGGAACGATCGATCACCCTTGCCCCAATAGATCTCCCGCCTGCGCAGGCTTGCCTTGCTTTGGCCACGGCTGAGTTCGAAAGCACGGCTTATCAGCCTGATCTCCGTGCGTTGAAAAGTGTACCGGCGCTATAAACAGGTTTTGTAACTTATTTTTTGCGGCTGGCCTTCTTAGACTGTTCGCTCTCCTGTCTTGCCTTCGAGCTATCTATGCCTGGCCTACGTCGTTTCCCCTTACCGTTGGTTGCCGCGTTCTTCGCGTTGTACGTGATTTGGGGCTCGACCTACCTGGTCATTCGCATTGGCGTGCAGTATTGGCCACCGTTGATGCTTGGCGGTATTCGCTTTGTCATTGCCGGAACGTTGATGTACGTGTTCCTGCGCTGGCGCGGTGCGCCTGCGCCGACTTGGGCGCAGTGGAAAGCGGCGGGGATGATCGGCATTTTGCTGCTCAGTTTCGGTAACGGTGCGGTGAGCGTTGCCGAGCACACGGGCGTGGCGTCCGGCGTTGCTGCACTGGCGGTGGCCACGGTGCCGTTGTTTACCTTGCTCTGCGGGTATTTCTGGGGCGCGCGTAATACCCGTCTTGAATGGGCCGGAATTGTGCTCGGGCTGATCGGTATCGCCCTGCTCAATCTGGGTTCCAACTTGCAATCGAGCCCGTTGGGCGCGGCGTTGCTGGTGTTTGCGGCGGCAGCTTGGGCGTTTGGCTCGGTGTGGAGCAAACATTTGCCGTTGCCTCAGGGGGCGATGGCCAGCGCCGCAGAAATGCTCGTGGGCGGCGTGGTGCTGTTGATCGGCAGTGCGTTGAGTGGCGAGCGTCTTGAGAGTGTGCCGCCGCTCGAAGGCTGGATGGCATTGGCCTACTTGATCGGCTTCGGTTCGATCATTGCCTTCAACGCTTACATGTACCTGTTGAAGCACGTGCGTCCGGCGGCTGCCACCAGTTATGCCTACGTCAACCCTGCGGTAGCGGTGTTGCTGGGGATTGTGTTTGTCGGCGAGACCATTGGTATCGAGGAAGCGGTGGCCATGGCCGTCATCATCAGCGCCGTGGTGTTGATCGGCTTGCCGCAGTGGCGTCGGGGTGCGAACCGTCCCGCCGTAGCGGTGCCGACAGAATCCCGTGTGAATTAGGGTAAACTGCGCGCCATTGCACACCCGCGCTGATTTTTCCTACGGTAATCCCATGACTTTCGCCACCCTTGGCCTGATCGAACCCTTGCTGCGCTCTCTCGAGACGCTCGGCTACCAGACCCCGACGCCGGTTCAGGCGCAAGCCATTCCGGCGGTGCTGGCCGGTCGCGACCTGATGGCTGCGGCTCAGACCGGCACCGGCAAGACCGCTGGTTTTGCGGTGCCGCTCCTGCAATTGCTGGCCATGGAAGGGCCGAAAGTCGCCGCCAATTCGGTACGCGCGCTGATCCTGGTGCCGACCCGCGAGCTGGCGGAACAGGTTCACGAAAGCGTGCGTCAATACGCCGAAAACCTGCCGCTGAGCACGTATGCGGTGTACGGCGGCGTCAGCATCAACCCGCAGATGATGAAGTTGCGCAAAGGTGTTGATGTGTTGGTCGCGACCCCCGGTCGCTTGCTCGACCTGTTCCGCCAGAAGGCCCTGAAGTTCAACCAGCTTCAAACTCTGGTGCTCGACGAAGCTGATCGCATGCTCGATCTGGGCTTTTCCGAAGAACTTGGAAATATATACCGGGTTTTGCCAAAACAACGTCAGACGCTGCTGTTCTCGGCGACGTTCTCCGATGCCATCCGCACACTCGCCGGACAAATGCTCAACGATCCGCTGAGCATCGAAGTCAGCCCGCGTAACGTGGCCGCTAACACCGTCAAGCAGTGGGTGGTGACGGTAGACAAGAAGCGCAAGGCAGAGCTGTTCGTGCATTTGATGCGCAAAGGCAAGTGGAAGCAGGTGCTGGTGTTCGCCAAGACGCGTAACGGCGTGGACGCGCTGGTGGAAAAACTTCAGGGCCTGGGCATCAATGCCGACGGTATCCACGGCGACAAACCTCAAGCAACGCGTCAGCGTGCGCTGGACCGCTTCAAGGCCAGCGAAGTACAGATTCTGGTCGCCACCGACGTCGCGGCCCGTGGTCTGGATATCGAAGATTTACCCATGGTGGTCAACTTCGACCTGCCAATCGTGGCCGAAGACTATATCCACCGCATCGGTCGTACCGGCCGTGCGGGTGCCACCGGGGAGGCGATTTCCCTGGTGTGTGCCGATGAAGTGAATCAGCTGTCAGCCATCGAGACCCTGACCCGTCAGACACTGACGCGTCAGATGGAACAGGATTTCGAACCTGAGCACCGGGTGCCGGATACCGATGCCAGTGGTCAGGTGGTGAAGAAGCCGAAAAAACCGAAGAAGCCAAAGACCTCCGGTGGTGGCAAACGCAACCTGGGTAAATGGGTTGAGAGCGGGGACGCTTCGGCGGTTGAACCTTCGCTCAAGCCTGTGCGAAAAATACCGGTGTTTAACACTGGGCCGCGCAAGAAGAAGCCTTGATCGTCTAAGGAGCGTTCCCCACGCGGTGCGTGGGAACGCTCAGTCTGTGTGCTTCAGCCACTCTAAGATCCCCAACCCGGCCGCGCGCCCACTGGCAAAGCACCCTGTCAGCAGATAACCGCCGGTGGGGGCTTCCCAATCGAGCATTTCCCCCGCGCAGAAAACGCCAGGCAGTTGCCTGAGCATCAAGCGCTCATCCATCGATTCGAACGTCACGCCACCCGCGCTGCTGATGGCTTCGTCGAGTGGACGGGTTTTTACCAGCGTCAGGGGCAACGCCTTGATCGCTTTGGCCAGTAATGCCGGGTCGGCAAAACATTCGGCGCCGGTCAGTTCGCGCAGCAGTGCTGCTTTGACGCCGTCAAGGCCCAGTTGACTGTGCAGGTGTTTGGACATCGAACGTGAACCACGCGGTTTACGCAGTGCCGCCTCAACGTTATCCACAGGCCGGCTCGGCAGCAGATCGACATGAACCGTCGCCGAGCCGTGCCGGTTAATTGTTTCTCGGATCTGTGCCGAGAGCGCGTAGATCAAACTGCCTTCAATGCCTGTGGCGGTTATCACACATTCGCCGAGACGCTGGACGTCATCATTGAGGCCGATGGCGATGTTTTTCAGCGGCGAGCCGGCGAATTTACTGACCATCAACTCGCTCCAGGCCTGCACCTCGAAGCCACAATTGCTCGGTTGCAACGGCGCCAGTCCTACGCCGCGTTGCTCAAGTGGCAGCCACCATGCACCGTCAGAGCCGAGGCGCGACCAACTGCCACCGCCGAGGGCCAGCAAAGTGGCGTCCGGGTGAATGGTGTTGATGCCTTCAGGACTGTCGATGCGCAACCCGCCCTGGTCATCCCAGCCGAGCCAGCGGTGGCGGGTGTGGATCACGACGCCACTGTCGCGCAGGCGTTTGAGCCAGGCGCGCAACAGGGGCGCGGCTTTCATGTCGGTAGGAAATACGCGGCCGGAGCTGCCGATAAAGGTTTCGATGCCCAGGTCATGAATCCATTGGCACAGCGCCTCGGCACCGAAAGACCGCAGCAGCGGGGCGATTTGCGGGGCCCGTTCGGCGTAGCGTGAGAGAAACGCCGGGTAGGCTTCGGAATGGGTGATGTTCATGCCGCCGACGCCAGCCAGCAGGAATTTTCGCCCCACTGAACGCATGCCGTCGTACAAATCGACGGTGATCCCGGCCTGGCTCAGCACTTCGGCGGCCATCAGACCGGCGGGTCCGCCGCCGATGATGGCGACGTGAGCGGGGAGGGCGGCGGAAGATTGGGTCATGGAATGCGCTGCGGTCTGACGGAATAAGCCGCGCATTCTATCAGCACCGATAACAGTGGGAGCGGGCGTACTTACGAAAGCGCTCTGTGAACGGCATAACACCGCCGTCAGCGCGGTCAACCCCGTTCAGACAGGGCATCGGTGGCACGCCTAAAGAGGTGGTCAAAAAACAATCAGGCCTTTGTAAGCTATACGTAGCAGGGGCTGTAGGGGCTTTCACTCAGGTTATCCACAGGCAGCTCCACAGGCATTGTGGGTAAAGTATCCACAGCTCAATGACACCCTAATGACGTCCAAACGCGTTGCGCGCTGTGATGGAGGATTCCGTGACGTCGGGCCAAGGCCTGGCGGTCCTTGCTGTAGCCGCCTCCGATCACGCCGACTACTGGAATATCGCGGCCCAGGCAATGACGCATAACACCTTCATCGCGGGCGGCGACGCCTTCGTCGGTCAGCTTCAAGTAACCGAGTGCGTCGTCTTTATGCACATCGACCCCGGCGTCATACAGCACCAGATCCGGCTGATAGAGCGGCAGCAAATAGTTGAGCGCGTCGTCCACCACCTTCAAGTAATCGGCATCGCCCATGCCCTTGGGCAGGGGAATGTCCCAGTCGCTTTCTGCCTTGCGTGCGGGAAAATTCTTCTCACAGTGCAGGGAAACGGTGATTGCGTCTGGCGTGTTGTGCAGGATCCTTGCAGTACCGTCGCCTTGGTGGACGTCGCAATCAAAGATCAGCACCCGGTTCACACGACCGCTTTCCAGCAGGTAATGGCTGATCACCGCCAGGTCATTAAAAATGCAGAACCCGGCAGGGTAGTCGTAGTGCGCGTGGTGAGTGCCGCCGGCCAAGTGACAGGCCAGTCCATGCTCCAGCGCCTGCTCGGCGGCCAACAGCGAACCGCCGACCGCACGAACGGTGCGCCGCGCCAGGGCCTCGTTCCATGGCAAGCCGAGACGCCGTTGGTCTTCGCGGGACAACTCGCCGCTCATGTAGCGTTCGATATACGCAGGATCATGCGCCAGGGCGAGTATCTCAGCGGGGCACAGGTCGGGGCGCAGCAGGTCGACGTCCCGGGTCAGGCCGCTGTCCACCAAGTGATCGCGCAACAGCCGGAACTTTTCCATGGGGAAGCGATGTTCCGCCGCAAACTCGGGGCTGTAGTCTTCGTGGTAGATCAGGGGCAGGGGCATGGCTGATTTATCTTGGAAGGCGTGTAGGAATAAGTGACGGATCCTACCAGCGATCTAGACTTGCGGCACGGAAACGGAGAGACACCATGGAGCCGATACTGCAACTCGACAGTGCGCGACTGCTCATGCGGCAGTGGCGCGATGAGGATTTACCGGCGTTTGCGGCAATGTGTGCGGATGCGCAGGTGATGCGCTATTTTCCAGCGTCGTTGAGCCGACTGGAAAGCGCTTCGCTGATCGGTCGGATTCGTGGGCATTTTGCCGAACACGGCTTTGGTTTATGGGCGCTGGAACGCAAGGATACCGGGCAATTCATCGGTTTTACCGGGCTGGCTACCGTGGCCTTCGACGCACCGTTTGTTCCCGCCACCGAGATCGGCTGGCGCCTGGCGCGCGAACACTGGGGTTTGGGTTACGCCAGTGAAGCGGCGTGGACCGCTCTGCGTTGCGCCTTTGACCGGCTCGCGCTGCAAGACGTCGTGGCCTTCACCACGCGAACCAATCTGCCGTCAGAGAAAGTTATGCAGGCCATCGGCATGCACCATGATCCGGCCGATGATTTCGAGCATCCGCGTTTCGCCGCCGACCATCCCCTGCGTCAGCACCTGCTCTACCGCATCACCCGTGAGCAATGGCTGCAAACCTTGCATGGCTAAGCTGGCATGGAGGTTTACAATAGCCGCCACGTTGGCCCGGGCCAGAAACTGAATCGACCGTTGCAGCCAAGACTGCATGGCATTGCTTTGTGTGAGGAGAGCCTGAATGAGCCAAGTGTTGGAAGATCTGGTGGATTTGCTGACCCTGGAACCGATTGAAGAAAACCTGTTCCGCGGACGTAGCCAGGACTTGGGTTTTCGGCAGCTGTTCGGCGGACAGGTGCTCGGTCAGTCGCTGTCGGCGGCCAGCCAGACTGTTGAAGAAACGCGGCATGTGCATTCTCTGCACGGTTATTTCCTGCGCCCTGGGGATGCGGCGTTGCCGGTGGTTTATCAGGTTGATCGGGTACGCGATGGCGGCAGTTTCAGCACGCGTCGGGTGACGGCAATCCAGAAGGGCAATCCGATTTTCACCTGTAGCGCCTCCTTCCAGTACGACGAAGAAGGTTTCCAGCACCAGACCGAGATGCCCAAAGTGGTCGGCCCGGAGAACCTGCCTTCGGAGTTGGAGCTGACCCAGCAGCGCGCGCACCTGATTCCGGAGCACATGCGCGAAAAACTGCTATGCCCGAAACCTATCGAATTCCGCCCCGTCACCGAAAAAGATCCCTACAACCCGCAACCCAGCGATCCGCTTAAATATGTCTGGTTTCGTGCCGATGGCGCGTTGGCGGACTCCCCGGCGCTGCACAAATACCTGCTGGCCTATGCCTCGGACTTTGGCTTGCTGACCACGTCGTTGCTGCCGCATGGCAAATCGGTCTGGCAGAAAGACATGCAGGTCGCCAGCCTCGATCACTCGCTGTGGTTCCATGCCGATCTGCGCGCCGATGACTGGTTGCTGTATGCCATGGACAGCCCGTGGGCCGGTAATTCTCGTGGGTTTTCCCGAGGTAGCGTGTTTAACCGTGCCGGACAACTGGTGGCTTCGGTGACCCAGGAAGGTTTGATTCGTCATCGCAAGGATTGGGCATGAGCCTGGCCGAGGTGCGGCACTGGGTGTTCGACATGGACGGCACCCTGACGGTGGCTGTGCATGATTTCGCGGCGATCCGTGTGGCACTGTCGATCCCTGCCGAAGACGACATTCTGACGCACCTCGCTGCATTACCCGCGGATGAGGCCGCGGCCAAACACGCTTGGCTGCTGGAGCATGAGCGCGATTTGGCGAAAGGTTCGAAGCCAGCGCCAGGGGCGGTGGAGTTGGTGCGCGAGTTGGCGGGGCGCGGTTATCGCCTAGGCATTCTGACGCGCAATGCTCGCGAACTGGCCCACGTCACGCTGGAGGCGATCGGCTTGGCCGACTGCTTCGCTGCGGAGGATGTACTGGGCCGCGACGACGCTCCGCCGAAGCCGCATCCCGGTGGTTTGCTGAAGTTGGCTGAGGCTTGGAAGGTGCCCGCGAGCGATTTGGTGATGGTCGGTGATTACCGTTTTGACCTGGATTGCGGTCGGGCCGCCGGGGCGCGGACAGTGTTGGTGAATGTGCCGGAGAATCCGTGGCCGGAGTTGGCTGATTGGCATGCTGCCGATTGTTTTGAGTTGCGGCAGATGCTCTCGGCTTGACGACCTCATCGTGGGCCGGCTCGCTAAGGCGTCATTTCATGCACTACGGCACTCACCGACTGAACAACACCTTTTGCCCCTCAGGCGAAGTAAACATGCCATCCCCGTTATGCCCAACTCCATGTACTTCGACCAATCGCTGATTCACCCCTTGTGGATGGCGCCGCAGCAAATAATCAAAGAAGTTATGCCCGCGAATCAGCCGATAAGCCCCTTGCGCCTCGGCTTCACAACCCTTGTCCAAGGCAGGATGGTTGGGGTCGGTGTCCTGCTGGCCCAGCAGATAAGTCACGTCACGCTTGATGTAACTGCTTTCGAGTTGGGGAGACGTTTGCCCACTGGCGTAGACGGGCATGTCTGTCAGGCCATACTTCCAACGGTTAAAGCCAGGGCATTGTGTGTGATCGAACGTCACGGGCCGCTGCTCATTGAAATACGCGTAGGAGGAGGGGTTGGCGACCACGTAGCGAACGCTGATGCCGGCGGCGGTGAGCGCCGGTTGATCGTGAGCCAACAGCGCGTAGCGCTGAACCACCTGACCGCCGCCCGAGTGGCCGGCGATGATCACTTCTTTCACGTCCGGAAATTGCAGACGGTCTGCCAGCCGGGCGATGATTTCGTCGAGTGCAGCGTAGGAACTCATGCCATTCGGCCCGGTGGATAAGCCGCCGGCCATCCAGTCGTTGCCACGCCAGCGCAGTAACGTGTCGGGCGCCTGATGCAGGGCAATATCAGTTTCATTGAGAAACTGCGGCGCAATCACCAGCGTGGTCGCGAGTTGTCCCGCATGTTCGGCGGCGTGTTCGGCGCTTTGGCGGTAGGTTTCAGCGTTGCGCAATCGCCCGTGAATGATGATCAGCACGCGTTCGATTTTGCTCGGTGTCGGGCCAATACCCACCGCCATTTCGCCAGCTTTCAATTGCAAGCGTCCGGGGCTGATGTCCTTGACCCCGTGTTCGGCCGCCTGGGTATTTGCGCAGGCGATCAGCAAGACCAGCAACCATTGACGCATCAGAGGTTCTTCGCGGCGAAGGTGTCGCACTGGCCAACCTTGCCTTGGTCGAACCCGGCTTTGAACCAGCGCACCCGTTGCGCCGATGTGCCGTGGGTAAACGAGTCGGGCACTACACGGCCCTGACTTTGCTGTTGCAAGCGGTCATCGCCGATGGCGTTGGCGGCGTTCAGGGCCTCTTCGATGTCACCCGGCTCCAGCCAGTTCAGTCGTTTTTGCGCGTTATTGGCCCAAACGCCGGCCAGGCAGTCGGCTTGGAGTTCCTGACGAACCAGCAAGCCGCCGTCGCCCTCCATGCGCTGGCCCTGTTGGCGAGCGGCCTGAATTTTCGCCGAAACGCCAAGCAAGGTCTGAACATGGTGTCCGACTTCGTGAGCGATCACGTAGGCCTGGGCGAAGTCGCCCGCCGCCGAGAAGCGTTGCGACATTTCTTTGAAAAAACTCATGTCCAGATAGACTTTCTGGTCTGCCGGGCAATAGAACGGTCCGGTCGCCGACGTGGCTTGGCCGCAGGCTGAGTTCACTCGGTTGCTGAACAGCACCAGGGTCGGATTTTTGTACTGCCGACCGGCCTGCTGGAAAATCTGCGCCCAGGTGTCTTCGGTGTCACCGAGGATCGAGCGCACGAACTCGGCCTGTTCATCATTGGCCGGCGGCGCCTTGCGGGTTTGAGGGGAGGCGGGCGCCGATTGCTCACTCATTTGCCCGGTCAGTTGTCCGAGAATTTGCATCGGATCCTGCCCCGTGAGCCAGCCGATTCCAACGATCAACACGATGGCAGTCAGGCTCAAGCCCTTGCCACCGCCGAAGCGCATCCCACCCCCTCCACCGCCGGTGTCATCGCCACGGGCATCGACCACGTTGTCGCTGCGTCGGCCTTTTCTCCATAGCATGTGGGAGTCCTCTGTCTTTTATGGGGGAATAAGGGTGGTGAGAAGTGTTGCTGGTGTGTGTGACAGGCGCCAGTCCGGTCGTCCGGCATTTATCACCTACGTTGGCCGTGCCCGCAACTCCTGGAGGCGGTGAACACTGCTCACGGGTATTGAACACGGACAACCCAGCGAATTCCGTCCATCGATGGTTTTTTGCCAAGACGCCTTACCTGTTACTGGTCGAACGCATCCCACACAGGTGCGAAGTCAGGATTAACCTGGCGTTCGCGCTTTGACAGGCCGGCAATCAATGCGCGGTCTTCGTCGTCCAGCACCACGTCGAGTGCTTGCAGATTGGCCCGTTGATTGACCTCGCTGCTGGCCTTGGGAATGGCCGCGACGCGGGGCTGGTCCAACAACCACTTGAGCGCTACCTGCGCCGGTAGTACCCCGTGTTTGGCGGCGATCTGCTGGATCTGCACGATGCCCGAAACGTTGTTGCGGGCCAGCGGCGTGTAGGCCGTCAGTGCGAGATCGTGTTGACGGGCGTAGTCCAACAGGGCGTTTTGTCCGAGCAGTACGTGGTATTCGACCTGGATCGCTGACAGCGGCGCGCCCAATTGCTCGACGACTTTGCGCAGCAATGGCAGAGGAAAGTTCGCCACACCTATGTTGCGCGCCAGCCCTTGCTCCTTGAATGACACCAGCGTCTCGATTGTTCGGGGCAAGTCCCAGTCGGTTGTCGGCCAGTGGATCATGAACAGGTCGACGTAATCGCTGCGCAGGGCCTTGAGGCTGCGATCCATGGCGTCGCGCATGGCATTGGGCTCCAGTTGATCCCACCAGACCTTGGTGGTGACGTGGATCTGTTTCCGTGGCACAGAGCTGTTGGCCATGGCTTGCCCGACCGCGTCCTCATTATTGTAGGCCGCCGCCCTATCGATATGCCGGTAGCCCAACGTCAGGGCCTGCGCCACGGCGCGGGTGCAGTCCTCGCCGAGCATCGGCCAGGTGCCGAGGCCGAGTTTGGGCATGTTCAAACCTTGAGCGTTAACGATGTGCTGCACGGTCGATCTCCTGTTCGTAAGCCGTTATACCGACGATATGTCGTCCTGCGATGTAGCCGAAGGTCCGCGCCTGGCCAAGATTAATGCTGTCGGCGAGGTAATTCCCGCCCATGATGCTTGCCATGTTGCTGTCCGCGTGGGCTCTGTATTCGATCGTATTACCGGTTTTCAGATAGCCATGCGGATAAAGGATGACAGTGGCAGTTAACACGGCCGAGAGATGCCCTGGCTGTAACGCCGTTGAAAACCATGGGGCCGATAATGCCATGGTCGAAGCCGCCAGCAGCCAGCACGGCCTAGCGCCAGGAGGCGGACCTGCCCTTGGCGGTGCTGGCCACGGCCCACGAACCTGATTGCCCTCGCGCAGCAATTCGCTGACTGGCGCCGACGCAAGTGTCGTTTACAACGCCGACGATCAGTTTTTTTTAGAATTTTATTCCAGAAAATATAAGACTGCGGTGAGGGGCGGCACCCTATGACGTCTTGGAGCGGGCGTTTATCGGAGGTTGGGTTCCATATTTTGCATTCGAATGGTTGTCTTCTAGAATCGGCAAAATCTTGTGTGGAACCTCCCATGGCTGGCAGTCAGATCGAACGTGTTTTCAGCGTGCTGGAAAATCTCACCAGTGACTCTCGCGGTCTGCCGATGCAGACGCTGGCGGAGCAACTGGATATCCCCAAAAGCGCGACCCATCGCTTGCTCGCCGAACTGATTCGGTTGGGCTATGTGCGGCAGAATCCGGAGACCTTGCGTTATCACTTGTCGACCAAGCTGGTGGCGATGGGTTTTCGTTATCTATCGAGCAGCGGCGCGGATATTGTCCAACCGGTGCTTGATCGTCTGGCCCGGGAAACCGGCGAGCTGGTGCGCCTTGGAGTGATCGAAGGGGAGCGCCAGGTCTGGATCGCCAAATCCCAGGGAGCCCGCTCCGGCCTGCGTTATGACCCGGACATGGGCCGCGATGCGCCATTGTTTTACACCGCGTCTGGGCATGCGTGGCTGGCCTGCATGAGCGATGCCGAGGCTTTGTCGCTGGTTGAGCGTCAGGGGGCGGACCGGCCGCCAGAGTTGGGTCCGAATGCGCCACGCTCCAACATTGAATTGCTCGAACGCCTGCGGCTGGCACGCGAGCAGGGTTACGCCTGGGTAGAGGAGAGTTCGGCGGTGGGCACCTCGGCGATTGCGGCGGTGGTGCGCCATCCCAGTGATGGCCGGGTGATCGGCGTGCTGAGCATTGCCGGGCCGAGTGCGCGGATGCCTGGGGCGCGCTTGCATGAGCTTTCGCCGATGTTGTTGACGTTTGCCGAAGAGCTGGCAGCGGCGAGTTTAGCGTCCGAGTTGTTCAGTTAAACCCCATACGCCAACCCATGGCGGCGGCGAGTTCACCGACGATGTCGACTGTAAGCCCGCATTGGCGAGCGGCTACGCGGCCACAGGTCATCGTGGCTCACGCAAAAGTCGTGCGCTGTTCGCACGCTTTTGCGCCTTGAGTGTTTAAGAATATGGAACTAGGTTCTAAATTGTTGAAATTCGCGCTGCCAACAATAATCACAAGAGAACCGTACCTTGACTTCGCCCCTTCGCATTGCCTTGATTGGCGCCGGCATCATGGGCCAGCAGCATAACCAGCACTTGAAAACGCTGACCGAAGCAACCTTGTGCGCCGTGGCCGATCCCGGTCCGCATGCGGCGGGCCTCGCACACGAGTGGGGTGTAGGGTATTGCGCAGCTCAAGCGTTGGTATTACGCCGACCTCGACGCGGGTTGGCATCAGCCTTTGTTCGTGGAGCAGGAAAGCTTTAGTGCCGATGACGCTTTGCGTTTGCAGTTGCAGCATTTCGTGCGCGTTGCGCGCCGCGAAGTTGAACCTCTGATCAGCGCCGCCGATGCCGCCCGCACTCTGGCGCTGGTTTTGGCGATTCGCGAAGCCGCCGAGACGGGTCGCGCCTGCGCACCGGTACTGATCGAGGAATGAGCATGAGCGAGCTAATTATTTCTCTGGCCAGCCTGGCGGTACTGGCATTGACACCGTAGGACGTGGCGGAAATTCTGCGTCAGGCTCGCCATGAACGACGCTTTCCGGGAGAGGGCGATGCTGATTCGCAAGCTTTACTGCGGTGCTTGCCGGCCGATATACCGTTGAGCCTGGAAATTCCCTACCCACACTTGTGGGTGCAGAGTGTGAGCGGGCTGCACCGGGCGCAGATGGCGTTGAGTAAAACCCGTGCATGGCGGTGTTGCGCACCTCTTGCGGACAAGCTCGGCGCATGCCTAGGGTCGGGTGGCAAATCGACGATGTTTTTGATTTCAAGATTTAAGGGATACCCATGACTGTCAGTACCCCCCTCTCTGGCGTAAACAAACCCTTCAAAGGCATTTTGCTGATCGTCGCTGCGACGTTCCTGTTCTCCAGTCATGACGCGTTGTCGAAGTACCTCTCTGGTTTCTATCCGGTGATCATGGTGGTTTGGGCCCGTTATCTGGTGCATACCTTGCTGATGGCCGGCATTTTTCTGCCGCAGTCCGGGCTGCGTGTCCTGCGTACCAAACGGCCGTTGCTACAACTGCTACGCGCGCTGTGCCTGTTGGGCACCAGCCTGTTCTTCACCACCGGGTTATTGTTTATTCCGTTGGCCGAAGCCACAGCCGTCAACTTCCTCGCGCCGGTACTGGTCACCGCGTTGTCTGTGCCGCTGCTGGGCGAGCACGTGACCCGTGGGCAGTGGGTTGCGGTGATGTGTGGGTTTGTCGGCGTGCTGATCATCGTTCATCCCGGCGGCGACCTTTTTACCCCGGCGGTGTTGCTGCCGTTCTGTTCCGCGATGTTCTTCTGTTTCTATCAGTTGCTCACGCGCAAGCTCAGCCAGATAGACAGCCCGACCACCAGCAACTTTTTCGCCGGGTTGTGTAACACCTTGGTTATGAGCGCGCTGGTGCCGTTCTTCTGGCAAGTGCCGAGCCTGGGGCACGGGGTGTTGATGGTGGCGCTGGGCAGTTGCGGGATGACGGCGCATCTATTTCTGACCCAGGCGTTTCGCTATGCCGCACCGGCGTTGCTGGCGCCATTTGGTTATTGCCAGATTGTCTTTGCAGGGCTGTTGGGCTGGCTGCTGTTTTCCCACACACCGACCCTGACCACGGTGGTCGGGATCGCGGTGATTTGTTGCAGCGGGTTGGCGGCGGCCTGGCAGCAGAGTCGTCGGTGAAAGACCAGTGGGAGCGAGCTGGCTCGCTCCCACGTGGGCGGTGATGCGCTTTTACACGGTGACGGCAGGGATCTTGCGCGGTGCCATGAAGTACAGCCAGGTCAGTGCAATGAAGTACATCGCCGGAATCAGGGTGAACAGCACGGTGTAGTTATTGTGGGTGACCGTCAGGATGTGCCCGACCAATTGGGTCATGAACATCCCGCCGATGGCCGCGCACATCCCGCCGAAGCCGAACACGGTGCTCATCATGTGTTTGGGTGTGTAGTCCATCACCAAGCTCCAAATATTGGCGGTCCAGGCTTGATGGGCACCGATCGCCAGCGAGATCGCAAACACCGCGACCCACAGGCTGCTGGAGCCGGCGGCCATGATCACGCCAACGATGCAGCAGGCGAACAGCAACATGGACATCAGGCGCGCCTTGATTGGGTTGATCCCGCGACCGATCAGGAACGAGGACAGAATCCCGCCACCGACACTGCCGAAGTCGGCAGTCAGGTAGATGATGATCAGTGGGATGCCCATCTGGGTCACGTTGATCCCCAGGTTGTATTGCTGATTCAGAAACGGTGGCAGCCAGTACAGGTAGAACCAGAACACCGGTGCGGTCAGCGAGTAGGCAATCGCGAAGGCCCAGGTACCGCGCATACGCAGGATTTTCGAGAACGGCACGCTGGTTTGTTCAGGCTCGACTTCCTGGTGGATGTAGTCCAGTTCTGATTGCTTAACGCTCGGGTGATCTTCCGGGTTGAAGTATTTCAAACCCCAGAACAGCAACCAGATTGCACCCAGTGCCGACATGCACAGGAACGCGGCTTGCCAGCCCCACACTTGGAGGATTAGCGGCAGCAGCATCGGTGTGAACATCGCGCCGACGTTGGTGCCGGCGTTGAAGATGCCGGTGGCCACAGCGCGCTCGCCGGCGGGGAACCAAAGACGTGTGGTTTTCACGCAAGCCGGGTAGTTGGCGGCTTCGGTCAGGCCGAGGATGAACCGGCAAACCATAAAGCCAACGGCCGAAGTGGCCAGGCCATGGGCGCCGGTGGCCAGGCTCCAGAGCAGGACCGCGCAGAAGAACACCCGCTTGACGCCGATCCGGTCGATCAACCGGCCTTGCAGCACGAAACCGATGGCGTAACCCACCTGAAACCAGAAGTTGATGTTGGCGTAGTCCATCGCCGTCCAGCTCATCTCCTTGGCCAGGATCGGTTGCATGACCCCCAGTGCGGCGCGGTCGATGTAGTTCAGGGTGGTGGCGAAAAATACGAGCGCCAGCATGCCCCAGCGGGTTTTACCGACGGCCATGGCGCCGCGGATTTTGTCGCCGATGCCGCTGCTGGCAGGCGTCATGGAGGAACGCCCCATGGGAGAGCTTTGAGAAGGAGTCATGTATAGGCCACCGATTATTTTTATGTGGTGTTCTGGGTCTTTGGTAACCGAAGCCGATCACTCATGACCGGACTCAATGTGCCGTCGATGTTGGGCAGTGGACGAAAAATCGTCAATTCGCCAACTGCCATTGTGTTCGATAATCGCCCATAAAACTAACTGCCTAGTACACTTTGAATTGCTCAATGCACGGACGGGCTCAATAATTCGCTCATTCTATTAAAAGCGGCGCAAATTCCCTGTAGCCGAAGCCTCCACCGGGAGTCGAATTATGCAGCGTTCCATCGCCACCGTTTCCTTGAGCGGCACCCTGCCGGAAAAACTTGAAGCCATTGCTGCTGCCGGATTTGACGGGGTTGAGATTTTCGAGAATGACCTTCTCTACTACGACGGCAGTCCTCGGGAAATTAAACAGATGTGCGCCGACCTCGGGATCGCGATCACGCTGTTCCAACCCTTCCGCGACTTTGAAGGTTGCCGCCGGGATCGCCTGCCGCGCAATCTGGATCGGGCCGAGCGCAAGTTCGACTTGATGCAGGAGCTAGGCACTGACTTGGTGCTGGTGTGCAGCAACGCCTCGCCGGACGCTATCGGTGATGAGCCGGTCCTTATCGACGATTTGCGCTTGCTGGCGCAACGGGCCGGTGCTCGTGGACTGCGTATCGGCTATGAAGCGCTGGCCTGGGGCCGGCATGTGAACACTTATCAACAGGTGTGGAACATCGTTCGTCAGGCCGATCACCCCAGTCTGGGGGTGTTGCTCGACAGCTTTCACACGCTGTCGCTCAAGGGCGACCCCAGCGCAATCGCGCAGATTCCTGGGGACAAGATCTTCTTTGTGCAAATGGCCGATGCGCCGATTTTGGCCATGGACGTGCTGGAGTGGAGCCGGCATTTTCGTTGCTTCCCTGGCCAGGGTGAATTCGATCTGGCGGGGTTTTTGGCGCCGATTATCAAGAGCGGTTACACCGGGCCACTGTCCCTGGAAATCTTCAACGACGGCTTTCGTGCGGCACCGCCTCGGGCCAACGCTGCTGATGGCTTGCGTTCGCTGCTGTACCTGGAAGAGAAAACCCGTCAGCGTCTGGAGCAGGAGGCGCAACCGCCTGCCACGCTCGACATCCTGTTCGAGACGCCTGAGGCCAGTGAATACAACGGCATCGAGTTTCTCGAGTTCGCAGTGGATGAAAGCCTCGGCGCCAAGCTCTCCCTCTGGCTGGAGCGACTGGGATTCGTCAAGGCCGGGCAGCATCGTTCAAAGAGCGTCAGCCTGATGCGCCAAGGTGACATCAACCTGATCCTCAACTCCGAACCGTACTCCTTCGCCCACAGTTTTTTCGAAGCCCACGGCCCATCGTTATGCGCCACCGCCGTTCGAGTCAAAGACAGCGCCAGTGCTCTGGCTCGGGCCGTGGCCTACAAAGGCCAGCCGTATCGCGGACTGGTCGGTCCCAATGAGTTGGAGCTGGCAGCGGTGCGTGCGCCGGACGGCAGTCTGATTTACCTGGTGGATCAACATGCCGACGTCTACGGCACCGATTTCAACCTGCTACCGGCGGCGACTCGGGGCGGCCTCAAGCGCATCGACCACATGGCCATGGCGCTGCCGGCGGACAGCCTCGACAGTTGGGTGCTGTTCTATAAAAGCCTGCTGGATTTCGTGGCGGATGACGAAGTGGTGTTGCCTGACCCTTACGGTCTTGTGAAGAGCCGGGCGTTGCGCAGCCGCGACAGCTCAATTCGCTTGCCGTTGAATATTTCCGAGAACCGCAACACTGCAATCTCACACGCACTGTCGAGTTATCGCGGCTCCGGGGTCCATCACATCGCCTTCGACTGCGATGACATCTTTGCCGAGGTCAGCCGCGCCAAGGAGGCGGGGGTGCCGTTGCTGGATATTCCGCTCAACTATTACGATGATCTGGCCGCACGTTTCGATTTCGATGATGAGTTTCTCAGCGAGCTGGCTTACTTCAACGTGCTCTACGACCGTGATGCACAGGGCGGCGAGCTATTCCATGTGTACACCGAGCCCTTTGAGGGGCGGTTTTTCTTCGAGATCATCCAGCGCAAGAGTGGGTACGCCGGTTATGGCGCGGCCAATGTTGCAGTGCGTCTGGCGGCAATGGCTAAATCGCGAAGTGGTGCGGTACGTCAGGCGAAGTTGTAGGAAATTCGTAAGCACGGGTACGAAACCGCCGTCGCGCAGCTTCCTTCACTGTGCGGCGCGCCTCATAATCGCCCGCCTCTGCAGTGATGGCCGTGAGCCCCAATGACAATGACTTCAGAACTCTCCGTAGCCCCCGACGAACCGATTGTCGAGCCTCGCAAGAGTCGCAAGAACAACCCGGAAAAGACCCGCGAAAACATCCTTCAAGAAGCCATTGTCGAGTTCGTCCAGCAGGGGCTTTCCGGTGCGCGGGTTGATGCGATTGCTGAGCGCATCCATACCTCGAAACGCATGATCTATTACTACTTCGGCAGTAAGGAACAGCTCTACATTGAGGTCCTGGAGAAGCTCTACGGCGATATTCGCAACACTGAAAGCCGCTTGCATCTGACTGCACTGGCACCGGTTGAAGCGATTCGTCGGCTGGTCGAGTTCACCTTTGACCACCATGATCGCAACGTCGATTTTGTGCGCATTGTCAGCATCGAGAACATCCATAACGCTGAGTATGTGAAGCGCTCCGATGCGATCAAGGCGATGAATAACACCATCCTTGACTCACTGGGCGAGATTCTGCGTCGCGGTGCCCTGGAGGGACTGTTTCGTGCGGGCCTTGAACCGCTTGACGTGCATTTGCTGATTAGTTCTTTTTGCTTCTACCGCGTGTCGAATCGCCATACCTTTGGTGAGATTTTTCAGATCGACCTGCCAGAAGAAGCGATCAAACAGCGTCATCGAGAGATGATTTGCGAGTCGGTTTTGCGCTACTTGCAGGCCTGACCCGTGGCGAAGGGGCGGGTCTTCATTGGGCTGCGAAGCAGCCCTTAAGCTCGAAGCCTTAACCTTTCATGCTCTGAAAGTGCGCGAGCATTCGCGGCGCATCCGGCGTTACGCCACTGAACAATTCAAACGCCTTCACCGCCTGAAACACCGCCATGTTGCCGCCATCCAGCGTGCGGCAGCCCAAGGCGCGGGCGTTGCGTAGCAGCTCGGTTTCCAGTGGGAAGTAAACAATCTCTGCCACCCACAGTTGTGCGCGAAGCAGCGTCACCGGCACCGGCGAGCCCGGTAATTTTTTCATGCCCATCGGGGTGGTGTTCACCAGCCCGTCGGCGTTAGCCAGCGTGCTTGGCAAGTCATGACCGGCCACCGCGCGTGCGGCGCCAAAATGCTGATTGAGGTTGTTGGCTAACGCCTGTGCCCGACTGTCGTCCACGTCGAAAATGTTCAGCTGTTGTACGCCTTCGCTCAGCAGTGCATGGGCTACCGCCGCGCCAGCGCCACCGGCGCCCATTTGGACGACACGTTCACGGGCGATATCCTTCAAGCCTCGGCGAAAACCTTCAGCAAATCCCAGGCAATCGGTGTTGTGACCGATGCGCTTTCCATCCTTGAACACCACGGTGTTCACCGCACCAATGCTGAACGCTTCTGGCGACAATTCGTCGAGCAGGGGGATGATTGCCTGCTTGCACGGAAAGGTGATGTTCAGGCCAGTGAAGTTCATGCGCTCGGCGGCTATCAACAGATCGGGCAGCGCGCTGCTGTCGAGTTTTAAGGCGTCGAGGTCAATCAAACGATACAAGTAACGCATCCCTTGGGCATCGCCTTCGTGTTCGTGCAACGCCGGAGTGCGCGAGGCCTGAATACCGGCGCCAATCAGCCCGGCCAGTACCGTTTTGTTCTGAGTCATGGTGTTTATCCCTTGAGGCGTTGGCTGAAATGCTCCAGTGCCAGGCGATACCCGTGGCTGCCGAAACCGCACATCACCGCCAGGGCGATGGCCGACACGAAGGAGTGATGACGGAAGGGTTCGCGGGCGTAGACGTTGGACAAGTGGACTTCGATCACCGGCGCCTCGCTGGCGACCAGGGCATCGCGGATCGCGACCGAGGTGTGCGTCCAGGCCGCCGGATTGATGACGATCCCGGCGCAGCGGCCACGGGCGGCGTGAATCCAGTCGAGCAACTCGCCCTCATGGTTGGTTTGGCGAAACTCTACCCTCAGGCCGAGCTCCACAGCCGCACGACCGCACAGCGCAGAAATGTCCGCCAGCGTCTCGTGACCGTAGGTCGCTGGTTCACGGGTGCCGAGCAGGTTCAGGTTCGGGCCGTTAAGCACCAGAACGATGGGACGCATGGGGTCTCTCCACTTTTTATTTTTGGCATGGCTGGGTTCGAGGTTTCAGCCTGTGCCGATAAATTGTACCAGCTGGTTACTTTGGTCAAATGAAGAGGTGTGGTCTTGGGTTTTTGTGTGCGGTGATCGAACAAGCGCAACAGATCGCAACGCGTCTGTGCGACTGTTCAAACAGTGACGCCAGGCCCGTGTCGCCAAGGTCGATGCGGCAGGAAGGGGGTGGCGAAAGGTTGATATGACCCTGTAAGCACTTACAAAAAAGCCGTCTTGGAGACGGCTGATGTTGTCGGGCGAGGTTGCACTCAACGCCGGGTCAGCAGTACCCCGGATTCCATGTGGTGGGTCCACGGAAACTGGTCGAACATCGCGCATTGGCTAATGCGGTGAGTGTCGTGCAACTGGGCGATGTTGGCGGCCAGGGTTTCAGGGTTGCAGGAAATGTACAGGATGTTGTCAAAGCGCCGGGTCAGCTCGCAGGTGTCCGGGTCCATGCCAGCACGCGGAGGATCGACGAATACACTGCCGAACTCGTAGCTCTTGAGGTCGATACCGTGCAGGCGTCGGAACGGTCGCACTTCGTTCAGGGCTTCGGTCAGTTCTTCGGCAGACAGACGCACCAACGTTACGTTATCCAGCGCATTTTCACTGAGGTTGCTCAACGCTGCGTTGACCGAGGTCTTGCTGATTTCGGTGGCCAGCACTTTGCGCACTCGGGTGGCGAGTGGCAGGGTGAAGTTGCCGTTGCCGCAGTACAGCTCCAGCAAATCGTCAGTACGGTCGCCGACTGCGTCGTAAGCCCAGTTGAGCATCTTCTGGTTCACTGTGCCGTTGGGCTGAGTGAAGGCGCCTTCTGGCTGACGGTAACTGAAGGTGCGTGCGCCGACGTCCAGTTGTTCAACCACGTAGTCGTGACCAATCACCTCGCGCTTGCCTTTTGAGCGGCCGATCACGCTGACGTTCAGCTCGGCCGCCAGCTTTGAAGCTGCCGTGTGCCAGTGCTCGTCCAGCGGGCGGTGATAGCACAACGTGATCATTGCATCGCCGGCCAGGGTGGTCAGGAACTCCACCTGAAACAGCTTATGGCTGAGCGCGGCGCTGGCTTTCCACGCAGCCTTGAGCTGCGGCATCAACTGATTGATGCGCAGGCTGGCAATGGGGAACTCTTCGATCAGGATCGGCGTGCGTTTGTCTTCCTGGGAAAACATCGCGTAGTGACGCTCGCCGGCTTCGCGCCACAGGCGGAACTCTGCCCGCAGACGGAAATTTTTCAGCGGCGAGTCGAACACGGCCGGCTCTGGCGCATCGAACGGGGCCAGCAGGTCACGCAGGCGCTTGACCTTTTCTTCGAGTTGAACGGCGTAGGCCTGGGTATCAAATATCATGCGTTGAACCAACCCAACTTGATCACAAACAGAACCGAGAGAATGACCAGCGCCGGGTTCAGTTCACGGGCGCGGCCAGACAGTAGCTTGATCATGGTCCAGGAAATGAAACCGAAGGCAATGCCGTTGGCGATGGAGTAGGTGAATGGCATGGCCAGGGCCGTGACCACCACCGGAGCGGCGACGGTGATGTCGTCCCAGTCGATTTCGGCCAGGCCGGAAGTCATCAGTACGGCGACGAACAACAGTGCAGGCGCGGTGGCGAACGCCGGAATGCTGGCGGCCAATGGTGAAAAGAACAGCGCCAACAGGAACAGAATCGCGACCACGACAGCCGTCAGGCCGGTGCGGCCCCCGGCACTTACGCCGGCCGCGGATTCGATGTAACTGGTGGTGGTCGAAGTGCCCAACAATGAGCCGGCCATGGCCGCGGTGCTGTCGGCGATCAGCGCTCGCCCCATCTTGGGCATGTGGCCGTCCTTGCCCATCAGGCCAGCGCGCTTGGCGACGCCAATCAGAGTGCCTGAGTTGTCAAACAGATCAACGAACAGGAAGGCGAAAATCACGCTGACCAGGCCAATGTCCAGAGCGCCTTTGATGTCCAGTTGCAGGAAGGTCGGGACCAGCGAAGGCGGCATCGACATCACGCCGCCGAACGGGGTGACCTTCAGCGCGATGGACGCGATGGTCACCACCAGGATGCCGATCAGCACCGCACCGCGAACCTTCAAGGCTTCGAGTGCAACGATCAGGGCGAAGCCCAGGGTCGCGAGAATCGGGGCCGGTTTGCTCAAGTCGCCGAGGCCGAGCATGGTTGCTTGGTTGCTGACCACAATGCCGGCTTTATTCAAGGCGATGAGGGCCAGGAACAGACCGATACCCGCCGCAATGGCTGATCGCAGCGGCAACGGGATGCTGTTGATGATCCATTCGCGAATGCGGAAGATCGACAACAGGAAAAACAGCACCGCCGAAATGAACACCGCCCCCAGCGCTACTTGCCAGGTATGGCCCATGTGCAGGACCACGGTGTAGGTAAAGAAAGCGTTCAGGCCCATGCCCGGCGCCAGCGCGATGGGGTAGTTGGCAATCAGGCCCATTACCGTGGAGCCGATGGCGGCGGCCAGGCAGGTCGCGACAAACACCGCGCCCTTGTCCATGCCGGTCTCGCCGAGGATGCTCGGGTTGACGAACAGGATGTAGGCCATGGCCAAAAAGGTCGTAACGCCCGCCAGAATCTCGGTCCGCACGTTGGTGTTGTGTGCCTTGAGTTGAAACAGCCTTTCCAGCATGTCTGCTCCCCGTGGCGCGCAGTGCGCCGTGAATGTATCGACCTCAACAGCAAAGCACAGACCGCACAAGGCGCCCTGGAATTTTCTATCGGTCGGAAAAAGCCGCGCATCATACCAGCAGCGTGCGGCTATGGCTGCTTATGGCTGCGATCGTCGTCGATGTTTTGCGGTAAACCGAAGTGGGCCATACTGCGCGCTGGTTTTGGGGGAGTCGTCATGGAATGCATCAAGCGCAACATCGTTCGGTCATTGAGTCTGTGGGGGGTGTTGCTGATCGGTGCGCCTGTCGCCAGCGCCGCTTCCGCACCGCCACTGACGCATGTGCAGGTCCTCAAGGTTCAGTCGGCGCCCTGCGGCATTGAAAATATCGCCGAGGGGCAAGAACAGACGAAATGCGATCACGGTGGTGCGAGCATCAAGGTCTACGTGTTGGAAGTAGGCTATGGCCGCGTGCCGACGGTCGGGATCGACGGCTTCACGGTCGAGGGCACGCAGGCTAAGGTGTGTGCCAACGATAATGGCAACCTGACCGAATGCACCGGCACCTCGAGAACAATCGTCGGTACGCTGTACATCTTCGATCTGGGCGGCAGGCAGGGCGGGACGTTCACCTTCAGTAACACCTCGATCAACGCCCCAGGCAACACGCTATCGACGCAGCTTTACATCAAGTAACGTTGGGACTCGAACACGGCTCATGAAAGCTGACTACGCTTTAGCGATTACCTTGTGGACCGTGCCCATGACTTTTAGAGCCCTGATTACCCTCGCCGAGGGCATCGATGATTTGCAGTGCGTGACCCTGATCGATGTGCTGCGTCGCGCCAAAATTGAAGTGGTGGTAGCCAGTATCGAGTCACGCCGCATGCTGACCTGCGCCCGAGGTACGCGCCTGACCGCCGATGCCATGTTGGTGGATGTGCTGGCTCAGCCGTTCGACCTGATCGTCCTGCCCGGTGGCGCGGTGGGGGCGCAACATCTGGCGGCTTATCAACCCCTGCAACAATTGATCAAGGATCAAGCAGCGTCCGGTCGGCTGTTCGCTGGCATCGCAGAAGCCCCGGCGCTGGCGCTGCAAGCGTTTGGTGTCTTGCGTCAACGGCGCATGACCTGCCTGCCGACGGTCAGTCATCTGTTATCGGGTTGCAACTTCGTCGACCAACCGGTGGTGGTCGACGGCAACTGCATCACCGCTCAAGGTTCGGGCGCTGCACTGGCGTTTGTGCTGTCGCTGGTGGAGCAACTGTGCGGTAAATCCACGCGTGCAGGGGTGGCAACGCAGCTGTTGATTTGACTCCCAACCGGTACGATGGCTGACGCCCATGGGCCCGCGAAGCAGCCCATGAGTCGGCCTTGGCACCTTCGATCAATTTCCTTGAACGCTCATAGCACCCTGAAGTCGTACCCCTTATGACGGCGGTTTGCGAAAACGCCGCGAACATACGACTAACCGTGAGGTGTATATGAGCGCGACCACTCCCGACGCTGCGCCGTCGTTATTCACCCGTCATCCGCTGCGGATGACGCTCAACGACCAAGCGCTGCAACTTGACGTGTTGCCGTGGACCACGCTGCTGGATCTGTTGCGTGAGCAACTGGACCTGACCGGCACCAAGAAAGGCTGCGACCACGGTCAATGTGGCGCCTGTACGGTGTTGCTCAACGGTAAGCGGATCAACGCCTGTCTGACGCTGGCGGTGATGTGCGACGGTGCGCAGTTGACCACCATTGAAGGACTGGCCAACGGTGACGAGCTGCATCCGATGCAACAGGCTTTCATCAAGCACGACGCCTTTCAATGTGGCTATTGCACACCGGGGCAAATCTGCTCGGCGGTGGGGTTGGCCAATGAAGGTCGGGCACAGACCCGTGAACAGGTGCAGGAGTTGATGAGCGGTAACCTGTGCCGTTGCGGGGCCTACAGCAATATTCGCGATGCTATCGAGGACGCCTTGCCGGCTTGTCAGCAGCGCGTCGCGCAAGGGGATGGCCGATGAATCCTTTTCAGTACAGCAAGCCGGATTCCATACAGGACGCCGTGCATCTCGCGGGTCCGGCGTCGCGCTTCATTGCTGGCGGTACAAATCTGCTGGATTTAATGAAGGAAAATCTCACCCGCCCCGAGCACTTGATCGACATTACCGGTCTGCCGTTGGGCGACGTCACCGAGACCGACGCGGGCGGCTTGATGATCGGCGCTCTGGTGAGTAACGCCGACCTTGCCTGGCATCCGCTGATTGAGCAGCGTTACCCACTTTTGTCCCAGGCGATTCTGGCTGGCGCCTCGGCGCAGTTACGCAACATGGCAAGCACCGGCGGTAATCTGCTGCAACGCACTCGTTGTTATTACTTCTACGACGCCAATGTGCCGTGCAACAAACGCGAACCGGGCAGCGGTTGCCCGGCGCGGGACGGACTGAACCGGATTCATGCGATTTTTGGCGCCAGCGCGCAGTGTGTCGCTACGCATCCGTCAGACCTGTGTGTGGCCCTGGCGGCTTTGGAGGCGCGGGTGCATGTTCAGGGTCGCAGCGGTGCAAGAATTATCGACTTCGCCGACTTCCACCGTTTGCCGGGGGATGCTCCCGAGCGCGATAACCAATTGGCCGACGATGAGCTGATCACGGCCATTGAATTACCTGCCGCTGGTTTTGCTGCGCACAGCCACTACCTGAAAATTCGTGACCGGGCGTCGTATGCCTTTGCGCTGATCTCGGTAGCGGCAGCACTGGAAATGGATGGCCCGGTGATTCACCAGGCGCGCCTGGTGCTTGGCGGTGTGGCGCACAAACCCTGGCGTGACACGGCGGCGGAAAACGCACTGATCGGCAAAACGATCAGTCATGACACCTTTAGCGCCGCCGCCGACGCCTTGCTGAAGGACGCCCAACCCCTTGAGCACAATGCTTTCAAAGTCAAACTTGCGCGGCGGGCCATTGTCCGCGCCCTGACCGATGCCGCGCGTGGAGGGCAAGCCTGATGAACACGTTTACCAAAGCCGTGGGCCAACCGTTGGATCGGGTTGACGGTCGCCTCAAAGTCACTGGGCATGCGCGGTATGCCGGTGAGTTTCCCGAGGATGGACTGCTTCACGGCAGCGTCGTCTCCAGCCGTATTGCCTGTGGCCGTGTACTCAGCATTGATGCCTCCAAAGCGTTGGCATTGCCCGGAGTGATTGCAGTGATTGATCACCGCAACCGCCCCAACATCGCCAGCTACGACGAAGGTTATGAAGACGCGGACTCGGCCAAAGGCTCGCCGTTTCGCCCGTTGTATAACGACCGCGTTCTCTACAACGGTCAGCCGCTGGCACTGGTGGTGGCCGACAACCTTGAGTTAGCGCGGTATGCCGGCTCACTGATCGCTATTGAGTACGCCGCCGAGCCTCATCAGACCGACCTGCTAACCCTGCAAGGCGAGGCCCGCCCGGCACCCGCCGAGCTGCCCAAGCCCCGTGGCAATTTTCAAGACGAATTCGCCGGTGCGGCGGTCAGTCTGGAGGTGAATTACAGCACCCCCATCGAACACCACAACCCAATGGAACCGCATGCCAGTACCGTGCTGTATCAAGCGGATGGCAGTTTGCACATCCATGACAAAACCCAAGGGCCGCAGAACTGCCAGTCCTACGTGCAAAAGGTGTTTGGCCTGCCGAAAGAGCAGGTCAGGGTTTTTGCCGCCTATGTCGGTGGCGCCTTCGGCTCGGGCTTGCGTCCGCAGTACCAATTGCCTCTGGCGGTGATGGCCGCGCTCTCGCTTAAACGTTCGGTGCGGGTGACGTTGACGCGCCAGCAAATGTTCACGTTCGGCTACCGGCCAAGGACCTTGCAACGCCTGCAGCTGGGCGCGGCCGCTAATGGTCGGTTGTTGGCGCTGGCCCACACTGCCATTGGTCAGACCTCACGTTTCGAGGACTTCACCGAGCATGTAGTGGAGTGGAGCGGCATGCTCTATCACTGCGACAACGTCCAACTGACTTACAAAGTGCTCTCTCTGGATGTCTTCACACCCTTGGACATGCGCGCACCTGGCGCGGCATTGGGGGTGATCGGTCTGGAGTGCGCGATGGATGAACTGGCCTGTGCGCTCGCGATTGATCCGGTGCAATTGCGCTTGATCAACTACGCCGAGCGCAATCAGAACGAAGACAAGCCTTACTCCAGCAAAGAATTACGCGAATGCTACGCCCAGGGTGCCAAGCGTTTTGGCTGGGCCCAGCGCAATCCCGAGCCGCGCAGCATGCGCAACGGCCGGCAACGGGTGGGGTGGGGCATGGCGGGTGGGGTATGGGAAGCGATGCAGATGAAGGCTAGCGCCAAGGCATCGCTTGATCACAGGGGCAAACTGACGGTCAGTAGCGCGACCACTGATATCGGCACCGGCACCTACACGGTAATGACGCAAATTGCCGCGCAAGCGTCGGGCGTTTCGCTGCAAGACATCACGTTTGTCTTGGGCGACTCTTCGTTACCCAGCGCGCCGTTGCAGGGCGGCTCGTTTACCGTGTCGTCGGTCGGCACCGCCGTGCAGCAAGCGTGTGAAGCGCTGAAGGAGACACTGCTCGCGGTGGCCCGTCAGACCTGTCCGGAGTTCGCCGGGGTTACCTTGGAACAGGCGATCTTCGAAGAAGGGCAACTGTCCTTCGGCGAAGCGCAGGTGTCGTTGGCCGAACTGGCTCGGAACAGCGGTGAAGCAACCCTTGAGGTTCAGGTGGACGCTGAGCCCGACAAGAAGCGCGATGCTTATGCCACCGCCACGCACTCGGCGGTGTTCGTCGAGGTTTTTGTGGATGAGGACCTGGGCACAGTGAAGGTCAATCGCGTGGTGAGTGCGATTGCCGCAGGACGGGTGGTCAACCCGAAGATGGCTCGCAGCCAGATCCTCGGTGGCGTGGTATGGGGCATCGGGATGGCGTTGCACGAGGAGACACAAACCGACCATGCGCTGGGCCGTCACATGAACCACAGTCTGGCCGAGTATCACCTGCCGGTAAACGCCGATATTGGTGACATTGAGGTGCTATTCGTTGAAGAGAACGACGAAATCGTCAACGCCCTGGGGTCCAAGGGGGTCGGCGAAATCGGTATCGTCGGCGTCGCGGCAGCCGTGGCAAATGCCATTTATCATGCCACCGGCAAACGGGTGCGGGACTTCCCCATCACCTTGGACAAACTGCTCTAGACCTTGGCTTCTTCCACAGGCACATGCATGCGGTCGCGATTGGCCAGGGTCGGGAACAGTTTGATCCAGGCCCCGGTCACCACCAAGGTGCCGATGCCGCCCATGACCACCGCGGGTACCGTGCCAAACCAGTGCGCGGTCAGGCCTGATTCGAATTCCCCGAGTTGGTTTGAGGCGCCGATGAACAGACCGTTCACGGCGCTGACCCGGCCGCGCATTTCATCGGGTGTTTCCAATTGCACGAATGAGGCGCGAATGACCATGCTGATCATGTCCGCAGCGCCCAGCACCACCAGTACGGCGAGGGAAAACCAGAACGAGGTGGACAGGCCGAACGCAATGGTCGCCACGCCGAAGATGCCCACGGCAGTAAACATCACGCGTCCGACATTGCGCTCAACAGCGAATCGCGCCAAAAACAGCGACATTAACAGCGCACCCACCGCCGGCGCCGAGCGCAACAGGCCCAGACCCCAGGGGCCGGTCAGCAAAATGTCCTTGGCGAAGACCGGCAGCAGCGCCGTGGCGCCCCCCAACAGCACGGCGAACAGATCCAGGGAAATGGCGCCAAGAATGTCTGGGCGGCTGCGAATGAAGCGAATGCCCGCGAGCAACGAGTCCATCGTCGCTTTGCCTTTATTCAGTGGTGTTTGCCGAGCCGGCAGGTTGAGCATCAGCGAGCAGGCGATGATGTACAGGACCACGGTCGGCCCATAGACCCAGACGCTGCCGAACGCGTAGAGCAAACCTCCAAGGGCCGGTGCGACGATGGTGGCCGATTGTTGCGCGGACTGGGCGGCGGCGACTGCGCGGGGAAATAGTGCGCTGGGGACAATCGTCGGCAGCAGCGCCTGGGTCGTCGGTAACTCGAAGGACCGCGCGGCACCGAGCAGGAATGCCAGGATAAAGATCATTTCCCGGGTGATATGGTCAGTGGCACTCCCGATGGCCAGCGACAGGGCGATCAAGGCTTGCAGGGACTGGCAGAGCGCCGCGACCTTGCGTCGGTCATAGCGGTCTGCGACGTGCCCGGTGTGCAGCATGAACAGCACTCGCGGCGCGAACTCCACCAGCCCCACCAATCCCAGATCAAGTACGTTGCCGGTGAGCTGATAAAGGTTCCAGCCAATCGCCACGGTAAGCATTTGAAAACCGCTGGCGGTAAACACTCGGGCCAACCAGAACGCAATGAACGGACGATGATGACGTAACAGCAGGGGTGCTTGGCTGGGCATCTGAGGGCGGGTCTTGAGCGAGGGAGGGTCGAGACTATCACCAAGCTGTAACCAAAAGTTGCGAGCCTGGACATTTAGTTAGCTAGACACTGATCTTGAGTTTCTCCTGAATCCCTGTGGTGACGGGACAAGCCCTCACGCCACCGCAAGCGTGCCGACAGCCAATGTATTGCGGCCTATTACTGTGGCGCTGAGGCAACCTGTCACGCGTCAATAGACCACACCACTGCACCGTAAAAATCGGACTACTCTTTCAACGTTGATTGATCCAGATCAAGGCCCCTCCGGGAATTGATTTGGCGGCCAAACGGCCAGACTCCCTACGTTGTGATGCTTTTAAAAAAGAACGAATTGGAATTCGCCGCACTCCATATCCGTGGGGGCAGTAGGTGCAGGGCCACAAGCCTCGCAGCCGGTATTACCTGAAAGAGGAACACTTATGTTCGGTTTAGAGGCACTCGATCTCGCCCGAATGCAGTTCGCGTTCACCATTTCATTCCATATCCTGTTCCCGGCCATCACCATTGGTCTGGCGAGTTACCTGGCGGTGCTCGAAGGCCTGTGGCTGAAAACCCATAACGACACCTACCGCGATCTGTACCACTTCTGGTCGAAAATATTTGCCGTCAACTTCGGTATGGGTGTGGTTTCCGGGCTGGTCATGGCCTATCAGTTCGGCACCAACTGGAGCCGATTCTCTGACTTCGCCGGCGCCATCACTGGGCCGCTTCTGACCTACGAAGTGCTTACAGCCTTCTTCCTCGAGGCTGGATTCCTTGGTGTCATGCTGTTCGGCTGGAACAAGGTCGGGCGCAAACTGCACTTCTTCTCAACGGTGATGGTGGCCATCGGTACGCTGATCTCAACCTTCTGGATTCTTGCCTCCAACAGTTGGATGCAAACCCCGCAAGGCTATGAACTGATTGATGGCCGACTGATTCCGGTGGATTGGCTGGCGGTGATCTTCAACCCGTCTTTCCCTTATCGCCTGATGCACATGGCCACTGCCGCATTTGTCGCCACTGCGTTTTTCGTCGGTTCCTCGGCGGCCTGGCACTTGCTGCGAGGCAAGGACAACCCGGCGATTCGGACCATGCTTTCGATGGCGATGTGGATGGCGCTGATTGTGGCGCCGATTCAAGCGGTCATCGGTGACTTCCACGGTTTGAACACCCTTGAGCATCAGCCAGCGAAAATCGCTGCGATCGAAGGCCACTGGGAAAACCACGGCAACGAGCCGACTCCGCTGATTTTGTTCGGCTGGCCGGACATGAAAGCCGAGAAGACCAAATTTGCGGTCGAGATCCCATACCTGGGTAGCCTGATCCTCACGCACTCGCTGGATAAGCAAGTACCGGCGCTCAAGGACTTCCCGCCTGAAGATCGGCCGAATTCGACGATCGTTTTCTGGTCGTTCCGGGTCATGGTTGGCTTGGGCTTCTTGATGATTTTCACCGGTTTGTGGAGCCTGTGGCTGCGTAAACGCGACAAGCTGTATACCTCGCGGCCATTCCTGTACCTGGCGTTATGGATGGGCCCGTCCGGCCTGATCGCCATTCTTGCAGGCTGGTTCACCACTGAAATCGGTCGTCAACCGTGGGTGGTCTACGGCTTGATGCGCACGGCGGATGCATCTTCTAACCACAGTTTCTTGCAGATGAGCATCACCCTGGTGCTGTTCGTGGTGGTGTATTTCGCGCTGTTCGGCGCCGGCCTTGGCTACATGATGCGCCTGGTGCGTAAAGGGCCGAAGATCGACGAGGGCAAGGAAACCAACGATGGTGGTCCTGGCCAGAAACGCACGCCGTCACGTCCGCTGTCCGCAGCCGACGATACGGGCGATGCCGACCACGGTGACAGTCTGAACAAGGGGAATTGAATCATGGGTATTGATCTTCCGCTGATCTGGGCCGTGATCATCATCTTCGGCATCATGATGTACGTGGTCATGGACGGTTTCGACCTGGGAATCGGGATTCTCTTCCCGTTCGTCAAGGGTAAAAGCAACCGCGACGTGATGATGAACACCGTGGCGCCGGTCTGGGACGGCAACGAAACCTGGCTGGTACTGGGGGGGGCGGCGTTGTTCGGTGCTTTCCCGCTGGCCTATTCTGTGGTGTTGTCGGCGTTGTACCTGCCGCTGATTCTGATGCTGATCGGACTCATCTTTCGCGGTGTGGCGTTCGAATTCCGCTTCAAGGCCAAGGACGACAAACGCCACCTCTGGGACAAGGCGTTTATCGGTGGCTCGCTTACCGCGACGTTCTTCCAGGGCGTGGCACTGGGAGCATTCATCGACGGCATTCCGGTGGTCAACCGCCAGTTTGCCGGGGGCTCACTCGACTGGCTGACGCCCTTCACGCTGTTCTGCGGTGTGGCATTGGTGGTGGCGTATGCGCTACTCGGCTGCACGTGGCTGATCATGAAGACTGAAGGCAAGTTGCAAGAGCAGATGCATAATCTGGCGCGGCCGTTGGCGTTCGTGGTGTTGGCGGTGATCGGTATCGTCAGCCTCTGGACCCCTCTGGCCCACGAAGAGATCGCGGCACGCTGGTTCACTCTGCCAAACCTGTTCTGGTTCTTGCCGGTGCCGATCCTGGTATTGGTGACCATGTACGGTCTGATTCGCGCCGTGGCCCGCAACGCGCACTACACGCCGTTCCTGCTGACGCTGGTGCTGATTTTCCTCGGCTACAGTGGCCTCGGCATCAGCCTGTGGCCAAACATCGTACCGCCGTCGATCTCCATCTGGGACGCCGCCGCGCCGCCGCAAAGCCAGGGCTTCATGCTGGTGGGTACGCTGTTCATCATCCCGTTCATCCTGGGTTACACCTTCTGGAGCTACTACGTGTTCCGCGGCAAGGTCACCCACGAAGATGGTTACCACTAAAGCGCACGACGATGGCGCAGTGCTGATAGCTGCGCCGTTTCAGAGGAGATTGTGATGATGGCTGGCAAACACACGTTGCAGGAGATCGAAGCTGCCGAGAAAAAACCGCTGTGGCAGCGGCTCGGATGGCTGGCACTGATTTGGGTTGGCAGCGTAGGGGCCTTGTTTATTGTGGCCAGCCTGATGCGCATGTTTATGAATGCCGCAGGCCTGAGCACTCACTGATACGTTGCACCTGATCCCATCCCGTTGCCTTGCGTCACGGTTTTATAACCCTCCTAAGCGGAGGGTTTTTTTTTGCATGCGGTTATTTGCGCGCCTTGAGGATCACGAACTTGGGCGTGGCCGCCACTTGTTCGACACCCCGGAACAGCCGGGCCAGTTTGCTGTGATAACCCAAGTGACGGTTACCGACGATGTACAGCGCGCCCCCAACTACCAGCGCTTCCCGGGCTTGCTGGAACATCCTCCAAGCGAGAAAGTCGCCAACAACCTGCTGTTGATGGAAAGGTGGGTTGCACAGCACCACGTCGAGGGATTGAGGTGCCTGGTCGGCCAGCCCGTCATCGGCACGCAAGAGCACATCTCGCTCGCCCAGCGCCGCGTGCCAGTTTTCGGCGGCCGACTGCACGGCCATGAACGACTCATCCACCAGCGTGTAATGGGCCTGCGGGTTTTGCAGGGCACTGGCGATGGCCAGTACGCCATTACCGCAACCTAGATCGGCGACTTGCGCTGTGCCGAGGTTCTTTGGCAAATGGGGCAAAAATGCCCGCGTACCGATATCCAGCCCTTCGCGACAGAACACGTTGGCGTGGTTGAGCAACTCGATCGCCGGCGTATCGAGACGGTAACGGGACGGGTAGGGCGACACCGCAGGCGCTTTGTCTTCAGGCGAAGCGATCAACAGCCTGGCCTTTTTTACCGCCAGCGAGGCGTGTACCGGACCGATGTAGCGTTCCAGCAGGTCACCCGCAGCGCGTGGCAAATGCTTGACCATGGCGGCGGCAATGACCTGAGCACCCGGTGCCAGTTGGCTGTGTAAGCGGATCAGTTGTTCTTCCAGCAGTGCCAGGGTTTTCGGGACCCGGATCAGTACCCGGTCAAACGGTCCGACCAACGCTTGGCTGGCCGGTAGGCTGGGCACCGCATCAAACGCCATGCCATTGCGGATCAGATTTTTTTCCAGCCCTTTGAGTGCCAGGAACGAATCACCGCTGCTACTGACCTGCACCTTACCCGCGAGACTCGCTGCCAATGCGCCAAAACTGTCATTGAGCACCAGAACCCGAGTGTCGATCGAGGGCTGTTGTTCGGCCAGATAGTTGAGCAGGTACTCGTCGGCTGCGTCGAACGCTTGCAGGGGTTCGTTCTGCTGTTCGGGTTGGCGGATCAGGTCGAGTTGGGCGAAGGGCGTTTCGAGCAAAGGCATGGGGCGGGGAGGCTCTGGATAATCAAAAGAGGTCCCGCAGCTCTGGAGCGTTGTAGCGGGTGGGGCCTGCCAAGTGGAATGCGACGTGACGATTAAGGCGTCACCACAGGGGAGGAAGGGCAATGGTACGTTTTTATCTTTTGGATTACTTGCAGGTTTTTTTCGGATCGATTGATTTCAGAGTACGCCGGCCCTGGCAGCGGCGATTACCGCCGCTATTTTGTTGTTCACGCCGAGCTTCTGGATGGCGCTGTGTACATGGAAGTTCACCGTGCGCTCGCTCAGGTTAAGGATTTTGGCTGCCTCGTAGGCGGTTTTGCCATTGGCTGACAGTTTCAGTATTTCCAGCTCGCGCGCTGACAGGTGGGGAATGCTTGACCGTGGCAGCGCTTTCGATTGTGTCTGTGCGCCCAGCGCGTGGAGATGGCGACTGATGAAGACGACGAACCCCAGGTTTTCATACAGTTCATAGGGTGTGATCGGGCAGTGACTCCTTGCCAGGCTGAAGATGCTGCGCAGGCCGTTATCCTCATCATGGATCGATTGCGACCATCCATACTGCAATCCTTCGTTCTGTAGCGCTTGCCATAGCCACGGCGTCTCGTAAAAAAGATCTTCGCTCCAGATGATGGGCAGCGTGGAGTGATTACAGTGGGCAAGTATTGGGTCGATCGCACTGCATTTTTTTTGTTCGTATTGAATATTCCAGTCAGTGGGGTAATTGTTTTTGTTAACGGTATTGATGTGGGTGTCACAGGTTTTTGAGCTCATTGAAAAAGCACAGAATTTAAACCCGAGATTTTTAATGAAGCTCAAAGATATTTGATAGGCCGTCTCCATTTCTTTTGTGTAAGAGAGTTGCGTCAACTGTGACTCTTTCCATATTTCCATTAGGCGTACTCCACGGCGTTTTTTTACGCGGCATTGATTGGATCCAAGATCCAACAAGATTTGGAGTGTAGGACTATTCTTACGCAGACGCTTTAATTTTTTAGCTCTTGATGCACGTATAAATTGAATAACTGGTTCTTAGCGAATTGAGCGTTTTTTTGCTCAAGCATTATGAGTTTCATTTAAATAATAAATATTTAATATTGATGCGTGAGGTGGCTATTTGATATTGAAATCGAGCGGTGTTTTGAACTTTGAAAAATTAATTGATCGCCGACCGCCAGCGCACTATAAAAAGCCACTACAAACAGTCGGTGTTTCAATGCCCTGCATTGCTGCACACTGGTCCTTCGGTTAAACGGAGCACCTTATGAGCGCCAGCGCAGAAAAATTCACTCGTCAGACGCTGCTCGATGTCCGCCCGCTGACCGCTAACCTGTTCACCTTGCGGACTACCAGGGATCCAGGCTTTCGTTTTCGCGCGGGGCAGTTTGCCCGGCTGGGTGTGGCCAAGGCCGATGGAAGCACTGTGTGGCGCGCCTATTCCATGGTGTCGTCACCTTATGATGAGTTCCTCGAGTTCTTTTCCATCGTTGTGCCAGGAGGTGAATTCACCGGTGAACTGAGTCGCTTGGAAGTGGGCGATACGCTGCTGGTAGACCGCCAGGCCTTTGGCTACCTGACACTCGATCGTTTCGTCGATGGCCGTGACCTCTGGCTGTTAGCCACCGGCACCGGCGTAGCGCCTTTTCTGTCGATCCTCCAGGACTTCGAGGTCTGGGAAAAATTCGAGCGAATTATCCTGGTCTATAGCGTGCGAGACGCGCAGGAACTGGCTTATCAGGAGTTGATTGCGCAGCTGTATCAGCGCGACTACCTGGCCGAGTACGCGCACAAGTTGCAGTTCATCGCCACCGTCACTCGTCATGAACACCCCGGCGCTCTCAACGGGCGCATTACCACGCTGATCGACAATGGCGAGCTGGAGCGGGTCGCGGGTGTGGCGCTGAGCGCTGAGCATTCGCGCGTCATGCTGTGCGGCAATCCGCAGATGATCGAGGACACCCGACACAGGCTCAAGCAGCGCGATATGCAACTGAGCCTGAGTCGGCGACCCGGACAAGTCGCCGTGGAAACCTACTGGTAACAAGGCGCCCGGCGAGCGCCTTGTTACAACCTGGCAGTTTGCAGCCAGGGTTCAGGAACGATTGTTCTGCGCTTTGAGCAGGTCGCGGATCTCGCTCAGCAGCTCTTCTTCCTTGGTGGGAACCGGCGGCAACGTCGGTGCCACAGCCTCTTCGCGCTTCAAACGGTTGATGGCTTTCACGCCCATGAAGATGGCGAACGCGATAATCACGAAGTCGATGATGCTTTGGATGAATTTGCCGTAGGCCAGCACCACCGCCGGTATGCCGCCATTGGCAGCCTTTAGCGTAATGGCCAGGTCAGCGAAGTCCACCCCTCCGATCAGCAGGCCAATAGGTGGCATGACCACGTCGCCGACGAACGACGAAACGATTTTGCCGAAGGCGGCACCGATGATGATACCGACGGCCATGTCGACCACATTGCCTTTTACAGCGAAGGCCTTGAACTCACTGAGCACGCCCATAGGTTATTTCCTTGTTACAGATGAGGTTAGTGACCGCAGTGTAAATCAGCAAAACGCGTCTTGCGCGAAACACCTCATTACAAAACTCGTTCTTATCGACACATCTATAGGTAATTAGTTTGCAAAATGCCACTAATCGCGCGCGAAATACGCTTCAACTCGCTGATAAGCCATAAAAAACTATCAATCATTGCGTTACGTTTTTTCTATTTATGTTCTGCATGGCTGGCCTCTAGCCTCTGTTGAGCGCACCTGGATGCGCTCCCAAAAAAACAGAGGATCCTGATATGACTACCACCCTTGGCCTAGGGGCTTTTCCCCTCCGTCGCGCCTTTGGCGTCTTTACCGCCAGCTTGTTGTCGTTCTCCGTCAGCGCCGCAACGCTGACCCGGGATAACGGCGCTGCCGTCGGCGACAACCAGAACTCGCAAACTGCCGGTGCCACGGGCCCGGTGCTGCTGCAAGACGTGCAACTGATTCAGAAACTCCAGCGTTTTGACCGCGAACGTATCCCAGAGCGCGTGGTGCATGCCCGTGGTACAGGCGCCCATGGCACCTTCACCGTTACCGACGATCTGAGCGACCTGACTAAGGCCAAAGTGTTCGCAGGCGGTCAAAGCACGCCCGTGTTTGTGCGCTTTTCGGCGGTGGTGCATGGCAACCATTCGCCAGAAACCCTAAGGGATCCCCGCGGTTTCGCCACCAAGTTCTACACCGCCGACGGTAACTGGGATTTGGTTGGCAACAACTTCCCGACTTTCTTCATCCGCGACGCCATCAAATTTCCCGACATGGTTCATGCGTTTAAGCCTGACCCACGCACCAATCTCGATGATGATTCCCGTCGCTTCGATTTCTTCTCCCATGTTCCGGAAGCCACCCGCACCCTGACCGAGTTGTATTCCAACTCGGGCACGCCGGCCAGTTATCGGCAAATGGACGGCAATGGTGTTCACGCCTACAAGTTAGTGAATGCCAAAGGCGACGTTAACTACGTGAAATTTCACTGGAAAAGTTTGCAGGGGATTAATAATCTTGATCCCAAGGCAGTTATTAAAGTTCAGGGGCAAGACTACAGTCATCTCACCAACGACCTCGTCACGCACATCAATAAGGGTGATTTTCCGAAGTGGGACTTGTACGTTCAAGTCGTAAAATCGCAAGACTTGTCTAACTTTGATTTTGATCCATTGGACGCGACCAAGATTTGGCCAGGCATCCCGGAGCGAAAAGTTGGACAAATGGTATTGAACCGTAACCCGGCGAATGTCTTCCAGGAAACCGAGCAAGTTGCCATGGCCCCGGCCAATCTGGTTCCCGGTATCGAGCCTTCTGAAGACCGTTTGTTGCAAGGCCGAGTGTTCTCTTATGCCGATGCACAACTGTATCGTGTCGGCGCCAACGTTCTGCAGTTGCCGATCAATGCACCTAAGGTTGCGGTGAATAACGGTAATCAGGATGGCGCGATGAACAGCGGTGCGACGAGCACTGGCGTCAATTACCAACCGAGCCGCCTGGAGCCTCGGGACGAGCAGCCGACCGCGCGCTACAGCCAGTTAGCCTTGTTTGGCAGCACTCAGCAGGCAAAGATCCAGCATGAGCAGAACTTCAAGCAGGCGGGTGATCTGTATCGCTCTTACAGCCAGAAGGAACGCCAGGATCTGATCGACAGCTTCGGCGGCTCTCTGGCCACGACCGACGACGAGAGCAAGCACATCATGTTGTCTTTCCTGTACAAGGCCGACCCGGAATACGGGACTGGCGTGACCAAGGTCGCCAAGGGTGATCTGAATCGCGTGAAGGCGTTGGCTGCAAAATTGGCCGACTGATCCCGTTAGCCTGAAAGCGGGACCTCATTCGAGGTCCCGTTCGACCAAGGAATCTGTCATGCGTTTTTATTCCTCTGTGTTATTGGCCTGTTTGTCGTTCAGTGTTTTCGCCGATCCGAGTGTCGGCGTTGCGAAGGATCCTGCGGCACTGAAAGCCCAGTTGCAGGATTATTACTTTGACGCCGCCCGCCGTGGCGATGTGCCGATGCTCGATACTTTTATCGAGGCCGGCTATTCCCTTGATACCCGTGACGACAAAGGTTACACCGCACTAATTCTGGCGGCTTACCACGGCCAGAGCGCTGCGGTAGACCGTTTACTCGCCGCCGGGGCAGACGCCTGTGCTCAGGATCAACGGGGTAATACAGCGCTGATGGGCGCTATTTTCAAAGGCGAAGCGCAGATCGCCCGGACGCTGTTATCCGCCAATTGCAGTCCTGATCAACGCAATGGCGCCGGGCAGACAGCGGCGATGTACGCCGGGTTGTTCAAGCGCGTTGAATTACTCGACGCCCTCAAGGCAAAAGGCGCCGATATGAATGCTGAAGACCCCTTAGGCAACAGCGCCGCACGTCTGGCCGGCGGTGAAATCCGTACCGCCGCGCCGCGCTGATCGTCTCTACCTGGGCTATCATCGCGTTTTTTGCCGGGAGTTCAGATGGCCAAGGCCAAGCGCATGTATGGCTGCACCGAGTGCGGCTCAACTTTCCCCAAGTGGGCCGGCCAGTGCGGCGAATGCGGAGCCTGGAACACCCTGACCGAAACCATGGTCGAGAGCGGCGGGGCGGTAGCGCCCAGCGGCCGTACCGGTTGGACCGGCCAGCAGGCACAGATCAGGACCCTGGCTGAAGTCAGTGTCGAGGAAATCCCGCGCTTTTCTACGGCCTCCAGTGAACTCGATCGTGTACTGGGCGGTGGTCTGGTCGACGGCTCGGTGGTGCTGATCGGCGGTGATCCCGGCATTGGCAAATCGACCATTCTGTTGCAAACCTTGTGCAACCTCGCCAAGAGCATGCCGGCGCTATACGTCACGGGCGAAGAATCCCAACAGCAGGTGGCCATGCGTGCCCGTCGCTTGGGCTTGCCTCAGGACAAACTGCGGGTGATGACCGAAACCTGCATCGAAACCATCATTGCCACGGCCCGCCAGGAAAAGCCCAAGGTCATGGTGATTGACTCGATCCAGACGATTTTCACCGAGCAACTGCAATCGGCACCGGGTGGCGTCTCTCAGGTACGCGAAAGCGCGGCGCTGTTGGTGCGCTACGCCAAGCAGAGTGGCACGGCGATTTTTCTGGTCGGTCATGTGACGAAAGAAGGCGCGTTGGCGGGCCCTCGGGTGCTGGAGCACATGGTCGATACCGTGTTGTATTTCGAAGGCGAATCCGATGGTCGGTTGCGCTTGCTCAGGGCTGTAAAAAACCGTTTTGGCGCGGTGAATGAGCTGGGTGTCTTTGGCATGACGGACAAGGGCCTGAAAGAAGTCTCCAATCCATCGGCGATTTTTCTCACCCGTGCTCAGGAAGAGGTTCCGGGCAGCGTGGTCATGGCTACGTGGGAAGGTACTCGGCCGATGCTGGTGGAGGTTCAAGCGTTAGTCGACGACAGCCATTTGGCCAATCCACGTCGGGTGACGCTGGGGCTGGATCAGAACCGACTGGCCATGTTACTGGCGGTGTTGCACCGTCACGGCGGCATACCGACCCACGATCAAGACGTATTTCTCAATGTGGTGGGTGGGGTCAAAGTCCTGGAGACGGCTTCCGACCTGGCGCTGATGGCGGCTGTAATGTCCAGTTTACGCAACCGGCCGCTGCCGCACGATTTGCTGGTTTTTGGGGAAGTGGGGTTGTCGGGTGAAGTGCGCCCGGTGCCAAGTGGCCAGGAACGCTTGAAAGAGGCGGCCAAACACGGTTTCAAGCGCGCTATCGTGCCCAAGGGTAACGCGCCTAAAGAAGCGCCGCCTGGGTTGCAGATCATTGCCGTGACCCGCCTCGAACAGGCGCTAGATGCCTTGTTCGAATGACCCTTGGCGAACGAGCTTGCACATTTTGAAAGGGAGCCCGTCTTCAGATGTCGATCAGGGCGCCCAGTTCACGCTCCAGTTCCTGGGGGTCTCCCAGGTTGAATTCAATCAACCGCCGCAGGCGCTCGATGGACTCCAGGCTGATGTGTTTGCAGACGAAGCCAAGCTGACCGTGGTCATCGTGCGTCAGTAGCACATCCATCTTGATCGCGACGTCATCAGTCAGATGAACATCGACGCAAAAGTGATGCTCTCGATTGCCCAGCCACGGCTCGGGCTTCTCGATCAACAGCCCTTTGAGCGAAAGGTCTATCAGCTTGACTGGCCAAGTGAGTCCCTCCTGGCTCAGCTCGGTTCGGGCATCGAACGCAATACGTTTGAAGCGGCGGCGATTGGCAGGGTGCTCACTCATGGCGCAATCCTCATAAGGGTTGGCTGACTATAGACCCGCTGCGCTAAAGACCGCCACCGCAGGCAAGGCGCTAGACCAATGTCGGGTATGGTCTTTGCCGTCGTTAGCGCTAAACTCGGGGTGGCTGTCTTTCTTGTCCACCCTGGCTGGGATAATAAAATGAAAAACAATAATAGCCTGCTACGCCACTTACCCTGGCTGCTGCTGGCAATCGTAGGCGCGTGCGCCCTTGGCGTAGTGGCATTGCGCCGAGGCGAGGCGATCAACGCCTTGTGGATTGTGGTCGCTGCCGTGGCCATCTATCTGGTTGCATACCGTTATTACAGTCTGTTCATCGCCAACAATGTGATGCAACTTGATCCGCGACGTGCCACGCCCGCCGTGGTCAACAATGATGGTCTGGATTACGTCCCTACCAACAAACACATCCTCTTCGGCCACCACTTCGCAGCCATCGCTGGCGCGGGACCTTTGGTCGGGCCGGTGCTGGCGGCACAGATGGGTTACCTGCCGGGTACGCTCTGGCTGATTGCCGGCGTGGTACTGGCCGGTGCGGTTCAGGACTTCATGGTCCTGTTCATGTCCACACGTCGCAACGGCCGCTCGCTGGGTGACATGGTCCGTGAAGAAATGGGCCGTATTCCTGGCACCATTGCGTTGTTTGGCTGCTTCCTGATCATGATCATCATCCTCGCGGTGCTGGCGCTGATCGTGGTCAAAGCCTTGGCTGAAAGCCCATGGGGTATTTTCACGGTGATGGCGACCATCCCGATCGCGATGTTCATGGGCATTTATATGCGCTACATCCGACCGGGTCGCATTGGTGAAATCTCCGTTGTCGGCGTGCTGTTGCTGCTGGGCTCGATCTGGCTGGGTGGGCAGATTGCCGCTGACCCGGTGTGGGCCAAAGCCTTCAGCTTCACCGGGATCCAGATCACCTGGATGCTGATCGGCTACGGTTTTGTCGCGGCGGTACTGCCGGTGTGGCTGATTCTGGCGCCCCGTGATTACCTGTCTACCTTCCTCAAGATCGGTACCATCGTCGCGCTGGCGATCGGCATCCTGGTCACTATGCCCGTGTTGAAAATGCCGGCGCTGACTCAGTTCATCGATGGCACGGGACCGGTGTGGAAGGGCGGGCTGTTCCCGTTCCTGTTCATCACGATTGCCTGTGGCGCGGTCTCGGGTTTCCACGCGCTGATTGCTTCCGGCACCACGCCGAAACTTTTGGCGAGCGAAGGCCATGCCCGTTATATCGGTTACGGCGGCATGCTGATGGAGTCGTTCGTGGCCATCATGGCGATGGTTGCCGCTTCTGTGATCGAGCCTGGTGTGTACTTCGCCATGAACAGTCCGGCGGCTATTGTCGGCGGTGATGTGATGCAAGTTGCGCAAACCGTCAGCAGCTGGGGTTTTGCAATTACCCCGGAAGCGCTGCAAGCGGTGGCCAGGGACATTGGTGAAACCACTGTTCTGGCGCGTGCTGGCGGTGCTCCGACCCTGGCGGTCGGTATCGCGCAGATCCTGCACAGCGTGCTGCCGGGTGAAAACACCATGGCGTTCTGGTACCACTTTGCGATTCTGTTCGAAGCACTGTTTATCCTGACCGCCGTCGATGCCGGCACCCGCGCCGGACGCTTCATGTTGCAGGACTTGCTCGGCTCCTTCGTGCCTGCGCTCAAACGCACTGAATCCTGGACCGCCAACCTGATCGCGACCGGTGGTTGTGTGGCGATGTGGGGTTACTTGCTGTACCAGGGCGTGATTGATCCGCTGGGTGGCATCAATACCTTGTGGCCGCTGTTCGGTATCTCCAACCAGATGCTGGCGGGGATCGCGCTGATGTTGGCGACGGTCGTCCTGATCAAAATGAAACGGCAACGCTACATCTGGGTCACCATGCTGCCCGCTGTCTGGTTGCTGATCTGCACCGTCACCGCAGGCTTCATAAAGTTGTTCGACGCCAACCCGGCCATCGGCTTCTTGGCGCTGGCCAAGAAATACAGTGATGCTCTGGCAAGTGGCCAGATCCTGGCGCCGGCCAAGGACATCAACCAGATGCAGCACGTGATCTACAACGCTTACACCAACGCAACGCTGACGGCGCTGTTCCTGTTCGTGGTGTTCAGTATTCTGTTCTATGCGCTTAAGGTCGGTATCGCCGCTTGGGGTACTAAAGAGCGCACGGATAAAGAAGCGCCATTCCAGGCTGTTCCTGACGCGTAATCGAGGATTGCAAACATGTTCAATGACCTGAGTCGCCTCGGTAAATACCTCGGTCAGGCCGCGCGCCTGATGGTCGGCATGCCCGACTACGACAATTACGTCGAGCATATGCAAACCAAACACCCGGACAAACCGGTGATGAGCTACGAGATGTTCTTTCGCGAACGTCAGGAAGCCCGTTACGGTGGCAAGGGTGGCCCCAAGTGTTGTTGATCTGCTGAGCAGCTTTGTTTGACCCGGTGGGAGCGGGCTTGCCCGCGATAGCGACTGAGCACTCAACATCCGTGTTGGCTGTCAGTCTGCAATCGCGGACGAGCCCGCTCCCACATTTGTTTGGCCCATTCCATTCATTTTTGTGAATCAGGAGAACGCGTTTGTCCTCTCCCATCCCTGTGACGATCCTCAGCGGCTTTCTTGGTGCGGGAAAAACTACGCTGCTGCGTTATCTGCTCAAAGCCGAGCACGGCCTGAAAATCGCCGTGATTGAAAACGAATTCAGCGACGCGGGTATCGACACTCAGTTGTTGGGCGACGAGCCGGTGCAAGTGATGACGTTGTCCAACGGTTGTGTCTGTTGCACTATTCACACCGACCTGACCAAGGCTCTATACCTGCTGCTTGAGCGTTTGGACAGCGGCGAAATCTTTTTCGATCGTCTGGTGATCGAATGCACAGGCCTGGCTGACCCGGCACCGGTGGCGCAGACTTTTTTCATTGATGAAGAGCTGCGCGAACGTTACATCCTCGATGGCATCATCACGCTGGTGGACGCTGCGCATGCCGACACGCACCTGACGCAGACTATCGCCCAGGCGCAGGTAGGTTTTGCTGATCGCCTGCTGGTGAGCAAACGGGATCTGGTGGACGAGTTGGCTTTCACTGCGCTGAGCGAACGTTTGACTCGGATCAACCGTCGCGCGCCGATTCGTGTGGTTGAACACGGCAAGATCGACCTTGCCGAATTACTCGATGTTCGTGGTTTTAACCTCAATGCCGACCTGGGCGGTGGCGTGAGCTTGCGTCCGGTGAGCAAAGCACCCTCCATTGACCGCATCACCAGCTTGGTACTGCGTACTGAAAAAGCACTGGATATCGACAAACTCAGCGAGTTCATGAACCAACTGCTGGAAGACCATGGCAAGCAATTGCTGCGCTACAAAGGCGTGTTGAACATCGCTGGCGAGTCGCGTCGTATGGTCTTTCAAGGCGTGCTGAAACTGTACGGTTTTGATTGGGACACTGAATGGATGAAGGACGAGGCGCGGGAAAGTGTGATCGTGTTTATTGCCGATGATTTACCGGAGGAGGAGATTCGTGCGGGGTTTGCACGGGTGGCGGCCGAGTAAGGTCAAGGCTTCTTCTGTGTGTTGAACGGACTTTTTGTGAGCAAGCTCCCACGAGGGGGCGCTTATCCAATAGGTGAGGAGCAATCGTCCTCGATTGCTTTTGTTATCGATCTGACCGGCAGCACACTTCTGAGTGGAGGTCGTGTTCAGCAATGTGCTCTTCACTGGAAGACTTATGGTGAAAGTAACCGGCCGAGAAAGTTGAGTTCTTTACACCTGTGAACGATCAGGAAGGTGGGTCGCTAAAATAGTTAAATTGAACGTTACGATACTTTTTGTACCCGTGTCGGCCGTGTAAGAAAATCGTGAGCCGTGTATTTTAGCTCTGCCAATAAAACCGCCATCGATAGCTTTGAGCTTTACGTAATGGTGATTGCCACGCAAGTTGTCCAAGGTGATAACGTTATTGTTTGCATCTAGCAGCTCAAATAGCGTGAGCGCTTCAGCGTTTCTATCGACCGCACCCAGAATTCCACTGATGCCTTTACTAAGGCGAAAGTTTGGAGGATGGGGGTCATTATCCCGGATATAAATTTCGTAACCCTTTGATGTATAAAAAAAATACAGCTTGAGTGGCGGGATGTCTCTGACGTCCTTGTTCGGGCGGGAGCCCAGTAAATGCGAGTCATCACGCTCCTGTGGACGGCCGCTGAAGAAGCCGCCGCTGCCTGCAAAGGGTGTTGAAATGGCCGGCTTTCCGTAGAGCGTTGCAAGGAGGTTTGATGCCCTGCCAGGTATTTCAAGGGCGGCGCTAAAGGACTTTTGAATAGAACTGGTCATGAAAGTATCTCAATGTTTTTATTAAACTTATGATGTGGTTTCCTGTGCTGCAAAGAAGAGGCTAGTAGTTTTTTGCTAAGAGCGCGGGGGTATATATTTCAAAAAATTAGACAGGATTTTCTGGCGTGAGCGCAAGACGAGCAAAGGATGGGCGCCCAGTAGCGCTGAGCAGTAGCGCGGGGCCGTCAGGTAATAAAATCTTATATTTTAATTTAAAAAAACCCGGCTTAAGAGCCGGGTTTCTTGTGTTTAAAGCAACCGCTATTAAGCGCCGTATACCGGCAGCTTTTTGCAAATGGCTTTGACCTTCTCACGAACGGCGTCGATCATCGCTTCATTATTCAGATCAGCCAGGATGTCGCAGATCCAGCCGGCCAATTCTTGGCAATCAACTTCGTTGAAGCCACGAGTGGTCACAGCAGGAGTACCGAAACGCAGACCGGAGGTGACGAACGGGGAGCGTGGATCGTTAGGCACCGAGTTCTTGTTCACGGTGATGAACGCTTTGCCCAGTGCGGCATCGGCGTCTTTACCGGAGATGTCCTGCTTGATCAGCGACAGCAGGAACAGGTGGTTTTCAGTACCGCCCGACACTACGTCAAAACCGCGCTTGATGAACACCTCGGCCATGGCCTTGGCGTTCTTCACTACTTGCTGCTGGTAGGTCTTGAATTCAGGCTGCAGCGCTTCTTTAAAGCAGATCGCTTTGGCCGCGATCACGTGCTCCAGCGGGCCACCCTGTGCGCCAGGGAATACGGCGGAGTTCAGCTTTTTCTCGATGTCGGCGTTGGCGCGAGCCAGGATCAGGCCGCCACGTGGACCGCGCAGGGTCTTGTGCGTGGTGGTGGTCACGACGTCAGCGAAAGGGACCGGGTTCGGGTAGACGCCAGCGGCGACCAGACCGGCCACGTGTGCCATGTCGACAAACAGGTAGGCGCCAACCTTGTCAGCGATTTCGCGGAAACGCGGGAAGTCGAGGATCTGCGAGTAAGCAGAGAAACCGGCCACGATCATTTTCGGCTTGTGTTCAACGGCCAGACGCTCGACTTCGTCGTAGTCGATAAGGCCATTGGCATCGATACCGTACTGAACGGCGTTGTACAGCTTGCCGGACGAGGACACGCTGGCGCCGTGTGTCAGGTGACCGCCGTGGGCCAGGCTCATGCCCAGGATGGTGTCGCCCGCTTGCAGCAAGGCCAGGTAAACGGCGCTGTTGGCTTGTGAACCTGCGTGCGGCTGAACGTTGGCGTAATCAGCACCGAACAGTTCTTTGGCGCGGTCGATGGCCAGTTGCTCAACCACGTCGACGAACTCGCAACCACCGTAGTAGCGCTTGCCCGGATAACCTTCGGCGTACTTATTGGTGAGTACCGAGCCTTGAGCTTCCATCACCGCAGGGCTGGTGTAGTTTTCCGAAGCGATCAGCTCAATGTGTTCTTCCTGGCGCTGAGCTTCTTGCTCCATGGCGGCAAAGAGATCGGCGTCGTACTTGGCAATAGTCAGATCACGGCTGAACATGGCGGTCCTCAAGGATCGGGGCAGAAAAGAGGCGCATTCTAACCCAACGGGTTTTAGATGGCATATGAAAGGACATCATGTCGCAGACAAGTGGCCTTCATGACGGGATCAGCGGTGAGGGTGCTGGCCTCATCGCGTGCAGGCTCGCGCGCTGATTTGGAATGCAATCGCTGTGCGAGCGTGCTCGCGATAGCGTCATCAGGCACACAGCAACATCTCAGTCGAACATGAAGAGCGCTTCATTGCTGAACTGTGCTTCGAACCGGGTCGCCGGCATCGGCCGACCGAACAGATACCCCTGAACCTCATCACACCCGTGCTCACGCAGGAATTCGAGCTGTTCGTGGGTTTCCACGCCCTCGGCGATTACCGCCAGGTTCAGGCTGTGAGCCATGGCAATGATTGCCCTGGCAATCTGCGCATCCTGCTCGCCCGACGGGAGTCCATCGACGAAGGTGCGGTCGATTTTCAGGACGTCGATGGGGAATTGCTTGAGGTAGTTGAGCGATGAATAACCGGTGCCGAAGTCATCGACCGCAATGCTCAGGCCAAGGTTTTTCAAACCGGCGAGAATCTGCATCGCTTCGCTGACTTCGCGCATCAGGATACTTTCGGTCAGCTCCAACTCCAGGCACGCCGGCGGCAGGCCGGTTTCCCTAAGGATGGTAGCGATTCGCGTGCCGAGTTGGCCGTCGGAGAACTGCCGCGCCGAAATATTCACCGAGACCTTCGGTACGCGCACCTTGGCCAGGTGCCACGCCTTAAGCTGCCGACACGCCTCGCTGATCACCCAGTCACCGACGTCCACGACCAGCCCGAGTTCCTCAAGCACCGGAATGAAATCTCCGGGAGGTACCAAGCCGCGTCGCGGATGGCGCCAGCGTAGCAGGGCCTCAGCGCCGGTCAGGCGTTTGCCGTCGCCGCTGAACTGCGGTTGGTAGTACAGCACAAATTCGTCTTGCTCCAAGGCATGACGCAGGTCGCTTTCAAGCTCCAGACGCTCCAGTGCGCTGGCGTTCATATCCGCCTGATAGAACTGGAAGTTGTTCTTTCCACGCTCCTTGGCGTGGTACATCGCCGTGTCGGCGTTCTTCATCAGTTGACTGAGTTCGTTGCCGTCCTGCGGGCTCAGGGCGATCCCGATACTGGCCGTGACGAAGAACTCGCGGCCTTCGAGCACAAAAGGTTTCACCAGGCTGGCGAGGATCTGCTCGGCGACATTGATCGCTCGGTTCAGCGCTACTTCACGATTGATGCGCGGTTGTAGCAACAGGGTGAACTCATCGCCGCCCATGCGCGCCACGGTGTCGTCGTCATCGACACAGCCCAGCAAGCGGATGGCCATTTCCTTGAGCATTCGGTCGCCGGCGGCGTGCCCCAGCGAATCGTTGATCGGCTTGAAGCGATCCAGGTCGAGGAACATCAGCACCACCCAAGACTTCTGCCGCTCTGCCGATTGCAGCGCGGTGTGCAGGCGATCCTGGAACAGTGTGCGGTTGGGCAGGTGGGTCAGCGCGTCGTAATAGGCGAGACGGTGAATCCGTTGCTCACTGGCCTTGCGTTCGCTGATGTCGCTGAAGAAACACACGTAGCTGGCCAGGTCGCCTTCGTCGTCGAGTACGGCGGTGATCCCGACCCAGGCCGGGTAATGCTCGCCACTGCGCCGCTTGAGCCAGACTTCGCCTTCCCAAGTGTTGTTCTGGTGCAGTTGCTTGAGTACGTAACGCAGATGGGCGTCCTGCTGCTCGTCGACGGTCAGCATGTTCGGTAGCTGGTCGAGTACCTGCTCCACGGCGTAGCCGCTGACACGACTGAACGCTTCGTTGGCCTGGACGATGTAACCGGCCGGGTCGGTGATCAGGATTGCCGAGGTCGAATGTTCAAATACCGTGGCGGCCATGCGCAGGTCTTTCTCGGCGCGGCGTTGCTGGCTGATATCGCGACCGACGCCGAGCACACCTTCGAAAGCACCGTGTTCGTCCCAGACCAGTACCAGGCGCAATTCGATCGGTATCTTGCGCCCGTCCGCCCGCAGGCAGTCGAACAGGTACAACTGCGTCTGCACCTGATTGCGCAGCAGCGCCAGTTGCTCGGGTTTATCCAGGGCTTTGCTGATCCGGTCCATCAGGGCGGAAATCCCGCTTAGCTGTTGCGGATTGGCGATGGTCGATTGCCAGCCGTTCTGGAATACCCAGTCGACGTCGTAGCCCAGTACCGCGTACACCGACGGGCTGACGTAATTGAGCGTCATCTTGCGGTCTGTGGAAAAAATCACATCGCTGATACTTTCGGCGAGCATCCGGTAGCGCCGCTCACTGTCGCGCAGGGATTCGCTGGCCTCGATTTGCTCGGTGATGTCTTTGGCCACGCCGATGATTCGGGTGACCTGATCGTTCTTGTCTCGCGCCAGTGCTTGTTCGCGGATATCAAAACGGCGCCATTTGCCGTCACGATGGCGAAAGCGCAACTGACATTGCAGCAATTGGCTGTAACCGGCGTAACGCTGGGTCTGACGCGAGCGATGGTAGTAATCGGCATCCTCGGGGTTGAGCAGGATTTCCCAGAAGTACTCGCCCATCTGGTGCAATTCGCTGCGGTTGTAACCGAGCGTCTGCCCTAAGTGGTGGTTGCTGAAAATCATGCGCTGGCTGATCACGTCCTGTACGTACAGGTGATCCGGTACGGTGCGCACCACATCGGACCAAAACCCCTCGCGTTCCAGCAATGACAGTTCGATGAGCTTGCGACTGGTGATGTCGTTGATGCTCAGGATCACCGATTTATAGTCGTGCTGTTCTTCCGGCAGGCGCAGTACCAGCCACAGGTGCTGGTCGCGGCCGTGGGTGTCCTGAATTTTGATTTCCAGCTCAAGCTGTTGTTGCTGGTTGAGCACCGCTTCAAGCACTTGATTGCCGATGGCCTTGTTGTCCAGGGGACAGCCATCTATCAGCAGTTTCCAGGCCTGATCGCAGGCGTTGACGTTAAGCAGTTGCAGGGCAACCTGGTTGACTTCGGTAATACGCAGTTCTTGCAGTAATTGCTGACGTTGGTCCGGGATGGCGAGCCAGGCCTGCAGTTGCTCGCTGTTGTTCAACTGCGCCTTTTCGAAAAAACTGTTCAGCCCGGACAGGTCGAGCACACACAGTGCAACGCCGGTGCCATCGAAAATGTCCTGATAGCGTCGGCGCCCTTCATGCAACTGATGCTGACGTCGACGCATGCTTAGCAGCGCGATGAATGGCAGCAGCGACAGCGCCAGACCCAGCAGGCATTTGGCAATGAACGCAGGCAGCAGTTGTTCGATCACCTGTTGGCGGTCGAACAAGCCGCGTAATTGCCAGTCACTGCTGCTAAGGGGCACCGTCAGTACGCTGTTGGCCAGGTCTTCGGCTGTCAGCATGTCCGGTCTGGAACTGGACAGGGCTTCGTCACGGCTGATGATCTGGTGATTGACGCTGTTTTCTACCAGCCACAGGGGGCGGATACCGGTTTCACCCTGTTTGGTCAGGGACGAGAAAAACGTCGGCGTCAGGCGCAAGACCCAGTAACCACGGCTGCTACCGCTGGCTTGATGCAGTAACAGATGCACCACCGAGCCGTCATTGGCATTGCTGAAATAGTGAGCTTGAGCACGGCTTCGCCGCACCAGATCACTCAGGTAGTCGGTGTCCTGGCTATCGGTGGCGCTGTCGCTGAGGATCTTTCCGGACGGGCTGAGCAATGCGAGGCTGCGCAGGTCGGGTAACGATTGCTGGAGTTTGTGCAGCAGTGCCTGCTGTTCGTCGGCGCTTTGCGGTTGTTCGACGATCGGTAGCAGGTTGAGGGCTATTTGCGCGTTCAGCGCCATGTTCAGGCTGACCTGCGAAGCCAAGTCTGCGGTGTAGTCGATGGTGTACTGACGTTGGGTTTTCTGGGTTTCTCGAAGCTGATCCAGCAACTGCCAGAACAGCAGTGCGAGCAACAACAGCACGAGTGTGGCCAGTGCGCCCTTTAATGTGCCGCGCAGGGGGGAGCCGGACGCTACAGTCGGTGTGCGGCTGGACAGGTGCGTAGTGGCATTGGACAAACTGTAATCCTGCGGTTTGGCTGGACTGGCGCGACGTTCACTATAAGCCGGACGCCCGAAGGGCGGCTAGCATGCCTTGAGTTGTGGCAAAGTGCCAGTCCCTCGCGGCTGGACTGCCTTTGATCATTCAGGTAGCTTTGCCGGTTACGCGGGAGCGTTCCAGCTCCTACACTCAGGCTTTTTCAGCGCGCACACCTTGATAACCTCAACCGTGCGACGCGCATGGCCTGGCCGGGCATCGCCTGCGCTCCAATCATTCATCTGTCACTGACCCAAGGTTCTCCATGGCTCAATACGTCTTCACCATGCATCGGCTGGGCAAAGTTGTTCCGCCGAAGCGGGAAATCCTGAAAAACATTTCGCTGTCGTTCTTCCCCGGCGCCAAGATCGGCGTACTCGGCCTCAACGGTTCGGGCAAATCCACGCTGCTGAAAATCATGGCCGGCGTCGATACCGAGTTCGAAGGCGAGGCCCGCCCGATGCCGGACCTGAACATCGGCTATCTGCCGCAGGAACCGATTCTTGACCCTACCAAGACCGTGCGTGAAGTGGTTGAGGAAGCGGTCAGCGTAATCAAGAACGCCCAGGCCCGCCTGGACGAGGTTTACGCCGCCTACGCTGAAGAAGATGCCGACTTCGATAAACTGGCCGCCGAACAGGCCAAGCTCGAAGCCATCCTGCAAGCCAGCGACGGCCATAACCTGGAACGCCAACTGGAAGTCGCCGCCGATGCGCTGCGCCTGCCGGCGTGGGATGCCAAGGTTGAATTCCTGTCCGGTGGTGAAAAGCGTCGGGTGGCCTTGTGCCGTTTGCTGCTGTCCGCACCGGATATGCTGCTGCTCGACGAACCGACCAACCACTTGGACGCTGATTCTGTCGCCTGGCTGGAGCACTTCCTGCACGATTTCCCGGGCACCGTGGTAGCGATCACGCACGACCGTTACTTCCTGGATAACGTCGCGGGTTGGATTCTCGAACTTGACCGTGGCGCGGGTATCCCTTACGAGGGCAACTACTCGGGTTGGCTCGAAGCCAAGTCCGACCGTCTGGCCGCCGAATCCAAGCAGCAGTCGGCCCACGAAAAAGCCATGAAGGAAGAACTGGAGTGGGTGCGCAAAGGCGCCAAGGCCCGCCAGTCCAAATCCAAGGCTCGTCTGCAACGCTTCGAGGAAATGCAGTCGCAGGAATTCCAGAAGCGCAGCGAAACCAATGAGATCTACATCCCGGCCGGTCCGCGCCTGGGTGACAAGGTCATCGAATTCAAGAACGTTACCAAGGGCTATGGCGATCGCGTGTTGATCGACAACCTGTCGTTCTCGATGCCCAAGGGCGCCATCGTTGGCGTGATCGGCGGTAACGGTGCCGGTAAATCGACCTTGTTCCGCATGCTGATGGGCAAGGAACAACCGGATTCGGGCACCATCGAAGTCGGCGAAACCGTGCAACTGGCGTGCGTCGATCAAAGTCGCGAAGACCTGGATGGCAGCAAGACGGTGTTCCAGCAAATCTCCGACGGTTCCGACCAGATCCGCATTGGCAACTATGAGATTCCGTCGCGTACCTACGTCGGTCGTTTCAACTTCAAGGGCGGTGATCAGCAAAAGTTCGTCAAGGACCTGTCGGGTGGTGAGCGTGGTCGTTTGCACCTCGCCTTGACCCTGAAAGAGGGCGGCAACGTCCTGCTGCTCGACGAACCGTCCAACGACCTCGACGTTGAAACCCTGCGCTCCCTGGAAGAAGCCCTGTTGGACTTCCCGGGCGCCGCCATTGTGATCTCTCACGATCGGTGGTTCCTTGACCGCGTCGCGACGCACATCCTGGCCTACGAAGACGACTCGCAAGCGGTGTTCTTCGAAGGTAACTACAGCGAGTACGAAGCTGATCGTAAAAAGCGCCTCGGTGACGCAGCTGCCCAGCCGCACCGTGTACGGCACAAGAAACTGGCCTGATTTCAGGTCGGTTGCCTAAAAGACGGAGCCTTCAAGGGCTCCGTTTTTTTATGGCTTTTAGTCAGGCGGAGCGAGGTGCGGTCTTCGCGAAGACGGCCTCCAAATTACCCGACGTCTATACCCATGACCTCAATCACCCAATCCCCCGCAGGCCGCTTCCACAGCACTTCATCCCCGACCTGCGACCCCAGCAGCGCCCGTCCCAACGGCGACCCCCAATTGATCAACCCGCTGGCAGCATCCGCCTGATCCTCGCCGACCAACTGCACACGTTGTTCATTACCGTGCTCATCGGCAAACGTTACCCAACAGCCAATCTGCACCTTGTCGGTGGAAGACGCCGGGGTAACGACGAGCGCGCTGTGCAGTCGCTGATTGAAATACCGCCAGTCGCGCTCAAGATCAGCCTGGCGCTGTTTATCGGCCAGTTCACCTTTTGCACTCTGTTGATTGAGCAAGCTCTGTACTTCGGCGACCTTTGCCTGAAGCAGGGCGAGACCGGCCGGGGTGACGTAGTTGGGCTGCGCACTGATTTGCCGTTCCACTGGCGGGTCGGCTTGCGCGGCGGCGTTATCCTCATTGACGAAGGCACGACTCATGGTTTTCTCCCGTTATAGGGTTTGGGCCATGCTCGCAGGTTTTTAGTTTCGACGGATGTCTGCCAGCGACCTATTCGTGATTCGACTGGCATTCGCGCGTATAAAAATCAGCGCGAATACCCGCCGTATTTAAGCGTGCAGGCTTCCCTTGAACCTTGGAATCATCCCGCCGGGATGAGGATGTGTCAGGTCAGTAGTGATACCACTTCACCTCAAGCATCACTTCGTTCTCGGGCGAGGCGAGATGGCTGAACTCGCGTTGGGCACTCAGGCGCAGGCCCAGGTTGCGCGACAATTCCCACTGTTGATTCAAGCTCAAGCTACGACGTACTTCGCCGTTGGTGAAAAAATCGCCCTTGGTTTCGAGGCTGAAGTTGCCGAGCGGGTTCTTCCACAACACCCCGCTATTGAAGCCGGCGGCCGGGGCAACGAACCCGGCGAAGTCGTTGTTATGTTCGATGCGCACCGTGCCCAGCGCAAAGCCGAGCACGTCTTCGCCCAGTTGCCAGGTGCCGCCGGCACCACCATTGACGTGGCTGACCAACGTTTCGTCGTTATGTTTGCCCGGCACGCGCTCCAGGCCGCCTGTGACTTGCCATGACAGTGGTTGCAGCAGCTCGTTGCGTGGGGTCAGGGAGCGGATGGTTGCCAGGTCCAATTGCTGCAACTGCCAGTGATTACCTTCGTACTGGCGCAGTTTCATTTGCAGAATTTCGATCTGCGCACCAAGCGGGAAGCTCTGAGCGTTGTCGTTGAGGTCGTGATAGGCCATGCGCAAGCCATATTCGCCGAACGCCTGGTCGCCCCGGGTGCCGAAACCGGCCTGCCAAGTGCGCGATTCGTGGCCATCTTCGGGCAGGCCGGGGCGCGGAATGTCCAGTTCCGGTGGCGGATTTTGATTGATCGCCCGTAGCAGTTCAAAACTGCGCTGGGCGCCTGCCGGGTCGCGTTCCTGGCCATTGGCGCGGTAGCGTTCGAGGCGGTAGGCTGCATCGATGATCAGCGCTTGGCGAGCCTTGGGTTGAGCCTTGAAGGCCGGGGCCTGCAGTTGGTTCTGGTCGGCGCTGACCTTCAGCACCCATTGCTGTTCTTCGCCGGTTAACGGTTCGGCGCGACTGAGCAGTTCGCGCTCACGGGATGGGCGGTATTCGATGGACTCCACCAGTCCGGCGTCTTTCACCGCTTTGACCGTATCGGTCGGGATCGCGGTGAGCGGGAACTGCTCTGTCAGGCGCAGGCTGGGCCGTGCCACTTGCAGCAGTTCGAGCAAGCGGTAGGAGCAGTTTTCGTCGAAGAAAAAGTAGTCGAACCGGACCTGCTTCAGTTCCCAGACGTGCTCGACCATGCGCTCGGTTTCTGGCTGCGTCAGGTTTAGCCGGTATTCCCACAGGTCACGGTTCTCCAGGCTGCGGTATTCCGAGAGTTTTTCCTGGTAGGGCACCAGCGCGAATAGCCCTGGATAGCCGCCCATCAAACCTTTCCACGCGTAAAGAATGCTGTTGTCCGAGCCTTCGATGTAGGCGCCGAAATTGATCGCGTAACTGAGCAGAGAGGTCTTGTCGCGTTGTACGTCAGCCTGATCGATGCGCAACAGCGTGTGACCGAACATCGACGACGGGCTGTTGAGGTAGGCCGCCGGGAAAATCAGCACCGCGCTATGTGGCGCAACGTCTTTGAACCACTGCTTGAACCCGGTGCAGTCCGGCGTCGGTAAATCGTTGAGATTGAGCTGCGCTTTCAACCAGCGGGTACGTGCTGGATAAACGCATTGCGCGTGTTTTTCGCCGGCATTGGCCGGGGCATACAACGCCTGCACTGTCGCCGCCAGCTCCCTATCGGGGTGCTCGTTGCCGTCTGGCGCAAGGAAAAATTTCTGGTCGCTGACGTAGCTGCGCCAGCCGCCAAGCTTCGCGGTTTCGTAGTGGCCCAGGGAAATCCAGAACGGCTCGTTGGCCAGTTGCTGCAAGCGTTGAGCGTCAACGTGTGGCGCGGCGGACAGCGGGACGCAGACACAGAGCGCCAGCCAGGCAAGGCGTTTGAGCATAGTGGGCAACTTAGAATTCGAAATAAAGACCCAGGGGGAGGAGGTCCAAAAACAAAACCCGCTCCCCGAAAGGAGCGGGCGGTTCGAGCTTAAGCTTGAGTGGCGTACTTGGCCAGACGCGGATCGCTCTTCAGAACGGCCAGGGTATTGGTATGCACGTCGTCAGCGGTCACATCAGCCTTGCTGAAAATCTGCTGGAAGTGCTCGTGAGTCACTGTCGCGAAGTGCGCACGGTCTTCCGGCGCCACGCCCAGTACCACGGCGTAAGTGGTCAGCGCTTCGCCCTGACCCTTGGCCATGTCTTCGGACAGCTCGTTCATCATGCCATTCATGGCAATCCAGGATTTGCCGCCGTAGGTCAGCGCTGAGTTGGTCGAGCAACCGTTAGTGCCGGAGGTCATACCAAACGTTGCGTTACCCGAAGTGCCGTTAGTGGTGGATGCCAGGAAGTGGGCCGGGGTGCCACGCTGACCTTCGAACAGCATGTTGCCCCAACCGCAATCCGGGCCGCCTGGCGCTTGCGCCATGGCGTTGAGGGAGACAACGGTGAAGAGAGTACCGAGAAGAATCCGTTTCATAGCTGTGTTCTCTTTGTGTGCATACCAATGGACAAGGGGGGCTGGAACCACGTTGGCACCAGTGGGCCGGTTATTAGTCCAGCCGCGCACTTTTGAGTTTAGGCACGATCCAAGGGTTCCGTGATTTTTTGAAAAACATCGCGTGAGGCGCGGTTTTACGCCTGCCGGGGCTGGGCGCAGCGGTTTGTCTACGCTTTGGCAGGAAGCGCGCCTTGCCAGTGGGGTATGGGCAGCGCCAGAATGCCGCTATCTGCCCCGCCTGATGTAAGGAAGCCCGATGCCTGATCCTGTTGCTGCCAGCTTGCGTCTAGCGCCCGAAGCGCTGACCCGTCCGTTTTCCGCTGAACAGTTCAGCTTCTCTACCACCAATGATCTGGAGCCCTTTCGCGGCGTGCTTGGCCAGGAACGTGCAGTCGAAGCCTTGCAGTTCGGTGTGGCCATGCCACGCCCCGGTTACAACGTATTCGTCATGGGCGAGCCCGGCACCGGCCGGTTTTCATTCGTCAAACGCTACCTTAAAGCGGAAGCCAAGCGCTTGCAGACCCCGGCGGACTGGGTCTACGTCAACAATTTTGATGAGCCCCGCGAACCGCGTGCCCTTGAATTACCGTCGGGAACGGCCGGTGCCTTCATCGGTGACATCAACGGTTTGATCGATAACCTGTTGGCGACGTTTCCTGCGGTGTTCGAACACCCGTCCTACCAGCAGAAGAAAAGCGCCATCGACCGTGCGTTCAATCAGCGTTATGACCGCGCGCTGGACGTGATTGAGCGCTTGGCGCTGGAGAAAGAAGTCGCTCTTTACCGCGACAGTACCAACATCGCGTTCACGCCAATGAGTGAAGGCAAAGCGCTGGACGAAGCGGAATTCGCCCAGTTGCCGGAAGTCGAGCGTGAGCGTTTCCACGTTGATATTTCGTGGTTGGAAGAGCGACTGAACGAGGAACTCGCCAGCCTGCCGCAGTGGAAGCGTGAGTCGAGCAATCAAATGCGTCAGCTCAACGAAGAAACCATCACTCTGGCCCTGCAGCCACTGCTCTCTCCTTTGTCGGAAAAGTACGCGGAAAACGCAGCGCTCTGCGGTTATCTTCAAGCGATGCAGGTGTACTTGCTGAAAACCGTGGTCGAGCAACTGGTTGACGACAGCAAGACCGACGCCATCGCCCGCAAACTGTTGGAAGAACAATACGCACCAAGCCTGGTGGTCGGTCATTCAGCCAGTGGCGGTGCGCCGGTGGTGTTCGAGCCGCATCCGACCTATGAAAATCTGTTCGGCCGTATTGAGTACAGCACCGATCAAGGCGCGCTCTACACGACTTATCGTCAGCTTCGGCCGGGTGCCTTGCACCGGGCCAACGGCGGTTTTCTGATTCTCGAAGCGGAAAAAATGCTCAGTGAACCGTTCGTGTGGGATGCGCTCAAGCGCGCCCTGCAATCGCGCAAGCTGAAAATGGAGTCGCCGCTGGGCGAACTGGGTCGTCTGGCCACGGTAACGCTGACCCCGCAGCACCTTCCGTTGCAGGTCAAAGTCATCATCATCGGCGCGCGGCAGCTCTACTACACGCTGCAAGACCTCGATCCGGACTTCCAGGAGATGTTCCGCGTCCTGGTAGATTTCGATGAAGACATTCCCATGGTCGATGAGAGCCTGGAGCAGTTTGCCCAGTTGCTCAAAACCCGTACCTCCGAAGAGGGTATGGCACCGTTGACCGCGGATGCAGTGGCACGTCTGGCGACCTACAGCGCACGTCTGGCGGAACATCAAGGGCGTTTGTCGGCGCGTATCGGTGATTTGTTCCAGCTGGTCAGCGAAGCGGATTTCATTCGCGACCTGGCAGGTGACGACATGACCGACGCTGGTCACATCGAACGTGCGCTAAAGGCCAAGGCCACTCGCACCGGGCGTGTTTCGGCACGGATTCTGGATGACATGCTGGCCGGGATCATCCTGATCGATACCGATGGCGCAGCGGTCGGCAAATGCAACGGGCTGACGGTGCTGGAAGTCGGTGACTCGGCATTCGGTGTGCCAGCGCGGATTTCTGCCACCGTCTATCCGGGGGGCAGCGGCATTGTCGACATCGAGCGCGAGGTCAATCTCGGGCAACCTATTCACTCCAAGGGCGTGATGATTCTGACCGGGTATCTGGGCAGCCGTTACGCACAGGAATTCCCGTTGGCGATTTCGGCGAGCATCGCGCTGGAGCAGTCTTACGGTTACGTCGATGGCGACAGTGCGTCGCTGGGTGAGGCATGCACGCTGATTTCGGCCCTGTCGAAAACCCCGCTTAAGCAGTGTTTTGCGATTACCGGCTCAATCAATCAGTTCGGTGAAGTGCAGGCCGTGGGCGGGGTCAACGAGAAGATCGAAGGCTTCTTCCGTCTCTGTGAAGCACGTGGTTTGACCGGTCAACAGGGCGCGATCATTCCGCAAGCCAACGTTGCCACGTTGATGCTCGACGAGAAGGTCCTGGCGGCGGTGCGTGCGGGGCAGTTCCATGTCTACGCGGTGCGTCAGGCCGACGAGGCGTTGAGCCTGCTGGTGGGCGAGCCGGCCGGTGCGCCGGATGCCGACGGTCAGTTCCCTGAAGGCAGCGTCAATGCGCGAGTGGTTGAGCGCTTGCGGGTCATTGCTGAAATGATCAGTGAGGAAGACCTCAAGGAAGCCGAGAAGGAAATGGCGCAGGAAGCGTTGGTCGAAGCCAAGCCGGCGTGATGCACCGCCGAAGTGAGGCCACAAAAAACGGAGGGAGCGAGCAAGCCTGCTCCCTCCGTTTTTATGTAGTCTGAAAATCGTCATTCAGCGTGAAATGCGCCATCACTCTGGCGTCAATATTCACACAATGACCATTCGGCGCCTTCTGGTCTCGCTTCGCTTGCGGGGTGAACTTTTCTTCTATTCTCAGCTCAAGGATAGAGACAGCAATCATTGGATCGAGACAGTCTTCGCACGGGGGCTGAACACCGGATCTACCGAGGGTCGCCGCCATGTCGCGCAACCTCTGCCTCACCCGTCAATGCCTGGGTCTAGTGACCCGTATCGAGTGCGTCATTCGCCCATTGGCGGGCGATACGGGCATGTGGACTTTGCTTTTCGCCGCCGGAATGGCTGGCGAACAACCTTCAGCCATCAAGGCTCAAGGTCCATTCCATGGCCCGTTCGTGGCTGAATCAATTCTAGACACCATCGTTGAAAGCCTGACATTGCATGGCTACGAGCTAGCGGATGACCCGCAAATCTGGTGCCTGCATTTGCAAGCTCAACTGCGGGAAATCAACGGCGGCCGTTGTCGCAGCCCTGGCGGCTTCGAGTTTCGGCCTGATCACTGAACAGGGCTATTGCGCAGGGTCGGACGCTTCAGCCTTGTCGAGCTTGATCTCAAAACCATATTCCACGGTGGTGAGGTTAGTTCGCTGATAGGTTTCCAGCTTGGTGGGGTGACCATAGAAGTAGTGGACGCCAAATAACGCAGGGCCTTCTGCGCTTGCGTCATGACTGACCGACAGAATCTCTTTCAGATAATTGTCGCTGTCGTCCTTGGCGAAAAAGCGCCAGTCCTGGGCGGGAAATATTTTCAGATCGACCACCAGTGCGTTGCCCTCAAGTTTCAGGCCCTTGGGCAGTGAGTGGGCGTCGATGCTTTTGCGCTCGATGGTGGCCAGGAATAACGGCATGGAGCCCACAGCGTAAGCGGGTGTCTGGGCAAAGAGGTTCAAATCATAGGTGATGGTGCCGCGCAGCGGATCAACCTGATACGCCTCTGGCGGCAGTTCGATCGGTTCGCCGCGCTTGCCGCTGTCATCTTGGGTAAAGAACGTGACCGGGATATCGCCTGGGCTGAACGATGAGCCAAGCAGTTCATCGTTGAACGTCTTGATATGGCCGAACTCGATACGGGCCGCGCTCGGATCATCCACCGACTGGGTGATGCTCACATTCCTCTGCAGTTGTTCCTCGCGCAGCGTCGCGCCCTTGAGCCAGGAAGCCGCCTCATCGTCGTACACGACGACGGGGAGAACCAGTGGCGCAATGTTCTTCTGCGTGGTGTGTGGATCAAAGCGCAGGATCGGTAATTGCAGGTCTTTATGGATCACGGTGGCCTGCGAGAAATCGAGAACGTTGACTTCTACAGTGTCCACAGGCCCGTTGAAATACACGCGGGTGTAGTGTCGGGGATGTTGCTGCTCGAAGGCTTGCTGCTCATCCTGCAGCTGTTTTTCGAACGTGTCGCTCCAGGCTTTCTGCTGCTGCATTTCTTTGAGCTGCGTTCTGTAAAACGCGACTTGTGCCGCGCTTTCATTGATCGATCCCGAGCGGGATAGGAATGCTCCAGTGGTGTCCTTGGCCTGGACGATCAATGGGTTGAACGGCGTCTCGCTGACTTCCGGTATGAGCGCCGCCGTGTTGGTGACTTCGAGCTCTGCCACGTTCTCGCCGAGGCTAAGCAGCGTGACACTGATGTTGTCGTCGGTGCGAGGTTTGCCCACATCCTGTTGTGTCAGCACCAGGGTGAAAACCCGGCGCGGTGCGATGACTTCAACCTTGCCCTGGAGCATCACCGGTTGCGGCTGGCTTTTATTGGGGACTTCCAGGCCCTCGATGAACGGGTACGTCACCGTCAGGTCGTCTGGATTGTCGACGTTGGAGCTTGAGGGGCTGAGCTGAATACCGGGGTCGGTTTCCGACCACTCTGGCTGGAAAGGGATAACTTTGTTGTTGCTCAGGGTCACGGACTGCCACTCCAGCCCATGGGGGAAAGGGAATTGCGCCGGCATGTTAAAGCTCAGCGGAAACATCGGCGACAGGTCCGTCAGGTAATCCGAACTGGAGTCCTTGCGTAGCACAAACAGGCCGTTTAGGTAGGTGTGTACCAGGGCTTGTGGCGTTGGGTAGTGCTTGAGCAGAACCATGGCGTCCTCGCCATACTCGGTTTCGATCGGCTTGCTCTTGAGCTTGAGCTCTGCCCGTTCGAGCAGCAGCAGCGAGCCACCGAGGTCGGCAATAGCACTTCTGAGTGGCGGGTCTGCAATGGTATCGAGCGATTTTTCGAATTGCGCGGTCTTTTCTTCGAGGCTGACAGGTTTCTTTTCATCGTCGGCCGAGCAGCCGTTGATCAGCAACATCAAGCCAAGAGCGGCACTCGTTATAGGCAATCGCACATCCATTTCCGTTCTTCCTGTCCGATAGCGCTGACCTGTCGATGTTTTTGACACTAGCAGAAAAACGTTGTTACACGCGCGCAGGTTACGGATTTTTGGGCGATTTCCGGGCCGTGATCGCTCGCTGGTATACTGCCGCCCATTTAACAACCGTGGTGTGAGAGTGAATGGAACGCTTTATCGAAAACGCAATGTATGCCTCCCGTTGGCTTCTGGCGCCGATCTATTTCGGTCTGTCTTTAGGGCTGTTGGCGCTGGCGCTGAAGTTTTTCCAGGAAGTCATCCACGTTATACCCAACGTGTTCTCGATTGCTGAGTCGGACCTCATCCTCGTGCTGCTGTCGTTGATCGACATGGCACTGGTGGGTGGCCTGCTGGTGATGGTGATGATCTCCGGTTACGAAAACTTTGTGTCCCAACTGGATATCGACGAAAGCAAAGAGAAACTCAACTGGCTGGGCACCATGGATTCATCTTCATTGAAGATGAAGGTGGCAGCCTCCATCGTGGCGATTTCGTCGATCCACTTGTTGCGGGTTTTCATGGACGCGAAAAACGTCGATCCCGAGCACCTGAAATGGTACGTAATCATTCACATGACCTTCGTCGTGTCGGCCTTTGCGATGGGTTACCTGGATAAGTTGACCAAGCACTGATCGGCAACCTGGCGGATTTGGCGATGGCTACGCGGCTTTATCCGGACAGGCTCGCTGTCACCCAGTCGGCGGTAACTGACAAACGGTGGTCGTCGCGACTTGTACTTTGATGCGTCGAAGCCTATCCCTGTAAGAGTCTTTGCTCGCTACTGCATGAGGTGTCTTTATGAATCTGCAAGAGTTGAATGCATACGCCATCGCCGGAAAGGTTGATGAACTTAATCTTATTTCGCTGGAAGGCGGGATCTACGTCCTTGAAGCACGGATGCATGGCTCAGCTTTTCCGCTGGACGATGGTCACGGCAAAACGCTGCACTTACGCTCTGTGGAGCATGCCCGCAAAATGCTTGAGGGAACGCCTCAACTGCCATTCCACCTGGTCCACACGTCGGTTCACGACGAAATGTGTGGTTTCGGTGCCAGTGCTGAGCAAAGTCTGAAGCTGCCGATTACTTTTCATTCGCGCTGGCAGGTTTGACTGCCCTGATCAAGGCCCTGGCATCTGTGCTAGTCTGCTCGCCCTTTTGATTCCGGGCGCGCTCCGGGACGCGCTGTGTACGCACGGCAAGTTCCAGGGCCGTCCGCACAGCGGAGCAGTGTCATGTCCGAAGTAAACCTGTCCACCGACGAAACCCGTGTCAGCTACGGTATCGGCCGCCAGTTGGGCGACCAACTGCGCGACAACCCGCCACCGGGCGTTAACCTGGACGCCATTCTGGCTGGCCTGACTGACGCTTTCGCTGGCAAAGAAAGCCGTGTCGGCCAGGAAGAAATGTCCGCCAGCTTCAAAGTGATCCGCGAAATCATGCAAGCCGAAGCGGCCGCCAAGGCTGAAGCAGCTGCTGGCGAAGGCTTGGCCTTTCTCGCGGACAACGCTAAGCGTGATGGCGTCACCACCTTGGCTTCCGGCCTGCAATTTGAAGTCCTGACTCAGGGTGAAGGCGCCAAGCCATCCCGTGAAGATCAAGTGCGCACTCACTACCACGGCACGCTGATCGACGGCACTGTGTTCGACAGCTCCTATGAGCGCGGCGAGCCTGCAGAATTCCCAGTGGGCGGCGTGATCGCTGGCTGGACCGAGGCCCTGCAACTGATGAATGCCGGCAGCAAATGGCGTTTGTACGTGCCGAGCGAACTGGCCTACGGCGCTCAAGGCGTTGGCAGCATTGCGCCGCACAGCGTGCTGGTGTTCGACGTCGAATTGCTCGACGTTCTGTAAGACCTGTTCGGTATTGACAGGCTAATGTGGGAGCGAGCGTGCTCGCTCCCACAGTTTTTACGGTTTCTCATACCTCGATCTTATGGTTCAGGTCGCAGGTCGGGCGCAATGCTCGGGCGTAGCAGAATAAAAACAGATTACGTACCAGTTCCTTGAGCACCACTGGCTCGCTGGAACTCAAGCCATTGACGTCCAGGTCGCCCTGATCCTGTAGCTCGTTCAAGGCTTCCTCTTCAAGCACCGCACAGACTTCACCGGTTTCCCGATGCAGGATTCTGAGGTAAGGGTGTGGGCGGTCCAGCCAGGCATCGATCAAATAAGTCATGAGTCTCATCTCCATTGAAGGGTTTCAATGAGAATAATTCTTATTCATCAAATAGCAAGTGACTATTGGCGGTTTGTTTTTTTTCTGAGGGACGGTTGCGGAAGATCAAAACGACTGGCATTGGGCTACGGCGAAGAGGTGTCGGGCGATGAGAGGAGGGCGAAGCACCATCCCGCGCCTGGCGCAGGATGGCAGGTAGCGCTTAGACTTTTCTGACGAACTCGGATTTGAGCTTCATCGGTCCGATACCGTCGATTTTGCAGTCGATGTCGTGATCGCCATCGCACAAGCGGATATTTTTAACCTTGGTGCCGACCTTGACCACCAGCGATGTGCCTTTGACCTTGAGGTCCTTGATCACGGTGATGGTGTCGCCGTCTTGCAGAACATTGCCCACCGAATCTTTTTTAACGGTGTCGTCGGACGCTACTTCAGCCTCGCCACTGGCAGACCACTCATGGGCGCACTCGGGGCACATCAGCTGTGCGCCGTCTTCGTAGGTGTATTCGGAATTACATTTTGGGCAGGGTGGCAACGTGCTCACTAAAGCTCCTTGGTTTGAGGATCGCTAAAAGTCGCACATTGTATAGGGTTTTAGGCGGGGTAGGCGAGGCGCTGAAAAACCTGTGGGGCGGACCTGCTCGCGAAAGCTGCTTGCCAGTTAGCGATGATCTCGACTGGCAGATTGCATTCGCGAGCAGGCTCGCCTCACCGCGGTTCGTTTTAGTGGGTGCGGGCTACTGCAAACTCACTCAACTCAACCAGCGCATCTCGATATTCGCTGGCCGGCAGGGCGTCGAGGCATTTGATTGCGCGGGCCACGTAATCGCGAGCCAGTTGTGCGGTGTACTCCAGCGAACCTGAGGCCTCAACGGCTTCACGTATGCTTTCCAGGTCTTCGATGCCGCCTTTCTGAATGGCCCGGCGCACCAGTGCCGCCTGTTCCGGAGTGCCTTCGCGCATGGTGTAGATCAGCGGCAGGGTTGGCTTGCCCTCGGCCAGATCGTCACCGACGTTCTTGCCCAGGGTTTCTGCGTCGCCTTTATAATCCAGCAGGTCGTCGACCAACTGGAAAGCGACGCCCAAGTGATCGCCGAAGGTGCGTAGCGCTTCGCTCTGTTCCAGCGACGCGCCGGCCAGGGTTGCTGCGCTGTGGGTCGAGGCTTCGAAAAGCATCGCTGTCTTGCCGCGAATGACTTCCATGTACGTTTCTTCGGTGGTGCTGGCGTCACGGACCTTCGACAACTGCAACACTTCGCCTTCGGCAATAATGCGCGTTGCTTGCGAAAGGATCTTCATCACGGGCATCGAGCCCAACTCGACCATCATTTCGAAGGAGCGCGAATAAAGAAAATCGCCTACCAGCACGCTGGGTGCGTTGCCCCACATAGCGTTGGCGGTCGAACGGCCACGGCGCATGCCAGACATGTCGACCACGTCGTCATGCAGCAGGGTCGCGGTGTGCAGGAACTCGATAGTGGCTGCCAGCAGGCGCATGTCGTCGCCTTCGCGACCCAAAGCCTTGCCACACAACAACACTAATAAGGGGCGAAGGCGTTTACCGCCCGCCGAGGTAATGTAGTCGCCGATTTTTGATACCAGCGGCACTCGGGAAGTCAGCTGCTTCTTGATGATGCCGTCGACGGCGCTGAAATCGTCCGCCACCGCGCGGTAGAAAGCTTGGGGTTGCATCAGTGACAGTTGCTCCAGAAGGGTTGCGCGGCATGCTAGGACCCACGTTCAGGCCTGTCAAGGCGCGATAGACGGCCTATTGCATCGTCTTCGCAGCTTGCGTACAATCGCGCACCCTGAACTTCCTGGGCAGCACCTGCCTTACGCAATTGCAATCAGGCCTTCCAGCCCTATGCAGCCATGCCAGCCAATACCTCTTCTTATAAAGAGCTGGGTGAGCAGGATTATCGGAGAAATACCATGTCGTACGCAGTAATCGTTACTGGTGGCAAGCAATACAAGGTCGCCCCAGGTGAATACCTGAAGATTGAAAAACTGGAACTCGCTACTGGCGAATCCGTTACTTTTGATCGCGTTCTGTTGGTCGCCAATGGCGATGACGTGAATATCGGTGCTCCAGTTGTTCCTGGCGCAACCGTTGTGGCTGAAGTGATCTCCCAAGGTCGTCACGATAAAATCCGCATCATCAAGTTCCGTCGTCGTAAGCACCACATGAAGCGTATGGGCCACCGCCAGTGGTACACCGAGATCAAAATCACCGGTATTCAGGCTTAATTTCAGCCTAATTCCTCACTAGGAGAATTGAACTCATGGCACACAAAAAAGCTGGTGGTAGTACCCGTAACGGTCGCGACTCAGAAGCCAAACGCCTTGGCGTTAAGATGTATGGCGGCCAGGTTATCATTCCGGGCAACATCATCGTGCGTCAGCGCGGCACCCAATTCCACGCTGGTTACGGCGTTGGCATGGGCAAAGATCACACTCTGTTCGCTAAAATCGACGGCGTGATCAAGTTCGAAGTAAAAGGCGCCTTCGGTCGTCGTTACGTGAGCATCGTCCCGAAGACTGCAGTCGTCGCGGCATAATTACGTAGTTGCTGGAAAAGCCCTGTCTCGCGACGGGGCTTTTTCGTTTGTGGGGTGAGTCTCTTGCAAAGCTGTTTGTAATGGGCGAAAGCAGCTGGATTCTGCGGTTGTTGCTTGAGGTCGCTGCGCTCATTTTTGCAAGAGTCTTATGTCTAGGTTTTTTCGGCTCGTCCGTATGGCGAGAGGCGTTTTGTTATGAAGTTTGTTGATGAAGTATCGATTCGAGTAAAGGCCGGTGACGGCGGCAACGGTTGCATGAGCTTCCGTCGCGAGAAATTCATTGAAAATGGCGGCCCTAACGGCGGCGACGGTGGTGATGGCGGTTCGGTCTACATGATCGCCGACGAAAACCTCAACACCTTGGTGGACTACCGTTACACCCGGCATTTCGATGCAGAGCGCGGTTCCAACGGCGGCAGCACTGACTGCACCGGTAAGAAAGGTGAGGAGCTGGTTCTGCGGGTTCCGGTCGGCACCACGGTGATCGACTCCGCGACTCAGGAAGTGATTGGCGACCTGACCAAGGCTGGTCAGCGTCTGTTGGTTGCTCATGGTGGCTGGCACGGTCTGGGTAACACCCGATTCAAGTCCAGTACCAACCGTGCGCCGCGTCAGACCACTCCGGGTAAGCCGGGTGAGGCGCGTGATCTGAAACTCGAAATGAAAGTCTTGGCGGACGTCGGCTTGCTGGGTTTGCCAAACGCAGGCAAGAGTACTTTTATTCGTTCGGTGTCGGCCGCCAAGCCGAAAGTTGCCGACTACCCGTTCACCACGCTCGTGCCGAACTTGGGTGTGGTCAGCGTCGATCGCTGGAAAAGCTTCGTGGTCGCGGACATTCCGGGTCTGATCGAAGGGGCTTCTGATGGCGCTGGCCTGGGGATTCGTTTCCTCAAGCACTTGTCGCGCACCCGTCTGCTGTTGCATCTCGTGGACATGGCGCCACTGGATGACGCCAGTGCTCCGGATGCGGCTGAAGTGATCGTCAATGAGCTGACCAAGTTCAGTCCGTCCCTGGCTGAGCGTGATCGTTGGCTGGTGCTGAACAAGTGCGATCAGATCCTTGAAGAAGAGCACGATGCTCGCGTCAAGGAAATCGTTGATCGTCTGGAGTGGGAAGGTCCGGTCTATGTGATCTCCGCTATCTCCAAGCTGGGTACTGAGCGTCTGTGCCACGACATCATGCGTTACATGGAAGATCGTGCTGATCGCCTGGCTAATGACCCAGCGTACAAGGAAGAGTTGGCTGATCTCGATCAGCGCATTGAAGATGAGGCTCGTGCCCAGTTGCAGGCGCTGGATGACCAGCGTGCTCTGCGTCGCAGCGGCGTGAAATCGGTCCACGACATCGGTGACGATGATTGGGATGAAGAAGATGTGGATGACGAAGACGGTCCGGAAATCATTTACGTGCGTGACTGATTCGTTGCAGTAAACTTAAGCGCCGCTCAATTGAGCGGCGTTTTAGTATCTGGAAATCGATCGTTGGTCACGAATAGCCACGATTAACGTCACGGGCAGTGCCAGGTCGCGCTGTCCTCAAGCTAAGGTTGAAGATGATGCGGAGCAAGGTGACAGGTGCGCAGCGTTGGGTCGTGAAGATTGGCAGTGCGTTGCTGACGGCGGACGGCAAAGGTCTGGACCGCGCGGCAATGAGTGTCTGGGTCGAGCAGATGGTGGCTTTGCATGAGGCTGGTGTCGAGCTGGTGCTGGTGTCTTCAGGGGCGGTTGCGGCAGGGATGAGTCGCCTGGGCTGGACAGTCCGACCCAGTGCAATGCACGAGTTACAGGCGGCTGCTGCCATCGGTCAGATGGGTCTGGTGCAGGCGTGGGAGTCGAGTTTTGGCGAGCATGGCTTGCGCACTGCGCAGATTCTGCTGACTCACGACGACCTGTCTGATCGCAAGCGTTACCTGAACGCCCGCAGCACTCTGCGTGCGCTGGTGGAGCTCAAGGTCATCCCTGTGATCAATGAGAACGACACCGTGGTTACCGATGAGATTCGCTTTGGTGACAACGACACCCTCGCGGCATTGGTGGCTAATTTGGTCGAGGCGGATCTGCTGGTAATCCTGACTGATCGCGACGGTATGTTCGACGCCGATCCGCGCAACAACCCTGATGCCAAGCTGATCTACGAAGCGCGCGCCGATGATCCGGCGCTCGATGCTGTCGCGGGCGGCACCGGCGGAGCGCTGGGGCGTGGTGGCATGCAGACCAAGTTGCGCGCAGCGCGTCTGGCGGCGCGTTCCGGTGCGCACACCATCATCGTCGGTGGGCGCATTGATCGAGTGCTGGACCGTCTTAAGGTCGGTGAGCGCATCGGCACGTTGCTCTCGCCTGAGCGTGGGATGTTGGCGGCGCGCAAGCAGTGGCTGGCGGGGCATCTGCAAACCCGCGGTACGCTAGTGCTGGATGCTGGTGCTGTGACGGCGCTGTCCCAGGGCAATAAGAGCTTGTTGCCAGTGGGCGTCAAGCTGGTCCAGGGCAGCTTTCGTCGCGGTGAAATGGTGGTGTGCGTGGCTCCGGATGGTCGCGAAATAGCGCGTGGCTTGGCCAATTACAGCGCGCTGGAAGCACAAAAAATCATCGGTCAGTCGTCTGAAGCGATTGTGAGTCTGTTGGGTTACATGGCTGAGCCTGAGTTGGTTCATCGCGATAACCTGATTCTGGTTTGAGGGAACACTGCATGCGCATAGCAAAAGGATTATTGGGGCTGCTGTTGGCAATGCCGCTGCTGGCCTCGGCTGAAGAAATTGGCCAGGTATCGACCGTGTTCAAGTTTGTCGGCCCCAATGACCGGATCGTGGTCGAGGCATTCGATGATCCGAAGGTTGATGGCGTGACCTGCTATCTGTCGCGCGCCAAGACCGGTGGTGTGAAGGGTGGGCTAGGCCTGGCAGAGGATCGCGCTGAAGCCTCCCTTGCTTGTCGCCAAGTCGGGCCGATCAGCTTCAAGGGCGAGCTCAAGGAGGGCGAAGAGGTGTTCAAGGAGCGCACGTCGCTGGTGTTCAAGACCATGCAGGTGGTGCGCTTCCTCGACAAGAAGCGCAATACGCTGGTGTATTTGGTCTACAGCGACCGCTTGATCGAGGGCAGTCCACAGAATGCGGTGACCGCGATTCCGATCTTGCCGTGGGCGCACGCTCAATAAGTTAACGAAAATCCAAATGTGGGAGTGAGGCTGCCTGCGACGAGGGTCTATCGGTCGATATTAATGTCGCTGGTTGGACTGTTTTCGTGAGCAGGCTCGCTCCCACATTTTTTTTGCGGTGTATTCAATAAATCGCAGGCAATAAAAAACCGACCCTAGGGTCGGTTTTTTAACAAGCTTATCGCTTATGCGGCAACAGCAAGGTTCAGAGCCTTGACGTGACCGTTCAGGCGGCTCTTATGACGAGCAGCCTTGTTCTTGTGGATGATGCCTTTATCGGCCATACGGTCGATAACTGGCACAGCCAGAACGTAAGCAGCTTGAGCTTTTTCAGCGTCTTTTGCGTCGATGGCCTTAACTACATTCTTGATGTAGGTACGAACCATGGAACGCAGGCTGGCGTTGTGGCTGCGACGCTTCTCAGCCTGTTTTGCACGTTTTTTGGCGGAAGGTGTGTTGGCCACCGTCGAGCTCCTCGAAAGACTTTTTAGGAAATAGCAAACAAAATAGGCCGCGAATCATGCCGATGAGTTGATGAGTTGTCAAGGGCGGTTGATGCGTTCCGCTGAGTGGTCGATCTAAAGAGGCGGGATATTTATTTCCGGCGCTTGACCTGTAAACTCGCGAGCTTTGGCTCTGTGCTGCTGCGGCGCGGAGTATCGCATAAGTAGGCGCTTTGTTCGCCTGCTGTTTATCGACAGGCACAAACTCTTTCAATGAATCTGCTCAAATCGTTGGCCGCCGTCAGCTCTATCACGATGCTTTCCCGTGTTCTGGGGTTCGTTCGTGACACGCTTATCGCACGTACATTTGGTGCCGGGATGGCGACCGATGCCTTCTTTATCGCCTTTAAACTGCCCAATCTGCTGCGGCGGATCTTTGCCGAAGGGGCTTTTTCCCAGGCTTTCGTGCCGATTCTGGCTGAATATAAAAGCCAGAAAGGCGAGGAAGCGACACGAACCTTTATTGCCTACGTCTCGGGCCTCCTGACACTGGTGCTGGCGCTTGTCACGGTATTGGGCATGCTCGCCGCCCCCTGGGTGATCTGGGCCACCGCGCCGGGATTCACCGATACGCCGGAAAAATTCGAGCTGACCTCGAGCCTGCTGCGGGTGACTTTTCCTTATATATTGCTGATCTCCCTGTCTTCATTGGCTGGTGCGATCCTCAATACGTATAACCGGTTCTCGGTGCCGGCCTTCGTGCCGACCCTGCTCAACGTCAGCATGATCATCTTTTCGCTGTTCCTCACGCCGTACTTCAATCCGCCGGTCATGGCGCTTGGATGGGCCGTATTGGTGGGTGGCCTGGCGCAATTGCTCTATCAACTGCCGCATTTGAAAAAGATTGGCATGTTGGTGCTGCCGCGCCTGAACTTGCGCGATACCGGTGTCTGGCGAGTGATGAAACAAATGCTGCCGGCGATTCTCGGGGTTTCCGTCAGTCAGATTTCCCTGATCATCAACACTATTTTTGCGTCGTTCCTGGTGGCCGGTTCAGTGTCCTGGATGTACTACGCCGACCGGTTGATGGAATTGCCGTCCGGCGTGCTAGGCGTTGCATTGGGTACGATTCTGCTGCCGACCCTGGCCAAGACTTACGCCAGCAAGGACCGTCACGAATACTCGCGAATTCTCGATTGGGGCTTGCGGTTGTGCTTCGTACTGGTGTTGCCGTGTTCTTTTGCGCTGGGGATTCTGGCCGAGCCACTGACGGTTTCGTTGTTTCAATACGGCCAGTTCAGCGCATTTGATGCGTCGATGACCCAGCGGGCGTTGGTCGCCTATTCGGTTGGGTTGCTCGGGATTATCGTGATCAAAGTGCTTGCGCCGGGCTTCTATGCACAACAAAACATCCGTACACCGGTAAAAATCGCAATTTTCACCCTAGTGGTTACTCAGTTGTTCAACTTGGTGCTGATCGGTCCTCTGGCCCATGCCGGGCTGGCGTTGGCGATCAGTGCCGGGGCCTGCATCAATGCCGGTTTGCTGTTCTATCAACTGCGCAAACAGCAGATGTATCAGCCGCAGCCGGGGTGGGCCAAGTTCGGCGCTAAGTTGGTGGTGGCCGTGTTGGTAATGTCGGCTGTGTTGTTGCTCGGGATGCACTTCATGCCAGCCTGGGATCAGGGGCATATGCTCGAACGATTCCTGCGTTTGGGCGCTCTGGTGGGTGCGGGCGTCGTGGTGTATTTCGGCATGCTGCTGTTGATGGGCTTCCGTTTGCGCGACTTTAATCGCAAGGCGCTGAGCTGAGGCTTCGGGCTCGATAAGCAAGGGTGGGCCGGCGGTTTTGTCGGCTCGATCACTTTGGGTTACGGTGTTGCCTGTCGTCGGCCGCCGGGTGTGGTTATAATCGGCCACTTTATGAGCAAGAAGCGCGTTATGCAGCTGGTTCGAGGCCTCCACAATCTGCGCCCCCAGCATCGGGGCTGTGTCGCCACTATTGGCAACTTTGACGGTGTTCACCGTGGTCACCAGGCTATTCTGGCGAGGCTGCGTGAGCGTGCGCTCGAGTTGGGCGTGCCCAGCTGCGTGGTGATTTTTGAACCGCAGCCACGGGAGTTTTTCTCCCCCGACACGGCGCCTGCCCGCTTGGCCCGGTTGCGGGACAAACTGCAACTGTTGTCCGACGAAGGCGTCGACCGGGTTCTATGCCTGGCGTTCAACCAGCGTCTGAGCAAGCTCAGCGCCAGCGAATTCGTCGATACGATTCTGGTGGACGGTCTGGGCGTGCAGCACCTGGAGGTCGGTGACGACTTCCGTTTCGGTTGCGACCGGGTAGGGGATTTCGATTTCCTGCAACAGGCGGGTATCGTTCAAGGGTTCACTGTCGAAGCCGCGCAGACGGTGGAATTGGACGGCATTCGTGTCAGCAGCACTCAGGTCCGCAATGCCCTGGCGGCTGCCGATTTTGCCTTGGCCGAGCGTTTGCTCGGTCGTCCGTTCCGCATTGCCGGGCGGGTTCTGCACGGTCAGAAGCTGGCGCGCCAACTCGGTACGCCAACAGCCAATGTGCAACTCAAGCGTCGTCGCGTACCGTTGACCGGGGTTTACCTGGTTAACGTGGATATTGACGGCAAGACCTGGCCAGGCGTCGCCAATATTGGCGTGCGACCAACGGTTCAGGGGGATGGAAAAGCTCACCTGGAAGTGCATCTTTTAGATTTTGCCGGCGATCTGTATGACCGGCGTTTGACGGTGGTTTTCCACCACAAGCTGCGTGAAGAGCAGCGTTTCGCCTCTCTGGAGGCGCTTAAGACGGCGATCAACGCGGATGTCGCCGCCGCCCGTGCCGAAGTTGCACGTACCCATAGCGCCAATCGCTAATGAAGAGCCTTAAATGACCGACTATAAAGCCACGCTAAACCTTCCGGACACTGCCTTCCCTATGAAGGCCGGCCTGCCTCAGCGCGAACCGCAGATTCTGCAGCGCTGGGACAGCATTGGCCTGTACGGTAAGTTGCGCGAGATTGGCAAGGATCGTCCGAAGTTCGTTCTGCACGACGGTCCTCCTTACGCCAACGGCACGATTCACATCGGTCATGCGCTGAACAAAATTCTCAAGGACATGATCATCCGCTCGAAAACCCTGTCGGGTTTCGATGCGCCTTATGTGCCGGGCTGGGACTGCCATGGTCTGCCGATCGAACACAAAGTCGAAGTGACCCACGGCAAGAACCTGGGCGCCGACAAAACCCGCGAACTGTGCCGTGCCTACGCCACCGAGCAGATCGAAGGCCAGAAGTCCGAATTCATTCGCCTGGGTGTGCTGGGCGATTGGGCCAACCCGTACAAGACAATGGACTTCAAAAACGAAGCCGGTGAAATCCGCGCCCTGGCGGAAATCGTCAAGGGCGGTTTCGTGTTCAAGGGCCTTAAGCCAGTGAACTGGTGCTTTGACTGTGGTTCGGCCCTGGCCGAAGCCGAAGTCGAATACGAGAACAAGAAATCCTCGACCATCGACGTAGCCTTCGCGATTGCCGACGAAGCCAAGCTGGCAGCCGCTTTTGGTCTGGCGTCGCTGGCCAAGCCTGCTTCGATCGTGATCTGGACCACCACGCCGTGGACCATCCCGGCCAACCAGGCGCTGAACGTTCATCCGGAATTCAACTACGCCCTGGTCGATGTCGGCGACAAGCTGCTGGTACTGGCTGAAGAACTGGTCGAATCGTGCCTGGTCCGCTACAACCTGCAAGGTTCGGTCATCGCGACCACCACGGGTAAAGCGCTGGAACTGATCAACTTCCGTCACCCGTTCTATGATCGCTTGTCGCCGGTTTACCTGGCCGAGTACGTCGAACTGGGCGCTGGGACTGGCGTGGTTCACTCCGCACCGGCCTACGGCGTGGACGACTTCGTGACCTGCAAAAAGTACGGCATGGTCAACGACGACATTATCAATCCGGTACAAAGCAATGGCGTTTACGTGCCGTCGCTGGAATTGTTTGGCGGCCAGTTCATTTGGAAAGCCAATCCGGCCATCGTCGACAAGTTGGCGGAAGTCGGCGCGCTGCTGCACACCGAAACGATCGAACACAGCTACATGCACTGCTGGCGTCATAAGACCCCGCTGATCTACCGCGCCACTGCGCAGTGGTTCATCGGCATGGACAAAGAACCGACTTCTGGCGAAACCCTGCGCAAGCGGGCGATCAAAGCCATCGAAGAAACTGCGTTCGTTCCGGCCTGGGGTCAGGCGCGCCTGCACTCTATGATCGCCAACCGTCCCGACTGGTGCATCTCCCGTCAGCGCAACTGGGGCGTGCCGATCCCGTTCTTCCTCAACAAGGAAAGCGGCGAACTGCACCCACGCACCGTTGAGCTGATGGAAATCGTCGCCCAGCGTGTTGAAGTCGAAGGTATTGAAGCCTGGTTCAAGATGGACGCTGCCGAGCTGCTCGGTGACGAAGCGCCGCTGTACGACAAGATCAGTGACACCCTGGACGTCTGGTTTGATTCGGGCACCACGCACTGGCATGTACTGCGCGGTTCGCACCCGATGGGGCATGAGACCGGCCCGCGTGCCGATTTGTACCTGGAAGGCTCGGACCAACACCGCGGCTGGTTCCACTCGTCGCTGTTGACCGGTTGCGCGATTGATAACCACGCGCCTTACCGCGAGCTGCTGACCCACGGTTTCACTGTGGATGAGTCCGGCCGCAAGATGTCCAAGTCGCTGGGCAACGTGATTGCGCCGCAGAAAGTCAACGACACTCTGGGCGCCGACATCATGCGTCTGTGGGTAGCGTCCACTGACTACTCGGGTGAAATAGCGGTTTCCGAGCAGATCCTGCAACGCAGTGCGGACGCCTACCGGCGTATTCGCAACACCGCACGCTTCATGCTCTCGAACCTGACCGGTTTCAACCCGGCCACCGACATCCTGCCCGCCGAAGAAATGCTCGCGCTGGACCGTTGGGCCGTGGACCGCACGCTGCTGCTGCAACGCGAGTTGCAAGAGCACTACGGCGAATACCGTTTCTGGAACGTCTACTCCAAGATCCACAACTTCTGCGTGCAGGAGCTGGGCGGTTTTTACCTGGACATCATCAAGGACCGTCAGTACACCACTGGCGCCAACAGCAAGGCTCGCCGTTCGGCGCAAACCGCGCTGTACCACATCAGCGAAGCGCTGGTGCGCTGGATCGCGCCGATCCTGGCGTTTACCGCCGACGAGCTGTGGGAATACCTGCCGGGCGAGCGTAACGACTCGGTGATGCTCAACACTTGGTATGAAGGCCTCACCGAACTGCCGGAAGGTTTCGAGCTGGGCCGCGCCTACTGGGAGCGTGTCATGGCAGTGAAGGTTGCGGTCAACAAGGAAATGGAAATCCAGCGCGCGGCCAAGGCCGTCGGTGGCAACCTGCAAGCTGAAGTGACGCTGTTCGCCGAAGAAGCGCTGAGCGCTGACCTGGCTCAACTGAGCAACGAACTGCGCTTTGTGTTGATCACCTCGACTGCCAGTGTTGCACCGTTCGTGCAGGCGCCGGCCGATGCGGTGGTCACCGAAGTTAGCGGTCTGAAGTTGAAGATCGTCAAGTCGGCCTTCGCCAAGTGCGCCCGTTGCTGGCACTGCCGTGAAGACGTCGGCGTGAACCCGGAGCATCCGGAAATCTGCGGTCGTTGCGTCGATAACATCAGCGGTGCGGGCGAGGTTCGTCACTATGCCTAATGCGACGGGTCGTTTCGGACGGTTGAGCTGGCTCTGGTTGAGCGTGCTGGTCCTGGTCATTGACCAGGCCAGCAAGTTCCACTTCGAAAGCTCGCTGAGCATGTACCAGCAAATCGTCGTAATTCCTGATTACTTCAGCTGGACCCTGGCCTACAACACAGGCGCTGCTTTTAGTTTCCTGGCCGACAGCTCCGGCTGGCAACGCTGGTTGTTTGCCCTGATCGCGGTAGTGGTCAGTGCGGTGCTGGTGGTCTGGCTCAAGCGTCTTGGACGCAACGAAACCTGGCTGGCTGTTGCGTTGGCGTTGGTGTTGGGCGGTGCGCTGGGCAACCTGTATGACCGCATTGCACTGGGCCATGTGATCGACTTCATTTTGGTGCATTGGCAGAACCGCTGGTATTTCCCGGCGTTCAACTTTGCCGACAGTGCTATCAGCGTGGGTGCGGTAATGCTGGCGCTGGATATGTTCAAAAGTAAAAAGACCGGAGAAACCGTTCATGACTGAACAGGTATTGACTGAGCAACGCATCGGTCAGAACACGGAAGTCACTTTGCACTTTGCATTACGCCTGGAGAATGGCGACACCGTCGACAGCACCTTCGATAAAGCCCCGGCGACCTTCAAGGTCGGTGACGGTAACCTGTTGCCAGGTTTCGAAGCGGCCCTGTTCGGCTTCAAGTCTGGTGACAAGCGCAACCTGCAGATCTTGCCGGAAAACGCTTTCGGCCAGCCTAACCCGCAAAACGTACAGATCATCCCGCGCTCGCAGTTCCAGGACATGGAGCTGTCGCACGGGTTGTTGGTGATTTTCAACGACGCGGCCAATACTGAGCTGCCGGGCGTGGTGAAAGCGTTCGATGACGCGCAAGTGACCATCGATTTCAATCACCCGCTTGCCGGCAAGACATTGACCTTTGACGTCGAGATCATCAGCGTCAAAGCGCTTTAAAACATGGCGGTAGCGAGCCCCCTCGCTGCCGTTGTAAGTTTTTCACTGTTTTCGCTATTTCTTGCGCGCAAGACACGAGGCACAGCATGCAAATCAAACTCGCCAACCCCCGTGGCTTTTGCGCCGGTGTGGACCGGGCGATCGAAATCGTCAACCGTGCCTTGGAAGTCTTTGGGCCGCCGATTTACGTGCGTCACGAGGTGGTGCATAACAAATTCGTCGTCGAAGACCTGCGCGCCCGAGGGGCGATCTTTGTCGAAGAGCTGGATCAGGTGCCGGACGACGTCATTGTGATCTTCAGCGCCCACGGGGTTTCCCAGGCCGTGCGCACCGAAGCTGCCGGCCGAGGCCTGAAAGTGTTCGACGCCACCTGCCCGTTGGTGACCAAGGTGCATATCGAAGTGGCGCGCTACAGCCGTGACGGTCGCGAGTGCATCCTGATTGGCCATGCCGGTCATCCTGAAGTCGAAGGCACCATGGGCCAATACGATGGCAGCAATGGTGGTGCGATTTACCTGGTTGAGGACGAAAAGGACGTGGCCGCGTTGACGGTGCATAACCCTGAAAAACTGGCGTTCGTCACCCAGACAACGCTGTCCATGGACGATACCAGCCGCGTCATCGACGCCCTGCGCCTGCGCTTTCCGGCGATTGGTGGTCCGCGCAAGGACGACATCTGCTACGCCACACAAAATCGTCAGGACGCGGTCAAGCAGCTGGCCGATGAATGCGATGTGGTGCTGGTGGTGGGCAGCCCGAACAGCTCCAACTCCAACCGCTTGCGTGAACTGGCCGAACGCATGGCCACGCCTGCCTATCTGATCGACGGTGCCGAAGACCTGCAGCAGAGCTGGTTCGATGGCGTCGAGCGCATCGGCATCACGGCGGGTGCTTCCGCCCCGGAAGTGCTGGTGCGTGGGGTTATTCAGCAATTGCAGGCGTGGGGCGCTACCGGTGCTGATGAGCTGGCCGGCCGTGAAGAGAACATCACGTTCTCGATGCCTAAAGAGTTACGTGTCCGTTCTCTGCTCTGACGCTTCACCTGCTGCGCACAATGCGTGCTCGGTCAGGTCGCTGCGCAGGCTGACGCGACCGGTCCGGGACAACACTATCTGGTGCTGACTGATCGGTTCGCGGTCGGCGCAGATGTGCAGCGTTCCCGCTTGAAACGCACCGCTGGGTAACAGGGGCTCGCCTTGGTTGCTGAATCGCACAAAATGTTTAACCGGCCGATTCCCGACAATCGACACCCGATGATTGCTCTGACGTTCGATGAGCAGCGGGTTGCTGCTGTCTTCGTGCCCCTTGCCGTTTTTATCCAGAATAATCCGCCAGCCCTGGCCCCAGTCGTCGTTGATGCCGTGAATGACGATGGTCTGGTTGCGTGCGATGGCTTCGGTGCGTGCATTGCGCATGCCGCTGGCAATCGACTGCGCAGCCTGCTCGCGATGAGTAGAGTCGATAAGGGGTTTAAACGCCGGGCTGACCAGCAGCAAAACAGTGCCGGCAATTGCCAGCCCCGTGAGCAGTTCTATCAGGCTGAAACCTTGTGCTGACATGACATTTTCCTTCCTGGAATGTGTCGGCTCACGCGATCCTGGCGCGAGTAATGGCAAAACAACCTTACAACAGTCGGCCGAATGTTCTAGCGTGTAGGTCAGGTATAGCCGACGGCAGCGGAGCGCACCGATGGATCATCGTTCAAAAGGTTTCACGCTGATCGAGGTATCGATCACGTTAGCGATCATGGTTATTCTTCTGACGTTGGCAGTGCCAGCTTTTACCAGTTCGGTGCAGGGCTCTCGGGCGGACACGGAAATGAGCGATCTGCAGCGCGGGCTCAATTACGCTCGACTGGAGGCCATTGATCGCGGGATTACCACCCGTATCCGGCCGACTGCCGGCGGCAGTGTCTGGACCGGGGAGTTGTCGGTCTACGACAGTACTGGCAATACGGCCAATATATTGCGGGTTGTTCCTGCGATGAGCAGTGGTGCGACTCTCACGCTAACCTCAGGAGTGACCACCATCGATTTCAACAATCTGGGTGGATTGTCGTCGCCGTCCACGGCGGTGGTTATCAACTATGTGCTGGGAGCACAGAGCCGGACGCTGAGTGTTTGCCTCAACGGACGAATCGTATTGGGTGGAAATTGCGGATGATGCGAAGGGGCAAGCGTACACAGGAGGGCATGACGCTGATCGAGGTCTTGGTCGCGTTGGTGATTCTGACCGTAGGGCTGCTGGGCGCAGCGGCGATCCAGCTTAAAGCGTTGAAATACACCGACAGTTCGCTGATGACCAGTCAGGCGAGCTTTATCGCCTACGACATGATGGATCGCATCCGCGCCAACTCCGGTGCCGACTACACCGTCACGCCACCGACTGCTGGCAACCTGAGCGTCGCCCGTGATCAGGACCTCTATGATTTCACCACCAACATCGTCAGCTTCGGCGGCGCCACGGCGACGGGCACCATTACCCTGAGTCAGCGGGTTTATACCATCACCATCACCTGGAATGACTCTCGGGCGGCGAGTGCAAACGGCACCCTGCGTAATTTCGTGTTGACCAGCCGTGCCACGGTGGACCCGGTGACCGGCTCATGAAAAATCGATCCAGTGGTTTTGGTCTTATCGAACTGATGGTCGCGCTGACGTTGAGTCTGATCGTGATTCTCGGTGTGGTGCAAATCTTCATTTCGGCAAAAAATACCTTCGTCAGTCAAAACGCTTCTGCGGCGATGCAGGAAGATGCGCGTTTTGTGCTGAGCAAAATGATTCAGGAAATTCGCGGCGTCGGCATGTTCGGTTGTCTGGGAACGGTGACTGATGCCAGTTCGGCGGGGGACTTCAATGCGGCCAAACTCACGCCGATCAGTTGGGACAACGCCAACCTCAAACTTACCCTGGTGACGACTGATGTCGGGGGCAATGGCGGGGTACCGACGTGGACCGTGGTGTCGGACTGCCGAAACAGTGCCACCGCGTATACCGGCGCCCAGGCGCCAGCCTCCGGGCAAGTAGCTTTCCCGATTCGCCGACTGGTTTATAGCTTCAGCAATAACCAACTGTTGATGGGCACCGGCAGCGGGACGCCAACCCAAGCCGTGCTGGTGAATAACGTCAGTGCATTCAGCGTGACTTTCGGCATGGCCGTCAGTACGACCGATGTCGCGGCGTCCAGCTACAGCGCCAACCCGTCTGATCCTTCGCTGATTCGCAGTGTCCGTCTAACCTTGACCCTGAACGATCCGAAGAAGGGCGTGCGCAATCAAATCTTTAATGTGGTTGCCGCTTTGCGCAACCGGCTGCAGTAGGTAATGACTGGATGAGGATGCCCACAAAAATGGCCAGTACCCAGCGCGGCATGGCGTTGCTGGTCAGTCTGGTGTTCCTGCTATTGCTGACGCTGATCGGTATTTCATCGATGCAGAACGCGACCCTCCAGGAAAAAATGGCCGGTAGCGTGACCTTCCGTAATCAATCGTTTCAACTGGCCGAGGCGACCTTGCGCATCGGTGAAAGCGCAGTTCAGGTATCGACCTATACGCTGGCGGTGTGTGCAACCCCCGCTAAGTGCGCCCCCCCGGCGGAGTCCTCGACCGTTGCTGGCGCCGGGCTCAACTCCGCGTCAGGGGTCACCTGGATCGCCGCCGGCAGCGGTTTTTACGGCGTACAGAACATCGGCACTACGCTGACCGCCGTCAATGTTCCGAGCAACACCTCCGCGACGCTGTATCGGGTCACGGCCGTGGGCATCGTCGGCAACAACATTCGCAGTGTGGTGGAGAGCATCTATGCCAAATATTGACGCCCGCGGTGGCTGGCGCCGACGCTGGATGCAGAGGCTGTTAGGCGCGCTGTTGAGTCTGTATCTGGCGGCACCGGCCTTCGCGTTCACCCCCTCGGACTCACCGCTGTTGAGCGCCGCAGCGGTGCCGCCCAACGTGATGTTGCTGATCGATGACTCGGGGAGCATGAACACCATCATCTACGCGGCCGGCTTCGATCCGACCGTGACCGGGCGCACGCCTGCGCAGCAGTGCAATACTTTTTTCGGGCTCTGCTTCAGCGGCTCTGCCCTAGTCGGCGATACGATTTTCCTGTCCAGTCTCCCAACCTCGGGTTGTTCCAGCGGCTACTACGCGTTCTACAACAACAGCCTGACCCCGCAATGCCTGAAACTGCCCGACCCCGTTGGCAACGGCAACACTCGGTATACCGGTGACTACCTGTCGTACCTGAGTGGGCTGGCGAATGGCAGCAACCGCGACTTCACCACAGGCTCGATTCCCTCGGATTACCGCATCAACGTAGCGCGTACAGTGTCGGCAGCCTTGGTCACCAGCAACCGTAACCTGCGCTTCGGTCTTTCAACCTTCAATCCACCGACCAACAACAGCCCCGCCAACGGCGGATACATTGCGCGTTCCATCAGCGATCTGGCGGTCGTTACGGGTAGCGTGACCCAGGCCCAGGCTGATGCCAATTACAACGCTCTAATCAACTCTATCAATGGCCTGAGTGCGATCGCCAACACGCCATTGGCCGAAACCTACTACGAAATTACACGTTACATGCGAGGCATGACGCCTTACTACAACTCGACACCGACGACCTACACCAGCCCGATCCAGTACCGCTGTCAGAAAAACTACGGCGTGGTGGTTTCTGATGGTTTGCCGACCTACGACCGCACGTTCCCGACCAATGATCCGTTGGGCGGGAGCCGGCTGCCTAACTGGGACGGTATCAACAACGACGGTAATAACCTGAATGGCGACAACGAGGGCGATACGCTTTATCTGGACGATATCGCCAAGTTTGCCTTCGACATCGACATGCGCTCGACCGGCACTGATGCCGCGGGCAAAAGTTGGGACGCGGCGGACTTTCCCAAACAGAACATGAACACCTACACGGTCGGTTTCACCTCTACCAATCAAATGATGCAAGATGCGGCGGCTTACGGCCAGGGGCTGTATTCCCAGGCTAACGACGCCGCCGGTCTGAATTCCGCATTGTCTTCAGCCCTGAGCAACATCACCTCCAAGGCAGGCTCGGGCGGTAGTGGTGCCTCCAGCGGCGCGACAGTGACCAGTGGCTCGAGCTACTACCAGACCAGTTACGACCCCAAGGACTGGCGCGGGACGATCAAGTCCTTCGGTTTCACCAGCAGCGGTTCGGTCAATACCGCGTCGGTGCTCTGGACCACCGACACGGCCATAGTGCCCGGAGCCGCGGCACCGACCTATCAGTCCTGGAACACCTTGACCAATGCCGCGATCACTCTGGCCTATAGCAACTTTTCCCCGACCCAGCAGACCTCTCTGGGTCAGAATTTGCCTACCGGTATCGTCGGCAACGACCTGGTGGAGTGGAGCAAAGGCACCAACAAGACCGGTCTGAAAGTGCGCACGGTATTGCTTGGCGACATCATCAACTCGCCGCTGGCAGTGGCATCGCCAACGGTGCAAACAGCTTCGGACCTGGTGGGCGACAGCACTTACACCGCTTATCTGGCGACTAAAGCGGCCAACATGAACGCCAGTCTGGTGGTGAACGCCAATGATGGCTTTCTCAATGTCATCAGCGCAGCCAACGGTGCCCGGCTTTATGCCTACATGCCTTCGAGTGTGCTGCCGTCGTTGCACTACATCGCCGATCCCAACTACGTCAATGGCGTGAGCCACAAATTTCTGGTTGATGGTCAGGTCGGGGTATACGACACGCAACTGAACAGCGCCTGGAAAACGGTGGCGCTGGGTGGGGTCGGGGCGGGAGGCAAGACGTTTTATGCGGTTCAATTGTTCGATGCGTCAGCTGGGAACGCCTTCAAGGCCTTGTGGGAAATCAGTGCTCCAGCCACTGCGAGTACGGCGAACGCTTTCAATGATCTGGGTTATGCCTACGCCCGTCCGGAAGTGGCACGCTTGGCCGACGGTCGTTGGGCTGCATTCATTTCCAACGGTTATGGCAGTAACTCTGGGGTAGCAGCGTTGTACGTGGTGGATATTCGCGATGGTTCGCTGATCAAGAAAATCGTTATCGACACCACAGAAACCACCAATGGCCTGTCCTCCGTGAAACTCACCGTCAACTCGCAGAACGTAGTGCAGGCAGCCTACGGTGGCGACCTGAAAGGACGTCTGTGGAAATTCGACCTGAGCGGAGCGACTACCGATACTTGGGGGGTCGCGTTTTCCGGTACACCACTGTTTACAGCTCCCGGAGGCGCGACTCAGCCGATCACCGCGCAACCCTTGCTGGCGGATAACTCTCTTGGTGGCAAAGAAGTGTTTTTTGGCACCGGTAAATTCAACGAGACGGCCGACAAGACCACCAAGGACTTGCAGGGCTTCTATGCGGTATGGGACGCCGTTGGCGGCTCTGGTCAGATCACCGTGTCCAATTTACAGGCCCAGGCGATTACCGGAGTCTTCACCGGCACCGCCGGCGGGCAGTTCATAACGACCACCCAGAATACGACGACGTACCCTGCACAGAAGGGATGGTTTCTTCCGCTGGTGTACAACAACGTGCTGACCGGTGAGCGCGTCATCAATCAGGCCGCCCTGGTGCTTGGTCGGATCGTGTTCACCACCGCCAGTGTAGACACCACGGACCCGTGCGCCAGCTTCGGCACTGGCAAACTGATCGAGCTGGATGCCTTCAGCGGTAAGATGCTCAACTATGCCGTTCTCGACACCAACGGTGATGGCGTGGTCGATAGCAACGATACGATTTCCAGCGGGGTCATTTTCACCGGCGGTATTCCGACCCTGAACGCGATCATCAACGGTGCTTCCCGCAAGATCGTAAACGACTCCAGTGGCACCATCACCAGCCTGGTGGAAAAATCCGGCGGCGGTAGCCGTCGCATCATGTGGCGACAAATACAGTGAGCGAGAGTTGAGGCATGCGCAGATCAAACCGAGGTTTTACCCTGATAGAAATGATGATTGTGGTTGCGATCATCGGGATCGTCGTCACCATCACTTACCCGAGCCTCACCGAGTACGTGAAAAAGGGCCGTCGCGCCGACATTGTCGGGCTGCTTTCCGATCAGGCGCAGATTCTTGAGCGGTTTTATTCGAAGAATAACGTTTATACCAACGTCACAGGCCTGAGCGCCGGTAACGACTATTACACGATTACTCCGACCATCACCGATCAGACCTTTCTGGTGACGGCGGTGCGTAAGGCCGGTACGAGCATGTCCAATGACAAATGCGGGGATTTCACCATTACCAATACCGGGGTCAGAGGCATGCTGAACGCGACGGCGGGGTTGGTCACAAAAGATTGCTGGGGTCGCTGAGCTTCATTTTCGGGCGCTTTTTACGCCCTCTGTCTATTTAACTGTTGGATCAGAACATGACCAGGCAACAGCAAGTGGTGATTGTCGGCGGCGGAGTGATCGGTCTGCTAACGGCATTCAATCTCGCGTCCGAGGTGCAGAGCGTTGTGCTGCTGGATCGTTCTAACGTCGGTCAGGAGTCATCCTGGGCGGGTGGCGGTATCGTTTCGCCGCTTTACCCTTGGCGCTATGGCCCGGCTGTCACTGCGCTGGCTCACTGGTCCCAGGATTTTTACCCACAACTGGCTGAGCGTCTTTTCGCCGTCACCGGTGTCGATCCCGAGGTACACACCACCGGGTTGTACTGGCTGGATCTTGACGATGAGGCCGAGGCATTGGCCTGGGCCAAACAGGAAAATCGCCCGCTACGTGGGGTCGATATCTCGGCGGTGCATGATGCCGTGCCGGTGTTGGGCGCCGGTTTTTCACGGGCGATCTACATGGCCGATGTGGCCAATGTGCGTAACCCGCGCCTGGTGAAATCGCTTAAGGCCGCTTTGCTGGCACTGCCGAATGTGACGATTCACGAGCAGTGTGAAGTCAGCGGATTTATTCGCGAAGGCACCACGGTGGTTGGAGTAAATACTTCGGCTGGCGTTATTCGTGGGGGGCAGGTGGTGCTGACGGCGGGAGCCTGGAGCGGTGACTTGCTCAAGACTCTGGACCTGGACCTGCCGGTCGAACCGGTCAAAGGTCAGATGATTCTCTACAAGTGTGAAGCGGACTTCCTGCCGAGCATGGTGTTGGCCAAGGGGCGTTACGCGATTCCGCGGCGTGACGGTCACATTCTGGTTGGCAGCACGTTGGAGCACGAAGGTTTTGACAAGACGCCCACCGACTCGGCGCTAAAAAGTCTGAAGGCTTCGGCGGTGGAGTTGCTTCCGGCATTGGCGCATGCGCAGGTGGTGGGGCATTGGGCCGGGCTGCGGCCAGGTTCGCCAGAGGGAATTCCCTATATTGGACGGGTGCCGGGTTTTGACGGGTTGTGGCTCAACTGCGGGCATTACCGTAATGGGTTGGTGCTGGCGCCTGCGTCGTGCCAGTTGTTTTCTGATGTTCTGCTGGGTCGTGAGCCGATAATCGATCCAGCGCCTTACGCGCCGGCTGGGCGGATCTAGCTGGGGAATTTTGACGGCCTGTCAGATGGCGATCGCGAGCGTGCTCGCGATGGGGAGTCAATCCAGGCCCAGTTTTTTGAGCCTGTAGCGCATCGACCGAAACGATAAATTCAACCGCTGCGCCGCCGCCGTGCGGTTCCAGCGGGTTTCCTCCAGGGCCTGGAGGATGAGTTTGCGCTCAATGTTTTCCAGATAGTCTTCAAGGCTGTCGATCCGTGTCAGGTCCGTTGCACCGACATCGGCGGCGCAGTTACCTTCGGCCAGACGCAAGTCCCCCGCCTCAATCTGTTGGTTCTCACATAAGGTATGAGCCCGTTCGAGCATGTTTTCCAACTCCCTGACATTGCCAGGGAAACGGTAGCTTTTGAGCGCTTCAAGGGCTAGCGGATGCAGTTTTGCCGGAGGGTGCCCCGTGCCGACGGCGAGGCGCTTGAGCACATTACTGGCCAGGGACTCTATATCGTCTCGGCGCTCGCGCAACGGCGCAACCCGCAGCTCAATGACGTTGAGGCGGTAGTACAAATCCTGGCGAAAGCGTTCGGCGGCAACCTCGGCCTCAAGGTCTTTATGGGTCGCGCAGAGAATACGCACATCCACCACGACTTCCTGTTGCCCGCCGACGCAGCGAACTGCTTTCTCCTGAATCGCTCGCAGCAGTTTGACCTGCATCGCCAGCGGCAAATCAGCCACTTCATCAAGGAACAGCGTGCCACCCTGAGCGGCCTGGAACAGTCCGGGTTTGTCTTCGTAGGCGCCGCTGAAGCTGCCTTTGCGATGGCCAAAAAACTCGCTTTCCATCAACTCTGACGGTATCGCCCCGCAATTGACCGGGACGAAGGGCCGGCTGGCGCGAGGGCCCTGTTCGTGAATCAGTCGGGCCACCAGCTCCTTACCGCTGCCGGATTCGCCGCTGATGTACACCGGAGCCTGACTACGGGACAGTTTGTCGATTTGTTTACGCAGACTGCGCATGGGCAGCGAGTCGCCGAGTAATCGACGGTCGATGGCGCTACTGGCGCCACCCGGAGCTGACAGGCGCAGGGCGCTGGTGACCAGCTCTCGCAGGCGAGTCAGGTCCACCGGTTTGGTCAGAAAGTCGAAGGCTCCGGCCTTTAGCGCATTGATGGCGGTTTCCAGGCTGCCGTAGGCGGTGATCATTGCTACGGGCACGTGGGGGTAGCGTTGCTGGATGTGCTGCACCAACTCCAGGCCGGTGCCATCGGGCAGGCGCATGTCGGTCAGGCACAAGTCGAAAGCCTCCCTGGCTAGTAACGCCTGGGCTTCGCCGAGGTTTCGGGCACTGAGGGTGTCAAGCTTCATCCGTCCCAGGGTGATTTCCAGGAGTTCGCGGATATCCGGTTCGTCATCGACGATCAGGATTTTTTGCCGAGGGCTCATGTTCAACTTTGTTTCCGTCCGTGCGCAAAAGTGATGCGGAAGCAGCCGCCATCTTGGCGTGGTTTGAAGTCTAGGCGGGCCTGGTTGCTTTCGCACAGCTCACGGGACAGATAAAGTCCCAGGCCTGTGCCTTGGCTGCTGGTGGTGAAGAACGGTTCAAACAAATGAACCTGCTGGTCCGGCGCCACACCGGGGCCGTTGTCTAGCACTTCAAGGACTGGCAGCAGGCTGTTGGGGTCGATAAATAACTCAAGCCAGACCTCGGCGGGGCCCGCGCTCATCGCGCCATGACGCCAGGCATTGCGCAACAAATTATCGAGAATCTGCGTCAACTGGTTCGGGTCCATCAAAGTTGTGATGTTTCCCGAGCCGATGTTCAGGTGAATGTGCTGACCCTCTCGGGCTTGCTCACGGGCCTGGGTGACGAACTGCTCCAGCCACGGTGGCAGATCCAGCCGTTGCGGCGTTGTTTGCTGGCGGCGGGACAGTTGCAGGACGTTTTCGATCACACGGTTCATTCGCTGGGAGTGGTCTTGAACAATTTGGCTTAAGCGTCGATCGGCGCTGGTCAGTTCCTCGGACTCATACAGCAACTGAGCGGCATGGCTGATGGCGCCCAGTGGGTTGCGTATCTCATGGGCGATACTGGCAGTGAGACGCCCGAGGGCAACAAGTTTCAGTTGTTGGGCTTGTTGAGTGACCTGCGCCAAGTCTTCGAGAAAGACCAGCGTTTGGTGGCGCGGGCCCTGGTCGAGCGAAATGAAGCTCGGTTGCAGTTCCAGTCCCGAGCCCGCGATTTTCAAGGTTTGCGGGCGCAAGGTCGGATTGCTGAACCACAATTGCAGACGATCAACCAAGGCCGGCGAATAGTCATCGATTATTTCGCCGTCGAGACGGTCCTGGCCAAGCAAGGTCAGGGCGCTGTGGTTGGCCAGTCGTACTCGTCGCTGGTCATCGAGCACCAGGATGCCGGTACGCATGCGTTGCAAGATCAGCGCATTGAGCACTTCCAGCCCGAGCACTTCGCTGGCTCGCTGCTCGGCAAGGTGCTCGCTGACTTCCAGGCGCCGGATCAACCCCTGCACCAGTAACGCGGCGGCGAAGCACAGCGCGCCTAGGGTGCCGGCTTGCAGGTAGTCGTTGGGGCTGATGGGGCGACTGAAACTCAGGAGGAAGCTCAAGCCGACGATGCCCAGTGCGGCGACTGCGGCAATAAGCAGGCCGATCCTTCCGCGCAACAGGGTGTTGCCGATGGCCACCGACACGATCAGCAAATTGCCAACGGCACTGGCGGCACCGCCCGCCGCATAGAACAAGCCACTGAGCAGCAACACATCGGTCAGGGCGAGGCTGAACAGTTGCACTGGGCGCCGGATGTTCTCCATGAACACCACCAGCAGGATATTCAACACCAGGTAGAACCAACTGCCATTGCGCAGCAAATTGCCATTGGAGAACGTCAGCAACTGGTTGTCCATGTTGCTGGAGATCAGTAGCACCAGCGTGATGCCGATGCTTAAGCGGTAAAGATGGTAGAGGCGCAGCAGTCGCTGTGCCTGTTTGCTGGCGACGCTATTGGAATCAGCGATCACGGGTGCCCGGGCCTTGCTCAAGGTGAGCCTGGCTGCAATACCACTGTTGTTGAAGGCTGAGCGCCCGGTCGCGGGGCAGGTGTACACCGCAGTGGGCGCAACGAACCATGGGGGCTGCTTCCAGTTCTGCGGAGGGACGGCTGGCAGACGCCGAGCCCTTGAATTTTCGCCAAAACCATACCGCAGCGGCAATCAGGACGATCCAGAACACTAAACGAAGCATGGTGAGCTGCTTTTTGACGAGTGAGCTGGCAGTTTATCCAAGGACATGACCAGCGCACAGCGTAATAAGCGTGCGCCCTAAAAAATGGCCATAAAAAAGGGAGACTCGAGAGTCTCCCTTTTTGCATGAGTTGCGGTATCAGTCGAACACGCCGAAGGTCATGTAGCTGAACCAGGAACGGTCGCTGTTGTTGCCTTCCGCTTCGTGCTGCTCTTCTTCGACGGCATCGCCGTTGCCATCTTTAGGCTTGAGATCGCTGGGAATCGCGTCCTTGGCGTCCTGGAACTGCTTCTGCACGTCTTGGTTGGCGCGGGTTTCGCCCGGCGGCAGCGGCGGACGGGATTCGATCATGCCCAAGGTGACCTTGCTCAACCACGAACGGTTATCAGCTTCGGCGACCGATGGCTTGAACTGACCGTCCACCAGGCTTGGGTGGTTCGGGAAGTTGAGCTTCAGGGTTTCGAGGCTGGTGTTAGCCAGTTCGTCCAGGTGCAGGCGCTGATAGGACTCCACCATCACCGCCAGGCCGTCACCGACCGATGGGGTTTCCTGGAAGTTCTCCACGACATAACGACCGCGGTTCGCGGCGGCGACATACGCCTGACGGGTCAAATAGTAGTCGGCGACGTGGATCTCGTAGGACGCCAGCAGGTTGCGCAAATAAATCATGCGCTGCTTGGCGTCCGGCGAGTAGCGGCTGTTGGGGTAGCGGCTGGTGAGCTGTGCGAACTCGTTGTATGAGTCGCGGGCAGCGCCCGGGTCACGCTTGGTCATGTCCAGCGGCAGGAAGCGCGCCAGCAGGCCAACGTCCTGGTCGAAAGAGGTCAGGCCCTTGAGGTAGTACGCGTAATCCACGTTCGGATGCTGCGGATGCAAACGAATGAAACGCTCAGCGGCAGACTTTGCAGCCTCAGGCTCGGCGTTCTTGTAGTTGGCGTAGATGAGCTCGAGTTGAGCCTGATCGGCGTACCGGCCGAATGGATAACGCGACTCCAGAGCCTTCAGCTTCGCTGTGGCGCTGGTGTAGCTGTTATTGTCCAGATCGGTCTGAGCCTGCTGGTACAGCTCAACTTCGCTCAGGTTTTCGTCTACGACTTCCTTCGATGAGCAAGCAGCGGTCAATGCGAGGATGGCGATCAGCAGCAGGTGTTTCACTTGCATGGCGGCTTGCGTCCCTATGACGGCCGCTGTCTTGGGCGGGGCCGTCCTGTTATGATGAGCGCCCCGTTGAATAGCCTCGGGGCAAAAGACGCCGTATTTAACCACAAGCGCGCAGCCGAAACCAAAGGCTGTGCCGACGCCTAGTCTGAGCATGTCCGATAAAATTGAACTTAGCGCAGAGGTGCCGTCCGAATTGGGCGGCCAACGCCTCGATCAAGTCGCCGCACAATTATTCGCTGAGCACTCGCGCTCGCGCCTTTCCGCCTGGATCAAAGACGGCCGCCTGACTGTGGATGGGGCGGTAATCCGCCCGCGAGACATTGTTCATGGTGGCGCCATTCTTGAGCTTAATGCCGAGCAGGAAGCTCAAGGCGAATGGATCGCTCAAGACATCGAACTGGACATCGTCTACGAAGACGACGACATCCTGGTCATCAACAAGCCTGCGGGCCTGGTGGTACACCCGGCTGCCGGTCATGCTGATGGCACCTTGCTTAACGCCCTGCTGCACCACGTGCCGGACATTATCAATGTGCCTCGCGCTGGCATCGTGCATCGTCTGGACAAGGACACCACCGGTCTGATGGTGGTGGCCAAGACCATTCAGGCGCAGACGCAACTGGTAACACAGTTGCAGAGCCGTAGCGTCAGCCGGATCTACGAGTGCATCGTGATTGGTGTGGTCACCGCCGGCGGCAAGATCAATGCGCCGATCGGTCGTCACGGCCAGCAACGCCAGCGCATGGCGGTGATGGAAGGTGGCAAGCAGGCTGTCAGCCATTACCGCGTGCTCGAGCGTTTCCGCTCCCACACCCACGTTCGGGTGAAATTGGAAACCGGTCGCACGCACCAGATTCGCGTACACATGTCTCACATTAACTTCCCGTTGGTCGGAGATCCCGCCTATGGCGGTCGTTTCCGCATCCCGCCGGCCGCGAGTGTGACCATGGTCGAATCGCTGAAGGCGTTCCCGCGTCAGGCACTGCATGCACGCTTCCTGGAGCTGGATCATCCGACGACCGGTAAACGCATGAGCTGGGAATCGCCGCTGCCGGACGATTTTGTCTGGTTGCTCACGCTGCTCAAGCAAGATCGCGAGGCGTTCATCGGATGAGTGATTGGCTGATTCCTGACTGGCCTGCGCCGGCCGGGGTGAAAGCCTGCGTCACCACCCGTGCGGGCGGCGTCAGTCTGGCGCCGTTCGACAGCCTCAACCTCGGCGATCACGTCGATGACAACCCTCAAGCTGTCGCTGAAAATCGCCGTCGCCTCACCGATCATTTTTCTATTCAACCGGCCTGGTTGCAGCAGGTTCACGGCATCGTCGTGGCGCCTGCTGATCCAGGCCGGGTAGCGACTGCCGATGCCAGTTGGACGGCAACCCCCGGGGTCGCCTGCGCGGCGATGACTGCGGATTGCTTGCCCGCATTGTTTTGCGACCGCGCCGGCACTCGCGTTGCCGCTGCCCATGCCGGTTGGCGCGGGTTGGCGGCGGGTGTGCTGGAAGCGACCCTCGACAGTCTGGCCGTGGCGCCGGAAGAGGTGCTGGTCTGGCTCGGCCCTGCCATCGGCCCGCAAGCCTTTGAAGTCGGTCCGGAAGTGCGCGACGTCTTCCTCCAGCAGTTGCCTGAAGCCGCCAAAGCCTTCGTCCCGAGTCAGAATGCCGGCAAATTCATGGCGGACATCTATGAGCTGGCGCGTTTGCGTCTCGCTGTTCAAGGAGTCACCGCTGTGTATGGTGGCGGTTTATGCACCGTGACCGATCCTCGCTTCTTTTCTTACCGCCGCAGTCCACGTACCGGTCGGTTCGCTTCCCTTGTCTGGTTGTCGCGCTGAGTCCACGAACTCTAGAGTTGTCTGACCTGCATCAACGTCATAACGCTTGAATCTCCCAGAATCGACCACATCTAGTGAGGTATCCGGCAGGCTTCTTCATTCAGGATGGTTTCTTTGGTCCGGCCTGCTCAAAAGGAAGGTGACCCATGCGTATAGACCGTTTAACCAGCAAGCTGCAATTAGCGTTGTCCGATGCCCAATCCCTGGCGGTCGGCCTTGATCATCCAGGTATTGAGCCCGCGCACTTGATGCAAGCGATGCTTGAACAGCAGGGTGGTTCTATCAAGCCGCTGTTGATGCAAGTTGGCTTTGACGTCAACAGCCTGCGTAAAGAACTGACCAAAGAGCTCGACCAGCTACCGAAAATCCAGAATCCCACCGGCGACGTCAACATGTCACAGGATTTGGCGCGCCTGCTCAACCAGGCCGACCGTCTGGCCCAGCAGAAGGGCGATCAGTTCATTTCCAGCGAGCTGGTGCTGCTGGCTGCCATGGACGAAAACAGCAAGCTCGGCAAGTTGCTGCTGGGCCAGGGCGTCAGCAAAAAAGCGCTGGAAAATGCGATCACTAACTTACGCGGCGGCGAAGCGGTAAATGACGCCAATCACGAAGAGTCACGCCAGGCTCTGGATAAGTACACCGTCGACCTGACCAAGCGCGCCGAGGAAGGCAAGCTTGATCCGGTGATTGGTCGTGACGACGAAATTCGCCGGACGATTCAGGTCCTGCAACGGCGCACTAAAAACAACCCGGTGCTGATCGGTGAGCCCGGTGTGGGTAAAACCGCGATTGCTGAAGGCCTGGCCCAGCGCATCATCAACGGCGAAGTGCCTGACGGCCTCAAAGGCAAACGTCTGCTGTCGCTGGACATGGGCGCGCTGATTGCCGGTGCCAAGTACCGTGGCGAGTTTGAAGAACGCCTCAAGTCGTTGCTCAATGAATTGTCGAAGCAAGAAGGGCAGATCATTCTGTTCATCGACGAACTGCACACCATGGTCGGCGCCGGTAAGGGCGAAGGCTCGATGGACGCCGGCAACATGCTCAAGCCAGCACTGGCTCGCGGTGAATTGCACTGCGTGGGCGCGACTACGCTCAACGAGTACCGCCAGTACATCGAGAAGGACGCCGCCCTCGAACGGCGTTTCCAGAAAGTGTTGGTGGAAGAGCCAAGCGAAGAAGACACCATCGCCATCCTGCGTGGTTTGAAAGAACGCTATGAGGTTCACCACAAAGTCGCGATCACCGACGGCGCGATCATCGCGGCGGCCAAGCTTAGCCATCGCTACATCACTGATCGTCAGCTGCCGGACAAGGCCATCGACCTGATCGACGAAGCCGCCAGCCGTATCCGCATGGAGATCGACTCCAAGCCCGAAGTGCTGGACCGTCTGGAACGCCGTCTGATTCAACTGAAGGTTGAGTCTCAGGCACTGAAGAAAGAAAGCGACGAAGCGGCGATGAAACGCCTGGAAAAACTCCAGGAAGAAATCGCTCGCCTCGAACGTGAATACTCGGACCTCGAAGAAATCTGGAACGCGGAAAAAGCCGAAGTCCAGGGTTCGGCGCAAATCCAGCAGAAAATCGAACAGTCTCGTCAGGAACTGGAAGCAGCCCGCCGCAAAGGCGACCTTAATCGCATGGCGGAACTGCAATACGGGGTGATCCCGGACCTGGAACGCAGTCTGCAAATGGTCGATCAGCACGGCAAGAGCGAAAACCAGTTGCTGCGCAGCAAGGTGACTGAAGAAGAGATCGCTGAAGTTGTGTCGAAGTGGACCGGTATTCCCGTGTCGAAAATGCTCGAGGGCGAGCGCGACAAACTGATGAAGATGGAAAGCCTGTTGCACCAGCGCGTGATTGGCCAGGACGAAGCGGTGATCGCGGTTTCCAATGCCGTGCGTCGCTCCCGTGCCGGTTTGTCTGACCCGAATCGCCCGAGTGGCTCGTTCATGTTCCTCGGCCCGACCGGTGTCGGTAAAACCGAGTTGTGCAAGGCGCTGGCCGAATTCCTCTTCGATACCGAAGAGGCGATGGTGCGTATCGATATGTCCGAGTTCATGGAGAAACATTCCGTGGCTCGATTGATCGGCGCGCCGCCGGGCTATGTGGGCTATGAGGAGGGCGGCTACCTGACTGAGGCGGTGCGTCGCAAGCCTTACTCGGTAATCCTTCTGGACGAGGTCGAGAAGGCGCACCCGGATGTGTTCAACATCTTGCTGCAAGTCCTGGAAGATGGCCGTTTGACCGACAGTCATGGTCGCACGGTGGATTTCCGTAATACCGTGATCGTCATGACCTCCAACCTGGGTTCGGTGCAGATCCAGGAGCTGGTGGGTGATCGTGAAGCGCAACGCGCGGCAGTTATGGATGCGCTGACCACGCACTTTCGGCCGGAGTTCATCAACCGGGTCGACGAAGTCGTGATCTTCGAACCGTTGGCGCGGGATCAGATCGCGGGAATCACCGAGATTCAGTTGGGTCGTCTGCGCAGCCGTCTGACCGAACGAGAGCTAAAGTTGGAACTTAGCCCTGAGGCGATGGATAAATTGATCGCTGTGGGTTATGACCCGGTCTATGGCGCACGACCGCTCAAACGAGCGATTCAGCGTTGGATCGAAAACCCGCTGGCGCAGCTGATTCTGTCGGGTCGTTTCATGCCTGGCGATACAGCTGTCGGCACTGTGGAAAACGACGAAATCGTCTTTGCCTGAGGCGTAATGCCAGTGGCAAAAAGAAGGCCTTGCACTGTGTATTTCCCCACGTGGGAATACACAGTTAGGGCTTTTCAGTGTGGACTTACTTCAAAATCCCTCTCTGAGGGTTTTTTTTGACCGGGGAAAAATAAAAGCTGTGCCGTCAATCGGCAGGGGATGCCATGCATTTGATTCAGACGCGCTCGGCAACGCGCTCTGGGTGCTGGCGGCCGCCCCTGCAGGCGCTGCATCTGCAAGCGTGTCTTGGCCTCAGTCTTGATGACTGCTTAACGCACAACATCCAAGGCTGTGAGCGTGTACACGCTACTTGTTTTGTTCGACGTCGACTCCAGAATCAGGGAAACCCCCAAGTCCTCGATAAACGCGTTGGAGGTTTTACTGTTGTCATGTTCGCACTCAAGCGCGATGGCATCGCCGGTCAGCGAGGCGAATACTTGCCGGGCAGGGAAGCGCTGACCCACGGTGCAAGTCGTCGACAGTTTTATGGGTTTGTCGGTTGGCCGGGCAGGCACTTCTTCCATGACCAGGCGAGCGCTCAACGTTTGGCCGGGGCTCCAGCTCGTCGGGGTCTTAACCTCAAGTTCGCGGGTGAGCAACACGCGTCCATCGCCTATGCCGTTCATTTTCGACTTCAACTGAATCAGGCCCGCCTGGGTGAGACGCTCGACGTGGAAGGCTTCGCTGTAGATCTCATTCTTCTTCAGCAAGCCGCCGTCTGCGGTGTACTCAATCGTCACCGGACGATCATTGACCTTATCGCCGGTCTTGGTGGCGTAGGTGTAGCTCAGTGTTTTGAATTTCGGTATGAGCAGAGGCGAGTCGAGGCGCTTGAGCACTTCTTCCGGTACGGCGACCCCGGTAATGCTTGTATCCGGTTGTGGCTGAGGATAATCAGCCGGCGCGATGTCCGGGCGCAGTTGGGCGAGCATCGCACCGTCAACGGCGCCCTGCACGGAACAATTGACCCGTGATTGATTGCCCTGCTTGCCTTCCGCCTCAACGATCAAGACGCGTTCTACACGTTTGCTACCCGGCGCCGTGCCTGGCTGCGGCTGGATGACTCGCCATTGGTCACCGACCTTGATTTCACTGCGCACATAGGACGAGCCTACATTCTGCAATTGCTTGGGCTGCTCCATCAACGGCGCGAGGCGCTTGGCCACTTCGTTTACGCTGCCTTCAACAATGAAGCCCCAGTAATAGTAGTGACCCAGTTGGCCGAGGTCGCTGCTCTCGTCGACATAGGACAACAGTTTCATACCGGCAACGACCGGCGTACCGAGCAGAGGCATCGAATTTTCCGGGCTGCTGCCGCGATTTTTGACGGTTATCCACGCCGCATTTTTTTCCTGCTTAAGCGGCGCAAACGCCCCCCACGCGTCGCGGTGGGTGTTCAGGCTGGCGAAGAAACTGGCATCGCAGCGAGTGAAGGCTTTGAGCGTTTCGGTCAACGCGGCATCGCTGGCTTGGGCGGCGGTGGGCAGGAATAGGGCGCAAGCGAGGAGCAGGGCAGTGGACGGCAACTTCATCGAACAGGATGTCCTTATCAGTGGGCTGCGCGGATTAGCAGCATATGGCCATTATCTGGAAATTGGAGGGTGAGCTCCAGTCGTTCATGGGCAAGTGACCATCGTCCACCGGGCTTTTTTACCTGCTTTACACGCCAAACAGCCGACTGCCTGCCGGGACAACGCTGTTGAAAGGATCGCTTGGAGTGGCCTCATCCTCACTGAGGTCGAGCACCGACTGCGGCTAGATCTCCAGTGCCCGCTCACAAAACTATGTGCCGTTAGGGTATTCAGTCTCAATGCGAAGCCTTTTTTCTCCAGGCTGTTGAACTCAAAGGAAAAGGCTTGTAAAGTGCGCCCCGCAGTAAGTCACCCCGAAGGGTTTCTGCTCCCCAAGCAGGAATCTGAAATAAGTTGCAAATCATTGTCTTGAAAGCAATTTAGGGGGTTGACAGAGGTGCTTAAAATTGTAGAATAGCGCGCCTCAGACACACGAACGCAGCGATGCGAACGCGTTGAAGAGGTGGAAAAGTTTCACTGTTGTAATTGAAATATGCAGTTCCGTGATAGCTCAGTCGGTAGAGCAAATGACTGTTAATCATTGGGTCCCAGGTTCGAGTCCTGGTCACGGAGCCAATTTCAAGCCGGGGTATAGCGCAGTCCGGTAGCGCGCCTGCTTTGGGAGCAGGATGTCAGGAGTTCGAATCCCCTTACCCCGACCATTTTTGGGTCGTTAGCTCAGTTGGTAGAGCAGTTGGCTTTTAACCAATTGGTCGTAGGTTCGAATCCCACACGACCCACCATTTTTGAAACCAGTTAACGCTGGAATCAGATCTTAAGATCAGACGCCAAAAGCGCTGATCGAAGAAGGTGACTTGTAAAGGTCATCTTTTTACCGGGGTATAGCGCAGTCTGGTAGCGCGCCTGCTTTGGGAGCAGGATGTCAGGAGTTCGAATCCCCTTACCCCGACCATATTAAAAATCCTCGTATCGAAAGATACGGGGATTTTTTTTGGTCTGGCGAAAAGAACACTTCAGTCGTCATACAACCGGCCGATAACGAGCTAGCGAGGCACAGACAGCGCCTCTTTCTCCAGCCAATAACAAAGAAAAGGCGCTCGTTATGTTTCTTCGTCAGCTGAATATTGCCCCGCGTGCTGCGCTTGGGTTTGCCCTGATCGCTGTGCTGGTTGCCTTGCTCGGGGTTTTTGCCCTGAGGCAGATGTCGAGCATCCGTGATAACGAGGTGGCGGTAGAGACCCAATGGCTGCCGAGTATTCGTGGCGGTGACGAAATCCGCGAAATTATGCTGCGCATTCGTACCATTTCCTTACGGATGGCCCTGGATCAGGACCCAAAGAACATCGCGCAGTACCGCACTCAGATGGACACGCGGGACAAGGAACTGAGCGATAAAATCACCGCTTACGACAAATTGGTCACCACCGCCGAAGGTAAAGCGCTGTATGACCAGTTTAAAACCACCTTCAATGCTTATCGTGCTGGCATCGCCCAGTCGTTCGCCTTGGCCGAGCAAGGGCGGCGTGACGAGCTGACCAAATTGTTATTGCTGGATATGAAAACCGTCGTCGATGGTTCTGGTAAACAACTCAACGACCTGGCTGAGTTGTTCGCCAAACAGGTGGCGACGGAAAGCCAGACCTCCCTGGCGCACTACGAAACGTCGCGAATGATTGTCAGCCTGTTCATTGCGTTGGCGGCACTGGCGACGGTTGCGTTGGCGATGCTGCTGACTCGCAGTATCGTGCGCCCGTTGAATGAAGCCCTGCAGGCCGCAGAAAGCGTGGCACAGGGCGATCTAACCAAGCCTATCGAAACCCACGGTAACGATGAAGTGAGCCGTTTGCTCAAGGCCTTGGCGACCATGCAGCAAAACCTGCGTGAAACCCTGCAAGGCATCAGTGGTTCGGCGACTCAACTGACCAAGGCGGCAGATGAGCTGAACGCTGTGACCCTCGACAGTACTCAAGGCTTGCAGCAGCAAAATAACGAAATCGAACAGGCCGCCACGGCGGTCAACGAAATGACCGCTGCCGTGGAAGAGGTCGCCCGCAATGCGGTGTCCACCTCCGATGCCACTCGCCAGTCCAGCGAGTCAGCGCAATTGGGGCAGCAGCGGGTCAGCGAAACTGCGAGCGCCATCAGTGCCTTGGCCAATGACGTGCAGCACACTGGCGAGTTGGTGCAGTCCCTGGCCAATCAGTCTCAAGACATCGGCAAGGTGTTGGATGTGATTCGAGCCATCGCCGAGCAAACCAACTTGCTGGCGCTTAATGCGGCGATAGAAGCGGCGCGTGCCGGAGAGAGTGGGCGAGGTTTCGCGGTGGTGGCCGATGAAGTGCGCGCACTGGCGCATCGCACGCAGCAGTCGACCCAGGAAATCGAACAGATGGTGCTTGGCATGCGTAATGGTTCGAGCCTGGCGTTGGACTCCATGCAGGCGAGCGCTTCGCGGACGGCCAGCACCTTGGTACTGGCCGAGCGAGCAGGCGAGGCGCTCCAGACCATCACCGCCTCGGTGCATGAGATTCATGAACGTAATCTGGTGATCGCCAGTGCTGCCGAAGAACAAGCTCAAGTGGCGCGGGAAGTCGATCGCAATCTGGTGAACATTCGAGACCTGTCGGTACGTTCCGCCGCGGGCGCTGACCAGACCAACGCCTCCAGCCATCAGTTGTCGACACTGGCCAACGCACTGCAAAGCATGGTGCAACGCTTTCGGGTGTAAATCCTTCAGGCGAAAAAAAGCCCCGCTCATTTAGAGCGGGGCGGGTTACGTTCAGCCAGCGTCTGCGGGTAGTTGGGTATCAGTGCAGCTTGAGCCGCGGCTCAGTCCCGCGCCCGATCTTGCTGCCCAGCATCAGCATCGCCGTGCGGAATACGCCGTAAAGCGCCACCTGGTGCATGCGATACAGCGACACGTAAAACATCCGCGCCAACCAGCCTTCGAGCATCACACTGCCGGTCAGGTTGCCCATCAAGTTACCCACAGCCGAAAAACGCGACAGCGAAATCAGCGAGCCGTAATCCGTGTACTTGTACGAAGGCAGAGGCTTGCCTTCTATTCGCAGCTTCAGGGATTTGGCCAGCAACGATGCTTGTTGATGCGCCGCCTGGGCGCGTGGCGGCACGTTGCGATCAGTCCCCGGTTGCGGGCAGGCTGCGCAGTCACCGAAGGCGAAGATATTCTCGTCACGGGTGGTCTGCAGGGTCGGGAGCACGTTCAGTTGATTGATGCGATTGGTTTCCAGGCCATCGATGTCCTTGAGGAAACCCGGTGCGCGAATCCCTGCCGCCCAGACTTTCAGGCTGGCATTGATCACTTTGCCGTCGGCGGTGATCAGGCTGTCGGCCGTGACTTCGCTGACCGCTGCATTGGTCATCACGTTGACCCCGAGTTTTTCCAGGGTTTTATGCACAGGCCCGCCGATCCGTTCTGGCAGCGCAGGCAATACGCGTGGCCCGGCTTCGATGAGGGTGATGTGCATGTTTTCCGGCTTGATCCGGTCCAGCCCATAAGCCGCCAGCTCATGCGCGGCGTTGTGCAACTCGGCTGCCAACTCGACACCAGTGGCGCCTGCACCGACGATGGCCACGCTGATCTGCTCGACGGTGTCGGTTTGCCCGGCGTGAGCGCGCAGGTAGTGATTGAGCAGTTGCTGGTGGAAGCGTTCGGCCTGCTTGCGGGTGTCGAGGAACAGGCAATGTTGCGCTGCGCCTTGAGTGCCAAAATCGTTGGTGGTGCTGCCGACGGCTATGACCAGTGAGTCGTAACCCAGCTCACGGGCCGGAAGCAATTCCACGCCCGCGTCGTCGTAGGTGGCGGCGAGCTGGATTTTTTTCTGCTCGCGATCGAGCCCGCTCATGCGCCCCAGCTGGAACTCGAAATGGTTCCATTTGGCTTGGGCCACGTAATTGAGTTCGTCTTCGGAGGAGTTCAGGGATCCGGCGGCCACTTCGTGTAACAGCGGTTTCCAGATGTGAGTCAGGTTTGCGTCGACCAGCATCACACTGGCGGTGCCACGCTTGCCCAGAGTCTTACCCAGACGGGTAGCCAACTCCAGGCCGCCGGCGCCGCCGCCAACGATGACAATACGATGAGTCATAGGGATATCTCGCAAGGCTAAAAGAAATCGGTGCGGTTACCCGAGCGAGCGCAAGGCAGCTCATAGCGTCAGGTAACTGATAAATCGGCTCAACAGGCCTAAACCAATGGTCACTGCCAACACCACTACGAGGAGCATCCACGGCCGGAAAGGCCGGCGCTCGACTCGGTGCTGGGACAGGTGCAGGTACTCTTCGACATGCTTCTGATCATCGGGGTTCAGGCGGCTGGTCATAAAGGCCTCGTCAGGTAGACGTTGCTGAATGTGTAGAAGCTACAGCGAGTTTTATCTCGTATTGAATGGAGCATAGCCGCTGTCGGGAACAGGCTCGACGCTAACCGTGTCGTCCAGGCGAATGATTCCACTTTTTAACACTCGGGCGGTGATTCCGCCATGGCCGCGAACCGCTTGAAAGGTGCCCGGCCCCAGGTTGTTTTGCAGGCGTGCGCAAGGCTGGCACCAACCGGTGGTTTCGAAAATGGCCTGGCCGATTCGAAAGCGCCGGCCCTTCAGACTGAACAGGTTGATGCCACTGATGACCAGGTTTCGTCGCAAGTCATGGGGCAAGACCGGCTGATCTTGCGCACGGCCCATCAGTGAATTGATCACCGCCAGGTGTTCCCACTGGATCAACGTCACCTGCCGTGCATTTCTCACCCCGGGACGGGCGTGGTCGCCGGTCAAGCCCGTCTCAAGTCGCGCCTCGACGGCGTCTAGTTCAACCATCGGCGAGCGTGATTGCGGGCGCACGCCAATCCAGCGAACGACACCTGTCTGCGGCACTTCGCCGATCAATGCCTGTAACGGGCTCACAGGCTGATCCCGACGTCGAAAACGATGCTGCGTCCCAAGTTATTGCGCAGGAAATCCGGGGCTCCCGGCTGAGCGAACAGCACACGGGCGAAGGTCGGGCCCACCAGCGACAACGAACGCCAGCCTTGGCGCAGGTATTCGGTGGGGGGCGGGAAATGGCTGTTGAGGTCCAGCACTTCACGTTTGAGACTGGCGAAGGCAATGATATCCAACTCCCCCAAGTCCATGCCGCGTTCTTTGTAGTTATGAGCTTTCTTGCGCAAAGTCGGGGCCAGTCTCAGTAGGAATTCGTTGGCGGGTATGCGTTTTGGCTTGGCCTCGCGGCGCACCAGTTGGCTCAGGGAAAACGCACTGCGACGTCGCTGCAATTCGTCGCGCCATTCGTCGTTGAGGCGCCGGCCTTCGTCGAGGACGAAGAACACCTCGAAACTGGCGTCACGAAATAGCACGTCCGGCGGCTCCCCGGCGGGGGCGAACTCGTCGGCGCGATAGGCAATGTTCAGGCCTTGCAGCAGGCGCTGGCAGACCCAACGCTCACGCTCCCATTTGCGGGCATTGGACAGGAACGCGTTGGCTTGCTCGGCCGCGATGGTCAGCAGGCGTAAATAATCTGAGTCATCCATAGGCCCAAGCTTAGCGTTCAATTGCGACAAGCTGAAAGCTTTGCGTGAGCTGGAGCAACTTTGGCTCCGGTGTAGACTGCTGGGCATTGCGCTTAAACCTGGCTAGGAGCGTGTAGTGGAACTCAAGAGGATGTGGTCATGATCGCCGCCGGACTGCTGTCACCGCAGAGTCTGACGGTCGGTTGGCTGATTGATCTGCCGGTGCTGATCTGGGCGATCTGGCGGGCGCCCTGGGTTGAGTTGTTCAGCGACACTCGCCGTCAGCATTTGCTGTTTGGCACCGTGTTCGCGTTGTTCATCCTGTGGTTGGTGCGGCGGGATTTCGATACGGGCGTGTCCTACCACTTCATCGGCATGACCGCGGTGACACTGCTGCTGGACTGGCCGCTGGCAATTATCGGTGGGTTGATTGCGCAACTCGGGCTGGTACTGCTCGGGCGTCAGGACCTGATGGCTGTCGGGGTTAATGGCACGCTGCTGATTTTGCTGCCGGTACTCGTCACCGAGTGCTGTGCGATCCTCGTAGAGCGCGCACAGCCGCGTAATCCGTTTGTGTATATCTTTTGCTCCGGCTTTTTTGCCGCGGCGCTGTCGGCGCTGTTGTGTCTTTTGGTGGGGCTAGCCCTGCTGTGGTTCGACGGACGTTTCGCGATGCCAGAGTGGTTGGAGGATTTTGTCGGTTATCTGTGGCTGATTGTTTTTCCCGAGGCGTTTATCAACGGTATCGTGATCAGTGCATTGGTGGTGTTCTGCCCTGAGTGGCTGGAGACTTTCAACCGCACGCGTTACCTTTCGGCGCCCTGGAAAGACCAGGACCCCAAGTCTTGATCCACATCAAATCCTGAAATCGCTGCTCATCTCATGCTCGGCAAAACCTTCAGGAGCATCGTTATGAGTGTTTACGAGTGGGCAAGGCAGGAGTTGCGTCACAGTCTGGACGCGGCGCAGGAAGTGGGGTTCGATCCGGGGTTGAGCTTGCGCGCCTTGCTCAGTGCGGTGGTGCAGCAGAGCAAGGCGGTGCGCAGTGTCGAGGATCTGGCGGATGAGTTGCAATTTCTCGCCGAAAACCTCGATGAAGGACAGGACTATGGCTTTATGCGGCCCTGATGCCAGCGATCAGTGACGGGGAGCGAAGTCTTCGGAAAACAGCTCGTCCTCGGCATCCGGGCTGACCGGGATTTTGTGTTCTTCCGACGCCCAGGCACCCAGGTCGATCAGCTTGCAGCGATCAGAGCAAAACGGCCGGAACGTGCTGGCGGCGCTCCACTCGACTGGGGCGCCACAGGTTGGGCAATCGACGACAGGGGGTTGGCTCATGATTGGCCTCCACGCAAAGTAAGGTAAAAGTGATGCAGGCGTTCGACCTCGCGGTGCAGCCAGGCGAGGTCGCGGTCATTGACCACCACGTCGTCGGCATGGCTCACGCGATCCTGCCGGCCGGACTGGGCCTTGAGGATCGCCTGGACCTGTTGCTCGCTGGTCTGGTCACGCTGCAGGGTGCGTTCGATCTGTAGTTGTTCGGGGGCGTCGATCACCAACACCCGTTGGGTCATTGCGTTCTGCCCAGACTCGATCAGCAGCGGCGAAACCAGGATCGCGTAGGGTGATTGTGCCTTGGCCAGATGATCGACGATTTCTTCGGTGATCAGCGGGTGCAGCAGCGCCTCAAGCCAGTGCCGTTGTTCGGGTATTTCGAAGATCAGTTTGCGCAACGCTGCGCGATCCAATTGGCCATTGGCCTGAAGGACGCCAGGGCCGAAGTGCTCGGCTATCTTCGCCAGCGCCGGACGACCGGGCTCCACCACCCAGCGCGCCGCATGATCGGCATCTACCACATGGACGCCCAGGTCGATGAAGTGCTGGGCGGCTGCACTTTTGCCGCTGCCGATGCCGCCGGTGAGGCCGAGAATCCAGGGTTTTTCCACAGGGGTATTCATTTCAAACCGACAAACTGCCAATAGAAGTCGGTTATTTGACCACCCCAGAGCAACGCAATCCAGCCGGCAATCGCCAGATAAGGCCCGAAGGGAATCGGCGTCGAGGTTTTGGTGTCGCGCAGGCGCAGTAACATCACGCCGATGATGGCCCCCACCAGGGATGACAGCAGGATCGTCAGTGGCAGAATCTGCCAGCCGCCCCATGCCCCGAGCATTGCCAATAATTTGAAATCGCCGTAGCCGATGCCGTCCTTGCCGGTGAGTAGCTTGAACAGCCAGAACACCGACCACAACGCCAGGTAACCGGCCACGGCGCCCCAAAGCGCCTCGTGCAAGGGCACGAACAGGCCGAAGCTGTTGACGATCAGGCCCAGCCACAACAATGGCAGTACCAGCACATCCGGCAGCACTTGATGCTCGGCATCGATCAGGCTCATGGTCAACAAGCCCCAACTCAGGACCAGCATCATGGCGGCCTGCCAGCCGAAACCGAAATGCCAGGCGATGAACGCCGAAATCAGGCCGCACGCCAGTTCTGTGAGCGGGTAGCGTTTGCTGATCGGCGCCGCGCAGTTGGAACAGCGACCGCGCAAAAACACATAACTGAATAGCGGAATATTTTCCCAGGCGCGAATCCTGTGGGCGCAGTGCGGACAGTGGGAGTGCGGCAGCAGCAGGTTGTACGTTGGCAGGGGTGTCTCGCCGGGCAGCCCCAGCACATCATTGGCCTGGGCTCGCCATTCGCGTTCAAGCATTTTGGGCAGGCGCCAGACCACCACGTTGAGGAAGCTGCCGACGACCAGGCCAAGCAGCAGCGCGGTGATGACAAAGGCCAACGGGTAGAAGGTCAGATAGTCGTTCAAAGGCATGTCAGATCGCAGAGCCAAGTTGGAAGATAGGCAGGTACATGGCAACCACCAGGCCGCCGACAATAACACCCAGTACCACCATGATGAACGGCTCCATCAGGCTGGTCAGGTTGTCGACCATGTTGTCCACTTCGTCCTCATAGAAACTGGCGACCTTATCGAGCATGTCGTCCAGGGCGCCGGACTCCTCGCCAATCGCAGTCATCTGGATCGCCATGTTCGGAAAGACCCCGGAGGTGCGCATAGAGAAGTTCAGTTGCATGCCGGTCGAGACGTCCTGTTTGATGCGCAGCACTGCACGCTTGAACACGATGTTGCCCGTTGCGCCGGCCACCGACTCCAAGGCTTCTACCAGCGGGACACCGGCCGCAAATGTCGTCGATAACGTGCGTGCGTAACGCGCCACGGCAGACTTGTACATCAACGTGCCGACCAAGGGCAGTTTCAACAGCCAGGTGTCCGTCCAGTCGCGAAAAGCCTGCGACTTTTTGAACGCACGGCGTACCCCGAAAATCGCCGCGATCAGAGCGCCGAGCATCAGCCACCACCATTGCTGCATGAACTCCGAGATACCGATGACCATCACCGTGAACGCGGGCAGTGAGGCGCCAAATCCGGCGAACACCGACTGGAACTGTGGCACCACTTTGATCAACAGAATGCCCGTCACGATGAGCGCGACGAACACCACTGCCAATGGGTAGGTCATGGCTTTCTTGACCTTGGCCTTCAGGCGTTCGCTTTTTTCCTTATAGGTAGCTACCCGTTCCAGCAGCGTATCCAACGCGCCAGCCTGCTCCCCGGCGTCCACCAGGTTGCAGTACAACTCGTCGAAATACTGCGGCTTCTTGCGCAGGGCCGTAGCGAAGCTGTTCCCTGCGGCGACTTCTTGTTTCACCTCGTCCACCAGTTTGCGCATGGCCGGGTTATCGAAGCCTTCGCCGATGATTTCGAACGACTGCAATAACGGCACGCCGGCTTTCATCATGGTCGCCATTTGCCGGGTGAACAGGGCGATCTCCTGGGCTTTGATGCGTTTGCCCAGGCTGAAAATCGACATGGATTTTTTGCGCACCTTGCCTGGGTTAATGCCTTGCTTGCGCAGTTGCGCCTTGATCAGCGCAGGGCTCAGACCGCTCAATTCGCCGGTCACCTTCACGCCTTTTTTGTCCGTGCCTTCCCACGCGTACACGCTGATTTTTGCTGCCTTGGCGGCCATGTTCAGTCCTTGGTGACCCGGTTGATTTCTTCCAGGCTGGTGATGCCTTGCATGGCCTTGAGCAAGCCCGAGGTTCGCAGATCGTTAAAGCCGTCCTTGCGCATCTGGATATCGATTTCCAGCGAATTGCCCTCAGCCATGATCAGCCGTTGCAAATCGGGTGTGTTTTTCACCACCTCATAAATCCCGGTTCGCCCTTTATAACCGCCGTTGCACTGGTCGCAACCGACCGGCTCATAGATCGTAAACGAGCCGATGCGGTCCTCGGGGAAGCCTTCCTTGAGCAGCGTTGCCCGAGGAATCTCGATTGGCCTCTTGCAATGGCTGCACAGCTTTCGCGCCAAGCGCTGGGCGATGATCAGGCTGATGGAGGTCGCGATATTGAAACCCTGGATGCCCATGTTTTGCAGGCGGGTCAAGGTTTGTGCGGCGCTGTTAGTGTGCAGGGTGGACAGCACCAAATGCCCGGTCTGGGCGGCCTTGATGGCGATTTCCGCCGTTTCGAGGTCGCGGATCTCACCGACCATGATCACGTCCGGGTCCTGACGCAGAAACGAGCGCAGGGCTTGGGCGAAATCGAGTCCTTGCTTCGGATTGACGTTGACCTGGTTGATGCCTTCCATGTTGATCTCCACCGGGTCTTCGGCAGTAGAGATGTTGATGTCCACGGTGTTGAGAATATTCAGCCCGGTATACAGCGATACGGTTTTACCCGAGCCCGTGGGGCCGGTTACCAGGATCATTCCCTGTGGCTGCTTGAGGGCGGCCATGAACAGTTCTTTCTGGTCAGGCTCATAGCCAAGGGCGTCAATGCCCATCTGGGCGCTCGACGGATCGAGGATCCGGATCACCACTTTTTCGCCCCATAGCGTCGGCAGGGTGTTAACCCGGAAGTCGATGGACTTGGTCTTGGACAAGCGCATTTTGATTCGTCCGTCCTGAGGGCGTCGGCGTTCAGATATGTCGAGGCTGGCCATGACTTTCAGCCTGGCAGCGATGCGGCCGGCCAGTTGAATCGGCGGCTTGGCCACTTCGCGCAAAATACCGTCGGTACGCATGCGCACCCGGTAGGTCTTTTCGTAGGGCTCGAAGTGCAGGTCGGAAGAGCCGCTTTTGATGGCGTCGAGCAGCATTTTGTGGACGAAACGCACGACGGGTGCGTCATCGGAATCCTGACCCGCGCCCGCGTCCTGCTGTTTGTCGTCGACTGACTCGATGTCCAGACCTTCCAGCTCAAGGTCAACCATCTCTTCCAGACCGGTCGCGTGGTTGTCGAAGAACTTTTCGATGGCATCGCTGAGTTTGTCGTCCTCCACCAAGATCGCTTCGGTGGTCAGCCCGGTGCTGAACTGGATGTCATTGATAGCCTGTTGGTTGGAGGGGTCGCAAATGCCAACGAACAGTTTGTTACCGCGTCGCCAGAGGGGCAGTGCATGGTGCTGGCGTATCAGCTTTTCACTGACCAGTCCTCTGGGCTGGGCTTCCTTGTCCAGGCAATTCAGATCCAGGAAGGCCATGCCGAAATGTTCCGAGGCGATCTCCGCCACTTGCCGGCTTTTTACCAGTTTGTTTTGTACCAGGTAGCTGACCAGGGAGATGCGACTGCGTTGGGCTTGCTGATAAGCCTGCTGAGCGCTTTTCTCGGTGAGCAGTTCGGCCAGGACCAATTGCTTGGCCAGACCACTTAGGGCGATGTCATTCATGGGGATACCGGACGCAAACAATGCATGACTTATAGCCTAGTCAAAGGACGGAGCCAAACCAGCTGTGCTCAAGTGACAAAAAATGTCAGATAGTGCGTTTTCCGGGGGTGGCAAAAGGCTCTATCTGAAGCGAGTGCCCCGCCAGCAGGGCCGGAGCAACTTGGCATGGGCTGTGCTGTGGGATATTCAGAGCATGAGATTTCCACTCATGCATGGAGACTGTCTATGAACAATCAAAAAGGTTTTACCCTGATCGAGTTGTTGATCGTGATCGCGATCATCGGGATTCTGGCGACGTTTGCGTTGCCGGCATACAGCAAATACCAGGCGAAGGCCAAGGTGACTGCCGGGATCGCGGAAACGTCGGCGCTTAAAGTACCTTTCGAAGACCTTATGAACTCAGGTACTACGGACCCGACAGTGGCCCTCATTTCGCCTGCCGGTGCTACAACTCAGAACTGCACACTGGGTGTTACCGGGACTGCCGCCGCAGGCACCGGGACCATTACCTGTAAGCTGATCAACGCCCCTTCGGCAGTAGTGGGTCAAGTTGTCACTCTGACTCGTACTCAGACGGGCACCTGGAGTTGTGCCACTACCGCTTCGAAAGACTACACAAGCTTGAACTGCCCAGGCACATGATTTTCCTCTAGCGCGATCAATACCCTGCCCTCATCGGCGGGGTATTTTTTTTATCTGTTGATCGGCGAATCCGTCAGGAAGAGCGCAATGCGTTCAATTTTTTTGCGTCGACCTAGTGAACGGTTAAATGCTCGATAGTTCATGGCCTTAGGCCTGCGGAAAAACTGGCAAGTTGCATGCAGAGAATATCGCCGTCATGCAATTTGCATGATTTTGAGATTTTGCTGTTTTTTTAACTTGTTGATTTATAAGGTTTTATTTCATATTTGAAAGTTGGCACAACGTTCGCACTATACCCAGTAACCCTGCTGACAAGACATGCAGCAGACTTTCTAGAAAAACAGGAGTTACTCGTATGAAGAAGTTCGCTATCGCTGCCGCTACTGCAACCGCGCTGACCCTGACCATGGCCAACGCTGCGTTTGCACAGACCACTACCACCCAAGCCCCGATGACGCTGGCGGCCGGTGAAATGACCAAGGCAAAAGAAACCACTTCTGATACCTGGATCACTACCAAAGTCAAAAGCGACCTGGTCACCGAAAAAGGCATTCCAGGCACCGACATCAAAGTAGAAACCAACAAAGGCGTTGTATCGCTGTCGTCGACTGTTGCAATCACCGAAGCTCAGAAGACCACCGCTGTGGCGATCACCAAGAAAATCAAAGGCGTTAAAGCGGTTTCCGCTGACGGCCTGAAAGCCGAGTAAGGCAAGGCTTCTCGCCTGGACTGGGAGAAGGAGCAGCGGGCGGGCCGAGTTATACGTCTGCTGCCTCTTTAGAGTTCATGCGAACGGCCACAAGGAAGTGGCCATTACAGGCCCCGGCACTCGTGCCGGGGCCTGTTCTATTTGGGGCGCGGTCAATCAACAGTGGAAACGAGCTTGCTCACCAAGAGCGTTGAATGTTTATGGTTTGCTGGATCTAGCTTCCGCGTTTGCTGGTGATTTGTACCAGTCGATTGCCTTCGAACCGCAGGTACTGATACATCCCGCTATTGGGGCCGTAGGTCCATTCCTCAACCTGGAACTCTTCCCGGCGGTTGGCGCTGCGTTTGTAGCCCAACAGGTCGCGGCTGACCGGGTCTCCGCACTTCTGCAACACTTCGCCAGACCTGTCGCCGACACTGATCAGTTGACTGCCGCAACGCAGCGTATCGGCGGCTGAAGCGTGAGTGGCCGCCAGGGCAAGGCCCAAGCCGAGTAGCCAGCGCCTGCCCATTATTCAGCGTCCAGATGCATGGGGGTTACCACTCGACCGTCACTTTGCGCTTCACCGAGGTTGGCATCGATGAAGTAAACGCGGTCATCCGCCAGTTGCCCCTTGTCCACCAAGAAGTCCTTGATGCTGCTGGCGCGGTCCTGACCCAGTTGGCGCAACAGCACGTCACTGGCGCTCCAGAAGTTGATCACCCCTTCGCGCATTTTTGCCGTGCGTTGGTCCTTGCTCAAATCCTTCCATTCGGCGGGCGGCTGAGTCTTCAGGCGTGTGCGGTAAATCCCTTCCAGCAGCGGGCCTTTCTCGTTGTCCGGCACTTGCAGTAAGGACGCCTGCGCTGGGACTTTGTCGCCGCGACGCTGGAGCATTTTGTAGTAGTTGTACTGGTATTCGCGTTCCAGGCGTTGCTGGGCAATCAATGGGCCGTCACTGCTTTGCGCGGCGGTGCCTTCGATTTCCAGGCGCAGGGCCGGCCGTTCCTGGAGCGCGCCGGCCAGTTTGACCAGCGCCGCTTCGGCGTCTGTGCTCAGATCACTGGAGCCAGGGGCGAACGAGACGCTGCCCAGGTCCTGCGAACTCCCGCCACTGATCAATCCGCCAATGAGTTTAAACGGCGCGGCGGCGGCTTTGACGATCAGGTTACGCAAGGTTTGCCAGACAATTGGCATGACGCTGAATTGCGGGTTGTTCAGGTCGCCGGTCACTGGCAGTTCGATGGAAATCTTGCCATCGACGTCTTTGAGCAAGGCAATCGCCAGTTTCAGCGGCAGGCTGACGGCGTCCGGGCTGTCGACTTTCTCACCCAGTTGCAGTTGTTCGATCACCACTTTGTTTTCCGCCTTGAGTTGGCCCTTGGTGATCAGGTAATGCACATCAAGGTTGAGCCGGCCTTTGCGGATGCGGTAACCGGCGAACTTGCCGGAGTAAGGGGTCAGGGTTGTCAGTTCCACCCGTTTGAAACTGGTGGAAATGTCGAGACTGGCCATGGGGTCGAAGGGGTTGACCGCGCCCTTGATGGTCACCGGTGCATAGCGATCAACCTTGCCGTTAATGTCAACGCTGGCCGGCTTCGCCTGTCGGCTGTCGATGGTGCCGATTTGCCCGTTGAGCTGTTGAACGGCGGTGGCGAAGTTGGGCGTCAGGCTAAAGTCGGCAAAGTTTGCCGAGCCGTCATTGATGGCAATGCCACCGATGTGAATACCCAGCGTTTTGTCTTTACTCGCCGCAGGTTTGGCGGCGGGTTTGGCGCCGGAACCCGCCGGTTGCGGGATCAACAGGTCATCGATGTTGGTGGTGCGGTCATCGTTGATCATGAAGCGTGCATAAGGTTGAAACAGGCTGACCTTGTCGATCGACAAGCTGTCGCCGTGTTGATAATTCAGGCCTTCGAGCACCAACTGTTGCCACTTGAGGAAGTCGCGGGTTTTGAGGGTGTCGAGCGTATGCAGTTGATCGACTTGAGCGCGCCCCGTGACGTTGAAGGCCAGTGGTTCAGTGCTCTTGAGGTTGACCGCCAGATCGCTGCCGAGCATGCCGCTGCGCAGTTCCAGACGAATGAACGGGCTGATATAGGATTGGGCGACGCGCAGGTCGATGTCCTTGGTCTGCACCTTCAACCTGGCGCTGATCGGCGCCAGGTTGACCTGGCCGTCCATCATGATCTTGCCTTGCTTGCCCAGGCCCGTGTCGAGCTTGACGGTGAAAGGCGAGCCGTTGAGGCTGTCGAAGTTTTGCAGGTCCAGGTTCAGTGGGCCGAGTTCCAGGGCGACGGCGGGTTGCGCCTGACGGTCCGCCAGATGGACTTGGTAATCGCGCAGTTGCACGTCCTTGATCAGGACTTGCCAGGGTTTGCTGGGGGCGGCAGGCGCAGGTTTCGGTGAGTCAGCTGCCGCTGGCGTACTGGCCGGCTCGGCTTTTGCCGCCGGCTTGGCGGGTTGGCTGGCGAACAGTTTCTGCCAGTCGAGTTGCCCATCGGCTTCGCGGGCGGCCCAGGTTTCCAGTTTTTGACTGCGAATTTTGCCGACTACCACCTGCTGGTTGGCCAGGTCCACGGTGGTTTCGCTGATGTCCAGGCGTGCAAGCTTTGCCAGCGGCCGACCGTCCGGGGCATTGACGGCGAACGGTGCGACGCTGACCGCGACATTGCTCAGTAGCAATTGAGTGTCTTTGGCCAGGTTGAGCTTGTAATCGGTGCTGAGGTTCAGTACGCCGTTTTCCAGCACCAGTGGCAGCGCATCACGCACGTAGGGCCACCAGACTTTCATCTGACCGTTGGTGACTTTCAACTTACCTTCGGAGGCTATCGGGATCAGGCTGAAGTTGCCGGTCCAGTCGATCTGCCCACCTTCCGGGCCGGCAGCGACCAGGGTCATGTCGGCGTTGTCGTCGGGCAGGGTGCTGAGGTTCTTTAGCTCGAAATCGAGTTTGTCGTAGAGGAATTCGATGGGTTCGTTGGGCCGTGCGTCCTGGAAATGCACATAGCCGCCGGCCAGTTTGATCCGGTCTACACGCAGCGGAAACGGTTTTGCGTTTGGCTCGGCAGGCGTTGGCTCGCTCTGCGGCAACTTGAACAGCCCGAGCAGGTTGAGTGTGCCGTCTTTGCCGAAGAGGATTTCAGTCTTGGGTTTATCCAGCTCGATATCGGTCAGGTGCAGCGCCTTGGTCCACAGGCTGTCGATCTGCAGGTTGGCGTACAAGCGTTCGAAGCCCACTTGTTCCTTGCCCGGCTCGCCGATGGTCAGGCCCCAAAGGGTCACCTCCAGGCTGAACGGGTTGAGTTCGATCCGCTGAATATGGGCGGGCATCGTCGCGTAGCTGGCCAGTTGCTGGTTGGCAACCCGCAGCGCGATGCCCGGCAAAATCAGAAACCCCAGCAGGCTGTAGAGGGCCAGCGCTGTCAACAAAGCGCCAATAGCGCGAATCAATCCTTTGGGCATGTGTGGCTTCATCTGTCTAAATCGGAGTGCGTTGGAGTATGGCACGCGTTTCCGGTTCCGAAGTAGTCAGCGCGGGCTGGGATTTTTCAGATTCTTCTGTAGGAATTTTTACTTCCGAATTCAGAGCTGAAGGATCAGGGTTTTCAGGGGCGGCTGCTGATCCATCGATGGGAAGTCTCGACCCGGGGTCATCACTGTCCATTCACGCACCGGGCGCCCGGTCTTTTCGGCACAACGCAGCACCTGTTCGCGCCAGTCGTCCATGCTGACTTTTGCCAGGTTGTTGCAGCAGATCAGCACACCATTCTCGGCGGTGGCCAGCAGTGCCGGTTTCAGCAGGCTCTGGTAGTCTCGCAGCAGGTCGACGGTGCCAAACGCGCTCTTGGCCCAGGCTGGCGGGTCCAGCAGCACCACGTCGTACTGACGCGGTTCCAGGCGCTGATAGCTGGGCAGCTTTTGCCCGCGACGCTGACTGATCGGCAGGCCGGCCAGTTGGCGAATGGCCGGGAAATAATCAGACTGAATAAATTCCATGGTCGGCAACTGCGCGTTGAGCAGGCCATTCTCGCGACCTACGGCGAGGTTGCCTTCGGCGAAGTCGAGGTTACAGACCTCGCTGGCGCCCCCTGCCGCCGCGCTCAGGCCGACACCACAGGTGTAGGCGAACAGGTTCAGCACGCTCTTGTTTTTGCTGTGATCCTTGACCCAGCCCCGGGTGTTGCGCAGGTCGAGGAACAGCAGCGGGTCTTGCCCCGCGTGACGTCCGCGTACCCGGTAGTTCAGGCCCCATTCGTGGCCGATCAGGTCTTGCAGCGCGGCGTCGTCGGCGGGGTAGACGGTGTCTTCGCGATCAATCCGCGAGTTACCCCGTGAGCGGTCGTTGTAGACCAGTAGGGTTTCGAGCCCCAGGTGTTGGTTGATGCTCTGGTGCAGTTGCAGCAGGGCGTCGCGTTCCAGCGACTGGTGAAAACTTTGCACCAGCAGTTGCGGGCCATAGCGGTCGATGGTCAGGCCACTGGCGCCCTCCTGGCTGCCGTGAAACAAACGATAACAATCGGTGCCTTGCTGATGCAGTTCGGCAAGCAGGTCCTGGCGATGATCGAGGGCGGCGCGCAGCGCCTGATTCAAGGAAGACATGCTGGGCGCCTTGCAGGAGGGAATTTGGCGCGAGAGTTTAACAGCTTGGCGCGGGACCGAGGTGCTCCCTTCGCGCGCAGACTCGCTTCCACGCGGCTTGATGAGCGACATACATCGACGGTGAGGACTAGGCTGCTCGCGAAGCGTTTAAGTTTTCAGCAGGGCAATCCCATCCGTCGTTTGGCCCGCTGCACCGAACCGTTACGCACGGCCCAGCGCAGCATCGGCGCGCTGCGGTTGACGCTGGCGCGGATCAGCGTGCGTTGCAGCGGACTTTGACTGACGCCGAGCAGATCTGCGGCCCAATGCGGCAGCAAGTCGATGCCGGCCCGCATCATCAAACTGCCAAATGGTTTGGCGAGGCGGCTGGGGGAGGGAGCGTTCAATAGCAGTCGCAACACTTCGCGACTGCGTTCGTCGCACAACAGTTGTGGGCGAATGCGTTCAAGGTAGCCGGCAACTTCCTCGCGTGAGCGCGGAACGTTCCGAGCGCCCAGCCGCTCGGCGACCTGCGCTATTTCCCGGTAGTAGCGATCCTGGTCTGCCAGCGACAGCTGCGGATTGCGGTAGCGCAAATGCGCGGCGAGGAAGTTGCTGACCTCTGCCACATGCACCCAGGTCAGCAGTTCCGGGTCGCTGGCGGCATAGGGCCTACCGTCCGGCGCAGTGCCGACCACTTGCAGGTGAATGGTGCGCACTTTCTCGATCAGCCAGTCGGCGTCTTTGGTCGAACCAAAGGTGGTGCCAGAAATGAACTGCCCGGTGCGGCGCAATCGACCGAGCATGTCTTCACGGAAATTCGAGTGATCCCAGACTCCTGCCAGGGCCAAGGGGTGCAGGGCTTGCAGCATCAAGGCGCTGATACCACCGATCAGCATGCTGGTGAAATCCCCATGGACTTGCCAGCTCACGGAGTCAGGCCCGAATAGCCCGGGGTCGCCCTTGGGGTTTTCCAGGTCCAGGGTGCCGAGGGACAGGCCCGTCAGGCTCATGACTTGGGTTTCGATGCGGGTACGGATAAATTCCATGGCGACTCAGTGGCGAAAGGGCTGCGCGGCAATCAAGCGCCGCGCGGGGATTGTAAAGCACACGGTCACAGGTTCAGGCGCTTGTCGATCAAGCCCTGGACCACGCTCGGATCAGCGAGCGTCGAGGTGTCACCCAGGCTGTCCAGTTCGTTGCAGGCAATCTTGCGCAGAATGCGCCGCATGATCTTGCCCGAACGCGTTTTCGGCAAGGCCGGCGCCCATTGAATCAGGTCCGGTTTAGCGAAGCTGCCGATTTCCTTGCTGACGCAGGCCAGCAGTTGTTTTTTCAGTTCGTCGTTGGGTTCGGTGCCGTTCATGGGCGTGACGAAGGCATAGATGCCTTGGCCTTTGACGTCGTGGGGATAACCGACCATCGCCGCCTCGGCGATGCTGTCGTGCAGCACCAGTGCGCTTTCCACTTCAGCGGTGCCGATGCGGTGCCCGGACACATTGATCACGTCGTCGATGCGTCCGGTGATCCAGTAATCGCCATCCTCGTCACGCCGTGCGCCGTCGCCGGTGAAGTAGTAGCCGGGGTAGGGTTTGAAATAGGTGTCGACCATCCGCTGCGGGTCGCCGTAGATACTGCGAATTTGCGCAGGCCAACTGGACTTGATGGCCAATACACCGCTGCCGGCGCCTCTGATTTCCTTGCCGTGTTCGTCGAGCAGCACCGGTTGCACGCCGAACATCGGCTGCGCCGCACAACCGGGTTTGATCCGTTGCGCGCTCACCAACGGGCTGAGCATGATGGCGCCAGTTTCGGTCTGCCACCAGGTATCAACGATGGGGCAACGCTGTTTGCCCACGACATTGAAGTACCAGTCCCACGCCTCTGGGTTAATCGGCTCACCGACGCTGCCGAGTAGTCGCAGGCTTTCGCGGGAAGTTGCCTTCAACGGTTCGGGGCCTTCACGCATCAGGGCGCGCAGTGCGGTGGGTGCGGTGTAGAAAATGTTGACGTGGTGTTTGTCGATCACTTGCCAGAAGCGCGAGCTATTCGGATAACTCGGCACGCCTTCGAATATTAGTGTGGTCGCGCCGTTGGCCAGCGGGCCATAGACGATGTAGCTGTGGCCGGTGACCCAGCCTACGTCGGCGGTACACCAGAAGACTTCGCCGTCGCGGTAATCGAGTACGTACTTGAAGGTCATCGCCGCTTGCAGCAGATAGCCGCCGGTGGTGTGCAGCACGCCTTTGGGTTTGCCCGTGCTGCCGGAGGTGTAGAGGATAAACAGCGGGTCTTCGGCGTTCATTGGCTCGGGCGGGCAATCGTCTTCGACATCGCGCAAGGCCTGGTGATACCAGAGGTCACGGCCCTCGACCCACTTCACGTCGCCCTGGGTTCGCTCGACGATGATCACGGTGCTGACGGCCGGACAGCTTTGCAGCGCTTGGTCGACGTTGTGCTTGAGCGGCACGAATTTGCCGCCGCGCACGCCTTCATCGGCGGTGATGACGGTTCGGCAATCAGCGTCGAGAATGCGGTCTCGCAGGGAATCCGGAGAGAAACCGCCGAACACCACTGAATGCACGGCGCCAATCCGGGCGCAGGCGAGCATCGCGTAGGCTGCTTCGGGAATCATTGGCATGTAAATACACACCCGATCGCCTTTCTTTACGCCACGGCTTTTCAGCACGTTGGCCAGACGACACACGTTGTGATGGAGCTTTTTGTAGGTGATCTGGGCCGATTCGACCGGACTGTCGCCTTCCCAGATGATTGCGATCTGATCGCCACGCTTTTCCAGGTGGCGGTCGATGCAGTTGTAACTGACGTTCAATTGGCCGCCGGCAAACCAGCTGGCTTCACCGGTTTTCAGGTCATAGCGCTGGACGGTCTGCCAGGGCGCACTCCAGTCAAGAAAACGCGTGGCCTGTTCGGCCCAGAAGGTACTTGGGTGTTCGACGGATTGGCGGTATAGACGGTGGTAGTCGTCTTGGCTCAAATGCGCTGACCGGCGGACGGCATCGGCGTTGGGGAACGTACTGATATCGAACATGACGGTTCCTTATTCTTGTTTTACGACAAGGTAAAGATGCGCCGTGTGCCAAGCGGGTTCAAGTCATGCACAAAACAACGGTGAGAGCGAGCAAACTCGCTCCCACCGGGTGGGGCCATGAGGCGTTAGATCAACCGCGGTGACGACCGCGGAAGTAGTTGATCAGGCCTTGAGTGGATGCATCGTCAGCGGGTGCTTCTTCGCTGCCGACCAAGCGGTTGTAAACGCCTTTGCCCAGTTCTTTGCCCAGTTCCACGCCCCACTGATCGAAGGCATTGATGCCCCAGACCACGCTTTGCACAAACACTTTGTGTTCGTACAGCGCCACCAGAGCGCCGAGACGACGCGGGCTGATGCGTTCTACCACCAACGTGTTACTTGGACGGTTGCCCGGGATCACTTTGTGCGGCGCGAGTTTTTGTACGTCGTCTTCGCTCATGCCCTTGTCACGCAGCTCGGCCTCGGCCTCGGCGCGGGTCTTGCCGAGCATCAGTGCTTGGCTCTGGGACAAGCAGTTGGCGTACAGCCACTGATGGTGGTCGGACACCGGATTAAAGCTGACGATCGGTACGATGAAATCGGCCGGGATCAGTTGGGTCCCTTGGTGCAGCAACTGGTGGTAGGCATGCTGGCCGTTGCAGCCCACCCCTCCCCAGATCACCGGTCCGGTATCGGTCGACACGGGAGTCCCGTCCTGGCGCACGCTCTTGCCGTTGGATTCCATGTCCAACTGTTGCAAGTGCTTGGTGATGTTGCGCAGGTAGTGGTCATACGGCAGGATCGCGTGGCTTTGCGCGCCCCAGAAGTTGCCGTACCAGACACCGAGCAACGCCAGCAGTACCGGCATGTTCTGTTCGAACGGTGCGCTCTGGAAATGCTGGTCCATGGTGTAGGCACCGGACAGCAGTTCCTTGAAGTTCGACATGCCGATGGCCAGGGCAATCGGCAGACCAATAGCCGACCACAGCGAATAACGTCCGCCGACCCAGTCCCACATCGGGAAGATGTTTTCTTCACGGATACCGAACGCCACGGCCGCAGCGTTGTTGCTCGATACCGCGATGAAGTGGCGATACAACTCGGCTTCCGAGCCCCCCTGAGCCAAGTACCAGGCGCGTGCGGCCTGAGCGTTTTTCAGGGTTTCGAGGGTATTGAACGATTTCGACGAGACGATGAACAACGTGGTCTCGGCGCGCAGCTTCATGGTCAGTTCGTGGAACTCACTGCCGTCGATGTTCGCCAGGTAGTGGCAGCGCACGCCTTTTTGAGCGTAGGACAGCAGCGCTTCGGAAACCAGCTCAGGGCCGAGGAACGAGCCACCGATACCGATGTTCACCACGTCAGTGATCGGTTTCTCGGTGTAACCGCGCCACAGACCGTCGTGAATGCGGCCCACGAGGTCGGTGATCTGGTTCAGCACTTTATGCACGTCCGGCATCACATTGACGCCGTTGACCGACAGCTTATCGCCCACTGGACGACGCAGCGCAGTGTGCAGCGCCGGACGACCTTCGGAGGAGTTGACGATTTCGCCGTCAAACAGCGCTTTGATTGCGCCCTTGAGATCGACTTCGTTGGCCAGGCCCACCAGCAGATTGCGGGTCTGGGTGTTGATCAGGTTCTTCGAGTAATCGAGAAACAGGCCACAGCTGCTGAGGGTGAATTGCGTGAAGCGCTGCGGATCGGCATTAAAGGCTTCGCGCATGCTGAAATCCTGCATGGCTTGGCGGTGATCTTTCAACGCTTGCCAGGCGGGCAGAGCGGTAACGTCGTGAGGAGTGCGGTAGTACGCCATCGCTGCGATTTTCCTTTTTACTTGAACTGCCTTTAAGACACTGAAGATCCCGGAATGTCCCGACCATTGGTTAGGTAATGCCCGGTCAATTTGCCTGGAGACGATTAAATAGCGCAGGGCGGTAACAGTAAACCTCGCGTGTTGATCTGTCTTGGCTTTGTCTATCCTGCGACCGGTACTTTTTTATACCAGCGCCGTCAGCTCAGACAACAGGCGAGTGCGTTCAGTGCGCAGAATTGTGGGTGCGCTCAGGCAACCTGGACTGGAATGGCATTGCTGGTGTGGCTCAGTTCATTGCCCGGCGCCATGTAAAGCATGCGTGGCTTGAAGTTGAGCAATTCGGCTTCGCTGTAGTGGGCGTAAGCGCAAATGATCACTCGATCGCCAACCTTGGCTTTATGGGCCGCTGCGCCGTTGACCGAGATCATGCGTGAACCTTCTTCGCCGCGAATCGCGTAGGTGGTGAAGCGTTCGCCGTTGTCGACGTTATAGATCTGGATCTGTTCGTATTCACGGATGCCGGACAGGTCCAGCCATTCGCCATCAATGGCGCAGGAACCTTCGTAATCAAGTACGGCGTGGGTGACTTCGGCGCGGTGCAGCTTGGCCTTGAGCATGATGGCGTGCATGTGTGTGTTTCCAGGTCGGAATCGAACGGCGGGCAGTTTGCCCGAACGTTTTGTGGGCAGCAATACGCTATGGACGCTGGCACAAACCAATGGTAGCGAGCTTGCTCGCGACAGCGGACTGTCAGTCAACAGGTGCGTTGAATGTTAAGCCGTCATCGCGAGCACGCGCCCATAGGGTGGGACTGCGCTGTTTAGGTGTCGAGGTTCAGATGCACGTTGTCGATCAACCGTGTTGTGCCCAAAAATGCGGCCACTAGAATCACCAAGTCCCTATCTTCCACGGTCGCCGGACGCAAGGTCAGGGCGTGGCGAATTTCCAGGTAATCAGCACGCAAACCAGCCGCTTCGAGCTGTTTGATCTGCGTGTCAATCAGCGTCGGATAGTCGCGATGACCTTGTTTAATGGCTTCGGCAATCGACGACAGCGTGCGATACACCACGGGTGCGGTCGCGCGTTGTTCTTCACTGAGGAAACCATTACGCGACGACAGCGCCAAGCCGTCGGCGGCCCGTACAGTCGGTTCGCCGATGATCTGGATGGGCATGTTCAGGTCATGCACCAGCGCGCGAATCACGGCCAGTTGCTGGAAATCTTTCTGACCGAAGATGGCGAGGTCCGGTTGGACCATGTTGAACAGCTTGCTGACCACCGTCGCCACGCCTTCGAAATGCCCTGGGCGGCTGGCACCGCACAGGCCTTCGGACAGTTGCGGAACACTGACACGGGTCTGGCCTGCCAGGCCATCGGGGTACATTTCGCTCACAGTCGGCGCGAACAACAGTTGGCAGCCGGCCTGGAGTAGTTTTTCCTGATCTGTTGCCAGGGTACGCGGGTATTTATCGAGGTCTTCGCCTGCGCCGAATTGCAGCGGATTGACGAAGATACTCGCGACCACGAAGTCCACCCGTTGGGTGGCTTTGGTCACCAGCGCGACATGACCGCTGTGCAGATTGCCCATGGTCGGTACGAAGCCGATGCGTTTGCCTTCACTGCGGGCGCGGGCTACGGCGGCCCGCAGTTCGCGGACGGTTTTTACGGTGTTCATGCAGAGAATCCGTGTTCGATACCAGGGAACGTAACCGCTTTGACTTCGGCGACATAGGCACTCAGGGCTGCCTGAATGCTCTCTTGTCCGGTCATGAAGTTTTTTACGAACTTCGGCACGCGGCCCGTGATGGACAGGCCGAGCATGTCGTGAAGAACCAGTACCTGGCCGTCGGTGGCGCTGCCGGCGCCGATACCGATCACTGGAATCTTCACCGCTTGAGTGATTTCCAGGGCCAGTTCACTCGGTACGCACTCCAGCAGCAACATTGAGGCGCCGGCCTGCTCCAGGGCGATGGCATCGGCACGCATCTGCCGCGCCTGGTTCTCGTTGCGACCCTGGACTTTATAACCGCCAAGAATGTTCACGGCTTGAGGGGTCAGCCCCATGTGCGCGCAAACCGGTACACCGCGCTCGGCGAGCAGGCGAATGGACTCCGCCAGCCAAAGGGCGCCCTCGACTTTGATCATGTGTGCGCCAGCCTGCATCAGCGTGGCGCTGTTGATCATGGTTTGCTCAAGGGTTGCGTTGGCCATGAAGGGCAGGTCGGCGAGGATCAAGGCCTCGGTATTACCGCGCTTGACGGCGGCCACGTGGTAGGCCATTTCAGCGGTAGTAACGGGCAGGGTGCTGTCGTGACCTTGCAAGACCATGCCGAGGGAGTCGCCCACCAGCAGCACTTCGACGCCGGCAGTGTTGCAGGCGTTGGCGAAGGTCGCGTCATAGCAGGTCAGCATGGTGATTTTTTCACCTTTTTGCTTGAGGCTCTGGAGCGTGGTCAGGGTGATGGCTGGCATGTAAAAAAATCCTCGTTCAGGCGCTATGGAAACTACTGCGAGTAACGCGCGTGATTCGTCATGTACTCAGGCGCACGGTCTTTTGTCGTGCTTATAAGGCCTGGATTGCGCCCTTTAGCGCCGCGTTGGCGGCAGCGGGACGCCTATAGTCGTGAGGAGACCTCGGGAAGTCAATTGTGTGTGTTACCGCATTGTTACGGGGAAGGTGTTACCGGGGTAACTGATGCGATTCAGCAGGTTTTTGTGGCGCTATATAAACCAGCGTGGGAGCGAGCAAGGGATTTGTGTCAATTCAGCGGGAGGCGCTCCAGTCCGACAAACGGGCAGGCCGCCAGCAATTCACACAGTGTGCGGCCATCGGCCAGACGCAGATCCGCAGGCGCCAGTTCGGCCAGTGGATAGAGCACAAAGGCGCGTTCCTGCAAGTGGTAGTGCGGAACTTTGAGGCGAGGCTCGTCGATCAGGCGGTCACCGAACAGCACAATATCCAGGTCCAGCGTGCGTGGGCCCCAGCGTTCAAGGCGTTCGCGGCCCTGCTCGTTCTCGATAGCTTGCAGCGCATCCAGTAGGTCCAGCGGTGTTAGGTGGCTGTCGAGGGCGGCGACCGCGTTGGTATAACGCGGTTGCCCTGGCAGCAATGAGTCGCTCTGATAGAACGCAGAGACCCCGGACAGCGTGGTCTGCGGCAACTGCGCCAGCGCCTCGACGGCGCTGCGCAATTGTTCGGCAGGGTCAGCCAGATTGCTGCCCATGCCGATGTAGATGCGTTCCATGGATTACTCGCCTGTGGTGCTCGGCGCCCCGGCGGCGCGTTTGCGCTTGGCACCGCCGCTGCGGCGACGTTTACGTGGAGCACCGCTGCCCCCTTCTTCCTTGCCGCTAAGGTCGCGGATCATGTCCCGACGCTCACTGTCGTTGGCGTCCTGATAATCCGTCCACCATTCGCCCAAGTCATCGGTCTGCTCGCCGGCGCTTTCGCGCAGCAGTAGAAAATCGTAACCGGCACGGAAGCGTGGATTGTCCAGCAACAGGTCTGCGCGCTTGCCGCTGCGACGTGGCAGGCGCTCCTGCATGTCCCAGATCTCGCGGATCGGCAGGGTGAAGCGTTTCGGAATCGCGATCCGCTGGCATTGTTCGGCAATCAACTCGTGCGCCGCTTCCTGCATCGCCGGAATCGGCGGCATGCCGCGTTCTTGCAGGCGCAGTACACGGCCGGGGAGCGCAGGCCAGAGCAATGCGGCAAACAGGAACGCCGGGGTCACCGGTTTGTTCTGCTTGATCCGCAGGTCGGTGTTGACCAGTGCTTCGCTGATCAGCGTATGGGTGTAGGTCGGGTTGTATTCCAGGGCCTCTGCACTGGCCGGGAACAACGGATCGAACAACTGCAAGTCGACCAGCATCTCGAACGTATCGGCGGCATGGCCGGAGAGGAACAGCTTGAGCACCTCTTCAAACAGGCGGGCCGATGGAATCTCGCGCAGCATCGGTGCCAGCTCGCGGATCGGAGCCGCACTGTGTTTTTCAATACCGAAATTGAGCTTCGCCGCGAAACGCACCGCCCGCAGCATCCGTACCGGGTCTTCCTGGTAGCGTTGCTTCGGGTCGCCGATCAAGCGGATCAGGTGATTACGGATGTCGTGTACGCCGTTGGCGTAATCGAGAATGCGTTCGCTGACCGGGTCGTAATAGAGTGCATTGATGGTGAAGTCGCGACGTTGCGCGTCTTCTTCCAGGGAGCCATAGACGTTATCGCGCAGAATGCGCCCGCTTTCGTTGCGCGAGGACTGGTTGCTGTCTTCCTCTTCGTCGTTTTGCGGGTGATTGGCGCGAAAGGTCGCGACTTCAATGATTTCACGCCCGAAGTGGATGTGTACCAGTTTGAAGCGACGACCGATGATCCGCGCATTGCGGAATTCGGCGCGTATCTGTTCCGGCGTGGCACTGGTGGCAACGTCGAAATCTTTCGGTGTGATACCGAGCAGCATGTCACGCACACAACCGCCGACCAGGTAGGCCTGGTAACCGGCGTTCTGCAGGCGCTCGACGATATTGACCGCGTAACGGCTGAATTGCGCCTTTTGCAGCGAATGTTGGCCGCTATTGAGCACTTCAGGCGTGCTGCGGATGTGTTGCGTATGACGCTTGGGAGAACGGAATGACTGGAACAACTTCTTCAGCATGGGATGCACTGTTTGAAGGAATGTTCGGCCATAACAAAGAATGACCGCATGATGGGCCGGGATTCTAGCATTTAGTCGGGGGATGGTGTAGGAAGCTGCGCCAGCCTGATGAGGATAGTGGCGACACCGTGCAAAGAAGCCTCTGGCAGGTGCTTTCAGGAATCGCAGAAACTACAAGGGGAGCCGAAGCTCCCCAAGAAGTAGTTGCATGCTCTATTTTTATTATAGGTTTCGGGCTTTTTGTTTTTGTTAAATGCCCATGCCATGAAGCTTTTCCTTCATGGCCCTCCCAATCGGGAGCCAAGAGCAAACGGATTGCTTTGGTCGCTGTGTTGCAGTGATCTTGCGATCCAACCAGTTCAGGCTCTGTCTTAGGACAGTTTTTGTTGTTCTCGGCCTGGTCGTGGGGCAAGCCCCAAATACAACGCCTCTCCAAAAGAATCAGTTAGCTGCGCCTCTCGCCGTCTTGTTTTTATTGTGCGTGAGTCGATTCGTCTTATTTTTATTGTCTTTTGCATTGCTTGTTATTGTTCTTGTAATAAACATATAGCAGGGTGCGTGCCAACTTTTGTGAGGCCCAGCAAAACAAGGGGTTAGACCGGTCGATGGCCTTTTTGAAGGCCAAAAAAAACCGGGGCTTCGTTACCGTAAACCCCGGCTTTTGTTACGTGAAACGGATGAGGTAACAGTTTTTTCACATTAGCATCTGTTACCTGCAAACGCGGGAGGTGACGTTCAGCTCTCGCTGGCCACCCCGGTCTTGCGCCTTGGAATGCCCAGGCGTTGACGACGCTCCCACAGGCATTTGCGGCTGACCCCCAGTTTGCGGGCCAGCTCGGTCTCGGTCATGTGGTCCTGATGCTCAAGCACGAAGTGCTGGAAGTAGTCTTCCAGCGACAAATCTTCGGTCGGCTCGTGGCTGGTGTTGCCGGTGCTGCTGCCTTGCTGCGACGGCAGGCCAATGAAATCGTCGTCGTCCAGATCACTCAGCTCGATGTCGATGCCCAGTAGTTCGGCGGAAATCTCTGGGCTTTCACACAGAATCACCGCTCGCTCGACTGCATTCTCCAACTCACGGACGTTGCCCGGCCAGGTGTAGTGACGAATCGCCTGCTCGGCGTCCGGAGCAAACTTTAGATCGGTACGGTTGACTCGCGCACTTTGCCTTGCAAGGAAGGCATGCGCGATTTCGTTGACGTCCGCGCCGCGCTCGCGCAGTGCGGGCAGTTTCAGGGCGATGACGTGGAGGCGGTAATACAAGTCTTCGCGGAACTGGCCGATTTTCGCCAGGCTCTTGAGGTCGCGGTGGGTCGCGGCGATCAGACGTACATCGACCTTCTGCGACTGTACCGAGCCAACCCTGCGTATTTCACCCTCCTGCAACACACGCAGCAGTCGCGCCTGGGCTTCCAGCGGCAGTTCGCCGATTTCGTCGAGGAACAAGGTGCCGCCGTCAGCCGCTTCAACCAGACCGGCACGCCCGGCACTGGCGCCAGTAAAGGCGCCTTTCTCATGGCCGAATAGTTCGGATTCGATCAGGCTTTCCGGGATCGCCGCGCAGTTCACCGAGATCATCGGTGCCTTGGCGCGTTTGGATAGGTTGTGCAGGGCACGGGCCACCAGTTCTTTACCGGTACCAGACTCACCCTGGATCAGTACATTGGAGTCGGTGGGGGCGACCTTGCGAATCTTGCTGTACAGGTCCTGCATCGGCGGGCAAGAACCGATGATGCCGATCTCTCCGTTGCTGTTGTCGACACTGGGCTTCGCTGCACCGTTGGCGGCTTTGCCGACCGCCTGTTCAGCGCCGGCTGGCACCGAAGGCCGGTCACGCAGGATGCGCGCCACTGCCTGGAGCATTTCATCGTGGTCGAAAGGCTTGGCGATATAATCCACCGCGCCCATCTTCATCGAGTCGACCGCTGAGCGCAGGCTGGCATAGCTGGTCATGATCAGCACGGGCGTGCCTTGACCGAGTTTGATCAGTTCAGTGCCTGGTGCGCCAGGCAGGCGCAGGTCACTGACGATCAGGTCGAACGTGGGAATGCTGAAACGCTCTTGTGCTTCCTGCACGGATCCGGCTTCGCTGACTTGGTACTGATTACGTTCCAGCAGACGGCGCAAGGCGGAGCGGATAATTGTTTCGTCTTCGACGATCAAAATGTGCGGCATTGATTCGATACTCTCGACGGTCTCAGTTCACAGCGGACGTCGCTTCGACATGACGCGGCAAAGTCACCCGGATACGGGTGCCGCGTTGGCTTTCTACATCAGCCGGGCTGTCGATGGTGATTTGTCCATAATGCTCTTCAACGATTGAATAGACCAGTGCAAGGCCCAGACCGGTGCCTTCGCCAGGATCCTTGGTGGTGAAGAAAGGTTCGAACAATCTGTCCATGATGTTCTTCGGAATACCGCTGCCTTCGTCTTCCACAATCAGATCGACCGTGTGTTCGCTGGCTTCGCTTTTGACCCGCACTGCACTGCCTGCCTTTGAGGCGTCGCGTGCGTTGGAGAGCAGGTTGATGAGTACCTGGGCGAGTCGTTGGGGATCGCCTTCGACCCAGTGATCTGGATCGCACAGGTTGTAGAACTGGACTTCGAAATTGCGTCGATTAAGGGCCAGCAGACCGATAGCATCCTGAGCCACTTCCGCCAGACAGACGGGCTCGTCGCTGTGCTGATGGCTGCCGGCGTGGGCGAAGCTCATCAGCGACTGCACGATGCGTGAAACGCGTTTGGTCTGCTCCAAAATTTGACCGCTGATTTCCGTGAGCTCGTTGTCGTCCTCGCGCTCTTCGCGCAGGTTCTGCGCCAGGCAGGCGATGCCGGTTATCGGGTTACCGATTTCATGAGCAACCCCGGCCGCCAGCCGGCCAATGCTGGCCAGGCGCTCGGAATGCACCAGTTTGTCTTCGAGCATCTGCGTTTCGGTCAGGTCCTCGACCAGCAGCACCAGACCGCTGTTGCCCGGCGCCAGCGGCTCGTCGATCGCCGCTTTGTGCAGGTTCAGCCAGCGTGTCTGGCCGTCCAGGGCCAAGTGCTGTTTGTGCAAGTGTTCGTCCGGCAAATTGATGAAGCCTTGGAGCAATTCCTTCCACGGATCGCCAATAGTGCTCAATCGCGAACCGACCACGCGTTGCGCAGCAATCCCGGTAAGCTCTTCCATGGCTTTGTTCCACATCAGGATCTCTTGATCCTTGGCCAGGGAGCAGACGCCCATCGGCAGTTCCTGCAAGGTCTGGCGGTGATAGCGGCGCAGGGCATCGAGTTCAGCGGCAAGGCCCGTGAGGCGGGAATGGTAGTCCTCGAGGCGGCTTTCGATGAAGTGAATATCCTCGGTGACATAGTTTTCACCGCCTGCCTTATAAGGCAAGAAGGTTTCGACCATGTCCTGGGCAACGCTTGGTCCCATCAGGCCCGAAAGATTGGCCTCGATACGGTCACGTAAGCGGCGCAGCGCATAAGGGCGGCGTTCGTCGAAGGGTAGATACAAGTCACGCAAGGCCTGCTCGACTTCTTTTTGTGCGGCTTTGGCGCCCAGGGGTTTGGCCAGTTGCGTGGCGAACTCCTGTGGCGAGGCTGCATGCAGCTCGCGCCGTTGCGGGCGGCGCACATTGTCCACGGCGCAGGCTTCAGCGGCGCTGGCCTCTTCGGGGCTGGCGTTGGTGAACAGAGAAATGAGGGTGAACATCAATACGTTGGCGGCCAGCGATGCAATCGCGGCCATGTGCCAGCTGGTGTCGTCCAGCACGTAGATCATGTTTAGCAGCGGAATGTAGAAGCCTTGCAGGTTGCTGACCAGCGGCAACAGCATGGTCACGATCCACACCACAATCCCCGCCAGCAAACCGGCGATGAAGCCACGCCGGTTGGCGGTCGGCCAGTACAGGACAGACAACACGCCGGGCAGAAACTGCAGGGTTGCTACAAACGCGACAATGCCGAGGTTGGCCAGGTCCTGATCGGCGCCCAGCAACAGGTAGAAACCGTAACCGGCCATGATGATCGCGACGATCAGAGCCCGTCGCGTCCACTTCAGCCAGCGGTAGATATTGCCCTCGGCTGGCGGCTGATAGAGCGGCAGTACCAAGTGGTTGAGCGCCATCCCCGAGAGCGCCAGCGTGGTGACGATGATCAGCCCACTGGCCGCCGACAATCCGCCGACATAGGCCAGCAAGGCCAACGCCCTGTTGTTGGCGGCAATGCCGACGCCGAGGGTGAAGTATTCCGGGTTAGTGGTGGCGCCGAGTTTCAGTCCAGCCCAGAGAATCAACGGCACCGCCAAGCTCATCAGCAATAGAAACAGTGGCAAACCCCAGCTCGCGCTTACCAGTGAGCGGGGGTTAAGGTTTTCGGTAAAGGTCATGTGATACATGTGCGGCATCACGATGGCCGAGGCGAAGAATACCAACAGCAGCGTGCGCCATGGGCCTTCCTGCAGCGGGGTGTGCAGGGCGGCGAGGGCGGTCTGGTTTTGCAGCAACCACACTTCCAACTGTTGCGGGCCATCGAATACGCCGTATAACGCATACAGACCTACGCCACCGATGGCGATCAGTTTGACCACGGACTCAAACGCAATCGCGAACACCAGGCCTTCGTGTTTTTCCCGCGTCGCAATGTGGCGCGAACCAAAGAAAATCGTGAACAGCGTGATCAACGCGCAGAAACTTAGCGCCACGCGGTGCTGGACCGGTTCGCGGGTCAGAATGCCGATGGAGTCGGCGACTGCCTGGATCTGCAACGCCAGCAGCGGTAGCACGCCGATCAGCATGAAAATCGTGGTCAGCGCGCCGGCCCAGGTACTACGGAAGCGGAACGCGAACAAATCCGCCAGCGACGACAGTTGATAAGTGCGGGTGATCTTCAGGATCGGATACAGCAGCACCGGTGCCAGTAGAAAGGCGCCGGACACGCCTAAATAGCTCGACAGAAAACCGTAGCCATACTGATAGGCCAGGCCCACCGTGCCATAGAACGCCCAGGCGCTGGCGTAAACCCCCAGCGACAAGGTGTAGGTCAACGGGTGGCGAATGATCGCCCGGGGGATCATGCCCCGTTCGCTGATCCAGGCGACGCCGAACAGCACCGCCAGGTACGCGGCGCTGATCAGGATCATCTGGGTCAGGCTAAAGCTCATCGGCATCTTTTTGGCTCTGCAGGATAAAGGTCACGACGATCAGAATCAGCCAGAGCAGATAAGGGCGATACCAGGCGCCAGTGGCGTCGATCCACCAATCCATGATGGCCGGTGAGAACAGATAAATCCCCACTACCAGAAGCAGGACCAAGCGATAGATGTACATCCCGGCCTCTCTTTTTATGCGCGTGCCCGAAAACGTGCGGCGATGGTAACGGATGGGCGCGCCACTGCAAGTGCGATTACTGCAGTTGCGCTTCGGGCAGCGTCAGTGTGCGCGGGATCTGCGACGCAGCCCAGTGCGCGATGCCCCAGTTCAGCACTTCCTGTGGCGTGGCCTGCGCCAGCTCGGTGCCCGGATGTTGCCCCAGTGCCCGCAATGCCCGCAGCAGCAGCGACGTGGCCTGATCTTCGGCCAGCGGTGGTGAACGGTAGGATTTACCGAGTTTGTGGCCGTCCGGCTGCGTAATCAGCGGTACGTGCAGATAGCGCGGTTGGCGCAGGCCCAGCAGTTCTTGCAGGTAGAGCTGGCGCGGGGTGGAGTCCAGCAAGTCGGCGCCGCGCACGATGTCGGTGATGCCTTGCCAGGCGTCATCGAGTACCACCGCCAGTTGATAGGCATAGAGCCCGTCCCGGCGGCGGATCACGAAGTCCCCGACGTCTCGGCCCAGGTGCTGGCGGAATTCGCCTTGCACCCGGTCGATGAAGTGATAGTCCAATTCCGGCACGCGCAGGCGGATCGCCGCGTCTTCGGTGCCATGCCCGGCATTGCGGCACAGGCCTGGATAGATGCCGTGATAAGACTCCAATTGCTTGCGCGAACAGGTGCAGGCATAGGCCAGGCCCTGATTGAACAAGCGATCAAGCACTTGGGCGTAGGCATCATGGCGATCACTCTGGCGGACCAGGTCGCCATCCCATTCAAAGCCGTAGCTTTCCAGCGCCTTGAGGATGGCGGCCTGTGCGCCGGGCTCTTCGCGTGGTGGGTCGAGGTCTTCCATGCGCACCAGCCAGCGGCCGCCCACTGAGCGGGCGTCGAGGTACGAGGCCAGGGCGGCGACCAGTGAACCGAAATGCAGATGCCCACTGGGCGTGGGGGCGAAGCGCCCGATGTAGGTAGGAGAGGCAGTAGCAGTCATGAGGGCGATCTTACGTCGTCTGGTGGTACGTCGCGAGCAGGCTCGCTCCTACAGGTTTTATGCGGTGGTGAATTTCAGAAACAAAAACGGAGCGTTCGCACGCTCCGTTTTTCGTTCAAGTCGAGATTACTTACCGACTTGCTTTTCCTTGATTTCCGCCAGGGTCTTGCAGTCAACGCACATGTCAGCGGTAGGGCGGGCTTCCAGTCGCTTGACGCCAATTTCGACGCCGCAGGACTCGCACCAGCCGTACTCTTCGTCTTCGATCAATTGCAGCGTTTTGTCGATCTTCTTGATCAACTTGCGCTCACGGTCACGGGCACGCAATTCAAGGCTGAATTCTTCTTCCTGGCTGGCACGATCTGCCGGGTCGGGGAAGTTGGCCGCTTCGTCTTTCATGTGATCAACAGTACGGTCGACTTCCTGCATCAAGTCCTGTTTCCACTTGTTCAGGATCTTGGTGAAGTGCGCACGCATGGGCTTGCCCATGTACTCTTCGCCCTTCACTGCTACGTAGGGTTCGAAGCCGCTGATCGACTGGCTTTGCTGCTGCTTTGCTTGGGTGGGCATGAAATGGACCGCCTCTACTCTTGTAATCCATTGCGCAGGATTGCTCCATCACCGACACCTGCCGGCCCTGCGGCTGCAAGCGGGCGAACTTACCAGATCAAATCGGACCGCGCTACTCCCGGATGTCGAGCCCGCGGCCCGTTGTGCTTACAAATGATTGCAAAGCCTTGTCTGGCGGCTTTGGAGGCCTGATCAATTATTGATTTTAGCTAAACCTTCCGCACACGCTTGAGTCGTTTGCGAGCAGGGGTATAACGACTCTGACCGCTTTAGGTTCTCGCTCGTTCCAGCGCTTGGGTAGAATCGATTCTTTTCCCCCGTTGAGGAAGGCTAATGGCTCAGCCCTACAGTGCGCGCAGTCGTGCGATCGAACCGTTCCATGTCATGGCGTTGCTGGCGCGGGCCAATGAACTGCAAGCGGCCGGTCACGACGTGATCCACCTGGAAATCGGTGAGCCGGACTTCACCACTGCCGAGCCGATTATTCAGGCCGGTCATGCTGCGCTGACAGCTGGGAAGACCCGTTACACCGCCGCCCGTGGCATTCCTGAGTTGCGCGAGGCGATTTCTGGTTTTTACCAGCAGCGTTACGGGTTGAACATTGACCCACGGCGCATCCTCATCACCCCCGGCGGCTCTGGCGCGTTGCTGCTGGCCAGTGCCTTGCTGGTAGACCCTGGCAAACATTGGCTGCTGGCTGACCCTGGTTACCCGTGCAACCGGCACTTCCTGCGGCTGGTGGAAGGCGCTGCACAGTTGGTTCCGGTGGGCCCGGATGTGCGTTATCAATTGACCCCTGACCTGGTGGCGCGCCATTGGGACCATGACAGCGTCGGTGCGCTGGTGGCTTCGCCGGCTAACCCCACCGGGACGATCCTGACGCGTGGTGAGCTGGCCGGGTTATCGGCCGCGATCAAGCAGCGTCACGGCCATCTGGTGGTGGATGAGATCTATCACGGCCTGACCTACGGCACCGAGGCAGCGAGCGTGCTGGAGGTGGATGACAGCGCCTTTGTGCTCAATAGCTTTTCCAAATATTTCGGGATGACCGGTTGGCGCCTCGGGTGGCTGGTGGCCCCTGAAGCAGCGGTCGGCGAACTGGAAAAACTGGCCCAAAACCTCTACATCAGTGCCCCGAGCATGGCCCAGTACGCGGCATTGGCCTGCTTCGAACCGGCAACTATCAGCATTCTGGAAGAGCGTCGTGCCGAGTTCGGTCGTCGGCGAGATTTCTTGCTGCCGGCCTTGCGAGAACTGGGTTTCGGCATCGCCGTAGAGCCCGAGGGCGCGTTCTATTTGTATGCCGATATCAGCCAGTTCGGCGGAGATGCATTCTCTTTCTGTCGCCATTTCCTTGAAACCGAGCACGTTGCGATTACACCGGGACTGGATTTTGGACGTTATCAAGCCGGGCATCATGTGCGTTTTGCCTACACCCAAAGCCTGCCCCGGTTGCAGGAAGCGGTGGAGCGAATCGCACGCGGCCTGAAAAGCTGGCAAGGCTGATGCGCTTTCATCCGCCCCTGGAAGAAGGTCGCTTAATCCGTCGTTATAAGCGCTTTCTCGCCGATATCGAAACCGTTGACGGCGAGTTGCTGACGATTCATTGCCCCAACACAGGCTCGATGCTTAATTGTCAGGTTGAGGGCGGTCAGGTCTGGTTCAGCCGTTCCAACGATCCCAAGCGCAAATTGCCCGGCACCTGGGAAATCGGCGAAACCCCGCAAGGCCGTTTGTTTTGTGTGAACACCGGGCGAGCCAACGGTTTGATCGAAGAAGCGCTACGGTCAGGCGTCATCGAGCCGTTGAAGGGTTTTACCGCGCTCAGGCGCGAAGTTGCCTACGGCCAGGAAAACAGCCGCATCGATTTCCGCCTCGATTACCCGGCTGGGCCCGCTTATGTGGAAGTCAAAAGCGTCACCCTGGGTTTTGACGGTACGTCGGTGGCGGCATTTCCGGATGCGGTGACCCAGCGCGGGGCCAAGCATTTGCGTGAGTTGGCGCATCTGGCACGGGACGGAGTTCGCGCCGTGCAGTTGTATTGCGTCAATCTCAGCGGCATCGACGCCGTGCGTCCTGCAGAAGAAATCGATTCGGCCTACGCCGCTGCGTTGCGTGAAGCGGTGTCCAGCGGGGTCGAGGTGCTGGCCTACGGCGTGAGCATCACCCATGAAGTGATCGTGGTTGATCGGCGTCTGGAGGTTTTGCTCAATGGTTAAACGCCGATCCAGATCCCCTGTGCGTCTTCACGGCAGGGGATAACGGTCAGGGATTGCCCGGCACAAGGGCCGGAGACGCATTCTCCGTCCTCGATCAGAAACAAGGCTCCGTGGGTGGCGCATTGGATCAGGCTTTTGCTGGGGTCCAGAAACTGGTCGGGCTTCCATTCAAGCGCGACGCCACGGTGCGGGCAGCGGTTGAGGTAGACATACACGTGACCCTCTCGGCGCACGGCGAAGAGCTTTTGGCCGTCGACGTCGAAACCGCGACTGCTGGCGTCGGCCAATTCGAGGCCGTGGCAAAGAAACTTCATGGGTATCCTCAGGCGCCATGCTCGTGACTGAATGTGTCCGAGCTTGACGTTCAAATGCAAACAATTATCAAATACTGCTTCGCCCAACGGGTGTTTGGCGGATGTCGAGGATACTTGGCCTGTCTGCCTGATGCCTGGAAAACCTCTTTAAGGAAGCTGTTTATGCGCCTGTGTACCCATCTGAGTACCCGAGTAGTTGCGCTGTTTGTCGGATTTTTCGCCGGTCACGCAGTGGCTGCGACCGAGTTGCCGCAGCGTTGGGTGAGTGCCGGGGGCGCCTTATCTGAATGGGTGACCCTGTTGGGTGGCGAGTCGAAGCTGGTCGGGGTTGATACCACCAGTCAGCATCCCGACACGTTAAAGGCATTGCCAAGCATCGGCTATCAGCGTCAGTTATCGGCAGAGGGGCTCTTGAGTTTGCGCCCGCAGATTTTGGTCGGCACTGAGGAAATGGGGCCGCCACCCGTGCTTTCGCAGATTCGTACTGCGGGTGTTCAAGTCGAGGTTTTCTCGGCCCATCCGGACTTGGCGACGTTGCAAGGCAACTTGCAGCGCCTGGGCCTGTTGCTGGGTGTGGAGGGGCAGGCGACGCAAATCTTCCAGCGCTATCGACAGCAACTTGAGCAGCAAAAGGCTAGCGTTACGCTGGTGCAGCTCAAACACAAAGCGCCAGGGGTGTTGTTGCTCATTGGGAATGCGGGCGGCAAGCCGCTGATCGCCGGGAAGGACACCGCTGGCGATTGGTTGCTGGAGCAGGCCGGGGGGCACAATCTGGCAACTCACTCCGGTTATAAGCCGTTTTCTGTCGAATCCCTGGCCAGCCTGAATCCAGATGTACTGGTTTTTTCCGACCGTGCATTGACCGGCGATGCGGCACATGCCGCGTTGTTCAAGGAGAATCCAATTCTGTCTTCGACCCGCGCCGCCAAGGAAGGCCGCGTCATGGAACTCGACCCCACGTTGTTGGTGGGTGGACTTGGGCCACGTTTGCCCGAGGCGTTGCAAAAGCTGTCTGACGGTTTCTACCCAGGCATTTCAGGCCAATGAATACTTTGGTTAAACCCCGTACTTTGTTTGTTGGCCTGAGCCTGCTGTGTTTGTTAGCGATTTGGTTGTCGTTGGCGCTGGGGCCGGTGAGCTTGCCGCTGCTGGATACCTTGCGCGCAGCCTTGCGGCTGATGGGCATGCCGATTGCTCCCGAGGGGCTGGAGCAGGCCGAACTTATTGTTGGACAGATTCGCCTTCCACGCACTTTGCTCGGCCTGGCGGTGGGCGGCGTGCTGGCGCTGTCCGGCGTGGCAATGCAGGGTTTGTTTCGTAATCCCCTTGCCGACCCTGGATTGGTCGGTGTCTCCAGTGGCGCGGCCTTGGGGGCAGCGATTGCGATTGTCGGCGGCTCGGCGTTTGGCGGGTTACCTGAGGCTTTTGGTCCGTATCTTTTATCGTTGTGTGCGTTTCTCGGCGGGCTTGGTGTGACGGCGCTGGTGTATCGATTGGGTCGACGCAACGGGCAAACCAATGTCGCGACCATGTTGTTGGCGGGCATCGCGTTGACGGCTCTGGCCGGCTCGGCGGTAGGTTTGTTCACCTACCTGGCGGATGACGCGACGCTCCGCACGCTGGCGTTCTGGAACCTGGGCAGCCTCAATGGTGCCAGTTACTCGCGGCTCTGGCCGTTGCTGCTGATCAGCGTCAGTGTCGCGCTGTGGCTGCCGCGTCGGGCCAAGGCATTGAATGCGCTGCTGCTGGGAGAGTCAGAGGCCGGTCACTTGGGCATTGACGTTGAGAAACTCAAGCGTGAATTGGTGTTCTGCACGGCGCTGGGGGTGGGGGCGGCGGTCGCGGCTGCCGGGATGATCGGGTTTGTGGGGTTGGTTGTACCGCATCTGGTGCGATTGCTGGCCGGCCCCGATCATCGAGTGTTGTTGCCGGGCTCGGTGCTGGCGGGCGCGAGTCTGTTGTTGTTCGCCGACCTTGTGGCCCGAATGGTGTTGGCGCCGGCCGAGTTGCCCATCGGGATTGTCACTGCGTTTATTGGTGCGCCTTTCTTCCTGTATTTGTTGCTGCGAGGGCGTACCTGATGCTGCGAACGCAACGTTTGAACATCCGTCGGGGCGACAAGATGGTCCTCGCGGACATTGATCTGCAACTTGAACCGGGCCAGGTCCTTGGCGTGCTGGGTCCGAACGGTGCCGGCAAGAGCACCTTGCTCGCGGCCCTGTGTGGTGAGTTACAGCCCGATGAAGGGCACGTCTGGCTTGATGACCATGAGCTGATCCACTGGGCCGGGGCGCAACGAGCCAGGCGTCTGGCGGTATTGCCGCAGGTTTCGACCCTGGACTTCGCTTTTCGCGTTGAGGAGGTGGTGGGCATGGGCCGTTTGCCCCACCAAAGTGGCCGAGTGCGCGATGACGAGATAGTCGCGGCGGCAATGCTCGCGGCGGATGTTGGGCATTTACAAGGGCGCAGCTATCTGGCCCTGTCCGGCGGTGAGCGTCAACGGGTACATCTGGCACGCGTACTGGCGCAACTTTGGCCCGGTGCGGCTGGGCAGACGTTGCTGCTGGATGAGCCAACGTCCATGCTTGATCCGCTGCATCAGCACACCACCCTGCAAGCCGTGCGCGAGTTTGCCGATCAGGGGGCCTCTGTGTTGGTGATTCTGCATGATCTGAATTTGGCGGCGCGTTACTGTGACCGCATATTACTGCTGCAAAGAGGGCGTCCGGTGGCGCTGGATACGCCGGAGCAAGTGCTGCGTCCGGGGCCGCTCAAAGCAGTGTTCGGCCTGGAAGTGCTGGTACAGCCGCATCCGGAGCGCGGGCATCCATTAATCATCGCCCGCTGAGTCATTCATCGAGGTGAGAACTATGCGTGGGATTTTACTGCTGGCGGTGCTGTTGCTGAGTGCCTGCCAGCTAGGATCAGCGCCGCCGGTCACGAGCCAGATCCGCGACTTGCGCAGCGGCCAAACATTGACCGCCGAGGAGCTGGTGGTGCGTTTGGCCCAGGCTTCACTGCTGATCGTCGGTGAACAGCACGACAACCGCGATCATCATGAACTGCAACTGTGGTTGCTAAAGGCATTGGGCGCACAACGGCCTCAAGGCAGTCTGTTGTTGGAGATGCTGACGCCTGATCAACAACGGCGGGTCGACGATGTCAGACACGCATCCAGGCCACCGCGCAATCTGCCCGCTGCGTTGGCGTGGCAAGAGGGTTGGGACTGGCGTTTGTACGGGCCGATTGTGCGTTTCGCCCTGACTCAGCCTTATCCGCTGCTGGCGGCCAATCTGGACAACGCCGAGGTGCGTGCCTTTTACGCTCAGCCGCCGACTTTGAGCGGTTCACGCGTCAATGCTGCGTCGGTCCAGGATGAGTTACGTGAGCAAATCAGCCGTTCTCATTGCGGCTTGCTGCCTGAATCACAGGTGCCGGCGATGCTGGCCGTGCAGCAGCAGCGTGATCGGCGAATGGCCGAGCGATTACTGGCGTCGCCAACACCGGCACTGTTGTTTGCCGGTGCTTATCACGCGCGCAAGGATGTCGGCGTACCGATTCATGTGCTTGATCTGCGGCAGTCCGAAGTGCCAACCGTATTGATGCTGGCGCAGCAGGGCAGTACCGTCACGCCGGCCATGGCGGATTACGTCTGGTACACACCCTCCACGCCGACACCGGATTACTGTGCGCAGATGCGCGAGCAAATGGGCAAGCCGCTAAGAAACTAGGCCCTGTGTCTTTTCTACCGGCAAAAAAAGACCCGGCAAGAGCCGGGTCAAATAACCGTGATTAGCCTGATGAGGAGATAATCTGAGAGTCCGAACCAAGGGCTTTTCAGAATATCGACTGGTCTCGCGACCAGTGGTGGTAATCATAGCGATTCTCATTACCATGTCAACCGTTGATTTTTCATTTCTTTAAAAACTAGCGCAAGGCCCGGTGTTGCCTGGGCTTCAGTCTCTCGTTTCGCGGGAACTCAGTTGAATGATCTGTTTGTTCAGTAGGTCTATGCGTCGAGCCATGCTTTCAATCAGGCTGTGGGCAATCCTTGGATTGCTTTGAGTCAGGCTCAGGAATTGATCCTTGGGGATCAACATCACGGTGCTTGGCTCACTGGCGATCACACTTGCGTTACGTTTCTCTCCGGTGAACACCGCCATCGCGCCGAAAATCTCGTCCTTTGGTACGTCGCCCACCTTATGCCCGTCGACAAAGGCCTCTGCGTGCCCTTCAATAATGACGAACACGTGATCTGCCTCATCACCTTGCTGAATCAGCACTGCGCCGTTGGTTACGCGCTGAAAGCCATTGGTGCTGCGAAATTCTGGTTGTTTCAGGCGGGCTATCGCATCGGAGAGCAGGGCGGTCTGGCCCACCAGGTACTTCACGAACAGCTCCGCCCGCTGCGAGTCGGCATAGATATGCTGAAAGCATTCGGTTCGCCAGTAAGGTGTCAATGAGAGAGGGCTATCACTGCGTAAACGGCAACGCGGCAACTCCATGCCTTGGCGCAGACCGACCAGATCCCCTTCGTGCAGATAGAACAGTGCTCGCTCGTCCACGCAGCCATGGATCACGCCAGTGTCGAGCAAGAACAGTTGATCTTCGGGCAGCGCTGCCGCCAAGTCATCGGTCGCCTCAAGCGCCAACGCCGGGCCACAGGGTGATAAGCCCTTGAGCAACAGGGCTGGAATGTTTTGCAGTTGATGGATCAGTGTGTCGGCGTAAGCCGGCCGTTCCCCGAGTAGGTACATGACAGCAGTGCCTGTTCAATTCTTATGACGTGAAGAGATGGCCTCAAGCTGTTTATTCAAGGCGTCTTTGCGCTCAGCGGGAATGTCGTTCCAATGCACATCCATTAGCGCGCCTTCGATTGCATACAACAACACCTTGGAGGCCCGGAACCCGCGGGTGCGCACGGCCCGATAAGCATCCACCGCCCCCAGGCGACGGAGGTCCGATGCGCTGTGGATGCCCACGGCGTGTAGCCACTGCGCCGACGTCTTGCCAAGATTCTTCAGGTGCTGCAGTTCATCATTCATCAAGCCTCCTTGCGACGGCCGAACGGTGCGTGGGCGAGCTTCTGAGGAGTGTAGACATCAGTAGGAAAAGCGCGTTTGTTTGGTCGTTTTCGACGCAAAAGCTTCTAAGCGACAAACTCATTGAGGCGCATGAACGCCCGCTCGCGGGGCAGGAGATGGGCTCAGGGTGAGATTTTTAGCTGGCGCATGCAGCATCCAGCGCTAAGTGGGAAGCGCTGGTTTGGTCGGTGACTGCTGCTTTTAGCGAGTGCGGTAACGCAGGCGCGTACCGAAATTCATTGACATCAGAATCTCGTCAGCACTCAGCTCTGGCGGGAAGTAGGCGCCGGAGATTTGCGCATGAGCGAGGCTTGCGCCTTCCAGGGACGCATTGCGAAAGTCGATGCCGCGCAGGTCGGCTGAGCGGAAATAGGCATCGGTAAAGTCAACGCCGTCGGCGTGCAGTTCACGCAGATCAAGCCCACGGAAATCTCCGCCGGTCATGTCGATAGGGCCGTCGTGAGGGCGTTGTTTGTTGAAGCCTGCAATGTCGTCTTTGTGCAATAAGGCATAAAGCGGGGTGTCGAGAAGTTTTGGCTGGCTCATGTCGCATCACCTGTTGGTTTTATGGCGCCAGTATAGTGCCACTATTCGGCAGCCGTGAAGCCAGCGAAGGCTTCACGGTTGAAATAGTTTCTTAGAGGCCGGGCAGACGCTGACGAATCTGCGCCACAACGGTATCCAGGGTTCCACTTTCATTAGTCTGGACGCGTTTGCTGCAAAGGATCTCGGCGGGCGTCAGCGCCTCTCGGGTTGCTTGTTGCGCTGCGATAACCGCCAGGTTTGCGTCGGAAGGATCTTTTTTATCGGCCTGGCGCAGGCCCAGCCAGCTTTCAATCACGGCTTGCGGTGCGTTGCAGTCCAGGATCAGGAACGGAGCACCGGTGGCCTCGGCAATTTTTGCCGCAGCGTCACGTTGATCGCGCTTGAGGTAGGTGGCATCGATTACCACCGGGAAACCGGCACGCAGAATCACGGCGGCAATCTCATGCAGGCGGGCGTAGGTCGCCGCGCTGGCATCAGCACTATAGATGCCGGCTTGTAGATCGTTCGCAACGGCCTGCTCGCCGAATAGGCGCTTGCGTTCGATATCGGAGCGCAGGCGAACCGCACCCAGCGCTTCAACCAGGCGCATCGCCACGTGGCTCTTGCCGACAGCGGAGACGCCGTGGGTGATGGCCATGAAGCGCGAAGGAATGGTGCTGTAGCTTTCCGCCAGGTTGGCGTAGTTGCGGTACTGGCGCAGGGTGGTAGCGCGTTGCACCGGATCGGCTTCGGCAGGCATGCTGAACAGGGCAACCTTGGCACGAACCAATGCGCGGTAGGCTTTGTAGAAGTTCAACAGTTCAAGGCCTTGGTAGTCGCCGGTCAGCTCTAGGTACTGGCTGATAAAACGCCGTGCCAGGCTCTTCAGGCCACGGTCTTCAAGGTCCATCGCCAGAAAGCCAGTGTCGGCGTAGACGTCGGTGAAGCGGAACGGCTCGTTGAATTCGATGCAATCGAAGATCACGACTTTGCCCTCGATCACGGTGGCGTTACCCAGATGGATGTCACCGTGGCATTCGCGGACAAAACCTGCGGCCTTACGCTGGGCGAACAGCGGCTTGAGGCGTTCGAAACTGCTTTCAGCCCAGGCTTGCAAGGCATCGAGTTGCAAAAGATCGGCTTTCTCGCTGAGGAAAGGCAGGATCTGTTCGAAGTTCTGGCGTACTGGCGCCATGACGCTGTCCGGGGTGCCAGCCTCGTGTTCGGCGGGGACTTTGGGCGTGGAGAGGTGGAACTGGGCGATTTGTGCGGCCATCTCGTCAATGTGCGCAGTGGTCAATTCGCCATTGGCTTGTAATGTGCTGAGCAGTTGGCTTTGTGGGAATTGGCGCATTTTCAGAGCGAACTCGACGATTGGTCCGTCGCCGCCCAGTTGTGGTGCCTCGGTGCTGCCAGTGATCGGTAACACTTCCAGATACAGATCATTGGTCAGGCGTTGGTTCAGGCGTAGCTCCTCACCACAGAAATGCTCGCGAGCGTCGAGGCTGGTGAAGTCGAGGAAGCCGAAGTTGACAGGTTTCTTCACTTTATAAGCGTAGGGGCCGGTGAGCAGCACCCAGGAAATGTGAGTCTCGATAACGTGGAACCCGTCAACGGGATGCGGGTAGAGGGCCGGGTTTTGCAGGGCGGCGATCAGGGACTGGCTCACGGGCGATCCTTCAGAGTCTGGGAAAATTCTTGGTCGCCATTATGGCTGTAAGTCCGCCTGACGCAAACCTTGGCAGGCGTCTGTTGAGTCTGAATAAAGTGCGTATAATCCGCCGCCATGACTCGTACCCGATCCCCCCGCACCCAAAAAAAACCACCTTCCAGGGGCCTGCGCCCTTGGCTGGGCTGGGCCCTTAAACTCAGTCTGGTCGGCCTCGTTGTGCTGGCCGGGTTTGCGGTTTACCTCGATGCCGTGGTTCAGGAGAAGTTCTCCGGCAAGCGCTGGACCATTCCGGCCAAGGTTTATGCCCGCCCGCTTGAGCTGTTTACCGGCCAAAAGCTGAGCAAGGATGACTTCCTGACCGAACTCGATGCCTTGGGCTATCGACGTGAAAGCGTGAGCAACGGCCCGGGTGCGGCCGCGGTCAACGGCAACACCGTCGACTTGAATACCCGTGGCTTCCAGTTCTATGAAGGCATGGAGAAGGCTCAGCCCGTGCGTGTCCGGTTCTCCGGCGACTATGTGGCTGAACTCTCGGCGACCAACGGTTCGAAGTTGTCGGTGGTGCGGCTTGAGCCGTTAATGATCGGCGGTATTTACCCGAAAAATCTCGAAGATCGCATTTTGATCAAAATTGATCAGGTGCCCCCGTATTTGCTGGAAACCCTGGTCGCCGTGGAAGACCGGGATTTTTATAGCCATTGGGGCGTGTCGCCAAAGTCGATTGCCCGAGCCATTTACGTCAACACCTCTGGGGGCAAGATGACCCAGGGAGGCAGTACGCTGACGCAACAGTTGGTCAAGAACTTCTACCTGACCAGCGAACGCAGCCTGACTCGCAAACTTACCGAAGCCATGATGGCGATGCTGCTTGAGTTACATTACGACAAGCGCGAAATTCTTGAGGCTTATCTCAATGAAGTGTTCGTCGGCCAGGATGGTCAGCGGGCCGTGCATGGTTTCGGCTTGGCCAGCCAGTTCTTCTTCGCGCAGCCCTTGTCTGAACTGAAACTGCATCAAGTCGCGTTGCTGGTGGGTATGGTCAAGGGGCCGTCCTATTACAATCCGCGTCGTAACCCTGAGCGGGCGCTGGAGCGGCGCAATCTGGTCCTTGATGTCCTTGAGCAACAGGGCGTCGCCAGCGCTGAGCAGATTGCTGCTGCGAAGAAAATGCCGTTGGGTGTGACCACGCGGGGCAAGCTGGCAGACAGCTCTTTCCCGGGCTTTATCGATCTGGTTAAGCGTCAACTTCGTGAAGACTATCGCGACGAAGACTTGACCGAAGAAGGCCTGCGTATTTTCACCAGTTTCGATCCGATTCTGCAGATGAAAGCCGAAGCGTCGGTCAATGACACCTTTAAACGCCTGGCTGGGCGCAAAGGCTCAGAGGACGTCGAAGCCGCCATGGTCGTGACCAACCCGGAAACGGGAGAAGTTCAGGCCATGATCGGTAGCCGTCAGGCCAGCTTTGCCGGTTTCAACCGCGCACTGGATGCGGTGCGACCTATTGGCTCGTTGATCAAGCCAGCGGTTTATCTGACAGCGCTTGAGAAACCCAGCCAGTACACCTTGACCAGTTGGCTGTCGGACGACCCAGTGACCGTAAAAGGTGCGGACGGACAGATCTGGAAGCCGCAGAACTACGACCGTCGTTCGCATGGCACGGTGTTCCTGTACCAGGGGCTGGCGCATTCCTACAACTTGTCGACCTCGCGTCTGGGACTGGAGCTAGGCGTGCCTAATGTCCTCAAGACATTGGCGCGTCTTGGGGTGACTCGCGAGTTTCCGGCGTTCCCGTCGATGCTGTTGGGGGCGGGTGGCTTGACGCCGATGGAAGTCGCGACCATGTACCAGACCTTGGCCAACGGCGGTTTCAATACGCCGATGCGCGGGATTCGCAGCGTATTGACTGCCGAGGGCGAGCCGCTCAAGCGTTATCCATTCCAGATCCAGCAACGCTTCGATCCGGCCTCTATTTATTTGATCCAGAGCGCCATGCAGCGTGTGATGCGTGAGGGTACAGGCAGCTCGGTTTACAACGTGTTACCGAAAACCCTGACGTTGGCGGGCAAGACCGGGACCAGTAACGATTCACGCGACAGTTGGTTCGCCGGTTTCAGTCAGGACTTGTTGGCGGTGGTTTGGCTGGGGCGTGATGACAACGGCAAGACCCCGTTTACGGGGGCCACGGGCGCGTTGCAGGTCTGGACCAGCTTCATGCGCAAGGCCGACCCGTTGCCCCTGGACATGCCAAAGCCGGACAACATTGTTCAGGCCTGGATTGATTCGCGCACCGGGCAAGGCTCCGATGCCAACTGCCCAGGTGCCGTGCAGATGCCGTATATTCGCGGCAGCGAACCGCCTCCCGGCGCTGCTTGTGGTGGCCAAAGCCCTGCTTCCGGTGAAACGGTGATGGATTGGGTCAAGGGCTGGATGAATTAAGCAAAGAGGGTTTCAAGTGAACAAGTGGTTGATTCCAGCGATTACCGCCGTGGCTTTGCTCAGTGGCTGCTCCACCGTACAACGCGGTTCAATTCCAGTGGAGGACTCCGGTACCGCGGTGTCCAATAGCGAGCGTATTTCGTCGAATGGCGGTTTTCGCAAGACGACGGTGAAACGTGCGCCGCAAGCTCAAAGTCAGGCCGTTGCGCAGGGGGATAGCGGGGTAGTGGTGATGGTGCCAGGAGGTGGCGCGGTCACGTCGACTCCGATCAGCACCTCGCCCATCACTCCCGGGCCGATTACCCCTGGGCCGATTGATACCTCGCCGATCCAGTCGGCGCCGATCAATCAGGGCAGCTACAGCATGCCGTCGACGCCCAGCGGTATTCCTTCGGCGAGCGCTGGTGGTGGCCTGTCTGCCGATGAACAACTGGACGGTCCGGTGCTCGCACTGTTAACGACCGCTCAGCAGCAACAGGCCGGTGGCGATCTTAACGGTGCGTCTTCTAGCCTGGAGCGTGCCCAGCGCGTGGCTCCGCGTGAGCCGCAAGTGCTTTACCGTCTGGCGCAGGTGCGCATGGCCCAAGGGGATGCGCCGCAGGCCGAGCAATTCGCTCGTCGCGGTTTGACCTTCGCCAATGGTCGTCCGGACCTTCAAGCCAGCTTGTGGCAACTGATTGCTCAGGCGCGTGAGAAACAAGGTGATGCATCTGGCGCTGCGATGGCCCGTCAGAAGGCCAAGGTTTCGCTGTGATGGATGTGCGTTTTCCAAGGATCGCCGAGCAGTTGCTGTTGATCGAGCGTGAGCTGCGGGTGCAGGGTTGGTGGGACGAGTTGCCGCCGAGTGCTGAGGCGCTGTCCAGTGTCGAGCCGTTTTCGGTCGATACCCTGGACTTTGAGCAATGGCTGCAATGGATCTTCCTGCCGCGGATGAAGGCGATTCTGGAGCAGGATCTACCCTTGCCCAATGCCTCGGGGATTCAGGACATGGCGGAAATGGTCTTTGCTGCTCGCCAGGTTCGAGGCAAGGATCGGCAGCTTCAGGTTCTGCTCAAAGAGTTCGACCTGCTGATCACAGCCTCCCGCTGAGGCAAAAGCTGCCAGTGTTTACTGGCAGTTATCTGCAATTTGTTTTTGCGTTTCGGTGATGCGCTCCTGACGTTGCTGGTCTGTCAGGCGGCGCTTTTCGCCTTCGACCTCTTCACGTAGTCGCGGATTGTTCTTAAGCTGAGCCAGGTTCGTTCGAGCCTGCTCACAGAATGCATTGAGCTGCGCTTGCTGCTCGGCAACCTGCTTTTTGACCGTTTTGTCGACGGCCTCTTGAGCGCCTGTCGTGCTACTGCGCAAGGGGGTGGCCGGTTTGACGGCAGGAGGAGGGGGCGTGGCCAGTGCTGTCGATTGCTGGCCTTGGGGTGGTTGTGCATCGAAATGGGTCACGCCTTGGGCGTCGACCCACTTATAGATCTGAGCCGCCATGCACGCAGGGCTCAGGGCTATCAGCAGACTGGCGGTGAAGATGAACGTTCGCATGCCGTTTCCTTGTCATGGGTTGCGCAATTGAAGCTAACACACTTGCGTTTTACAGGTTTTTTCTTGCGTTCTCATGCGCTTACTAGAATAAAGCACATTGACGACTTGACTTGCAGGGGACGAAACAGAAGAATCCAAAGTCCGCTGTAGAGGGACTGCCAGAAGCAGGCCCACTCGGTAGATCATGAGGCGCATACCCGCGCCGACCTGTTACACCCGCAACGCGTTACCTCGCGCTGGGTGGGAAAGCCCCGCAACACTTGGGACGATCCCAATACTTGCTCAGTCAGTGCTGACGTAGTCGGCGACCACCGTCGCTCATGCTCTGCCGAGAAGTAAACCTATTAAGACCCGTTCGCTTTGGAGTGGACGGTATTCTGGCGTTTTAGAGGTGAACAACGTGGAGCTTTTATCTGGCGGTGAGATGCTCGTCCGCTTTTTGCGTGACGAAGGCGTCAAATACATCTACGGGTACCCTGGCGGTGCTCTTCTTCATGTCTACGATGCCCTGTTCAAAGAACCGGAAGTGACCCATATTCTGGTTCGCCATGAGCAGGCTGCTACCCATATGGCTGATGGCTATGCTCGCGCCACCGGTAAAGCCGGCGTAGTGCTGGTGACGTCCGGTCCGGGCGCAACCAACGCTATCACGGGTATTGCCACGGCCTACATGGACTCCATTCCGATGGTGATCATTTCCGGCCAAGTGCCCAGCACCCTCGTCGGCACCGACGCGTTCCAGGAAACCGACATGATCGGTATCTCCCGGCCGATCGTGAAGCACAGCTTCATGATCAAGCACGCTTCGGAAATCCCGGAAGTCATGAAAAAAGCGTTCTACCTGGCGCAATCCGGTCGTCCGGGCCCTGTCGTTGTCGATATCCCGAAAGACATGACCAACCCGGCCGAGAAGTTTGAATACGTTTTCCCGAAAAAAGCCAAGCTGCGTTCCTACAGCCCGGCTGTTCGCGGTCACTCGGGGCAAATCCGCAAGGCAGCTGAAATGCTTCTGGCGGCCAAGCGTCCAGTGATGTACGCCGGCGGCGGCGTGATTCTCGGTGGTGGCTCCGCGCCGCTGACCGAATTGGCGAAGATGCTCAACCTGCCTGTGACTAACACCCTTATGGGACTGGGTGCCTACCCTGGCACCGATCGTCAGTTCATCGGCATGCTCGGTATGCATGGCAGCTACACGGCTAACTTGGCGATGCACCACGCTGACGTGATCCTGGCGGTTGGCGCACGGTTCGATGATCGTGTGATCAATGGGCCGGCGAAGTTTTGCCCGAATGCCAAGATCATTCACATCGACATCGATCCGGCTTCTATTTCCAAAACCATCAAGGCCGACGTGCCTATCGTTGGTCCGGTCGAGAGTGTCCTGACCGAAATGGTCGCGATCCTCAAGGAAATTGGCGAGACCCCGAACAAGGAGTCCGTTGCCAGTTGGTGGAAGCAAGTCGATGAGTGGCGCGGTGACCGTGGCCTGTTCCCTTATGACAAGGGTGACGGCAGCATCATCAAGCCGCAGACCGTGATTGAAACCCTGTGCGAAGTCACCAAAGGCGATGCCTATGTGACGTCGGATGTGGGGCAGCACCAGATGTTTGCCGCGCAATATTACCGTTTCAATAAGCCCAATCGCTGGATCAACTCCGGTGGCTTGGGCACCATGGGCTTCGGTTTTCCGGCAGCCATGGGCGTCAAATTGAGCTTCCCTGATGCCGACGTCGCCTGTGTGACGGGTGAGGGCAGTATCCAGATGAACATTCAGGAGCTGTCCACCTGTCTGCAATATGGTCTGCCTGTGAAAATCGTCATCCTGAACAACGGTGTTCTGGGTATGGTTCGTCAGTGGCAAGACATGAGTTATGGCAGCCGTCACTCGCACTCGTACATGGAGTCGTTGCCTGATTTCGTCAAGCTGGCAGAGGCATATGGTCACGTCGGCATGCGCATCACTGAATCGAAAGATTTGAAGTCGAAGATGGAAGAGGCGTTTGCCATGACAGATCGCCTGGTGGTGCTCGATATTTCGGTCGACACCAGCGAGCACGTCTACCCGATGCAGATCAAAGACGGCTCCATGCGCGATATGTGGCTGAGCAAGACGGAGCGTACTTAATCATGCGGCACATTATTTCCTTGCTTCTGGAAAACGAACCGGGCGCGCTCTCTCGTGTGGTAGGGCTGTTTTCGCAGCGCAACTACAACATCGAAAGCCTGACGGTGGCACCTACCGAAGACCCGACCCTGTCGCGTCTGACGCTGACTACTGTTGGCCACGATGAAGTCATCGAGCAGATCACCAAGAACCTGAACAAGTTGATCGAGGTAGTCAAACTGGTTGACCTGTCGGAGAGCGCTCATATCGAGCGCGAACTGATGCTGGTCAAGGTCAAGGCTACCGGTGCCCAGCGCGCCGAGATCAAGCGCACCACCGATATTTACCGTGGGCAGATCGTGGATGTGAGTGCCAGCGTGTATACCGTTCAATTGACGGGTACCAGCGACAAGCTCGACAGCTTTATTCAATCGATCGGCACCGCTTCGATTCTGGAGACCGTGCGCAGTGGCGTCACCGGGATTGCGCGCGGCGACAAAGTTCTCAGCATTTAAACCAAATTAGCGAATGGCCTTAACGGCCTGGATATATAGGGGAATTTCATGAAAGTTTATTACGAAAAAGACTGCGACCTGTCGATCATCCAGGGTAAGAAAGTTGCCATCATCGGTTACGGTTCGCAGGGTCACGCTCAAGCGTGCAACCTGAAAGATTCCGGCGTTGACGTTACCGTTGGTCTGCGTAAAGGCTCGGCGACTGTTGCCAAAGCCGAAGCTCATGGCCTGAAAGTGACTGACGTTGCGTCCGCTGTCGCTGCCGCCGACGTGGTCATGATCCTGACGCCGGATGAGTTCCAGTCTGCCCTGTACAAAAACGAAATCGAGCCGAACATCAAGAAAGGCGCCACCCTAGCCTTTTCCCACGGTTTCGCGATCCACTACAACCAGGTCGTTCCGCGTGCTGACCTCGACGTGATCATGATCGCGCCGAAAGCACCTGGCCACACCGTGCGTTCCGAGTTCGTGAAGGGCGGCGGTATCCCTGACCTGATCGCTATCTATCAAGATGCTTCCGGCAACGCCAAAAACGTTGCACTGTCCTACGCTGCTGGCGTGGGTGGCGGTCGTACCGGCATCATCGAAACCACCTTCAAGGACGAGACCGAAACCGACCTGTTCGGCGAGCAAGCCGTACTGTGTGGCGGCACCGTTGAGCTGGTTAAAGCCGGGTTCGAAACTCTGGTTGAAGCTGGCTACGCGCCGGAAATGGCCTACTTCGAATGCCTGCACGAGCTGAAGCTGATCGTTGACCTCATGTACGAAGGCGGCATCGCCAACATGAACTACTCGATCTCCAACAACGCTGAGTACGGCGAGTACGTGACCGGCCCGGAAGTGATCAACGCCGAATCCCGTCAGGCCATGCGCAATGCCCTGAAACGTATCCAGGACGGCGAATACGCCAAAATGTTCATCAGCGAAGGCGCGACCGGCTACCCTTCGATGACCGCCAAGCGTCGTAATAACGCCGCTCACGGTATCGAGATCATCGGCGAGCAACTGCGCTCCATGATGCCGTGGATCGGTGCCAACAAGATCGTCGACAAAGCTAAAAACTAAGTCGCTCACTTGTACGGAAAACGCGGCCTAGGCCGCGTTTTTTTGTTTGGGAGGCTGGTTCTGGTATAAAGCTGCATCGTTTGCGGCCGAACCGTCGTCCCAGACACCTGTCGAAACTTTCCACCCTGTTGCAAGGTAATGTCCATGAGCGAACGTCCCGAAGAGCCAAACCAGGCTCCTGACGCCGAAAGTCTGCTGCCTATCGATGAACACATCGAAGAAGGGCATGACGCTGAAGGTCGTAAAGTCCGGCATCGTGGTATCTACCTTCTGCCGAATCTGTTTACCACTGCGAACCTCTTCGCAGGTTTCTATTCCATCATCAACTCGATGAGTGCTCAGGCGGCCTTGAGCGCCGGTGACTCAGCCAGTGCGAGTAAGTATTTTGCGTTCGCGGCGATCGCGATTTTCGTCGCCATGGTGCTTGATGGCCTGGATGGTCGGGTTGCTCGTATGACCAATACCCAGAGCGCATTTGGTGCCGAGTACGACTCTCTGTCGGACATGGTCGCGTTTGGCGTCGCACCGGCGCTGCTGGCGTTCGGTTGGGCGCTGGGTGATATGGGCAAGGTTGGCTGGATGGTCGCCTTCATTTATGTTGCCGGCGCTGCGTTGCGTTTGGCGCGGTTCAACACTCAAGTTGGCACTGCGGACAAACGCTACTTTATTGGTCTGGCCAGTCCTGCTGCCGCGGGTGTGGTGGCGGGTATTGTCTGGGCGTTCAGTGATTACGGTATTCAGGGCTCGAAGATGTCCTTCCTGGTTGCCTTGATGGTAGCGGCTGCCGGTATGCTGATGGTCAGTAACATCAAGTACAACAGCTTCAAGGAGCTGGACTTGAAGGGGCGCGTTCCCTTTGTTGCGATCCTCGCCGTGGTGCTGGTGTTTGCCGTGGTGTTCAGTGATCCGCCGCGCATACTACTGCTGGTTTTCCTCGCCTACGCGGCTTCTGGCCCGGTGCAATATTTGTTGCATCTTCGCCGGCACAAAAACACCGAGTAATGTAATTTCCCCCATACTCCGCAGTCTATTGGTGCATCTGTCCTCCAATGCTGCGGAGTTGCCATGCTGATCAAAGTCCCCAAAGCGTCTGACTGTCATGAGTCGGATGTCACGTCTGAATCCCTTTATCTCTCTCGTCGTAGTGTGCTTGGTGCTGCTTTGGCTGGTTTGGCCGTGAGCGGTCTACCGCGCTGGGCGAATGCCGAAGAGGCTGGGCGCTATGCAGATGTCGAAGCAGGCAAGGCGCCGGCCTGGTTTTCTGAAAAGCTTCCTTCTACTAAGTGGGGAGCGATCAACGTCAAGGATGAGGCGATTACCCCCTTCAAAGATGCGACCCACTACAACAACTTCTATGAGTTCGGCACCGATAAGGGCGATCCGGCTGCCAATGCCGGCGCACTAAAGACTGAGCCTTGGAGTGTGGTTGTCGATGGGGAGGTGGGTAAGCCGGGGCGATATGCGCTGGAAGACTTCATGAAGCCTTATCAGTTGGAGGAGCGAATTTATCGCCTGCGCTGTGTGGAAGCCTGGTCGATGGTCATTCCCTGGATAGGTTTTCCTATCTCCGCCTTGCTCAAGCAAGTAGAGCCTACGTCCAAGGCTAAATATATTCGCTTTGAAACCTTGCAAGACCCTAAGACCATGCCAGGGCAGCGTTCTGATTTTGCTTTGATCAACTGGCCTTATGTCGAAGGGCTAAGGCTGGATGAGGCGATGAGTCCTTTGGCGATTCTTGCCGTAGGTATGTATGGGCGTGAGCTGCCCAACCAGAACGGCGCGCCGTTGCGTCTGGTTGTGCCTTGGAAGTATGGCTTTAAGAGCGTCAAATCTATCGTGCGGATTAGTTTGGTCAGTGAGCAGCCTAAAACCACCTGGCAGAGTATTGCGGCGGACGAGTATGGTTTTTTTGCGAATGTGAATCCTTCGGTTGATCACCCGCGTTGGACTCAGGCGCGCGAGCGTCGCTTACCCAGTGGTTTGTTCAAGCCCAATGTGCGTGACACGCAAATGTTCAATGGCTACTCGGATGAGGTTGCTTCTTTATATGTAGGGCTCGATCTGCGGAAGAACTATTGATGCGATATCCGTTCTGGCGTGTGGGTGTCTTCGTCGCGGCGGCGGCATGGCCGCTGCTGTGGTTGTATCAGGCATGGGCGGATGTGCTGGGTCCTGATCCGGGTAAGGTTCTGGTTGATAGGTTGGGGCTAGGGACGCTTATTCTGTTGCTCATCACTTTAAGCATGACGCCTTTGCAAAAAATGACGGGTTGGCCGGGATGGATTGCTGTCAGGCGGCAACTGGGGTTGTGGTGTTTTGCTTACGTGGTCCTGCACCTGAGTGGCTATGCGGCATTCATCCTCGGTTTTGATTGGTCGCAGTTGGGGGTTGAGCTACGTAAGAGGCCGTACATTATTGTCGGTACGTTGGGCTTTCTTTGTTTGCTGGCGTTGGCCGTGACCTCCAATCGCTACAGTCAGAGACGTTTGGGCGGGCGCTGGAAGAAGTTGCATCGAATGGCTTACGTGATTCTTGGGCTTGGGTTGCTGCATATGCTATGGATCGTTCGCGCCGACCTTAAGGAGTGGGCTATTTATGCTTCTATAGGTGCGCTGCTATTAGTGTTACGCGTACCGCCGGTAACCCGCCGTATTCCGCGTTTAATGGCTAAAAAGGCACCTTCTACAAGAAAAGCGTAATTAGGTGTTGACGGCAGATTCTGGAAGTCTATAATTCGCCCCACTTCCGGCGCAGTCGAAACGGAAAACTCCTTGGTAAACAAAGAGTTATGTAGGTTTCGACAGCGAGCTGCTTCAGATCATCGAAGCCCAGAAGGAGTTGATAAGGCAGTGTGTTTTAGCCTTATAAACGATTCGATCTTCTCGATCGAAAGCGGAGAAAAAGAGGTGTTGACAGCAGCGAGTAACGCTGTAGAATTCGCCTCCCGCTAACGAGAGATCGAAAGCGCAAGTGGTTGAAGTTGCAGAAGAAACTTTGAAACTTCTTAAAATAACCGCTTGACAGTAACAGGGGCTGCTGTAGAATGCGCGCCTCGGTTGAGACGAAAGATCTTAGCCACCCGCTCTTTAACAACTGAATCAAGCAATTCGTGTGGGTGCTTGTGGAGTCAGACTGATAGTCAACAAGATTATCAGCATCACAAGTTACTCCGCGAGAAATCAAAGATGTAACCAACGATTGCTGAGCCAAGTTTAGGGTTTCTTAAAAACCCAAAGATGTTTGAACTGAAGAGTTTGATCATGGCTCAGATTGAACGCTGGCGGCAGGCCTAACACATGCAAGTCGAGCGGCAGCACGGGTACTTGTACCTGGTGGCGAGCGGCGGACGGGTGAGTAATGCCTAGGAATCTGCCTGGTAGTGGGGGATAACGCTCGGAAACGGACGCTAATACCGCATACGTCCTACGGGAGAAAGCAGGGGACCTTCGGGCCTTGCGCTATCAGATGAGCCTAGGTCGGATTAGCTAGTTGGTGAGGTAACGGCTCACCAAGGCGACGATCCGTAACTGGTCTGAGAGGATGATCAGTCACACTGGAACTGAGACACGGTCCAGACTCCTACGGGAGGCAGCAGTGGGGAATATTGGACAATGGGCGAAAGCCTGATCCAGCCATGCCGCGTGTGTGAAGAAGGTCTTCGGATTGTAAAGCACTTTAAGTTGGGAGGAAGGGCATTAACCTAATACGTTAGTGTTTTGACGTTACCGACAGAATAAGCACCGGCTAACTCTGTGCCAGCAGCCGCGGTAATACAGAGGGTGCAAGCGTTAATCGGAATTACTGGGCGTAAAGCGCGCGTAGGTGGTTCGTTAAGTTGGATGTGAAATCCCCGGGCTCAACCTGGGAACTGCATTCAAAACTGTCGAGCTAGAGTATGGTAGAGGGTGGTGGAATTTCCTGTGTAGCGGTGAAATGCGTAGATATAGGAAG